>NZ_VFVN01000004.1:0-551619 GCF_006442185.1 Mesorhizobium sp. B2-4-1 | reverse complement strand
GTAGATATCGGTGCCGACAATGCCGAGCAACAGACCGAGCACGACCATCGCCAGCGCCTTGACGATCGAACCGTGCGCAAGCGCGACCGACGAGACGAGGCCGACGACCATCAGCGAAAAATATTCGGCCGCGCCGAATTCCAGCGCGATCGAGGTCAGCGGCGGGGCGAAGATGGCAACGAGGAAGGTCGACACCGTGCCGGCGAAGAACGAACCGATCGCCGCGATCGCGAGTGCCGCGCCGGCGCGGCCGTTCCTGGCCATCTGATAGCCGTCGATCGCCGTGACGGCCGAGGACGATTCGCCGGGCATGTTGATGAGAATGGCTGTGGTCGAGCCGCCATATTGCGCACCGTAATAGATGCCGGCGAGCATGATGAGGGAGGAAACCGGGTCGCCGATCTGAAAGGTGATCGGCAAGAGCATGGCGATGGTCGCGGTGGCGCCAATCCCGGGCAGGACGCCGATCAGCGTGCCAAGAAGGACGCCGATCAAGCAGAATCCAAGGTTCGTCAGCGATGAAGCGGTCGAAAAGCCGAGCGCCAGATTGCCGAGGAGCTCCATGCTCATCTCCTCACAATGGCAGCCATGGGCCAAAGCGCCGGAACGGAAGGCCGAGCGCGTAGCTGAAGACGAGGAATGCAAACAGGGTCAGGCCGGTCGACAGCACGAACGCGGTCAGCGGTTTCATGCGGCCGCTGGCGAACGATGCGATCAGCGCCGTCAGGAAGATAGACGGAATGAAGCCGAGGCCGCGCACCGTCAGGCCGAAGAAGATCGGAGCGGGAAGGATGAACAGCGAGCCGCGCCACGCAATGTAGCCGATCGGATCGCCCTCGAATCGCATCGCCTGGACGAGGATGACGAGGCCAAGCAGGATCAGCACGATCGCCAGCACCAGCGGGAAATAGCCCGGCCCCATGCGGAAGGCGGTGCCGATTTCCAGGCCGAGCGACTGCAACGCGAAAAATGCGCCGAAAACGATGAACAGCGCAGCGCATATGCCGTTCGTCCTGTCGATTGCGAAAGCCTTCATGACATTCCTCCCAAGCTGCGGGCGCGCGACGATACCGAAGCGAAAACGGGGCGCCGGCGGCGCCCCGTTCAAAACTCAGTCGGCGTATTGGCCGGCGGCTTCGATGATCGGCTTCCAGCGCGCGATCTCGTTTTCCAGCTTGGCCTTCAGCGCGGCCGGCGTCGCGTCGGCCTGCGGCGACGGCCTGGTGCCGAGCTCGGCGAAGCGGGCGGCGACGTTCTCGTCCTTCAGCGCGACCTGCAGGGATTTCGACAGCCGTTCGGTGATCTCCGCCGGAGTGCCCTTGGGGGCATAAAGACCGTGCCAGATGCTGACCTGCACGTCGGGAAGGCCGGCTTCCGTCGTCGTCGGGACATCGGGCAGCACATCGAGGCGCTCCGGCGAGGTGACGGCGTAAGCCTTGATCGTGCCGCCCTGGATCTGCTTGGTGGTGTTGGTCGTCTGGTCGCACATGATGTCGACCTGGCCGCCGAGGAGATCGGTCATGGCCGGGCCGGTGCCCTTGTAGGGGACGGTGACCAGCGGCGTCTTGATAGCGCTCATGAACAGCATGCCGCAGAGATGCGAGGCAGCACCTATGCCGGCATTGGCTACGGTGACGCTATCCTTGTTGGCCTTGGCGTACTCGACCAATCCCTTCAAATCGGCCGGCTCGAGGTCCTTTCGGCCAACGATGGTCATTGGCACCTCGGTGACGAGGCCGACATATTCGAAGGCGTTCAGCGTGTCGTAGGCGAGCTTTCGGTAGAGTGTGGCACTGGTGGCCATGCCGATGTGATGGAGGAGCAGGGTGTAACCGTCCGGCTCGGCCTTCGCGACGCGGCCAGCGCCCAGCGTGCCACCGGCGCCGCCGACATTCTCGACGATGACCTGCTGGCCGAGATCCTTGGACATGGCTTCCGCGACAAGACGCGTGACCGTGTCGGTCGGGCCGCCGGCCGCAAACGGCACCACGACGGTGATGGTGCGTTCGGGATAGGTTTGCGCGCCTGCGGCGACCGGATAAAGCGTGACGGCCACGGCGGCAGCCAGAGCGGCGACAAATCTTCTCATCGTGATTTCCTCCCAGAGCTTAAATCTTCAACCGCTGCGCGGAGTTCTCCTCGACACCGGCTGCACGGGTACAACTAGGGCAGGCTAACAGATTGCAATCGTACTCAAATGGCAAAGTGCTGATATCCGCAACCGTTCTGGCTGGCGGCCCATGAGGCGCGGCCGGACCATCGGAGGAACGACTGTCCCGGCTGGATCGAGACACGCCAAGCGCGCGCCGTCTGTCTGGAAGATGATCCGCGCCGGCCTGGCCCTTGCTCGCGGCCGGTGATTTGCTAGGTGCTTTGCAGGTTTGAGCGAGGGCGACCCATGAACCATCACGACACAAGCGGCGTTCCGATTATCGAAACGACGCGCGCCATCCTGCGAGCGCACCGGCTGGAGGATTTCGACGCCTATGTCGCCATGTGGGCCGATCCGGTCGTCACCCGCTTCATCGGCGGCAGGCCGCGCACGCGGGAAGAGAGCTGGATGCGCTTCCTGCGTCACGCCGGGCTCTGGTCGCTGCTCGGCTACGGTTTCTGGGCGATCGAGGACAAGGCGACGGGCCGTTTCGTCGGTGAGGCCGGGTTTCACGACCTCAAGCGCGATATGGAGCCGCCGATAGAGGGCATTCCGGAGGCCGGGTGGGCGCTCGCTCCGGCCGCCCACGGCGCCGGCCTCGCCACCGAGATCGTCAGCCGCGTGCTTGGCTGGGGCGACGAGACCTTCGGACGTGGCAAAACCGTCTGCATCATCGACCCCGAAAACACCGCTTCCTTGAACGTGGCGACGAAGTGCGGCTACCGGGAGGTGGCGCGGACCATCTATCACGAAACCCCGAGCATCCTGCTGGAGCGGTTGGCCTGAGCACTCGCCAAGTGCCTAAAGCGCGCGGCGTCGAAACGGATTCATGCGCTGCGCTTAGCTTTCTTGTTTTACGTCGTTCTCCCAAAGCCGAGGTCCCTTTGGGCGGCATGCATTAGCGGTCGTTCCGCAAGGGCGTCGAAATGATCCGAGAACGCCGTCTGCTCCTGATAACCGCGCCGGGACTGGCATTATCCGTTTGCACCGCGGCTTCGCGAGCCGCTTCATCGAGCATCGAGGCATCCTCGCCGAAGGCGCGGGTGGCACGGGCCGCAGCCTCGAGCAGCGGCCGCCGCATGCGCCGCAGGAAGGCCGCGTCGACGCGTGTGCTCGGGCCGGCCAGGGTCAAGGCGCCGAGCAGAACCCGCCCAGGCCCGAACACCGGCGCCGAGACGCCCGCCGTCTGCGGGTCGCGGTCGCCGATGGCGAGGCAGTTGCAGGTCTTGCGGATGGTTTCGTACGGTTCGCCCGGCTGTCCGGAAAACGCCGCCAGCACACGCCCGCCGGAGCCCACCAGCAACGGCAGGACGTCACCCTCGCGGATCGTATAGCGGATAGGATGCTTGGACTCGACGCGATAGAGACAGGTGCGCACGTCTCCCGACCGGACATAGAACGCAACGCTTTCCCAGCTTAGCTCGCAGAGATCGCGCATGATCGGCAGCAGGATGTCGACCGCCACGACCGACCGCTGATAGAGCGCGCCGAGCCGGAAGCTGGCCGGCCCGATGCGGTAGCGTCCGTCGTCCAGGCGTTCGAGCAATTGTCCGCGCAAAAGCGAATTGGCCAGGCGCAGAATGGTGCTCTTATAGAGGCCGGTTCGGGCCGCGATCTCGGAAAGGCTGAGCGAGCGGTCCGCCGTGGTGAATGCATCGAGGATGGCAATGGCCCGGTCAAGCGCGGCAACACCGTCGGCTGACGCGCTCCGGAATTCGATGCCAGCTGGTTTGCCTGCCGAATTCATTGGTTCCCAGTCGAACAAAGGTCGAGCGGCGCGATTGTGTCGCGCAGCTCAAGCATTCTGTCCAGCAGAATATCGTTCCTGTTGACGGAACGCGGTAAAGTCTGCTTGAACTCAAGCACGGGTCTGGTTTCAGGCGCGTTTTTGGCGGGCACCGGAGGAGGTGTCGTGATTTGGAGGAATCCCATGCTGAACAGACGCAAATTTTTGATGAGCACCGCTGCCGCGGGGGCCGCCGGGCTGGTGGCGTCGCGTCTTTCTCCCGCTCTTGCCCAAGGCACGCCGCAGATACAGATTTTCGTGCCGGCGGCGCCCGGTGGCGGCTGGGACCAGACCGCGCGCACGATGGACCAGGTGCTGCGCAGCGAGAAGCTGATCTCCGGCTCGCAGATCACCAATGTCGGCGGCGCCGGCGGCACGGTCGGGCTGCCGCAATTCATCAGTCAATGGAACGGCAAGGGCAATTCGCTGATGGTTGGCGGCATGGTCATGGTCGGCGCCATCATCGCCAACAAGGCTGCCAATAATTTGACGCAGGTCACGCCGATCGCCCGGCTCACCGGCGAGTTCGAAGCGCTGGTGGTGCCGGCGGCCTCGCCGTTCAAGACGGCCGCCGACTTCGTCGCCGCGCTTAAAGAGGATCCGACGAAGGTTCCCGTCGCCGGCGGCTCGGCCGGCGGTTCGGACCATATCCTGTTCGGCCTGATCGCCAAGACGGCGGGCGTGCCGGCGACAAACCTGTCCTACGTGCCGTTCGCGGGCGGCGGCGAGGCGCTGTCAGCGCTGCTCGGCAACCAGGTGGCGGCGGGCATTTCCGGCTTTGGCGAGTTCTCCGAACAGGTCAAGGCAGGGGCGCTCAGGCTGCTCGCCATTTCCGCCGACAAGCGGCAGGAGGGCATCGATGCGCCAACGCTGAAGGAAGCCGGCATCGACGTCGAACTGTTCAACTGGCGCGGCGTCTTCGCACCCCCCGGCGTCTCCGATACCGATAAGGCGGCGATGATCACGCTGGTCGAGACCATGGCCAAGAGCGATGCCTGGGCCACGGAATGCAAGAACCGCAACTGGACGCCCATCCTGCTCACCGGCGACGACTATGCGAAGTTCCTTGCCGAGGATACGGCTCGCATCGAAGCCATCCTCAAGGATCTCGGGCTCGCCTGATTTCCCTGGGGCGGGTCCATGGTCCGCCCTTTTTCCTCCCGCCGTTCGCATGGGCATGCGATCCACCGGGGATGAAGATAGGATAAAAGCCGGCTGTGAGATGCCGGCTGTCTTGGGAGGACATTCATGAGCACCAGCGACCAGCAGGCTGCGTCCTCGCGCCTCGCCGTACCCGAACTGCTGATCGGCATCGGGCTTCTGGCCTGTGCCGGGGCGGTCGCCTGGCAGACCTTGGCGATCCCGGTGTCGCCGCTCTACTCCAAGGTCGGCCCGACCGTCTTTCCCTACCTCACCATGTTCGGCCTGGTGGTTCTTTCGCTCCTGCTCATCGTCGCCGCACTGCGCGGCGGCTGGCAGCCGGAGGAGGAAAAGGAGACGCCGACCGACTGGAAGGCGATGGGCTTCGTCGTCGTCGGCCTTGTCGCCAACCTGCTCCTGATCCAGCCGCTCGGCTTCACCGCGGCATCCGTCATCATGTTCGTTCTGGTCTGCTACGGCTTCGGCAGCCGGCATACGCTGCGCGATGCGCTCACTGGCCTCGTGCTGGCGCTGGCCGCCTATTTCGGCTTCGCCAGGGCGCTCGGCGTCAATATCGGCGCCGGTTTCATCGAGAACCAGCTGAATACGGTGATCGATGCGTTCACCAGCACGCTGAGGGGCTGACGCCATGGAAACGCTAGGCCATCTGGCACACGGTTTCGCCGTCGCCTTCACTCCGGTCAACCTTCTGTGGTGCCTGCTCGGCACCACGCTTGGCACCGCCATCGGCGTGCTGCCCGGCCTCGGACCGGCACTGACCATCGCGCTGCTTCTGCCGATCACCTACCAGGTTGCGCCGGAGGCCTCCTTCATCCTGTTTGCCGGCATCTATTACGGGGCCATGTATGGCGGCTCGACGACCTCGATCCTGCTCAACACGCCAGGCGAAAGCGCTACCATCGTCACCGCGCTGGAAGGCAACAAGATGGCCCGGTCCGGGCGCGGCGGCGCCGCACTTGCCACCTCGGCGATCGGCTCCTTCGTCGCCGGCACTCTCGGCACGCTGGGCGTCGCCTTCCTGGCGCCTATCGTGGTCAGGTTCGCGCTGGCCTTCGGCCCGGCCGAATATTTCTCGCTGATGGTGCTGGCCTTCATCACGGTTTCGGCGGTGCTCGGCTCGTCCTCGGTGCGCGGCTTGACCAGCCTGTTCGCCGGCTTTGTTATCGGCATGATCGGGGTCGACCTGCAGACCGGCCAGCCGCGCTTCACCTTCAGCATGACCGAACTGCTCGACGGCGTCGACGTCATCATCGCCGCCGTCGGCCTGTTCGCCGTCGGTGAGACGCTCTACATGGCCTCGCGCCGTTATGCCGGCAAGGACGAGATCGTGCCGCTGAAGGGCTCGCTCTACATGACGGCGGCCGAATGGAGGCGCTCGTGGAAGCCCTGGTTGCGCGGCGCCGCGATCGGCTTCCCGATCGGCGCCATGCCGGCCGGCGGCGCCGAGATCCCGACCTTCCTGTCCTATGCCATCGAAAAGAAGCTTTCGAAGCACAAGCAGGAATTCGGCACGGTTGGCGCCATCGAGGGCGTAGCCGGTCCGGAGGCCGCCAACAATGCCTCGGCCGCCGGCGTGCTGGTGCCGATGCTGACGCTCGGCCTGCCGACCTCGGCGACGGCGGCAATCATGCTTTCGGCCTTCCAGAGCTACGGCATCAATCCAGGCCCGCTGCTTCTGACGACACAAGGCAATCTGGTCTGGGGACTGATCGCCAGCCTGTTCATCGCCAATGTCATTCTCGTCATCCTCAATCTGCCGCTGATCGGGCTTTGGGTGCGGCTGCTGAAGATCCCGGCGCCGCAACTCTATGCCGGCATCCTGGTTTTCGCCACCGTCGGCACCTACGGCATTTCGCAGTCGCCGATCGACCTCGCCATCCTCTATCTCCTGGGTGCTGCCGGCTTCCTGATGCGGCGCTTCGATTTCCCGACCGCGCCCGTCATCATCGGCATGATCCTGGGACCGCTCGCCGAAACCCAGTTCCGCCGCGCCATGACGATCTCGAACGGCGACTGGTCGGTGTTCTACAAGCACCCGCTGTCGCTGACCCTGCTGACGCTGGCCTTCATCGGCCTGGTCGGGCCGCATATCTGGGCCTACATCGAACGCCGCCGATTGCGGGGGCCGGAGCATGTGCCGGGCGATGCCTGATCGATTTGAAGTGACATGACAGACCTGCTTTCCGGCATTCGCGTGCTCGACCTGACCAACGTCCTGGCCGGGCCCTATTGCGCCTACCAGCTGGCGCTGCTCGGCGCCGACGTGATCAAGGTCGAGGCGCCGCAAGGCGGCGACCTGGCGCGACAGCTCGGCGGTTCGCCGGAACTCAACCAGGCCGGCATGGGCGCTTCGTTCCTGGCGCAGAATGCCGGCAAACGCTCCGTCGTGCTCGATCTCAAGAAGGAAGCCGAGCGCGAACGCTTCCTCGACCTGGTCGCCAGCGCCGATGCGCTGGTGGAAAATTTCCGCCCCGGCGTCATGGGCCGGCTTGGCCTCGGCTACGAGGCGCTGAAGGCGGTCCGCCCCAGCCTTGTCTACTGCGCGATATCGGGCTTCGGCCAGACCGGGCCGATGCGTGACAATCCGGCCTATGACCAGATCATCCAGGGCCTTTCGGGCATTATGAGCATCACCGGCACGCCGGAGACGGCACCCTTGCGGGTGGGCTATCCCGTCGCCGACACGCTGGGCGGATTGGTCGGGGCCTTCGCCATCGTCTCGGCGCTGGTGAGGCAGAAGACGAGCGGCGAGGGTGCCTTCCTGGACGTATCGATGCTTGAATGCACATTGTCGGCGCTTGGCTGGCCGGTTTCCAACTATCTGACGGCCGGGGTCGATCCCAAGCCGATGGGCAATGAGAACATGACGGCGGCACCGTCGGGCGCCTTTCGCACCGGCGACGGTCTGCTCAACATCGCCGCCAACAAGCAGGAGCAGTTCATAACGCTTTGCCGGCTTATCGAACGGCCGGAGCTGGCGTCGGATCCACGCTTTGCCGAGCGCGAGACGCGCAAGCGGAACCGTGCGGCGCTGAAGATCGAGATCGAGGGGGCCCTGGCGAATGGCCCGGCGGCTGCGTGGGAAGAAAAACTGAACCGCGCCGGGGTGCCGGCGGGCAGGGTGCTGACGATCCCGCAAGTGCTGGCCGAACCGCAGGTGCTGGAGCGCCAGATGACCAGGGCTTTCGACGGCGTGGCTGACATGGAGAGACCGCTGACGGTTCTGCGCGGCGGCTTCATGGTCGATGGCACGGCTCCATTGCCGGCCTCCCCGCCACCGGCCCTGGGCGAGCACATGGACGAGGTTTTCGCCGGCCTGTCGCCGCGAGCGAAGACAAAGGCATTCACATGAACGAGCAAAAGACGATATGAGTGAGCAAAAGACGGGCCGCGAGCGTGCAGAGGAGTGGTGGCAGACCGGCATTATCGAAATGCGGCCGGGCGTCATCCGGCTGCGCGGCTATGAAATCCAGGACCTGATCGGCCGCGTCAGCTTCCCGGCTGTCATCTGGCTGATGCTGCGCGGCGAATTGCCCAGCGAGGAACAGGCCGCGCTGCTCGGCATTGCGCTGGGCGCCGCAGTCGACCACGGGCCGCAGGCGCCGTCGATCGCCATCGCCCGCATGGCGGCGACCTGCGGTGTCGGCATCAACAGCGCCATGGCTTCGGCCATCAACGTGCTTGGCGACGTCCATGGCGGCGCCGGCGAGCAGGCGCTTGCCTTCTATGGCGACATTGCCGCGGCGCTCGATGGCGGCACGACGCTGAAAGAGGCTGTCTCGGGACGGCTTGACCGGTTCTTCGCCGGGGAAAAGGGCTACGTGCCGGGGCTGGGCCATCGCTTCCATCCGGTCGACCCGCGCGCGCCGCGCCTGATGGAACTGACGCGGGAGTTTGCCGCGCGCGGCGTGATCAATGGCCGCTTCGCCGATATCGCCGAGGCGATCGAGGCGGAGGTCGCGCGACGCAAGGGCAAAAAGATACCGCTCAACATCGATGGCGCGACCGCCGTCATTTACGGCGAGCTCGGCTTTCCGCCACCGCTAACGCGGGGGCTTTTCGTGCTGTCGCGCTCGGTCGGCATCCTGGCGCATGCCTGGGAACAATCCCAGCAAGCCGAGCGGAACAAAGGTCCGCTGCCACGCGAATGGCTGTGGGCCTATGCCGGGACGCCAGTGCGACCGCTCCCCGAAGAGGACGGCGCCGGGGCGTGAGGCCTTTACGTAGGGCCGATTTGTGCCGGCTGGGGAAGCTTCAAGGTCCTTACCAGCGTCGAAAGTTCGGGTTCGTCGATGAGCATGGCCGCATCGGCCGGCGCCAGCCAGGCCCGTTGCCGCCGTTTGGCTTCCTGCCAGTCGGCAAGCTCTTGCGTTACTTCCAACAGATAGACGATGACATCGACGCGCACGAACCGGTTGGCCAGCCGCTTCCAATAGGAATAGGTGCCCGCTGGCTGCTTCAGGGTCTTGCCGAGCACGCCCGCTTCTTCCTGCGCCTCGATGGTGGCCGCCTTGCGTCCGCTCTTGCCTTTCATCGGCCAGCCCTTGGGTACGATGAAGCGCCTGGTGGTGCGCGAGGTGACCAGCATGACCTCGATGTCGCCGCGCTGGTCCAGCCGAAAAGGGATAGCCGCGACCTGGCGGATCGTCTCGCCCTTCTTGGCCTTGCGCACGGCCTTTTTCTTGGTGGCTGCCATTCGAAAATCCAGTCGGTGCAGTGCCCATACCGTGACGCGGTGTCGTTACAAAACCCAAACTGCGGCAGGGGGACCTGAACGCCCCTACCATGTAAGTCGGCTAAATAAAAGAGAAGCCCGCCTCAGCGGCAGGTGCTTACGGCGGTGTTGCCGATTATCTGCGTCTGGCAGTTCGGCCTGACCCGCGGCACGATGGGCGGGGGCTGTTGCACGATCACCCGGTCCTGAGCCCGATTCTGTTGCTGCTGCTGCTGAAACTGCTGCCGCTGGACACGGTTTTGCAAGGCCTGCAGATCGTTCTGCTGGATCAACGCGTTGTTGTCGACGGAGGGAATGAGCACCTGCGCGGAAGCAGGCAGACGGATGCCCGCCAGCGTCGCGGCTGCCAATGCCGCCGTCATGAAAACCGTTGATGGCCGAAGCGCCAACATCTGCTCATTCCCGCACAAACAAAGTTCACTCTACATATAGTGCGTTTGTCCCCTCGTGCCACGCCAGAGTGCCGATTAACAGGAAATCGCGTGATCGCGCCCCCTTCGCGGCGGAGGAGAATCTGCCCCGCCGCCCGCATCGCACTTGACGGAAGCGATCGATTCGCCGCTCTATCGGGCTGACGCTGGCCTCGAATTCCATGGCGTCAACGGCGTCGGCATGTCCGTCGGATGTAACGGCGCCTTCGAGGAAACGGTCAAACAGAACGCCGACAGTGCGTCCTTCAGGGTCAGCTTCCAGCTGGCTCAGGGATGGAGCCGGGCAAAAGGGGTCCTTATGAGGAAGCATGCGTATCTGCTGGCGATGCTGGGGGCTGCCTGCATCGCCGGTCTGCCGGCCGCGGCGGCGCAGACAAAAGGCGACAAAGCGGCGGCCGCGCCCGCCGCCAACCAGCCACAGTTGCCCGGCGGCGCATCGGCCCTGTCCGAAACCCATGGCGACTGGGCGGTCAACTGCCAGATATCGGGCGCGGCCAAGGCATGCAGCCTGTCACACCAGCAGTTCAACAAGCAAAGCAACCAGCGCCTGCTGGCGATAGAGCTGTCGAGCAAGACGGGCGAAGACGCGACCGGCACGCTCGCTTTGCCGTTCGGCCTGGCGCTCGCCAAGGGCGTCAGCCTGACGATCGACGACCAGAAGCTGGACGGCAGCCTGCAGTTCAACACTTGCCAGGCTGTCGGCTGCCTGGTGCCGGTGGCGTTCGATGCCAACGTCGTCCCCGTGCTCAAGGCGGGCACCACCTTGAAGGTCGATGCCTTCGCGGCGGATACGGGGCAAGCGGTTAGCTTCTCCATTCCGCTCAATGGCTTCGGCAGTGCGCTTGCACGGACCGCGGAGCTTCTTGCCGACTAACACGTTCAGCGTTCGATAGAATCGCCAGCCCGCGCTAAACCTTTGTTTTTGCGGAATTCCGACGATCCAGCTCGTCAAACCACGATCGTTTTCAGCCGTTCTGCGATCAGGGTGGCGAGCCGGGCCGCGACTTCGTCCTTGCTCATCTCGGGCCATTCCTCGACGCCGGCCTTCGAGACGATGCGAACACGGTTGCGGTCGCCGCCCATCACACCGGACGGACCGACGCCGCTGGTCTGCGACACGTCGTTGGCGACAATGAAGTCGGCGCCCTTCTTCCTCAGCTTGGCTTCGGCGTTGCGCAAAAGGTCCTGCGTCTCGGCGGCGAAGCCGACTACCAGCGTCGGCCGCCGCCTGTGATGCCCGACGCCCGCAAGGATGTCGGGGTTCTCGATCATGCGCAGCACCGGCGGGCCTTCGCCCGGCGCTTTCTTGATCTTCTCGCCGGCTGGGCTGTCGGTGCGCCAATCGGCGACGGCGGCGACGAATACCGCCGCATCGGCCGGTAGAAGCTGTTCCACGGCATCGCGCATTTCCTGCGCCCGCTCGACGTGGATGGTTTTCACCCCAGCCGGATCGGCGATGCTGACGGGACCGGAGACCAGCCTCACGTCGGCGCCGAGCCTGGCCAATGCCGCCGCTATGGCATGGCCCTGCTTGCCGGACGATCGGTTGGCGATGTAGCGAACGGGGTCGATCGGCTCGTGCGTCGGGCCTGACGTGACGATGATCTTCTTGCCGGCCAGCCGCTTGGGTCCGGTATCGAGCAGCGCCTCGATGGCGGCGACGATCTCCAGCGGCTCGGCCATGCGGCCTTCGCCAGCCTCGTTGCTCTCGGCCATCTCGCCTTTGGCGGGGCCAACAAAGGTGATGCCATCCTTGTGCAGCGCCGCACGATTGCGCCGCGTCGCCGGATGCGCCCACATTCTGGGGTTCATGGCCGGCGCCATCAGCACCGGCTTGTCGGTGGCCAGGAGCACGGTGGAGGCAAGATCATTGGCGTGGCCGTTGGCGAGCTTGGCCATCAGGTCGGCGGTGGCGGGCGCCACGACTAGCAGATCGGCCTCGCGCGATAGCCTGATATGGCCGACATCGTGCTCGTCATTGCGATCGAAGAGATCGGTAAAGACATGGTCTGCCGAGAGCGCACCGGCCGACAGCGTGGTGACGAATTCCCGCGCAGCCGACGTCATGACCACGCGCACCGCCGCACCCCTTTCACGCAGACGGCGGATCAGGTCGAGTGCCTTGTAGGCGGCGATGCCGCCGCCGATGATGAGCAGGATGCGCTTGCCGGAGAGGCTCATGGAGGACCAGAGATCATCAGCGAGTTTCTTCTGATCAAAATCTACTTTTTGCAGCTCCCGGCCGAATTCGAGGATCTCCTCCGCCGTAACGAAATCCTCGGCACCTTTGAAGGTGGGCGCCACTTCCTTGAGCAGCAGACTTCTTGCCTCCTGCTCCATCGACACACCATGACGGGCAGCCCGCTCGCGCAGTCTTTGTTTCAAATCCTCGTCGAGATTGCGAATGGTCAGGGTACCCATGGCTAACTTTGCCTGCCTGCCATTGGTTGAACCTTGGCCTCGTCCTTAAATGTCAGGCGTCCGCCATCGAAGCCTTTCGTGGTCGGAAGCCCAACTGATGCCGCGAGCACATCCCGCGCCTCCTGCTCCATGGAAACGCCGCGCGCGGCACCGCGTTCACGCAATCGCTGCATGACATGATCTTCCAGATTCCGGACAGTAATCCTGGCCATAGTCGCACTCCTGCGCACAATATAGCTATCCCGCCTTTCGACTGCAATGACAGCATCGCTGTCATTGCAGTCACTTAGAGCAGCTTCCAGGCTATATAGACCAGCGTCAGGGCTATCACCCAAAGCGCCACGCGGCCGGAGCGGTTGTAGCGCGCTTCGGCCTTGCCGATGGCACGGGCCGTCGCCTCGTCGAAGCGCAGGCCATGCTCGGCCATCAGGTCGATCTCGCGCGACAGCCGCTCGGTTCGCGCTGCCAACTCGGGGGCTTGGCGGATCAGCGTCAGCATCGCCTTGCCGCCGTCGCGGGCGTCGGCCAGCAGGCCGCTTGGTCCGAGATTTCCTGATATCCAGCCGCTGACCACGGGTTCGGCGGTCTTCCACATGTTGAAGGCCGGATCGAGCGTGCGCGCCACGCCCTCGACCACCACCATGGTTTTCTGCAGGAGGATCAGTTCGGGCCGCGTCGCCATGTCGAAGAGTTCGGTCACCTCGAACAGCAGCGTCAGAAGCTTGGCCATGGAAATGGTTTCGGCCGGCTGGCCATGGATCGGCTCGCCGATGGCGCGGATTGCCTGGGCGAAGGCCGCGACATTGTGCTGGCGCGGCACGTAGCCGGCCTCGAAATGAACCTCGGCGACGCGCAGATAGTCGCGCGTGATGAAGCCGTAGAGGATTTCGGCGAGGAACCGGCGCTCCTTCTTGCCGAGCCTGCCGGCAATGCCGAGATCGACCGCGACGATCGTGCCATCAGCCTCGACGAACAGGTTGCCCGGATGCATGTCGGCGTGAAAGAAGCCGTCGCGCAGCGTATGGCGCAAGAACGACTGGATGAGGTTGGCCGCGATTGCCCTCAGATCGTGTCCAGCGGCGGCGAGTCCGGCGATGTCGTTCATCTTGATGCCGTCGACCCATTCCATGGTCAGCACGTCGCGGCCGGTGCGCTCCCAGTCGACGGAAGGGACGCGAAAGCCCGGATCCTCCCTGGTGCTTTGACCAAGTTCCGAAAGCGCGGCCGCCTCGAGGCGCAGGTCCATCTCGATCTTGGTGGTCTGCGCCAGCGTCTCGGTCACCTCCACAGGCCGCAGCCGGCGTGAGGAGGGGATGTATTTCTCCTGCAGGCGGGCCGCGAGGAAATAGCTTTCGAGATCCTGGAAGAAGCGGCGGCGCACGCCCGGCCGGATCACCTTGACCGCTACCTTCCTGGCGACGCCGCCATCGACGGTTTCAGCGGCATGGACCTGGGCGATGGAGGCCGCGGCGACCGGGTCGCCGAACCGCGTGTAGAGGTCGCCGAGCTTGCGCCCGAGCGAGCCCTCGATGGCCGCCACCGCCTCGGCCGTCGGGAAGGTGTGCATCTTGTCCTGCAGCATGGCGAGATCGAGCGCCATGTCGTTGCCGACGACATCGGGTCGTGTCGCCAGAAACTGGCCAAGCTTGACATAGGACGGCCCGAGCCGGACCACCGCCTTGGCCAGCCGATCGCTGCGCTCATAGGCGAGCGCGCGGCGGCGGGTAAACAGCCGCGCCAGCCGCCAGCCCAATTTCGGCAGGCCGGACAGTTCCTCGCCGGGCAAAGCGGCGACGACGCCCTCGCGCACAAGCACCCAGCCGGCCCGCATGAGCCGAAATCCAGCGCTGACGGTGCTCATGCCCGGGCCTGCCTCAAAGTTTCCAGCCCGAATGAAGCGCGGCGATGCCGCCGGAATAGTTGCGGAACGAGACCCGATCGAAGCCCGCGCGGGTTATCATGGAAGCAAAATTCGCCTGGTTGGGGAATTTCGCGATCGACTCGACCAGATAGGAATAAGGCTCGCCGTCGCCGGTGACGGCCTTGCCGATCTTCGGAATGGCCTTGAACGACCAGGCCTCGTAGACCCTGTCGAGCAACGGCATCTCGACCTCGGAAAATTCCAGGCACAGCAACCGCCCGCCCGGCTTCAGCACGCGCAACGCTTCGCTGAGAGCGACGTCGATCCTGGGGACGTTGCGGATGCCGAAAGCGATGGTGTAGGCGTCGAAGGTGGCGTCCGCGAACGGCAGTTCCTCGGCATTGGCTTCGACGAAGTCGGTGTTGCCGGACATGCCTTTCTTTTGCGCCCTGTCGCGACCGACGGCGAGCATCGAGCCGTTGATGTCGAGCACGGTGGCATGAGCATGCCCATGGCTGGCATCGACGATGCGAAAGGCGATGTCGCCGGTGCCGCCGGCAACATCGAGCACGCGCCAGCCCGGCCGCTTCGGCGGATTGAGCCAGGTTACCATGGCATCCTTCCACAGCCGGTGCAGGCCGCCCGACATCAGGTCGTTCATCAGGTCGTAGCGGTTGGCGACCTTGTGGAAAACATCGTTGACCAGGGGCTGCTTGTCGCCTGCCCCTACACGCTTGAAACCATAGGAGGTTTCCATGCCGCCGGCGGCCGTGGTTCTCTCAACTGACATTTTTTTGATCCGTCATAAAACCGGCGGGACCATAGCCGATCGATGGTGCGGGCGCTATTGTTTAAGGCGCGGTGTTCGGCCGCGCTTCCAGGTGGCGGGTTTCGAGACCTGGACTGACCGACGGGATGTTTGAATGCCTTTGAAAGCGGAACTGCACTGCCACATCGAAGGGGCAGCGGCACCGGAACTCGTCATCCGACAGGCGCAGAAATACGGCAAGGACATCTCGCCCTATATCCAGAACGGCTCTTTCGTCTGGCACGATTTCACCTCTTTTCTCGCCGCCTATGATTTCGCCTCCGACCTGTTCCGGACCGAGGAAGACTATGCGCGGCTGGCTGACCATTATCTGACCAGCCTGGCTCGTGACGGCGCCATCTACTCAGAGGTCTTCACCTCGCCGGATCATGCCATGAAGGCGGGCCTGTCGCCCAAGGCCTATACTGACGCGCTCGGCGAAGGCATGGCCCGCGCCAAGGCCAAGACC
The DNA here is from genome assembly GCF_006442185.1 of Mesorhizobium sp. B2-4-1. Taxonomy (NCBI): domain Bacteria; kingdom Pseudomonadati; phylum Pseudomonadota; class Alphaproteobacteria; order Hyphomicrobiales; family Phyllobacteriaceae; genus Mesorhizobium; species Mesorhizobium sp. B2-4-1. The sequence goes on along the minus strand of NZ_VFVN01000004.1, from coordinate 535,795 downwards.
GGCATCGAGGGCCGCATGATCGTCACCGGCGTGCGCCATGCCGGCGTCGAGTCCATCGAGCAGGCAGCGCGCTTTGCCGCGCGCTGCGGACATCCGCTGGTAACCGGCTTCGGTGTCGCCGGCGACGAGAGGGTCGGCGAGATGGAGGACTACGTCAGGGCATTCGAAATCGCCCGCGAGGCCGGGCTCGGCATTACCGTTCACGCAGGCGAACTGACGGGGTGGGAGACGGTCCAGGCGGCGCTCGATCACATCCGCCCGTCGCGCATCGGCCATGGCGCGCGCGCCATCGAAAACCCCGATCTTGTCCGGCGCATCGCCGATGAGGGCGTGGTGCTGGAATGCTGTCCCGGCTCCAATATTGCGTTGAAAGTGTTCGACAGTTTCGCCGCCCACCCGTTCCCCGCCCTGCTAGCGGCCGGCTGCAAGGTGACGCTCAACTCGGATGATCCGCCCTATTTCTGGACCTCGCTGAAACGCGAATACGACATTGCGGCCGAGTATTTCTCGATGAACGAGAAGGCGCTGGCGGCCGTTACCCGAACGGCCATCGAGGCCGCTTTCGTCGACAGGAAGACCAAGGCAACGCTGCTCAGCCGGCTGGATGCGAAGGCCAGGTGAATGAAGGCTGGGTGGACAGGGAGTGGCCAGCAGTGAGCAGTTTGGCGGAGCGCGCATCGGGACTCGCAAATCGGCTCACTATTCACTACTCACTATTGGCTACTCACCACGAACCACGTCGGAGCACATCATGAAGGGCGTCACCGTCGTCGACCACCCGCTTGTCCAGCACAAGCTGAGCATCATGCGCAAGAAGGAGACATCGACGGCCGGTTTCCGGCGGCTGCTGCGCGAGATCTCGCTGCTGCTCGGCTATGAGGTGACACGCAATCTCGAACTCACGACGACGACCATCGAAACGCCGATCGAAACGATGGAGGCGCCGACGCTGGAAGGCAAGAAGCTGGTCTTCGCCTCGGTGCTGCGCGCCGGCAATGGCTTGCTCGAAGGCCTGCTCGACCTGGTTCCGGCGGCCCGCGTCGCCCATATCGGCCTCTATCGCGACCATGAGACGCTGGAAGCAGTCGAATATTTCTTCAAGGCGCCGAGCGACCTCGCCGACCGGCTGGTCATCGTCGTCGATCCGATGCTGGCCACCGCCAATTCCGCCATCGCGGCGATCGACAAGCTGAAGGGGCGCGGCGCCACCAACATCCGCTTTCTGTGCCTGCTGGCGGCGCCCGAAGGCATCGAGCGCTTCACCAAGGCACATCCCGACGTTCCCGTCTTCACGGCTTCCATCGATCGCCAGCTCAACGAGAAGGGCTACATCATGCCCGGCCTCGGCGACGCCGGCGACCGCATGTACGGGACAAAGTGATTTACCGAAAGTTTACGCAACGGCGCGGTTTCGAGCGGCGTTAAAACGGCAAACACCATCCCGGCGTTAAGAATCGGCCTTCACGACAGCGCCGCGCGTCCTGTCGGACGCTGCGGCACTTTGATTTGCGCGTGATCCTTTCCGAAATCGATCCCGATTTTCGGGGTCATGCGCCGGGGGCCGATCCATGCTGCGCAAGCTACTTATCCTCAGCGTCTTTGCCGGTACATCGGCATCCATCCCGATTGTCTACCAGTCGAATCCGCAGATGTTCGAAAGCCTGCTGAAAACGGCGGTGACGGCCAAGCCAGCGGCCGACGCCCGTCCGGAGGTCGCCTTGGCAGCGGCTCCCGACAAGCCGGTGGCGCCGTTGCCGATGGGCCGCAAGGTTGTCGTCACGGCCGACGCGCGAGGGCATTTCTCGTCGGCCTTCAAACTGAACGGACGCCAGATCGACGGCATGATCGATACCGGAGCGACACTGGTCGCCGTCAACACCTCGACGGCGCGCAGGATCGGATTGTCGCTGAACCCGTCGGATTTCAGTCATGAGGTCAACACGGCCAACGGCACGATCAAGGCGGCGGTGGTGATGATCGACCGCTTGCAGATCGGCAGCATCACCGTCAACGATGTGCAGGCCATCGTGCTCGACGACAAGGCGCTGCACACCAATTTGATCGGCATGAGCTTTCTCAATCGGCTGGGCAAATATCAGGCCGAAAACGGCACGCTGCTTCTTGTCCAGTGAGCGGGCACGGCCGTTCGGGGTTGGGTCATATCAGCCACGCGGCAGGATGCGCCGGATGACCGACTTGTCGGCAGGCGGCTTGGAAGCGCCGATCGCATAGGCCGAAAGCACCGTTGCCGCCGCGGCTTCGGCGTCGGACACCGAGCGGGCATGGACCAGCGCCAGCGGCTCGCCAGCTCGAACCTCGGCGCCGACCGGCAACAGCCTGGTGATGCCGGCCGCCGGGTCGACCTTGTCGTCTGGCCGGGTGCGGCCGCCGCCCAGCCCGACCACGGCAAGGCCGATATCACGCGTGGCAATGCCGGTGACGAAGCCGTCCGCGATCGCTCTCACCGCGTGTTCCGTTGGCGCAACGGGCAAATATCGTTCCGGCTTGTCGATGAAATCGGCGGGGCCGCCGAGCACCGTCACCATGCGCGCGAAGGTGGCGGCGGCGCGGCCGCTGGCAAGCGTTTCGGTGGCCCGCCGCATGCCGTCCTGGTTGGACGGCACCAGACCCGCCGCCTGCAGCATTTCGGCGGCGAGCGCCAGCGTCACATCCTCCAGGCGCCGGTCGCGAAGGCGGCCGGTCAGGAAATCGACGGCGTTGCGCACCTCGACCGCATTGCCGGCGGCCGACGCCAGCGGTTCGTTCATGCCGGTGATCAACGCCGAAACTTTTAATCCGGCGCCGCTTGCGACTTCGACCAGGCTGTTGGCGAGCGCCGTCGCGTCGCGCGACTTCTCCATGAAGGCGCCATTGCCGACCTTGACGTCGAGCACCAGCGACCCCAGGCCTGCCGCCAGTTTCTTCGACAGGATCGAGGCGGTGATCAGCGGCACCGACTCCACGGTTCCGGTCACGTCACGGATGGCATAGAGCCGGCGGTCGGCCGGCGCGAGGTCCGCAGTCTGGCCGATGATGGCGCAACCCGCCTCTAGCACCGCCTTGCGAAACAGCGTGATGTCGGGCTGGCTGGCGTAGCCGGGGATGGAATCCATTTTATCCAGCGTGCCGCCGGTGTGGCCGAGGCCGCGGCCGGATATCATCGGCACATAAGCGCCGCAGGCAGCGACGATCGGCGCCAGCATCAGCGAGACGTTGTCGCCGACGCCGCCTGTCGAATGTTTGTCCGTGACCGGGCCGGGCAGGTCCGACCAGTCGAGCACGTCGCCGGAATCGCGCATGGCCAATGTCAACGCCACGGCCTCGTCGCGGCCCATGCCGTTGAAGAACACCGCCATGGCGAAAGCCGCGACCTGGCCATCGGTGACGGCGCCATCGGTTACGCCGGCGATGAAGTCGGCGATTTCGCGCGCCGGCAGTCTGTGGCCGTCGCGCTTGTGGCGGATGATTTCCTGCGGAAGCATCAGTTCTCCAACAGTCCGTCGCGGAACACACGCTTCAGGATCGTCGCCAGCCGCGCGCCGCCGACCGGGGCCATATCCTTGGTCTCCTGGTGCGAAAGCTCGGCTCCGGTCATGCCGGCGGCAAGATTGGTGATGATCGAGCAGGCGGCGACACGCAGGCCAAGGAAGCGGGCAAGGATGACTTCCGGCACGGTCGACATGCCGACCGCGTTGGCACCCATGATGCGCGCCATGCGGATCTCGGCCGGCGTTTCGAAGCACGGGCCGGAGAACCACATGTAGACGCCCTTGTGCAGCGCCGTGCCGGTCGCCTTTGCCGCCTGTTCGATCGCCTTGCGGATGCCGGCATCGTAGGCTTCGGTCAGGCCGACGAAACGGCGGTCGCTCGGCTCGCCGATCAGCGGGTTGGTGCCGGAGAAATTGATGTGGTCCGATATCAGCATCACCGAACCCGGCCCCATCTCCGGATCGACCGAGCCGGCGGCATTGGTGAGGATCAGCTTGGTGATGCCGGTGCCGGCAAGCACCTCCAGCACCGGCCGCATCGCCGCCGCGTTGCCGTGCTCGTAATAGTGGGCGCGGCCCGACAGCATCAGCACCGGCGTGCCGGCAAACAGCCCGACCACCACCTCTCCGGCATGCCCGGAAACGCCGCTTCTGGGAAAGCCGGGCAGATCGGCATAGGAGACACGGATCGGGTTCTCGACCTGGCTGACCAGCCCTCCCAGGCCAGAACCCAGCACCAGCGCCGTGGTCGGCGCCAGGCCGTCCAGCCGTTCGATCAGATGGTCGAGCGCTTCCTTCATTTCAGCATGTCGCCGCGAAAGCCGTAAGGCAGCATGTCGCCCATGGTCACGGTTTCGGCGACGCCCGCATTGTCGCAGAGATAGAGTTTCGTTTCCGGACGGCAGAATTCGGCCAGCCGCTGCCGGCAGCCGCCGCAAGGCGAGCATTTGGCCATGCGCTCGGCAAGGACGGCGATTTCCACGATCTTGCCGCCGCCGCCCATGATGTAATGGCCGAGCGCCGTCGTCTCGGCGCACCAGCCTTCGGGATAGGAAGCAACCTCGATGTTGGCGCCTGTGAAGACGCGCCCGTCCTCGGTGCGAAGTGCGGCACCGACCGGAAATTTCGAATAGGGGGCATAGGCCTTGGCCATGGCAGCCTTCGCCGCTTCGAACAATTCATGCGACATTTCGGTGTTCTCTCCGATGATCTTGTCCAAAAGCCGGCGCTTCTTTTGCGCCGAGCCGCGCCCTCGATCCTCAGCGTTCCTTGACATAAGGCACGCCGCCGGCGCGCGGCGGGATCGCCTTGCCGATGAAACCGGCGAGCAGGATGACGGTGAGAATATAGGGCAGGGCCTGCATGAACTGCACCGGCACCTTGCCGATGAGCGGCAGCGGCGAGCCTTGCAGGCGGATCGACAGGGCGTCGAGGAAGCCGAACAGCAGGCAGGCGAACATGGCGTTGACCGGCTTCCACTTGGCAAAGATCAACGCGGCCAGCGCGATGTAGCCCTTGCCGGCCGTCATGTCCTTCACGAAGCCGCCATTCTGCACCATCGACAGATAGGCGCCGGCGACGCCGGTCAGGATGCCGGTGCAGATCAGCGCCCTGTAGCGCAGCCAGGCGACCGAGATGCCGGCGGTGTCCACGGCGGCCGGGTTTTCGCCGACCGCGCGCAGCCGCAGCCCAAAGCGCGTGCGAAACAGCACCCACCAGGTGAACGGCACCATCGCGAAGGCGAGATAGACCAGTATCGAGTGGCCCGACAGCAGTTCCGAGTAGATCGGCCCGAGAAACGGCACGTCGCGGATCGTCTCGGCGCCGGGCCATGTGATCGCCTCGAACCGCTCGGCTGGTTCCAGCGCCGGCGTGCGCCCGCCTTGCTGGAACCAGGCCTGGCCGAGGATGATGGTCGAGCCGGCGGCGATGAAGTTGATCGCCACGCCGGAAACGATCTGGTTGCCGCGATGGGTAATCGAGGCAAAGCCGTGGATCATGGCGAACGCGACCGAGATCAGGATCGCCATGCCCAGTCCGAGAAAGGCGGAATGGAAGACCGACGCGGCCGCCGCACCGGCGAAGGCGCCGACCAGCATCTTGCCTTCGAGGCCGATGTCGAAGATGCCGGCGCGTTCCGAATAGAGGCCGGCCAGGCAGGCGAGCAGCAGCGGCACCGAGAGGCGGATGGTGGAGTCCAGCGTCTGGACGATGGCGTTGAAGGTGTCCATCTCAGGCGCCTTTTCCCTTGACCGCTTCCATGCCGACCGACCTCGGGCTGAGCGAGGCGAACAGCGCCTGGATGTAAGGCCTGAACATGTGTTCGAGAGCACCGGCGAACAGGATGACCAACCCTTGAATGATCACGATCATGTCGCGGCTGATCGCAGGCATCTCGAAGGCGAGTTCGGCGCCGCCCTGGTAGAGCATGCCAAACAGGATGGCCGCCAGCACGATGCCGACAGGGTGCAGGCGACCCATCAGCGCCACGGCGATGCCGACGAAACCGGCGCCGCTGACGAAGTCGATCGCGACATTGTGCTGGTCGCCCATCACCGGATTGAGCGCCATCATGCCGGCGAGCGCGCCCGAGATCATCATGGCGGTGATGATGATGCGGGTTTCGGAAATGCCGGCATAGCGCGCCGCCTTTGGGCTGTGGCCGTAGGTGCGCATCTCATAGCCGAGCCTGGTGCGCCAGATCAGCAGCCAGACCAGGAAGGCCATGAGCAGCGCGAGCAGGAAGGAGATGTTGAGCGGTGCCGAGCGGATCTTGGCGCCGAACAGCTCGATGACCCAGTTGAGTTTCGGCAATTCCGCGCCCGCCAGGAAGTTGCGCGTCTGCGGCGCCTGCGAGGCTGCCGGTTTCAACGGGCCGACCAGCAGGTAGACCATGATCGAAGCAGCGATGAAGTTGAACATGATGGTGGTGATGACGATGTGCGAGCCGCGCCTGGCCTGCAGATAGGCGGGGATCAGCGCCCACAAGGCGCCCACGGCCGCCGAAGCCACGATGGCCAGCGGAAATGTCAGCCACCATGGCAGCACGCTGTCGAAGGAGAGACAGACGATGGCGATGCCAAGGCCGGCGATGTAGGCCTGCCCCTCGGTGCCGATGTTGAACAGGCCGCAATGCGCTGCTACCGCCACCGAAAGTCCGGTGAAGATGAAGGTGGTGGCATAGAAGAGGGTAAAGGCGATACCTGTTCCCTTGCCGAAGGCGCCCTCGACCAGGATGACGGCGGCACGGAACGGGTTCTCGCCGACCAGAAGCACGACGAAGCCCGCGACGATGAAGGCCACAGACAGATTGATCAGCGGGATCAGCCCATAGTCGGCCCAGGCCGGCAATTTGGCATAGGGCGTGCTCATTGCGCCGCATCCTGGCGCTCAACACCCGCCATCAGCAGGCCGAGTTCGCCCTCGCTCGCCTCCGGCCCGCGTTCGCCGACGATGCGGCCGGCAAACATGACCAGGATGCGGTCGGAGAGCGAGCGGATCTCATCGAGCTCGACCGACACGACCAGCACGGCCTTGCCCTGGTCGCGCATGGCGATCAGGCGCTTGTGGATGAACTCGATGGCGCCGACGTCGACGCCGCGCGTCGGCTGGCCGACGATGAGAACGCCGGGGTCCTGTTCGATTTCGCGCGCGAGCACGATCTTCTGCTGGTTGCCGCCGGAGAAGTTGGCCGTCTTCAGCCGAGGATTGCCGGGGCGGATGTCGTATTTCTCGATCTTGTCCTTGGCATCGGCAACGATGGCGTCGATGTTGAGGAACGGCCCTTTGAGATAGCGGGGATCGTCATGATAGCCGAGGATGGAATTCTCGTTCTCCTCGAAGGCCAGCACCAGCCCGACATGATGGCGATCCTCAGGCACATGGGCGAGGCCGCGGTCGCGCAGTTCGCCGGGATCGGCCTTGCCGGTGAGATCGATCGGCTTGCCCTCGAGCATCACCGAACCGGAAACGGCGTGCCTGATGCCGGAGATCGCCTCGAGCAGTTCGGACTGGCCGTTGCCGGCGACACCGGCGATGCCGACGATCTCGCCGGCGCGCAGGTCGAAGGAGATGTCGTCGACCATGGTGACGCCGCGGGAATCCTTGACCGTCAGGTTCTTGACCGCGAGTTTTACCGCGCCGGCTTCCGCTTCGCCCTTCTCCACCCGCAAGAGCACGCGGCGCCCGACCATCAGTTCGGCCAGTTCCGCGACGGTGGTCTTCTTCGTTTCCCTGGTCGCCACCATCGTGCCCTGGCGCATCACCGAAACCGTGTCGGTGATGGCCATGATCTCGCGCAATTTGTGGGTGATCAGCACCACCGTCTTTCCCTGCTCCTTCAATTGCTTGAGGATGCGGAAGAGGTGGTCGGCCTCGGCCGGCGTCAGCACGCCCGTCGGCTCGTCGAGGATCAGGATCTCGGCGCCGCGATAGAGCGCCTTGAGGATCTCGACGCGCTGCTGCAGGCCGACCGGCAATTCCTCGACGATGGCGTCGGGATCGACCTCGAGGCCGTATTCACGCTCCAGCCGCTCCAGTTCGGAACGCGCCTTGGCGATGCTTTTCTTCAGCAAGGCGTCGCTTTCGGCGCCCAGGATGACGTTCTCCAGGACCGAGAAATTGTCGACCAGCATGAAATGCTGGTGCACCATGCCGATGCCGAGCGCGATCGCATCGTTGGGCGTGCTTATCGATGCCGGCTTGCCGCCGACGCGGATCTCGCCGCTGTCGGCCTGGTAGAAGCCATAGAGAATCGACATCAGCGTCGACTTGCCGGCGCCGTTCTCGCCGACGATGCCGTGGATGGTGCCGCGCGCGATTTCCAGGTTGATGTCGCGGTTGGCGCGCACGGCGCCAAAGCTCTTGTTGATGCCAATCAGTTCGATTGCGGCCAGTTCAATCGCGGCATGCGCCATGCAGCCTGTCCCACTCTTATTTTTTTATCGCTTGGTCAAAATGCCTAGCATGACGCTCCGCCCGTGCCAATTGGCCGGAGCAGCGTCCACTCTCGACAAATCCCGGCGCGCTTGTCAATTTCGAACGTGGCCGAAGCTCTCATATTCGCTAATATGGCAAGCCGATTTGACACTGCGCGCGACACCTGAGGACTTTGCATGACCGTGCCCGCCGACCGGCTGACGACGCTGGAGATCCGCTCCGCCGAGCAGGAGAAGACCATCGAGGAGCTGTCCGGCCAGATCGCCGAGCAGTGGAAGGTGATCGAGCGCATGCAGCGCAAGCTCGACGCGCTGACCGACCGCTTCCTGACGCTGGAGGAACAGGCGGCACCCGACGTGCCGGTGACTAAGCCGCCGCACTGGTAGGGGAGGGAAGCCGAGCGATGGCCAGCGATCGCATCGCAAGAGCCGGCGACTACGTGCTTGGCCTGATGAACGATGCAGAGCGCGAACGGGCCGAGCGCGATCTGGAGATCGATCCCGCCTTTCGCGATGCCGTGGTCCAGCTTGCCGAGCACCTGCATATTTTCGACCGCACCGAAGCCGCCGGTGGCGCGGAGCGCTGGCGGCAGATCACGCAGCGCATCGGCGACTTGCCGCAGATGCGCGCTGTCGGTCTTGAGGACGCTAAACCGGTGATCCGGGGCCCCGCCAAGCCGCATGATGTCGGCTTCTATTCTCTCGGCGACCGGCGCGGACTTGCGGTCGCCATTGGACTGGTCGTGGCTTTCGCATTGGGTTATCTGGCGGGAAAGCTATAGCCCACATTGGCGCGACATCAGCGCCATCGGCTCCCCGTTCTGCCTGAACGGCTCGACGACTATCCAACCAAGCCTCATGTAGTAATCGCGCGCCTCCCACGTGTAGAGATAAAGCGCCTCCACGCCGAGCGATGTGGCATGAGCTTCGATTGCCCTGACCAGCGCAGTGCCGATCCCTCGGTGCTGGTGCTCGGGAGCGATGGCCAGGCCGGCCAGCCATGGTGTCAGATCATGCGCCGGTTCGAGTTCGTCGCGGACCAGCAGGCAGGTCCCGACCGGCACGTCGCCGATCCGGGCCACGAACGCCGTTTCGAAGCCGTCGCCGTGCAGCAGTTTACGAAGTCCGGCCACGTCGTCGTCCAGCGTTCGTCCGGTGCCCGTGAAAAAGGCGGCAACGCGCAATCGCGCCACCGCTGCAATGTCACGTTCGTTCATGGGTTCGACTGTCAACTGCACCATTGGCCTGGGGTCGTGTTTCTTGCGAGACGTCTGCGTCTACCCGGCAGCGACTTCCAAAACAAAACCGCCGGGACCATGCCCGGCGGTTTGCTGTCGGTTTGGCAGATCAATACGGGCAGGCGTTGTCGGCGGTGTAATCGTGCACCTCGACCTTGCCGGCGATGATGTCGGCCTTGGCCTTCTCGACCGCCGCCTTCATTTCGTCGGTCACCAGCGCCTTGTTGTTGTCGTCCATGGCGTAGTCGACGCCGCCTTCCTTGAGGCCGAGATTTTCGACGCCACCCTTGAAGGTGCCGTTCTTGCCGTCCATGAAGGCGGTGTAGACGGCAACGTCGACGCGCTTCAGCATCGAGGTCAGGACCTTGCCGGGCTGGAGGCCGTTCTGGTTGGAATCGACACCGATGCCGAGCTTGCCGGCATCAGCCGCCGCCTGCAGCACACCGACGCCGGTGCCGCCAGCGGCCGCATAGACCACGTCGGAACCCTGGTCGATCTGCGTCTTGGCGATCTCGCCGCCCTTGGCCGGGTCGTTCCAGGCGGCCGGCGTGTCGCCGGTCATGTTCTGGATAACGTCGGTCGCGCCTGCCGATTTGGCGCCGCCGACATAGCCGCATTCGAACTTGCGGATCAGCGGAATGTCCATGCCGCCGACGAAGCTCACCTTCTTCGTCTTGGAGGCCATCGCCGCCATGATGCCGACGAGATAGGAGCCTTCATTCTCCTTGAATACCAGCGAGCGGACATTGGGCAGGTCGACGGCATCGTCGATGATGGCGAAGTTGAGATCGGGATATTCGGTCGCGACCTTCTTCAGCGCATCCTCCCAGGCGAAGCCGGCCATGACGATCGGGTTGTGGCCGTCCTCGGCGAAGCGGCGCAACGCCTGCTCGCGTTGCGAAGCGTTGGAGACCTCGAACTCGACATAGGGGACGCCGGTCTCCGTCTTGAACTTTTCGGCGCCATGGTAGGCCGCCTCGTTGAAGGATTTGTCGAACTTGCCGCCGAGATCATAGAGGATGGCCGGCTGCACATCCGCGGCGAAAGCCGGAAGAACCATTGCAGTTGCGGCCAGAAGGCCGAGAACGATACGTTTCATGTGATCCACACCCTGTCGGTTATTTTTTTCCGTTACGCCCCGCACGCCTGCCCGGTTCTCCGGCATGCGCGCGACGTCAGCCAGGAGTGTATATTCCCCTCCCGCTCAGCGGCAATCTGGCACGGCCCGAAACAAAATTCACGTGGAATTTTGACCTTTTGGAAAAGCATGGCGGGGTGCGATGCCCGTGCCCTTCAGGCGAATTGCCCCGTGCGCCGCTGCCGCCTGTAGCCGATGGCGTAGAGCAGCAAGGCAAGCACCGCGAACACGGCAAAGCCCGGCTGGTTGAGCACCCAGGCGATGGGGCCGTCCCATAGCAGCGGGCCGGCCTTGGCGCGAACGAAGCTTTCAAAGGTGGCGCGCGTGTCGGGCGACACGGCCAGCCAGCTTGCATTGAGCGGGGTCAGCACCAGTGCCGAGGCGGCCACCGTGCGTGTCGTGTCAAGCACCGCCATGATGACCGAAATCGACAGCGCGACCATGGCCGCGAGACGAAAGACGAAGCGAAACATCAGAGACCTTTCCCCTGGCCGATCCTCAACATCTTCCCGAGGATCTCCGGCGGTGTTCCGAAATGAGAAATAGAGCGCATGGGCCCCGTTCGCAATCACGGCACGCGAATTGAATCGCGGCCGACGCAGCCTAGCCGGCCGGCCTGCGCTTGCGCCGGTTGGCGAGCCAGACGGCGAGAATGCCGCCGGCAATGGCGCCGACCACCAGCCCGGCCAGGCCGATGAATGCGGCGAAGTAGCCGCACGCACCCTCAAAGCAACTCACGTCGGTGACATCGGCGATGAGCGAACCGGCCAGGAAACCGCCCACCGAGCCGACGACCGCGCCGAGGATGATGCCGAGCAGCGCGGCGACAATGGAAACGAAGACCGACGGCGCTTCGGCTCGCGGCTTGGCATAAACGGTCTCGGCGCCGGAGCCGCGGCGCAACAGGTAGATGCAAAGCAGGCCGATGGCGATCTCGGCGGCGGTGATGGCCAGGCTTCTGGCGGAGAAGACGAAGCCCGGCACGGCAAGTGCGTAAGCGTGACTTGCCAGCAGCCATATGATCGTGGCGGCCTGCCAGATGGTGAAGTGGCTGGGGAAGCGCGCCGAACGGCCGAAGGCGAGGCCGAGCAGGTAAAGTCCCCATAGGATGGTGATGACGTCGGCGACGAGCCCGCTGAAGAGGAAATAGAAAACGGCGTCCGGCAGGCCTGAACTCCCCACCAGCCACAAGGCCGACGCCAGCCAATAGACCGACAGGGCCATGACGATAACGAGCCAGCCCACCGGGACGTAGGAAAGTCCGCTGTCCGGATGTCGGGCCGGGACATTTCCCTCGGCGGGTGGCTGTCCGTTGCCAGGCGTACCGCCCGGAATTCCGCTGCTTGACGTCATGTTGCGACGATGCCCCCCGCAAAGCCTTTCGGACACTCGACAGGCCGCTCGGGACGAAGTCAAGCGCGGCTGGCCTCGCAGCCTTGCCCGTGCACGTCATCAAGCAGCGATTGAAGTGGCGGGACTCCAAACGGATGTGCCGGCGGCCCCCATGAACGCCGTTTGGCCGGCAAAGCGAATTGACCGCCGTTATGGCTTGGCATTCGGCGCCGGATCGACTAGATGAGCCCCGCGCCTGTTGCTTTGACGGCTCAGGTGCGGGCAGGGAGTCCGCTGGTTGGCGGCGCCCGGTGCGGAAGTTCCGCAGCCCAAAGGGAGAGCATCTCCCCAACCCGCGCGGCGAAACCGGCCGGCGCGAAAGGCAAGGACGGAGAGGTGGCCGAGTGGTTGAAGGCGCACGCCTGGAAAGTGTGTTTACGGGAAACCGTAACGCGGGTTCGAATCCCGCTCTCTCCGCCATCCTGCTTCGCTCTTCGAGCTTCGCAGGATTGGCTCAATCGACAGCGCGAAGCAGGATGCCCTCGGAAGCTTCAGCGTAGGAGGGCAGGGTCATCAACCTTGCCGACCGGCTTGCAGCATTGAAAAAAGCAGCTGGCTGTTTCGAGCGTCTTGGACCGAAATCGCGGCATAGCACCGAGTGATCCTTGGTCGTTCCATGAAAACGCCGCGCACGAGCCGGTTTTGGAATTCCTGGTGATCTGGTAGTGGTAATCCCGATCACAGGAGATGGCATGCCGGACGATGTAATGGTGCGCGACAGCAACGGCGCTCAGTTGAATGACGGCGATTCCGTCACGCTGATCAAGGACCTCAAGGTCAAGGGCACTTCGGAGACGATCAAGCGCGGCACGTTGGTGAAGAACATTCGCCTTAACGGTAATCCCGGTGAGATCGAATGCAGTAACAGGCAAGTGAAGGGCCTGGTGCTCAAAACCGAGTTCGTAAAGAAGGCGTGACCCTCAAGGCGGTCGAGCCGCAGGGGTAGAATGCGTTTACCGGCGGCGAGCCGTTTCGTCGGCCAACCTGTTACCCCTTACGACTGACGATATCGCTGGAGCGCCAGGACGCGTTCACCACTTCAAACTCATTCCGCCGAAAATCTTTATAAGATTCCTATTTCTTTCCGCTTTGCCCCGTCTCGAACCTTTATGGCGATCGGGTCCATATTCCGCTTTGAGAAAAACGTCTGACGCCGTCACCAATCCAGGTTGGCGCGCCGTTTCATGTAGTCGCCAAGCTGCTTCGAGCGGGCGCAAAGTGGAAAAATCAAAGCAAGGACAAGCACAATGGACATCATTGTTCTCGGGATCGGGGTTTTGTTTTTCGCCCTCTCCTTTGCCTACGTCAAAGCCTGCGACAGAATTTGAGCGATCGGGACATGCTTGTCGATTACATCCTCGGTGGCGGCGTGACGTTGTTCCTGCTCGCCTACCTGACATACGCACTGATCCGCCCGGAACGCTTCTGACCGGCGCACGGAAAGCCAAATCATGACTATCAACGGATGGATACAGATCCTCCTCTATTGCGGGATCCTGGTTTTGCTCGTGAAGCCGCTGGGCGGCTACATGCATCGCGTCTTCACCGGCGACCGCAGCTTGCTGTCGCCGGTGCTCGGCCCCGTCGAGCGGGGCCTTTATCGCCTGGCTGGAACCGGCGACCAGGAGCAGCACTGGACGGGCTATGCCGCCGCCATGCTGTTGTTCAACCTTGCCGGTTTCCTGGCGCTCTATTTCCTCCAGCGCCTGCAAGGCGGCCTGCCCTACAACCCGGCCGGCATGAGCGCGGTCGAACCGGGGCTCGCCTTCAACACCGCGGCCAGCTTCATGACCAACACCAACTGGCAGAACTACGGCGGCGAGAGCACGATGTCCTATCTCGTGCAGATGGCCGGCCTCACAGTGCAGAACTTCCTGTCGGCGGCCACCGGCATCGCCATCGCCATGGCGCTGATCCGCGGCTTTGCCCGCGCTTCCGGCAAGTCGATCGGGAATTTCTGGGTCGATATGACCCGTGCCACGCTCTACGTGCTTTTGCCGCTCTGCGTCGTGCTCACCCTGGTCTATGTCTGGCTCGGAATGCCGCAGACGCTGGGAGCCTATGTCGGCGCCACCACGCTCGAAGGCGCGCAGCAGACCATCGCCGTCGGGCCGGTCGCCTCGCAGATCGCCATCAAGATGCTCGGCACCAATGGCGGCGGCTTCTTCAACGCCAATGCCGCGCATCCCTTCGAGAATCCGGACGCCATCTCCAACCTGATCCAGATGCTGTCGATCTTCGCCATCGGTGCTGCCTTGACCAACGTCTTCGGCCGCATGGTCGGCAACCAGCGCCAGGGCTGGGCGATCCTGGCCGCCATGGGCGCGCTGTTCATCGCCGGGGTTGCGGTCTGCTATTGGGCGGAAGCCGCCGGCAATCCGCTGGTCCATGCGCTGGGCATCGAGGGCGGCAATATGGAAGGTAAGGAAACCCGCTTCGGCATCGCGCTTTCGGCGCTGTTCGCGGTCATCACCACGGCGGCTTCCTGCGGCGCGGTCAACGCCATGCATGACAGTTTCACCGCGCTCGGCGGCATGATCCCGCTCATCAACATGCAGCTCGGCGAAGTCATCGTCGGCGGCGTCGGCGCCGGCTTCTACGGAATGCTGATGTTCATCCTCATCGCCGTCTTCGTCGCCGGCCTGATGGTCGGGCGCACGCCCGAATATTTGGGCAAGAAGATCGAGGCCAAGGAGGTCAAGATGGCGATGCTGGCAATCCTGTGCCTGCCGCTGGCGATGCTGATCTTCACGGCCATCGCGGTGGTCCTGCCGAGCGCCGTGGCATCGATCGCCAATGGCGGTCCGCACGGCTTCTCCGAGATCCTCTACGCCTATACGTCGGCGGCGGCGAACAACGGCTCGGCCTTCGGCGGCCTCACCGGCAACTCGCCCTGGTACAACATCACGCTGGGCCTCGGCATGCTCATGGGCCGCTTCCTGGTCATCATCCCGGCGCTCGCCATCGCCGGCTCGCTGGCGGCGAAGAAGACCGTGCCCGCCTCGGCCGGCACCTTCCCGACCGACGGCCCGCTGTTCGTCGGGCTGCTGGTCGGCGTCATCGTCATCGTCGGCGGCCTGACCTTCTTCCCGGCACTCGCCGTCGGACCGATCGTCGAGCATCTGGCCGCCATCCACGGGCAGACATTCTGAGACGGAAGTGTCCTGGCTGAAACGGAAATGTCCTGGTTCAACAACAGGCATCGCAACGATCGCCATCCCGCCGACAACGGAAAGGAGGAACGGCCTCCTCCTTTCCCCACCATGTCGACATTCCTCGGCATCGCCGCCGTCATGATCGTTCTGTGGTTGCTGGCCTACGGGCTTCCGCATCTTCTTTCGGCATCCGACCGCTCGGTGCCGCTCACCAACACCGAAGCTGGAGCTTCAAAATGAGCCAGTCAAAATCAGCGAGCATCATGGATGCCGGCATCCTATGGCCCGCCATCGGCGGCGCCTTCAGAAAGCTGAACCCACGCACATTGGCCAGGAACCCGGTAATGTTCGTCGTTGCCGTCGTCTCGGCGCTGACATCAGTGCTTTTCGTCAAGGACCTCGCCAGCGGCGGCGGCAATCTCGGCTTCACCATCCAGATCATCATCTGGCTGTGGTTCACCGTGCTGTTCGCCAACTTCGCCGAAGCCGTCGCCGAAGGCCGCGGCAAGGCGCAGGCCGATTCGCTGCGCAAGGCGCGCACCGAGACCCAGGCCAAGCTCCTGACCGGCGAGGACCGGACGAAATTCAAGCTGGTGCCCGGCACCAGCCTGAAGGTGGGCGACGCCGTGCTGGTCGAGGCCGGCGACATCATCCCCTCCGACGGCGAGGTGATCGAAGGCGTGGCTTCGGTCAACGAGGCGGCGATCACGGGCGAATCGGCGCCTGTCATTCGCGAATCCGGCGGCGACCGCTCCGCGGTCACCGGCGGCACGCAGGTGCTCTCCGACTGGATCCGCGTGCGCATCACCGCCGCCGCCGGCCACACCTTTCTCGACCGCATGATCTCGCTGGTCGAGGGCGCCGAGCGCCAGAAGACCCCGAATGAGATCGCGCTCAACATCCTGCTGGTCGGCATGACGCTGATCTTCGTGCTGGCCACCGCTACCATCCCGAGCTTCGCTTCCTATTCGGGGGGCTATATCCCGGTCACGGTGCTCGTCGCTTTGTTCGTGACCTTGATCCCGACCACTATCGGCGCGCTTTTGTCGGCCATCGGCATCGCCGGCATGGACCGTCTGGTGCGCTTCAATGTGCTCGCCATGTCCGGCCGCGCCGTGGAGGCGGCCGGCGACGTCGACACGCTTTTGCTCGACAAGACCGGCACGATCACGCTCGGCAACCGCCAGGCGACCGAATTCCGCCCGGTGAAGGGCGTCACCGAGCAGGAACTGGCCGATGCGGCACAGCTTGCCTCGCTCGCCGACGAAACGCCGGAAGGCCGCTCGATCGTCGTGCTGGCCAAGGAGAAATACGCCATCCGCGCCCGCGACATGGCGACACTGCACGCCACCTTCGTGCCCTTCACCGCGCAGACCCGGATGAGCGGCGTCGACATAGACGGCTCCTCCGTGCGCAAGGGCGCGGTCGATTCCGTGCTCGCCCATGTCAACCAGTCGACCGTCGCCAGCCACGCAACGCGCCCGAACAGCGATACGATCAGGGATCTCCAGGCGATCGCCGACGAGGTCGCCAAATCGGGCGGCACGCCGCTTGCGGTCGAGCGCGACGGACGCCTGCTCGGCATCGTGCACCTCAAGGACATCGTCAAGGGCGGCATCCGCGAACGCTTCGCCGAGCTGCGCAGCATGGGCATACGCACGGTGATGATCACAGGGGACAATCCGATGACGGCGGCGGCCATCGCGGCCGAAGCCGGCGTCGACGACTTCCTTGCCCAGGCGACGCCGGAGGACAAGCTGAAACTGATCCGCGACGAGCAGGCCAAGGGCAAGCTGGTCGCCATGTGCGGCGACGGCACCAACGACGCGCCGGCCCTTGCCCAGGCCGACGTCGGCGTCGCCATGAACACCGGCACGGTGGCCGCGCGGGAAGCAGGCAACATGGTGGACTTGGACTCCGATCCGACCAAGCTGATCGAGATCGTCGAGATCGGCAAGGCGCTGCTGATGACGCGCGGTTCGCTGACCACCTTCTCCATCGCCAATGACGTGGCTAAGTACTTCGCCATCATCCCGGCCATGTTCGCCGTGTTCTACGTCGCACCCGGCCACACCACAGGTCCGCTGCAGGCGCTCAACATCATGCATCTGGCGACGCCGCAGAGCGCCATCCTGTCGGCCATCATCTTCAACGCGCTGATCATCATCGCGCTGATCCCGCTGTCGCTGCGCGGCGTCAAATACCGGGCAATCGGCGCCGGGGCGCTGCTCAGCCGCAACCTGCTCGTCTACGGCCTCGGCGGCATCATCGTGCCGTTCGCCGGCATCAAGATTATCGACATGGCCGTCACGGCCCTCGGCCTTGCATAAGGGATCACTCCGATGCTCAAGCAAATCAGACCCGCGATCGTCATGATAGTCTTCTTCACCGTGCTGACCGGGCTCATCTATCCCCTCGGCATGACCGGCATCGCCCAGGCGCTGTTCCCGAAACAGGCCAATGGCAGCCTGATCGAGAAGGACGGCAAGGTGGTCGGTTCCGAACTGATCGGCCAGGCCTTCGCCAGCGAACGCTATTTCCACGGCCGGCCATCGGCCGCCGGCAATGGCTACGACGCCGGCGCCTCCAGCGGCTCGAATCTGGGTCCGTCCAACCCCAAGCTGATCGAGCGCATCAAGGGCGACGCGGCGAAGCTGAAGGCCGAAAACCCCGATGCGCCGGTTCCAATGGGCCTCGTCACGACATCGGGCAGTGGGCTCGATCCTGACATCAGCCCCGACGACGCTTATTTCCAGGTTCCCCGTGTCGCCGAGGCAAGGGGCATCGATGAAGCCAAGGTCAAGGCGCTCGTCGACAGCCATGTCGAGGACCGGGAGCTCAGCGTGCTGGGCGAGCCGGTGGTCAATGTGCTGGTCCTTAACCTCGCATTGGACGACACAGCCAAGCAATGAAGAACAGCGCCGGGGATCGACACCGTCCCCGGCGCCGTTCAAACTGGATGCCGATGCCGGACGAGAGAAGCAACGTCGAAAACAGACCTTCCCCCGACGCGCTGCTCGAGCATGCCGAGCGCGAGGGCCGCGGGCGTCTGCGCATCTTTCTGGGCGCGGCACCCGGCGTCGGCAAAACCTATGAAATGCTGATGTCGGGACGCGCCAGGCTGGCCGACGGCATCGACGTGGTGATCGGCGTGGTCGAGACGCACGGCCGCAAGGAAACCCTGGCCCTCGTCGAGGGCTACGAGGTCATTCCGCGCCGCCCGGTCGAATACAAGGGACGCACCCTCGACGAGATGGACATAGACGCCATCCTGGCACGCCGCCCGGCACTGGTCCTGGTCGACGAACTCGCCCACACAAACGCGCCCGGCAGCCGTCACCCCAAGCGCTATCTCGACGTGCAGGAAATCCTGGCGCGCGGTATCGACGTCTACACGACGCTCAACATTCAGCATGTCGAAAGCCTGAACGACGTCGTCGCCCAGATCACGCGGGTCAGGGTGCGCGAGACGGTTCCCGATTCCATCATCGACCGGGCCGACGACGTCGAAATCATCGATCTGACACCCGACGACCTGATCAAGCGGCTGGAGGAAGGCAAGGTCTATTTCCCCAATACCGCCCAGCGCGCCATCGAGAACTATTTCTCGCCCGGCAACCTTACGGCGCTGCGCGAGCTGGCGCTGCGCCGCACCGCCCAGCGTGTCGACGAACAACTGCTCAACCACATGCAGTCCCATGCCATCCAGGGCCCATGGGCGGCGGGGGAAAGGGTGCTCGTTTGCCTCGACGCGCGTCCGGGCGGGGCGGCGCGCGTGCGCTATGCGCGCAGGCTGGCCGACAGGCTCCGTGCGCCATGGACGGCGCTTCATGTCGACACCCCCCGTTCGGCCGCCATGTCGGAAGAAGAGAAGGACAGGCTGGCGAACCATCTGCGCCTCGCCGAGCAGCTCGGCGCCGAGGTGACGACCATTCCGGGCCAGAACGTCGCGCAGGACATCGTGCGCCATGCGACGGCGAACAATTTCACCCATATCGTAATCGGCAGGCCGACCCGGTCGCGCTGGCGGGAATTGATCGAGGGCTCGCTCACCTATGATTTGATCCGCAATGCCGGCGACATCAGCGTCCATGTCATCTCGGGAACCGAGCGCGATACCGACGCAGCATCGAGAAAGGTCAGGACGGCGGCCGAGCAGCGGCCGTTCCAGATATGGCCGTATCTGTTCGCCACGGC
The DNA here is from genome assembly GCF_006442185.1 of Mesorhizobium sp. B2-4-1. NCBI lineage: Bacteria > Pseudomonadati > Pseudomonadota > Alphaproteobacteria > Hyphomicrobiales > Phyllobacteriaceae > Mesorhizobium > Mesorhizobium sp. B2-4-1. The sequence goes on along the minus strand of NZ_VFVN01000004.1, from coordinate 516,250 downwards.
CTATGTCGCGGGCTCGCTGGCCGTCGGCACGGTTCTCGATCAGTTCCTCGACGTGCGCAATCTGGCGATCGTGCTGCTGCTGGCGGTACTGACATCGGCGGTGACGTTCGGACTGTGGCCGGCCTTGTACGCCTGTTTCCTGAGCGCCCTTGCCTTCAACTACTTCTTCCTCGAGCCGCGCTACACGCTGACGATCAGGGATCCCGAGAGCATCGTTGCGTTTGCCGTCTTCCTCGTCGTTGCCGTCATCGCCAGCAACCTGACGGCGCGCGTGCAGCGTCAGGCCGCCGCCGCCCGCTCACGGGCGCGGGCCACGGAGGATATCTATCTGTTTTCCAAGAAGCTTGCCGGCGCCGGCACGCTCGACGACGTTCTGTGGGTCACGGCCTTCCAGATCGCCTCGATGCTGAAATTGCGGGTCGTGCTGCTTTTGCCCGAAAACGGCGCCATTACCGTCAAGGCGGGCTATCCGCCCGACGACACGCTGGCGGAGGCCGACATCGCCGCCGCCCGCTGGGCCTGGGAGCACGATCGCGCCGCCGGCCGCGGCGCCGATACGCTGCCCGGTGCGAAGCGGCTCTATCTGCCGCTGCGCACCGGGCGCACGGCGGTCGGCGTGGTCGGCCTCGACAACGACAAGCAGGGTCCGCTGCTGACGCCCGAGCAGCAGCGGCTGCTCGACGCGCTGGCCGACCAGGCAGCGGTCGCCATCGAGCGCATCCAGCTCGTCGCCGATGTCGACCGTGCCAAGCTCGCGGCCGAAGCCGACAGGCTGCGCTCGGCGTTGCTGACCTCCATCTCCCATGATCTGAAGACGCCGCTCGCCGCCATCATGGGCGCGGCCGGCACCCTCAGGGAGTTCGCGCCTGATCTGCCCGAGCAGGACCGGACGGAGCTGTTGTCGACGGTGGTCGACGAAGCGGAGCGGCTGAACCGCTTCATCGCCAATCTGCTCGACATGACCAAGATCGAATCCGGTGCGATGGAGCCCAACTATGCGCTGCATTATGTCGGCGACGCCGTCGGCACCGCGCTCGATCGCGCCCGCAAGATCACCAGCGAGCACAAGATCGAGGTCGATATTCCGCCCGACCTGCCGATGCTGAAGCTCGACCCTGTGCTGTTCGAGCAGGTCCTGTTCAATCTGCTCGACAATGCGTCGAAATATTCGCCGCCCGGCTCGACGATCCGCCTGCAGGGCTGGACCGACATCGGCTCCGTCGTGCTTCAGATCATGGATGAGGGATTGGGCATCCCTCCGCAGGATCTTGAGCGCGTGTTCGATACTTTCTACCGGGTGCGCAAGGGCGACCAGGTGCGCGCCGGCACCGGGCTCGGCCTGTCGATCTGCCGCGGCTTCATCGAGGCGATGGGCGGCACGATCTCGGCCGCCAACCGGACCGACCGTTCGGGTGCTGCCTTCACCATCAGGATGCCGGTGCCGGCGGAGTTGCCCAACATCGGCAATCGCATCGGCTCCAGCGCGGATCAGCCTCGATGACCAATTCGAACGTCAGGATATTGGTCGTCGATGACGAGCCGCCGATCCGCAAGTTGCTCCGGGTCGGCCTCGCCAGCCAGGGCTACGCGGTCAGCGAGGCGCCGAACGCCAAGGCGGCTATCGAGCTGATGGTGCAGGAAAAACCGGATCTCGTGCTGCTCGACCTTGGCCTGCCCGGCATGAGCGGCCATGAACTGCTGCGCAAATGGCGCGACGACGGCCTCGATATCCCGGTGGTCATTCTCTCCAGCCGCGCCGACGAGGCCGGCATCGTCGACGCGCTCGAACTCGGCGCCGACGACTACATCACCAAGCCGTTCGGAATGAACGAGCTGGTGGCGCGCATCCGTGTGGCACTGCGGCACAAGTTCCAGCAGCAGGGCGAGAGGCCGGTGTTCCACACCGGTGATCTCAGCGTCGACCTGGTCAAGCGCATCGTCAAGGTCGGGGGCAAGGAGGTGAAGCTGTCGCCCAAGGAGTACGATATTCTGCGCATTCTCGTGCAGTATGCGGGCAAGGTTCTCACGCACCAGTTCCTGCTGAAGCAGGTGTGGAACGATTCGACCGACGTGCAGTATCTGCGGGTCTATGTCCGGCAGTTGCGGCAGAAGATCGAGAAGACGCCGGACCAGCCGCGCTACATCACCACCGAGACCGGCGTCGGCTACCGCCTGCGCGAGGTCGAATGAGCGTTGCCTGGCCTGATTAGCCGACAGCTTCCGGCAGCCGGTTCGCGGTCGTCGATGTGCGCAGGGCGGCGAGGCAGCCAATGATGCCGAGCGGCACGAAGGCGAGGAACAGCCAGGTTGCCACATCAGCCGCCGCGTCCCGGTTCAGGCCTTGCGAGAAGCCGCTGGCATTGGCGACGATGCCGGCAAGGGCGGCACCCACCGCATAACCGATGCGCTGCATGGTCGGCACCGCGGCCGAGGCGATGGTCTGCTCATCTTCCGGCGCGGAGGCCACGATGACGCGCGTCAGGAACGGCCAGGCAACGCCGAAGCCGCCACCCTGCAAAAGGGCGCATACCAGGATCAGCGGGATCGAGCCTGCCGGGATGGTGTAGGCGAAACCAGCCAGGCCGGTGGCGATCATCAGGGCGCCGATGACGATGATCAATCTCTCACGCTCCTGTGGCGCGTTGGCGACAAGGATCGACAGGATCGACCAGGCGATCGATTCGGCGGCGATGATGTAGCCGGTGGTCAGGAGCGGAACGTGGTGCAGCGTGGTCAGAAGCAGCGGGCCGTAAATGGCAAAGGAACAGGTCGCCACCGAGAAGGCGGCGACCATGGTCATGCCGCTGCCGACCGGCGTGCGCCACGAGAACAGCTGCGAGGGGAAAAGCCGAGATTTCGGCTTCAGCGCATCGATACGGAAAAACAACACAAGGCCGACCAGGCCGAGCACCATCAGCAGCGATGAGCGCAGAAGGGCGATGTCGACGCCCGCCGAGGCGATCAGCACGACGGCGACGGCAAGGCAGCCAAGCGCTATGAGCGGGAAGGGTGGTGCCTTGCCCGCGCCGGCACTAGGCCTCGTCGCTTCCGGCGTGTCGAGCACGACGAAGCTCGCCAGCGCCATCGCCGCACCGCCGAACACGAAGATGCCGAACGCCCAGCGCCATGACAGAAGCTCTGTCATGATCGCGCCAAGCATCGGCCCGCTGAAGGCGGCGACGCCCCAGATCGCCGACATGATACCGAAAAGCTGCGGCCAGATGGCCCGCGGAAACAGGCGCTCCACCGAGACAAAAGCCAGCGACACCAGCGCGCCGCCGCCCAGGCCCTCGATCAGGCGCCCGGCCAGGAACAATTGCATCGAGGGCGCGGTGGCGCAGATCAGCGCGCCGGCCGCGTAAAGCAGCCCCGCGACCACCATGTTGGTGCGCAGCGCCACATAGCTGACCAGCCGTCCGGCCGCGGCACCGGCGACGATGGCGCCCAGTTCATAGATCGCCAGCGACCAGCCGACGAGCTGCACGCCCGCCAGTTCGCCGATCATGGCGGGCATGACGGTCGCCAACATCGTCTCGTTGGTGGCGTGCAGCAGGATGCCGAGGCTGATGAAGCAGAAGCGCGCGAGGTCGCCGCTCGCCCACAATGCGCGCCAGTCGACCCTGTTTGTGCTGATGTCGGTCACTTCGGTCCCTCGAATTTCATATCCCGATGCAAACGCATGGCGCCAGGAGCCGGCTCGGGGGTCCGGCAGGACCATGGTCGGATGGGTTTGTAGAACCTCAACCAAGCTTGAGCTCAAGCGATTTTTTGGACATGTTCGTGGATGCCCGCATCCCTGGCCGGCCGGCATCGCCGGCCAATCAGTTCTCCGTGCTGCGCAGCTGGAACTGGCTGACACCGATGGCGAAATTGATGCCGGTCTGGATCTGCAGGCTGAGCGGCTGCAAGGTGAAGGACTGCGAGGAGCCGCCAACCAGCAGATTGGCCCCGGCGCCGACGGTTGCCGTCACCTCGGCGCTGGCGCCGACATAGTCGCCGGCCAATGCGCCCGGCGCGTAGATGTTCTTCAGCGGCGTCAGCACCAGCCATCGCATCACCGCCTGCTTGGTCGTGCCGATGTCGAGGCCGTATTTGTTGACGGCACCGAAATAAGCTTCCGGCGCGAAAGTCTTGTCGGCAGGGGTGAAGGTGCAGCTCAGATCCTTGCTCGAGCCGAAGATGAAGCCGGTGCCGCCCGATATGGCGCATTCAAGTGTGCCGAGCTCGATGCCCTGGTCCTGTGCCTGGGCCAAGGCGGGGCTGGCAATGGCAACGATGGCAGCAAGGATCATTTTGCGTGTCATGGGCCCCTCGTGCATTCGCTGCAGCCATCTTTGAGGAGCAGATGACACTGCTTCGCGAGCGAAGGATGCCAGGTCAGTGCACGGGGTCCGGTCGGTGATCGTCGGGCTTTGGCCGGCAACCGTCTATGGCGGGATGTATCGTCCACTGGTTCTGAGGCTCCTGCTGGGATGCGACGGTCAATGGCGATCCTGCCGTCTCAACGGCTTCACACCAGCGCGCGGGGCTGCCGTCGGGAACCGGGGATTCGTTCCAGCTGCCGTTCCAGGTGCCGATCTTCTGACAGTGCTTGATGGGATGGATTTCGTTCCAGCCGTCATGTGCCGAATCGTAGACCCACGTTCCCTTGACGAACAGGATGTCCGCGCCGCGGCGCGTCGGATCGTTGACGTGAAGATCGCCGAGATTCTCGTCGAGATCCGTCGGATTGGCTGTGTCGAGCAGGCCGACTATGCCGCCTATGATGACGATGACCGCCGCGATGAGCGACAGGACCGCGCAGGCGATCCAGCCGAAGAAGGGAATGGCGCAAGCAACCGCGGCGGCCGTGGCGACTGGAATTGCCGCAAGGCAGGCTATCATGAGGTCGTAGACGCCGGCGCCTTCGAACTCGCAATGCAGCACCGCGGTCGGGTCGTCATTGGCCCATTGGCGCGCTTCCTGACCTTTCCAGTCGAGGCCCGCGCCCTGGATCGCAGGCGTGTTGGCGATCAGGCGTCCAAACGGCGCTATCTTTTCGGCCGTTGCCTGGTTGGTGAATTCGACGACATTGCCCGGCACCAGATTGAGACTGTAGTCGGTGTCGAACCGGTCCAGTCCCGACTTCTCCTCCGGCGGATCGACCTTGAGCAGCCAGCCCACCGCGCATTCGTCGCCACCGAGACAGATCAGCCGGTCGTACAGCCACCAGCGGCAATAGGCCAATATGGCCGCAAGCGCCACCAGCATGGCGGCCGGTCCGGGAAGGGCGCCCACAAGGATGAGCGGCAAAGCGACCACGGCCGCCGCAATGATCATCTGCCCGTATTGTTTGCCGTGGTGATTTCCGACCGATACGCATTTGGTGTAGTGCCGATAAGCCATGGCGACCCCCTATCGCTCGACATAGAGCGTCACGCCGCCGGCGAGGCCGCGGGCCGAGAAAGCATGAACGTTGATTGCCTTACGGCCGGTGAAACCGGCTGGCGGTTCAATATTGACAGTGACGGGGATTTCCTCACCCGGGGCAAGGTCCGCTTGTGCGGGCTCGAACGTGACAAGCCAGCCGGCGGGCAAAGGATGCGATTGACGGGTGTGGCCGACAGGCACTGCCGCGATGGTGCCGGGGAAGGTGCGCAAGGGCCGGCGACGCGGCCTCGGGCGAGGCCGCGGCTCACAGACCGGCAATTCAGGAAGGGAATAGGCATCGGCCTCGAGACGAAATCCCATCCTCTCCCGCTCGCCATTGCGCAGGCGAAATTCAAATCTTGCGGGCGAATGGGCGACACCGACGGTGGTGTTGTCCTGGCCTAGGTTGTTGTTCGGGTTCGCATCGTCGAGCCAGTCGAGCAGGACCTGGATGCAATAGTGACCAGGCGCTGCCGGAGTTCGCCATTTGACCGACGCGAAAGCCGGATGGTTGGCCCCGCCCTTGACGCCGAGATCGGTCCTGGTCTCATCGATCCAATGCGACACCGTGCCGATGCCGAAACTCAGATAGGAGAATTCCACCGGCAGATCGACGACCGGGGCCTCGGTCGAGTTGTTCCAGATACGGGCGACGATTTCATATTCGGTGTCGGGCGCCAGCATATGTGGTGCGACAGGATTGCCACCGCTTCGGATCTCGATGTCGAGGTTGTCCCATGTGACGGCGAGGCCCTGGCCCATCAAATAATACTGCGCGTAGATCAGGGGATCCGGGCGTTTATAGGCGGGGTCGCTGATCTTGACGCAACGTTGCGGCCCGCTTCGGTCCAACCGATCGGGGAGCTTCATTCTTTCGCAGAGCAATCTGGCGAGGGCGCAGATCCGAGCAGCGATCTGGCGCAGGTTCGATGGCCACTCGGTGAACGCGTCGGCGAGCGCGTTCAGGAAATCCAGTACTTTGGGGAGCGGGTTCATGGCCAGTCCGCGGCCATTTCGTCAACGTCGCTGTCGACGCATGAAAAACCAGACAGCGGCAATCAAGAATGGTGCGAGTATCAGAAGAAGTTCGAAGGATCCCGACCCGCCATCGGGCGAAAATCCGAATAACTGCTCGATGAAATCCATCACGGCCTCCGGCAGCTGCAACAAAATTGCATTCGACGATGTCTTTACATCTGCCGGAGCTCGCGCGCATTTTCGCGCAGAGCCAGCAACATTTCCGGTTGGTAGCACAGAACGAGCAAGTCTTCCATCGGCAATAATTTCGATCTGCTAGCTTGGCCTGGTCACAGCAGTTCGCAAATGCAAAGCGCGCGGCGGAACCAAGTCCACCGCGCGCTATTTTGATCATCGCGCGGTTGCCGTCCGTGCCGAGAAGATCAACGTGCCGTTACTTGAGAGAGTGGATCAGCTCAAGCGAGGTCACGGCAACGGCCAGGTTGACGCCGGTCTGTGCCTGGACGCTGAGCGGCTCCAGCATGAAGGCGCTGTCGAAGCCGCCGACCAGCAGATTGGCGCCGCCGCCGGTCACGACGCTCGCCTCGGCATTGACGCCGTAGTAGCTGCCGGCAAGGTCACCCGCGTCGCGGTCACGGGTCGCCGCCAGTACGGCCCATACCAACTGGCCCTGGTGCGTCTGGCCGACGTCGACGCCGAGCTTGGAGATGACCCCGGTGTAAATTTCCGGCGCCCCGTGATGGGAAGGACGGAAGACACAGGACACGCCCTTGTTGGATGTCACGATGTAGCCGGTGCCGCCGTCGATGGTGCAGTCGAGCGTGCCGAGCTGCAATCTGCCGGCGCTTGCCGGTGCAACAGCGAACATGGTCGTGGCGAGCGCAGCGGCGCAGACGAGTTTCTTGGTCATGGGAGGTCCTTTCGCAAAACGCTTCAAAGTAACGGCTGGGTGGCCAGACCGTTCCGCTGAAACCTTGGCGCGAACAAGGCAGGCGATCACGGCTTGCAGCGGGGTCAGCGCGCGGTTGCCGGATTGATGGCGATCTGCGGCGATACGTGTCCTTTCGGACACGCATCCGACGCGTGTGGGCTTGGCCGGCCTTGCCTGATCTCAGCTGACGCGGGCGAGGCCATCCTTGGCCGGCTGGTAGGTGGGATCGAGCCGAACGGCTTCGCGGTAGGACTTGGCCGCCTTGGCCTTGTCGCCGCGCCGCTCGTAGATCAGCGCCTGGTTGGACCAGGCTTCGGCGTTCTTGCCGTCGAGCTTGATGGCCATGTTGAAATCGGAAAAGGCATTGTCCTCGTCATTGGTGGCGAGGTAGGAAAGGCCGCGGCCATTATACGGCTCGGCGGCGTCCGGGGCCAGCGAGATGGCGGTCGAGAAATCCTCGATGGCGAATTTGTGCTGGCCCTGGCTCTGATAGATCAGGCCCCGATTGTGATAGGCGCGGGCATCGGTCGTGTCGAGCTGGATCGCCTTCTGGAAGTCGTTGAAGGCTTCCTGGGTGCGGCCGGCCTTGCGGTAGAGATTGCCACGGCCGATATAGGCGGCATCGTAGTTGCCATTGATCTGGATCGAGCGGTTGTAGTCCGCCAGCGCTGCTTCCTGATTGCCGAGGAAGCGCTGGATGAGCGCACGGTTCGAATAGGCCTGGTAGAAATTCGGGTTAAGCTGGATGGCCTGGTTGAAATCCTTGAGCGCCGCCTGGTATTGGCCGCCCCGGCCATAGGCCGAGCCGCGCACATTGTAGCCTTCAGGATCCTGCGGATTGCGCTGAATCACCGCCGACAGCGAGGAGATATTCTCGCTCGACCCTTGCGCCTTGTCGATGTTGTTGAACTCGCCGGTCGGGCCTGAGGTCTGGCAGCCGGCAAGCATCAATCCGGAAAGCAGGGCTGTCGCCAGGGCAAAGCCACGAAATGTGGTTTTGCTCTCCACGCTGATTGCGTTCATGTCTGCCCTGTCCTCACTTGCCGCGTCATTCAGGTCCGGATCCCCCCTCCGGGCCGGGTCACATCAAAATAAAAAGGTGGCGGCGATTCCGCATCGCGCCACCCCTGGTATCCTTCGAAAAGGACGAAATATTGGCGTTAATCAGCGCGGCGGACGCGCTGCGCCGGCGGCACCGCCAGCAGCCACCGGACGCGGCGTCATCGGCAGCAGACCTTCGCGCTGTGCACGCTTGCGGGCCAGCTTGCGGGCTCGGCGCACGGCTTCGGCCTTTTCACGGGCGCGCTTCTCGGAAGGCTTCTCGTAGTGACCGCGCATCTTCATTTCGCGGAAGATGCCTTCGCGCTGCATCTTCTTCTTGAGAGCGCGAAGCGCCTGATCAACATTGTTGTCGCGGACGAGTACCTGCACGGGCAATCCTGTCTTTCGGGTTTGATATCAACAGGCAAGCGGCCATAGCCACTAGCCTCCGCGGCGATTTACACCACGAATTGTGGCGGCTGATAGCAGAATCACGCCGCGCTGTCCACAGCCGAAATGAAGGGAGGCGGCCAAATCGCCCAGCGGGCGCTCGCAAGGTAGGCAGCCAACTACGCGGTGGCCAGATGCAACCGCTCAAAATCCTCGAAGAATTCGCCATAGTCGCAGGTTATCTCTTCGCCCGCCGCTATGTCGCGGGTCGCAGTTGCCCCGCCATATTGCGAAAAGTCCGTGTTCGGCGTCGCCGAATGGTTCATGAAGCGGCCATTGTCGACCTCATAGACCACGAAGCCGGGCCGGTCGGGACTGGGATAGGCGTAGCGGTCGAGCAGTTCCCTGAGATGCGAGGGTGCCGCCTGGTATTTTTCCAGCGGGATCAGCCGGTCGAAATCCGGGTCGAGCCGCCAGATCGAGGCGCCTTTCCTGATTGGCTCGGCGGCGAACACGCCGACGCCCTCGATTGCGCTTTGGGCGACATAGGTTTTGATCAGCAGCATGGTTCCGGCCCGTTTCCAAGGAGAGAACGGAATCGTCAATTCGAGCCCAAATGCAAGCCCGGATTGCGACATCGCGGCCCGCGTTGATCCGCATGCCGGCGCCGAAACCGTTCACGTCCGGTTGATCGACACGCCGCCGTCGGCGAACAGCGCCGTTCCGGTGGTGAAGCTCGACGCGTCGGAGGCAAGATAAAGCGCCGAGCGGGCGATCTCTTCCGGCCGGGCCATCCGCTTCAGGGCATGGATGCCTTCGACGAACGTGCGGGCCTCGGGCGTGGTTGTGGTCGCGCCGGGCGTGTCTGTGCCGCCTGGCAGCAGTGCGTTGACGCGCAACCCCTTCGGCCCGTACTCGGCGGCCAGCACTTGCGTCAGGCCGATCAGGCCGGCCTTGGCCGCGGCGTAGGCCGCCATGCCTGGCATGCCGACGGTATAGCCAACGAAGCTGGAGGTGAAGACCAGCGATCCGCCGCCACGCTCCAGCATCGCCGGTATCTGATGCCTGGCGGCCAGATAGGCGCTGGTCAGATTGGTATCCATCGTGTCATGCCACGACGCCGGCGGCAGGTCCGGCAGCGGCGCCATCATGCCGACAGCGCCGGCATTGTTGAATGCAATGTCGAGACCACCGAAGCTACCGGTCGCGAGATCGACCAGCGCCTTCGCATAGGCTTCGTCCCTGACGTCGCCGGCAAGAGCGATCGCAGTGCCGCCGGTTTCCACGATCTCCTCGACAAGCCTATCGAGCTCGGCCTGGCGGCGCGCGGCGGCGACGACCTTGGCTCCTTCCTCGGCAAAGAGCTTTGCAGTGGCGCGGCCGATGCCGGAACTGGCGCCAGTGACGATGGCGATCTTGTTGGCGAGTGCGAGCATGTTTCTGTCATCCTTCCGCTAAGCCGGCCTTGCCGGCGGTCGGATGCGTCGTCGCAAATGAGCATGGCCGCAGCCACCCGAAAGCTGCGAACCCGCCGATTTTCCCTGGCCTCGCACGCCGCGGCCGGTTGCGGCGCAAAACGGCAAGAGCCGTCGCAAACAGCGCAAGGGTGGCAGCGCTGTTTCGCTAGTGATACACCTCGCGCGCCGGGGGAAATTGCTAGCCCGGCCGCAAATCCGCGAGACTTTGGCGCGAGGCTGGAACGTGAAGAAATACTCTGTATTCGCCATCGCGCGTGAGGCCATGCGCGGCCACAAGGGCTGGGAGGAGCAATGGTCCTCGCCGGAGCCGAGGAAGGAATACGACGTCGTCATCGTGGGCGCCGGCGGCCATGGCTTGGCTACCGCCTACTATCTCGCCACCGTGCACGGCATCACCAATGTCGCGGTGCTGGAGAAGGGCTGGCTCGGTGGCGGCAATACCGGCCGCAACACCACCATCATCCGCTCCAACTATCTCTATGACGAGAGCGCCGGTATCTATGACCATGCGCTGAAATTGTGGGACGGGCTCAGCCAGGAGCTCAATTACAACGTCATGTATTCTGCGCGCGGCGTCATGATGCTGGCGCACAATGTGCACGACATCCAGGTGCTGAAGCGCCATGTCCACGCCAACCGGCTGAACGGCATCGACAATGAATGGCTCACACCCGAGCAGGCGAAGGAATTCTGCCCGCCGCTCAATATTTCCAGGGATGCGCGCTACCCGGTCGTCGGTGCCGCCTTGCAGCGGCGCGGCGGCACGGCGCGCCATGACGCGGTCGCCTGGGGGTATGCGCGCGGCGCCTCGGCGCGGGGCGTGCACATCATCCAGAATTGCGAGGTCACCGGCGTCAAGCGGGCGGCCAATGGCGCGGTGACCGGTGTCGAGACGACGCGCGGCTTCATCGGCGCCAAGAAGGTCGGCGTGGTCGCGGCCGGCCATTCCTCGGTCATCATGAACATGGCCGGCGTGCGAATGCCGCTGGAAAGCTATCCGCTGCAGGCGCTGGTGTCGGAGCCGGTCAAGCCTGTCGTTCCCTGCGTGGTGATGTCGAACACGGTGCATGCCTATATCTCGCAGTCCGACAAGGGCGAACTGGTGATCGGCGCCGGCACCGACCAGTACGTCTCCTACTCGCAGACCGGCGGCCTGCACATATTACAGCATACGCTGGACGCAATCTGCGAGATGTTCCCGATCTTCACGCGCATGAAGATGCTGCGCTCCTGGGGCGGCATCGTCGACGTCACGCCCGACCGCTCGCCGATCCTGGCCAAGACGCCGGTGCCCGGCCTCTACGTCAATTGCGGCTGGGGCACGGGCGGCTTCAAGGCGACACCCGGCTCCGGCCATGTCTTTGCCCACACCATCGCCAGGGACGATCCGCATCCGATCAACGCGCCCTTCACCATCGAGCGGTTCCGCACCGGCCGGTTGATCGACGAGGCGGCGGCGGCGGCGGTGGCGCATTGACGATGACTGAGCTGTAGGAACGAAAACATGCTTCTCATCCGCTGCCCCTATTGCGAGGAAGAGCGTCCGGAACTTGAGTTCCGCAACGCCGGCGAGGCGCATATCGCGCGCTCGGCCAACATGTCAGGCGAGAGCGACGAGGATTTCGAAAAATTCTTCTTCATCCGCTCGAATCCCAAAGGCATCATCTATGAGCGCTGGCGACACATGCATGGCTGTGCGCGCTTCTTCAACGCCGTGCGCGACACCGTCACCGACAAGTTCGTCATGACCTACAAGGCCGGCGAGCCGAAGCCTTCCAAGCTGCCCAAAAACTCCAGCGAAGTGGTTGCCAAATGAGCGGCGCGTTCCGCATACCGAGCGCCGGCCGCCTGAGCCAGGCCAAGACCGCCCGCTTCAGCTTCGACGGCCAGTCCTATACCGGCATCGAGGGCGATACGCTGGCTTCGGCGCTGCTGGCCAACGGCGTGCACCTGGTCGGCCGCTCGTTCAAATATCACCGGCCGCGGGGCGTGCTGTCGGCCGGCGCGGAGGAGCCCAACGCGCTGGTGCAGATCGTGCGCGACGACGCGCGCAAAACGCCGAATGTTCGCGCGACCGTGCAGGAACTCTATGACGGACTCGCCGCCAACTCGCAGAACCGCTGGCCGTCGCTGTCCTTCGACGTCAGCGCGGTCAACGATCTGGCGTCGCCGCTGTTTTCGGCCGGCTTCTACTACAAGACCTTCATGTGGCCGAAGGCGGCCTGGAAGAGCCTCTACGAACCCAAGATCCGGGAAGCCGCCGGGCTTGGCGTGTCCCCCGACAGGCCGGACCCCGACCATTATTCGTCGCGTTACGCTCATTGCGACGTGCTGGTGCTGGGCGGCGGTGCGGCCGGCATCGCGGCTGCATTGGCAGCGGCTGAAACCGGCGTGCGGGTCATTCTGGCCGATGAGCAGGCCGAATTCGGCGGCAGCCTGCGCTTCGAGAGCGGCGCGAAAATCGACGGCCAGGGCGGCTTTGCCTGGGCGCAGGCGGCGATCGCCAGGCTGAAAGGCATGGACAATGTCCGCGTGCTGTCGCGCACGACTGCCTTCGGCTACTACGCACAGAACTTCGTCGGCCTGGTCGAACGGGTCAGCGATCATTTGCAAAATCCCGGCCACGACCTGCCGCGCGAGCGGCTGTGGCAGGTGCGCGCCAGGCGCGTGGTGCTGGCGTCCGGGGCCATCGAGCGCCACATGGTGTTCGCCAACAACGACCGGCCGGGCATCATGCTGGCCTCGGCCGCGCGCACCTATCTCAATCACCATGGCGTCGCGGTCGGAAAAAACGTCGGCGTCTACACCGCCAATGATTCCGCTTACGCGGCGGCGATCGACCTGAAGAAGGCCGGCGTCAACATCGCGGCTATCGTCGATCTGCGCGACAATCCGACAGGGCCGGTGATCGATGAAGCAAGGATGCTCGGCATCGAGATCAATTTCGGCCGCGCGGTGATCCGCGCCGGAGGCAAGCTGCGCGTCTCGTCGATGACGGTGCAGCCGAAGAATGGTGGCGGCGAGCGCACCATTGCGGTCGATGCGATCCTGATGTCGGCCGGCTGGACGCCGTCGGTGCACCTGTTCTCGCAGTCGCGCGGCAAGGTCGCCTTCAACGACGAAACCAAGCGCTTCGTGCCCGGCACCTACGCGCAGGACTGCGTCTCTGTCGGCGCCTGCAACGGCACGGACGGCCTGTCGGCGACCCTCGACGAGGCCTATGCGGCAGGGGCCAAGGCGGCAAGGGACGCCGGCGCAAAGACTGCCAAGGGTACAAGGCCAAAAGTCGACGCCTCGGAAAGCTGGTCGCGTGGCATGCTGGGCGCCGCCCCCGGCGCCGGTCCGGATACGACGGTGAAGGCCTTCGTCGATTTCCAGAACGACGTCACCGCCAAGGACATCCGCCAGGCGGTGCATGAGGGCATGCGCTCGATCGAGCACGTCAAGCGCTTCACCACCAACGGCATGGCGACCGACCAGGGCAAGACCTCGAACATGCACGGCCTGGCGATTGCCGCCGAGACGCTTGGCAAGCCAATCCCCGAGGTGGGCCTCACCACGTTCCGCGCCCCCTATACGCCGGTGACCTTCGGCGCCATCGTCAGCCATGCGCGCGGTCCGCTGTTCGATCCGACGCGCAAGACGGCGATCCATCCCTGGGCTGAAGCCCAAGGCGCCGTGTTCGAGGATGTCGGGCAGTGGAAGCGCGCCTGGTATTTCCCCAGGGGTGGCGAGGACATGCATGCGGCGGTCGACCGCGAGTGCGTCGCGGTTCGAAACACGGCTGGCCTGTTCGACGCCTCGACGCTCGGCAAGATCGAGGTGGTCGGTCCCGATGCGGCCAAGTTCATGGAACTGCTCTACACCAATCCGTGGGAAAAGCTGGAGCCCGGCCGCTGCCGCTACGGCATCATGCTGCGCGAGGATGGCTTCATCTATGATGACGGCGTCGTCGGCAGGCTGGCGCCCGACCGGTTCCATGTGACGACGACGACCGGCGGCGCGCCGCGCGTCATGAACCACATGGAGGACTATCTCCAGACCGAGTTCCCGCATCTCAATGTCTGGCTGACCTCGATCACCGAGCAATGGGCTGTCATCGCCGTGCAGGGGCCGAAGTCTCGCGACATCATCGCGCCGCTGGTCGAAGGCATCGACATGTCGGATGAGGCCCTCCCGCACATGTCGGTGCGCGAGGGCAAGATCTGCGGCGTGCCGACAAGGCTGTTCCGCATGTCGTTCACCGGCGAGCGCGGCTTCGAGGTCAATGTGCCGGCCGATTACGGCCAGGCCGTCTGGGAAGCGCTGTGGGTCGAGGGCCAGAAGCATGGCGCCACCGCCTACGGCACCGAGGCGATGCACGTGCTGCGCGCCGAGAAGGGCTACATCATCGTCGGCCAGGACACCGACGGCACGGTGACGCCCAATGATGCCGGCCTCGACTGGGCCGTCGGCAAGAAGAAGGCCGATTTCGTCGGCATTCGCGGCCTGACGCGGCGGGACCTGGTCGCCAAGGGCCGCAAGCAACTGGTCGGCCTCAAGACCAAGGATCCCAAGGTGGTGCTGGAGGAAGGCGCGCAGATCGTGGAGGATCCCAGGCAGGCGATCCCGATGAAGATGATCGGCCATGTCACGTCGAGCTATTGGTCGCAGAATTGCGGCCGCTCGATCGCTCTGGCGCTGGTCGCCGGCGGTCGCGCACGCACGGGCGACACGCTCTACGTGCCGATGCCTGGCGGGACGATCGAAGTGGAGGTTTCCGACATGGTGTTCTTCGACGAAACGGGAGGCCGCCTCAATGGCTAAGGCGGTCGCGAAAAAGACGGCTTCGGCCGCATCGCCGGCGGCCGAGCGCCGTCCGGCGCTGGCCGGGCGCGCTATCTCCGCCGCCGGCGTCAAGGTAGAGGTGCTGCCGCCGGCCGAACGGATCTCGCTGCGCGCTCCGGAGGCGTCGCTTGCCGCCCTGTCGAAGGCGCTCGGCGTGACCTTGCCGAAAAAGCCGAAGACGTCCGTGTCGAAGGGCGGGCGCACCGCGCTGTGGCTTGGGCCGGATGAATGGATGATCATCGACGAGGCCGGCAAAGACCCGCTCGCCGACTGTGCAAAGATTTCCGCCTTGCATTCCGCTGTCGGCATCTCGCATCGCAACGTTGCGATATCGGTCGCCGGTCCGGCCGCGGCCGCGGCAATCAATTCGGGCTGCCCGCAGGATCTGTCGCTCGAAGCCTTCCCGGTGGGTGCCGCCTCGCGTACCATTCTCGGCAAGGCCGAGATTGTTCTGCTGCGCACGGCGCAAGACGCTTTCCGGGTCGAGTGCTGGCGTTCCTTCTCGGATTATGTCTTTACTTTCCTCTCCGAGGGAGCACGCGACGCGGCGGCCTGATCCCGGAACGTTTGCCGCCCGCGCCCGTTTGCGGCAACAGGTCGAGGGAGAATGCCGATGCCATCGAAGTCCACGCCGAAGTCGCCCGGGAAAAGCTCGGCCGTGCGCTCCCTGGAGCATGAGCGGCATCACGGGGCCGACGCCGAAGAGGAACTCGAGGAAGGCCTCGAGGATACGTTCCCGGCCAGCGATCCTGTGTCGATCACGGGGACGGCTATCCCCGGCGCCCCCGCAAGGCCGGGCAAAGCCAAGACCGTTCCCGGACGCAAACCGCGCTGATTTCCCCAGTTTCGGTTGAGGAGCCATCTTTCCAAGACGGCGCCAAGTGGGATATTCAAAGCGCTTTGGGAGATCGTAAAATGCCGGTAAAAGCCGTCGTCTGGGGCGAGAATGTCCACGAGCAGACCAATGCCGCCGTGCGCGGCCTTTATCCATTGGGCATGCATGGGACCATTGCAGCCGCGCTCAACCAGGATAAGGGCATCGAGGCGACCACCGCTACCTTGCAGGAGCCGGAGCACGGCTTGAGCGAAAGCCGGCTGGCTGCCACCCATGTCCTGCTCTGGTGGGGCCATGCCGCCCATGGCGAGGTCAAGGACGAGATCGTCGAGCGCGTGCAGAAACGGGTCTGGGAAGGCATGGGTCTGATCGTGCTCCATTCCGGACACTATTCGAAGATCTTCAAGCGGCTGATGGGCACGCCTTGTTCGCTGAAATGGCGCGAAGCGGGCGAGCGCGAGCGCGTCTGGGCCATCAACCGCGGCCATCCGATCGCGCAAGGTATCGGCGAGTGCCTGGAGATCGGCGAGACGGAGATGTATGGCGAGCCCTTCGCGGTGCCGGAGCCGCTGGAGACAGTGTTCGTCTCCTGGTACGAAGGCGGCGAAGTCTTCCGGTCGGGGCTGACCTATCAGCGCGGCGCCGGACGGATCTTCTATTTCTCGCCCGGCCACGAGACCTACCCGATCTACCACAATGAAGGCGTGCAGCAGGTGCTGCGCAACGCCGTGCATTGGGCGCACAATCCCGCACCCGCATGGTCCGGCATCATCAATGCGCCGAACGTGCCGACAGACCAGGCCAAGGAGAAGATCGTCCAGAAGGGCCTGCGCCTGCATGCCGACGGCGACAAGGGCCTGAGTTAGGCGTGAGTTGAAGATGCACCGCCTCCTTCTGCTCGGCACCGGTGGCATTGCCGGACATCACGTCGAGGAGTTCGCCAGGATTCCAGGATGCACAATCGTCGCCTGCGTCGACCAGGTGCCGGGCCGCGGTGCGATGTTCGCCGCCGCCAACAAGATCAGCCAGTCTTTCGAGAGCCTGGAAGCGGCGATCGGCTGGGGTGCGTTCGATGCGGCCATCAATGCGACGCCGGATGGCGTGCACAAGGCCACGACGCTGGCGCTGCTTGCCCAGGGGAAACACGTCTTTTGCGAAAAGCCGCTGGCGCCGAACCATGCCGACGCGCTTGCAATGACGGAAGCGGCCGAGGCGGCCGGGGTCGTCAACATGGTCAACCTGACCTACCGCAACTCGGCGGCGATCGAGGAAGCGCGACGCATGGTGCAGGCCGGCGAGATCGGCGCATTGCGCCATGTCGAGGCGAGCTACAAACAGAGCTGGCTGGTCAGCAAGTCATGGGGCGACTGGCGCATCGAAGACAAATGGCTGTGGCGCCTGTCCAACCGGCACGGCTCGACGGGCGTGCTCGGCGATGTCGGTATCCACATTCTGGATTTCGCAAGCTATGGCGCCGACCAGGACATCGCCACCCTGCACGCCGACCTGGTGACGTTTCCCAAGGCCGAAGGCGATCGGATCGGCGATTATGTGCTTGATGCCAACGACAGTATCGCAATGACGGCGCGGTTCAAATGCGGGGCGCTCGCGACGATCGTCGCCAGCCGCTACATGACCGGCCACGCCAACGACCTGTCGCTGGCCATGCATGGCACCAAGGGCGCCATCAAGGTCAAAACAGACGGCAAGGTTTCGCGCCTGTCGGCCTGCCTGGGCGAGGACATCGACCAGCAACGTTGGCGGACACTGGCGCTGCCGGATGTGAAGCGCAACGCGCTGCGTTTCGCCGAAGCGCTCGATAGGGGAAGGAACGGCGATCCATCCTTCCGTCGCGCCGCCGACATGCAGAGGCTGATCGACGCGGCCTTCGAGAGTTCGTCGTCCAGACTGCCGGTCACGATCGCCTGAATCACATCTGGCCGGCTGCACCGGCCAGGCGTGTGTTGCCGCTATCAGAACGCGCTCGGCACGATCCAGGGATTGATGCTGATGCCGAGGCGCGGGCCCTTGCCTTCAGCGGTGGTTTCCGTGACGCCCTTTTTCTCGAGCGAGCCGGTCGATGCGCAATCGAGCTTCACATTGGCCTTGGTGTCGACGCAGGTCGCGGCGGGCACGTGCTTGACCGGGTGTGTCGTGTTGGCGGCAAGGGCCGAGCCCGAAAGTGCCAGCACGGCAGCGAGGGTGAGGAGGGTCTTTTTCATTGTCCGTCTCCGGGTTCGATGGGTGAATTTGTTCTCGTACGTGTACGGTATTCCGTACAAATACGCCCACCGATCGCGGAGTTCAAGCCAGAATCGTACACGTACGGAAATTTTTGTTAACCAAGAAAATCCGCCCCGCTTGGCACGTTAAACGCGGAGCGTCGATGAAGCGTGGATACGCAAGGAGATATCGTTCAGCAGTTGACCGGTGTCTCGGTCAGCGGGGGCACGTTCTGCGTGCTGAGCGTGGCAAGGGTGAAATCGCACATCCGTTTCACGAAAGCCTGCGGATCACCGAAGGGGTAGAAGGGGAAGGTGATCAGCAGCGAGATGGTGCCGTGGCCGACCGCCCACAGCATGGTAGCAATGGCGCGCGGATCACCCTGCAACTTCCCCGCGGCGACGCAGGCCTCGACCCTGCTGATCAGCACCTTCATCGCCGGGTTGCTTTCTTCCATGTCCTCGTAGCTCCGGCCTGCCGGCAGCTTGGTCTTTTCGGTCATGAAGACGGTGCGGTATTCATTGGGATTGCCAAGCCCGAATGCGGCGTATTCCGTCATCACTGCTTGCAGCGCCTCGATCGGATCGTCGGAAGGATGCTCCTCGATGCGCCGGGCAAGCGTCTCGAACGCATCCTCGGCCAGCGCGAACAATATGTCCTGCTTGTCGGCGAAATAGGAATAGACCGACATCGGCGCGTAGCCGACGCGCTTGGCCAGCTTGCGGATGGTCAGGCCCTCATAGCCTTCCTCCTGCACGAGCTTGTGCGCGGCCTCCACAAGTTCGGAACGCTGTTCGGCCTTTTGTTTCTCGCGGCGTGTCTGGGCGCTCACCGGCAATATCGCCTGCCTCTGCTGGTTGGGTGGCCAACTGAATTATATACGCTGTACGGAAACGGACAAGGGCGTCGCTGGTTCCCGTCGCAGGTTCCCAGGCGGCAGGCGTCAGATGGCGCCGACGCCGCCGTCGACGGCCAATGTGTGGCCGGTCATGAAGGAGTTGGCGGGGTCGGCGGCGAACAGGATCACCGTGGTGATCTCATCCACTTCGGCCACCCTCCTCATCGGCACGCCGCGCGTCAGTTCGGCCAGGGCGTCGGCTTCCGGAGCGCCGGAGACGCGCACGAAACTGTCGACCATCGCCGTTCTCGTGTGCGCCGGACAGACCGCGTTGATGCGCAGGCCCTTGCTGGCGTATTCAATTGCCGCCGACCGGGTCAGCCCGACCACACCGTGCTTGGCGGCGGCATAGATCGAAAGCTTCGGCGCGCCACCCAGTCCGGCGGCGGAGGCGATGTTGACGATGGCGCCGCCCTTGCCGTCCGCCTTGAACTGCCGCTCCATCTGCGGGATCTGGTGCTTCATGGCATAGAAGACGCCGAGCAGATCGATTTCGATCACCCGGCGCGCCTCCTCCGAGGCGACCTGCGGCAAACGCACGAAACTCTGCACGATGCCGGCATTGTTGACTGCGACATCCAGCCGGCCGAATCTTTCGACCGCCAGAGCCACCAGCGCCTGCGACAGCGCCTCGTCGGCGATGTTGCCGGCCAGGACCGCCGTCTCGGCATCGAGCGTTTCGGCAAAGCTCCTCAAGGTTGGTTCATCGAGGTCGGAGAGGACCAGCCGCGCGCCTTCGGCGGCAAAAGCTTTGGCCGCGCCGCGGCCAAGCCCGCCCGCGGCACCCGTGATCAACACCGTTTTTCCGTCGAAGCGGCCCATCGATTATTTCTCGTCGATCAGTTTCGGTCGATCAGTTTCGCGGCGAGGTGCGAAAGCAGTTTCACCGCCTCGCCATAGGTCCTGGCCTTTTCCGGGTTCGAGGCATTGCCGTCCAGCGCGCGCTTGTAGACGCCCTGGCAGATCGCGGCCAGCCGGAAGAAGGAGAAGGCGAGGAAGAACGTCCAGTCGCCGATGCCGGTGAGCCCGCGCCGCCGGCAATAGGTGGCGACATAGTCCTCTTCCGAAGGCAGTCCGAGCGCGGCGCGGTCGATACCGCCCAGGCCGCGAAAGCCCGAGCTATGCGGCAGGCGCCATTGCATGCACTGGTAGGCGATATCGGCAAATGGATGGCCTGATGTGGACAGTTCCCAGTCGAGCACCGCCATCACCTTCGGCCGGTCCGGCGCGAATATCAGGTTGTCCAGCCGATAGTCGCCATGCACCAGCGAGACACGGCCATCGTCGGCGGGCATGTGCGTCTCCAGCCAGTCGATCAGCCGGTCCATGTCGGCAATGGCACCGGTCTCCGAGGCGCGGTACTGGCTGGTCCAGCGCGCCAGCTGGCGCTCGAAATAATTGCCCGGCCGGCCGAAGTCGCCGAGACCCACGGCCTCGATATCGACGTCGTGCAGGGCGGCAAGCGTGGCGTTCATGGCATCGTAAATGGCCGCGCGCTCGCCATTGTCGCGCGCTTCCGGCAGTGCCGGATTCCAGAAGATGCGGCCGTCGATGAAATCCATGATGTAGAACATGCGGCCGATCGGCGAGTTCTCGGCCGAGAGATGCAGCATCCGCGGCACCGGCACGGCGGTGCCCGAAAGGGCGCTCATTACCCTGAATTCACGGTCGACCTGATGTGCGGATTTCAGCAACTGCCCCGGCGGCTTGGCGCGCAGCACGTAGCGGCCGCTGGCCGCCGTCAGCAGATAGGTCGGGTTGGATTGGCCGGATTTGAATTTTTCGACGGAGGAAAGTCCGGCAAAACCGGGGATCCGCGCCTCGAGATAGGGCGAAAGCGCTGCCTGGTCGAGCGCGTTCGGGTCGCTCATGCGGTCTCTGGCTGGCGTTCGATCAGGGTCAGCGTCAGCCAGCGGGCGGTGAGCGCCGGTTTCTTCGAGCCCTCGATCTCGATCGTCACGTCATGGGCCGTCTGCACCCAGCCCGAGGGTCTGACCTTGACGTCGGCCAGCACGAAACGGGTGCGGATGCGCGCGCCGGTCTTCACCGGCGCCAGGAAGCGCAGCGAATCGAAGCCGTGGTTGACGCCCATCTTGCCGTTTTCCAGCGGCGGCATGGTCTCGAAGGTCATTGCCGACAACAGCGACAGCGACAGGAAGCCATGCGCGATGGTGCCGCCGAACGGCGTCTCGCGCTTGGCCCGCTCCGGATCGCAATGAATGAACTGGTGGTCGTCGGTGGCGTCTGCGAACTGGTCGATCATGCGCTGCGTGACCACCCGCCATGGCGAGACGCCCACCTCCTTGCCGACGCTGGCCAGAAGCACATCGAGACTGATCGGTTCCACGCGGATGTCCTCCAGTTTCATCCCCGGCTTCCCCGGCCGGACATGTCATTCCTTGAACAGGGTCAGCCCATGCTGCACCGACTGTCCGCCGTCAATCGGCAGGATGGCGCCGGTGACATAGCTGCCTGCACGGCTGCACAAATAGAGCGTTGCGCCGGCAATGTCATCCGGGGCGCCGATACGGCCGATCGGAACGTGGCTGCCGACATACCTGGCCTGTTCCTCAGTGGCGGTGGCAAACGCCGTCATCCGGCTCTGGAAGGGCCCAGGGGCAAAGGCGTTGACGGTGATGCGGCGGCCGGCGAATTCCAGCGCCAGGGTGCGCGTCAGGTGATGAACGGCCGCTTTGGAGGCGGTGTAGGAGTAGGCGTCGTCGGCCAGCGGCTGCGTGCCCATCACGGAGCCCAGATTGATCACCCGGGCTGGATCCTCGTCGCTGGCGGCGGCTTCGAGCAGCGGCAGCAGTTCGCGGGTCAGGTGGAAGACGGCGGTGACGTTGACGCCGAACACCTTGGCCCAGGCATGATAGGGGAAGCTCTCCAGCGGCGCTCCCCAGGACACGCCGGCATTGTTGACCAGGATATGCAGCCGTTCGGCCCGCGTCTTGACCTCGCCGACCAAGGCGGCAATGCCGGCCTCGCTGGAAACGTCTCCGGCAAAGCCTTCCGCCCGGCCCGGCGCGCCAAACCCGTTCAATTCCTCGGCGACCTTGATGCAGTCCTCGCCCTTGCGCGAGGCGATCATCACCGTTGCGCCGGCCTTGACGAGGCCCGTCGCCGCCATGCGGCCGATGCCGGTCGCCGCGCCCGTGACCAGCGCGGTCTTGCCGGCCACCGAAAAAAGATCGTCGAGATAGCTCATCGAACTCCTGCGCCTTTCATCGGCGGATCGGGGAAAGCGTTCGCGTTGACAAGGCTATCCGAAGTACGGTCATCCTTGCCACTGACAAAATGCCCGGCCTGAACGAAGGGTTAGCAACCGATGACGGAGATGAATCTCGGCATGACGGAGCGGCTGAGGCCGATCCACGCGCGCGTCGCGGCCATGGTGCGCGACGAGATCATGCCGCTCGACAAGGAATTCCTCGGCGAAGTCGGCAAGGCGGGCGACCGCTGGACATACACGCGGCGCCAGACCGAGATCCTCGAAGGGCTGAAGACGACCGCAAGAGAGCGCGGCCTTTGGAATTTCTGGCTGACCGGCTCGGAACGCGGCTACGGTCTTTCCACCGTCGAATACGCCTATCTGGCCGAGGAGATGGGCAAGGCGCATCTCGGCGCCGAGACCTTCAACTGCTCGGCGCCCGACACCGGCAACATGGAGGTGCTGGAGCGCTACGGCTCGGCGGAGCACAAGAACGCCTGGCTGGAGCCGCTTCTCGACGGAAAGATCCGCTCGGCCTATCTGATGACCGAGCCGGACGTAGCCTCGTCGGATGCCACCAACATTTCGATGCGCTGCGAACGGCGCGG
Organism: Mesorhizobium sp. B2-4-1; assembly: GCF_006442185.1. Classification (NCBI taxonomy): domain Bacteria; kingdom Pseudomonadati; phylum Pseudomonadota; class Alphaproteobacteria; order Hyphomicrobiales; family Phyllobacteriaceae; genus Mesorhizobium; species Mesorhizobium sp. B2-4-1. Next base: position 493,421 of record NZ_VFVN01000004.1, on the reverse strand, counting down.
CGACGGCTATGTGCTGAACGGCGAGAAATGGTGGGCCTCTGGTGCCGGCGATCCCCGCTGCGCCATCTATATCGTCATGGTGAAGACCTCCGATGGAGAGCCGAAGCACAGGCGGCATTCGATGATCCTCGTGCCGGCGGACACCAAGGGTGTCAGCAAGCTGCGTCCAATGCAGGTCTACGGCGACGACGACGCGCCGCACGGCCACATGCATCTTCGCTTCGACAATGTGCTGGTGCCGGCGTCGAACCTGATCCTCGGCGAGGGCAGGGGTTTCGAGATCGCGCAAGGCCGCCTCGGCCCCGGCCGCATCCATCACTGCATGCGGGCCATCGGCCAGGCCGAGATGGCGCTGGAGCTGCTGTGCCAGCGTTCGGTCCGCCGTGAAGCGTTCGGCCAGCCACTGGCGAAACTCGGCGCCAATTTCGATATCATCGCCGAGTGCCGGATGGAGATCGAGATGGCCCGCCTGCTCTGCCTCAAGGCGGCGTGGATGATCGACCAGGGCGACGCGCGCGCCGCCGCGCCCTGGATCAGTCAGATCAAGGTGGTCGCGCCACGCATGGCTCTGAAGGTCACCGACGAGGCGGTGCAGATGTTCGGCGCGCAAGGCATCAGCCAGGACACGCCGCTGGCGCGCTCGTGGACGCATCTCAGAACGCTGCGCCTCGCCGACGGGCCGGATGCCGTGCATCGCCGCCAGGTGGCGCGGGCTGAATTGAGGAAATACACGCAGGAAAAGGTTTGAGCCGGCCGGCATCTCATCGTCTTGCGTCGACAACCAAGGAGCAGCCACCAATGGCCATACCCTCCGAAATGAAGGCCCTGCTCCTGGTCGGCGACGGCTACACCAGGGCGCCGAGCGGCAGCGTGCTGGAGGCGATGGAGCCCTATCTCAAGCCAGGCAGTATCGCAGTGCCGGCACCTGGGCCGACGCAAGTGCTGATCAAGGTCAGCCTTGCGTCGATCAATCCGTCCGATGTCGCCTTCATCAAGGGCCAATACGGCCAGCCGCGGCTCAAGGGCCGGCCGGCCGGCTTCGAAGGCGTCGGCGTGGTCGTTGCCGGCGGCGACGAGCCCTATCCCAAGAGCCTCGTCGGCAAGCGCGTTGCCTTCGCCACCGGGCTCTCCAATTGGGGCTCATGGGCCGACTATGCCATTGCCGAAGCCGCCGCCTGCATTCCGCTCCTCGACACCGTGCGCGACGAGGATGGGGCTGCCATGATCGTCAATCCGCTTACCGCGCTCGCCATGTTCGACATCGTCAGCCGAGAAGGCGAAAGGGCCTTCATCATGACCGCCGGCGCCAGCCAGCTCTGCAAGCTGATCATCGGGCTGGCCAGTGAGGAAGGATTCCGGCCTATCGTCACCGTGCGCCGCGACGAGGAGATCGCGCTGCTGAAGGAAATCGGCGCCGCCCATGTGCTCAACGAGAAGTCGCCCGATTTCGAAGCCTCGCTGCGCGAGGTGATAAAGGCCGAACAGCCGCGCATCTTTCTCGATGCGGTGACCGGGCCACTGGCCTCGGCCATCTTTAACGCCATGCCGAAGCGCTCGCGCTGGATCATCTATGGACGGCTCGATCCCGAGGCCACGATCATCCGCGAACCCGGCCAGCTGATTTTCCAGCACAAGCACATAGAGGGCTTCTGGCTGAGCGAATGGATGCGGCAGCATAAGGATCGCCGCGGTCCTGCGATCCTCGAGGCGCAGAAGCGCTTTTCCGACGGGCGCTGGACGACCGACGTGACGGCTGTGGTGCCGCTGGCCGAGGCGATGGCGCGCGTGCCGGCGGAACTGGCCAGGCCCAATGGCAAGGTGTTCATTCGGCCGTAAAGCAGGGGGTGTGCGGTTGAGCTGCATTCCGGTTCATCGAGAGCACAGCTGCTATAACCTTCGAGGGCCGGAAAGAGGGTGGTTTGTTGGCTGCGATCGTTCAATGTCATCGGCGGCCACGCCGTTCGATCCCCCTATGCCACCCCGCTTTGTCCGTGATATGCCGCCGCCAATGAACGCTGGGACAGTGCCGGACCGGGCCTGTTCCGGATTGGTGTGGGGTGCTTGGTGAGGATTTCCAAACCGGTTTTCGACCGCCTGGGGCTTGGCCTGTGGATCGGGGCATTCGCGGTCGTGCTTGGCCTGGTCCTGTGGTCGCCCGATGCGCGCACCGTATTGCACGCCTACAGATATGGCAGTGTGGAGTTTCTCGCCGGCCGGCCGCTCTACGACCTCGAGTCCGAGATGGGATACCTTTACACGCCCGCCTTCGCCGCGCTCTATATTCCGTTCTTGAATCTGGGACCGCATCTTGGCGGGCTGGTCTGGCATGCCCTCGGTTTCGCCGTTCTCACCCTTGCCGCGGCGCGGCAGGTGCGCAAGCTGGGCGGACAGGAGCAGACCTGGCTGCTTTCCTTCGGCCTCTTTCTCGCTTTGCCGATGACACTGGGCGCCATTCGCAACGGCCAGGCGACAATCCTGCTGACCGGCGCCTGCTGGCTCTTGACCCTGTCGGCACTGGAAGGACGGCGTGCGGAGACCTTTTTCTGGGCCTCGCTTGCCATAACGGCCAAGCCGACCGCGATCATCATGCTGCTGTTGGTGGGGGCGTTGCGCCCGCGGCTGATACCGGTGCTGGTGCTCGCGGTGCTGTTCGTGCTCGCCATCCCCTACGCTTTCGCTCCCGCCGGCTACCTGAACGAGCAGTATGGCGATTTCGCCCGCATGCTGACGTCGATGGCCGTCGACAAGACCAGCCATTTTGTTCCTACCGATTTCACCGCGCCCTTTATCGAGATGGGGCTGCCCGTTCCGGATTCGGCTGCCACGGCGGTGCGCGTCGTGATCGGCTTGCTGACGCTCTCGATCGTGCTCTGGTTCGACCGCAAGCTCGAACAAGGAGCGGCCGGACTCGCGATCTTCCTGGCGGCCGCCTTCTACATGTGCGTCTTCAACCCGCGCGTCGAGCCCAACACCTATGCGATGATCGCGGTACCCGCCGGCCTTGCCATTGCCCTGTTGTGGCGCGAAGAAAAAGGTGGCGTCCTGGCCTGCGTGCTGTCCATGACTTTATTCCTGACAGGTTTGACCGGTGTCGAGCGCCACATGCATGACTTTCTCTATCCCTGGTTTCGGCCGATCACGGTCACTTTCATCGCCTGCTTCCTGATATGGTGGTTCTGGGCCAAGGCGCGACAAAAATTGGTGAATGTGGAGCCTGTCGCCCATGGCTGAGATGCGCCCGAGACTCGATATCGTGGCGCCGTTCTTCAACGAGGCGCAATCGGCGACGGCTTTCGCGGCATTGCTCGACGCGCTCGAGGCGGCGGTGTCGAGCCGCTTCGGCATGCAAGTCCACAAGATCCTGGTCGACGACGGCAGCCGGGACGATAGCGCCGGGCGGTTTTCGCAGGCACTTTCGGGATCCTGGGAAATCGTGCGCCTCAGCCGCAATTTCGGCAAGGAGGTCGCCGTGCTCGCCGGCCTCGACCACTCGCGGGGCGACATGGTGCTTGTCATGGACGCGGATCTGCAGCACTCCCTGGAGACCAGCCTGAAGATGATCGTCGAGCTGGCTGAGAATCCGGACGTCGACGTCGTCTACGCGCAGAACGACCGGCGCGGGGCAAGCTGGCGGCGCAGCCAGTTGGCGAAACTGTTCTACAGCCTGATCAACAGCAGCCAGCGGTTCGATATTCCCGAGAATGCAGGCGACTTTCGCGTCATGCGCGGCACCGTGGCGCGCGCATTGACCAGCCTGCGCGACAAAAGGCGCTTCAACAAGGGCCTGTTCGCCTGGGCCGGCTTCCGCCAGAAGGCCATATCCTATTCGCCGGAAAACCGCGCCAGCGGCAAGTCGAAATGGAGCCGGCTCAACCTGATCGCCTTTTCGCTAGAGGGGTTTACGTCCTTTTCGGTGATTCCGCTGCGCCTGATCAGCCTCAGCGGACTGCTTGCGGCGTTTGCCGGCGCGGTCTATGGCGCGAAAGTGCTCTTCGAGGTGCTGTTCTACGGCATTGCCGTTCCAGGCTATCCGAGCCTGCTGGTCGCCGTGGTGTTGCTCGGCGGCCTCAACCTGACACTTCTCGGGCTGATCGGTGAATATGTCTGGGTCACGCTCAGCGAAAGCAAGGACCGCCCGGTCTACATCGTGCGCGATATCGTGCGCAGCGATGTTCCCGCCAGGTCGGCGCCGGGCGTTTCCGGGGCATGATGCGCGGCATCCGCCTGATCGCCGACGATTACGGCCTGGCGCCCGGCGTCTCGGCGGCGATCCTCGACCTGCTCGATCGCGGGCGGCTAACGGGCACCGGTTGCATGACCGGTTTCGCGGAATGGCCGGGGGAGGCGGAACGCATCAAGCCGCTGTGCGGCCGGGTCGCCGTCGGCCTGCATCTGACCTTGACGGACCAGCCGGCCGTGACCGGCCCGTCGAGCCTGGCGCCGGAAGGCCGGCTGCCGCCGCTCCGCTCGCTGGCATTGCCGATCCTGCGCGGCAGCATCGAGACCTGCGACGTCCATGCCGAGCTCGACGCCCAATTTGGCCGCTTCGTCGAGGCGCTCGGACACCGGCCCGATTTCATCGACGGCCACCAGCATGTGCATTTCCTGCCTGTCGTGCGCAAATGGCTGCGGGGGCGTTTCGCCGGAGATGCCGGCAGACCGTGGCTGCGCGGCGCGCCGGCACTGGCCGGCAGCGGAGCGGCGGCATCGAAAATTGCGGCGATCGCCGCCCTGGCAACTGGTTTCAACCGATCCATGCGGCGCGCCGGCTTCACCGTGAGGGCGCCGCTCGCCGGCATCTATGACTGGCGGCAGCCGGAAAAGTTCGCGCCCGCCCTGCAAACCGCCGTTGAAAGCCTGCCGGAAGAGGGACTGTTCATGTGCCATCCCGGGCATGTCGACGAGACGTTGCGTGCACGCGACCCGATGCAAGATGTGCGCGAAGTCGAATTCGCGGTTCTCGCCTCCGATCATTTCGGCGCAAACCTGGCTCGCGCGCGTGTCGGCATCATGGACGGCACAGCATGAGTGCCGATCAGTCCCGGCGTTCGACCGGCAACAAGATTATCCGCTTCGCCATTGTCGGCCTGGTGAACACGGCCATCGACCTTGCCGGTTTCTTTCTGCTGCTCAAGCTGCACGTGCCGCCGCTGCCCGCCAACGTTGCGTCCTGGTTCATTGCCGTCACCTTCTCCTTCGCGGCCAACGGCTTCTGGTCGTTCGAGCGCGATCCGGCCATCCGGCTGCATCATGCCTTTCTTCGCTTCGCCTCGCTCGGCGCGCTGATTTCGCTTGGTGTCTCCAGCCTTGCGATCGCGCTGTTCGCCGGCGTCGTCGGCGTGTGGCCGGCAAAGATCGGCGGGGTGGTTGTGGCGGCGGTGCTGAATTTCCTCGCCGCGCGCTGGTCGATCGAGGGCCGTCTCTTGAAATAGCAGGCTGTTTCCCCACGAAAATTCCGGACCCGCCACACGGTCTCCTGGAATTTCCCTATTCAGCCGGCTCCACATCGGTGTAGGCGGCTTCCTCGAGTTCGCGCTTCAGCCGCGCCTCCTCGTGGGTCTTCGGCGTGACGAAGCGGCCGAGCAAGAGATAGGCGACGGGGGTCAGGAACAGCGTCGAGACGGTGGCCAGCCCCAGTCCGCCGACGATCACCCAGCCGAGCGCGATACGGGCCTCGGCGCCGGCGCCCGCCGCCAGCACCAGCGGCACGCCGCCGAGCACGGTGCAGATCATTGTCATCATCACCGGGCGCAAGCGAATGGTCGAGGCCTGTTCGATCGACTCGCGCACCCCCAGTCCGCGATCGCGCAGCTGGTTTGCGAATTCGACGATCAGGATGCCGTTCTTGGCCATGACGCCGACCAGCAGCACCAAGCCTATCTGGCTGTAGGCGTTGAGGCTGGTGCCCGAGAGCAGAAGCGCGAAGATGGCGCAGGCGAGGCCGAGCGGCACTGTCGCCATGATGATGATGGCGCTGACGAAGCTCTCGAATTGCGCGGCAAGCACCAGCAGGATGATGACCAGGGCAAAACCGAAGATGGTGACCATGGCGCTGTTTGTCTCACCCAGCGTCGCCGCCTCGGCCAACGGCACGATGCGGCTGCCCGGCGGCAGAAGCGGCGTTGCGATCTCCTCGGCGCGCGTAAGGGCCGAGCCGAGGGCGAAATCGCCGCCGAGGTTGGACGTGATCGCCACCGACGGCTGCTGCTGCTCGCGCGACAGCGAGGGCGGCACGGCACGCTCGGTCAGCGTGGCTATGGTCGACATCGGCACGAAACGGCCGTCAGCCGTCTTTAGGAAGACGTTCTCCAGGTCGGTCGGATCGTTGATCGGGTTGGTGGTCGAAACCAGCTTCACCCCGTAGCTGCGGTCGGCGATGTAGACATCGACGACGTCGTTGCCGTCGAGCATGGCCTGCATGGTGTTGGCCAGCCCGGTGATGTCGATGCCGAGATCGGAGGCGCGCTCGCGGTCGATGGCGACGGAGAGCTGCGGTTGCGTCGGGTCGATGGAAAGACGGGGTGTCTGGAAACGCGGATCCTTCTGCATCTCGGCGATGATCTTGACGGCCGCGTCGCCGAGCGCCTTGCGGTCGTTGCCGACCAGCGCGAACTGCAGGCCGTTGCCGGCGCCACGGATGCCGAGGCTGTTGGGCTGCACCGGGAAGATACGCACACTGGGCACCTGGCGGGTGAGTTGGCTGATCTCGGCCATGATCTCCTGCTGGCTGCGGCTGCGCTCGTCCCAGGGCGCCAGCGTCATCACCATGAAGCCTGAATTATAGGCGCCGTTCTGGCCGGCGCTCTCGAAAGTGCTGACGATTTCGCCGGAATCACGCAGCGGCTGGATCAGTTTTTCGATCTTCTGCATCTGCTGCGTCGTGTAGTCGAGGCTGACGCCTTGCGGGGCGCTGATGCGAAGCAGCACGACCGCGCGATCCTCGGTCGGCGTCAATTCCTGGCGGATGGTGCCGAACAGCGCGAATGCGGTGCCGGCGAACAGCAGCGCCACCAGCACCACGATCCACGGCGCGTCGAGGCAGACATGCAGGCTGCGCCGGTAGGCCGCGTTCAGCGCGCCGCCGATGCGTGCGCCGACGCCGTTGCCGCCCTCGTGGTGGAGGGCAGCAGTGGACAGCATGCGCGAGGCAAGCATGGGGCAAAGCGTCAGCGCGACCACGCAGGACAACAGCACCGACATGGCGAGCACGAAGCCGAATTCGCGGAACAGGCCGCCGGTCTGGCCCGGCAGGAAGGAGATCGGCACGAAGACGGCAACCAGCGTCAGCGTGGTGGCGATGACGGCGAAGAACACCTCCTGTGCGCCGAGCACGGCAGCGGCACGCGGCCCCATGCCTTGATTGCGCCGCCGCACGATGTTTTCCAAAACGACGATCGCGTCATCGACGACAAGCCCCGTCGCCAGCACCAGGGCCAGCAGCGTCAGGATGTTGATCGAGAAACCAGCGAGATAGATTGCGGCAATGGTGCCGATCATGGCGACGGGCATCGACAGGCCCGGAATGAGCGTGGCGCGCCAGTCGAGAAGAAAGGCATAGATGACGACCAGAACGATGGAGACGGAAAGCGCGAGCGCGATCTCCACCTCGTGCACGGCGCCGTTGACGAACACCGCGTCGTCGCTTGTGACCTTGATCGACATGCCTTGCGGCAGGTTTGCCTGCAATTTCTCGACCGCGGCCTTGACGCCGGTGGAGATGTCCAGCGTGTTCGATTCCGCCTGGCGGATGATGCCGATGCCGATGCCGGTCTTGCCGTCCGAACGCAACGTGGTCTGGCCGATGTCAGGGCCGAGCGTGACGGTGGCGACATCGCGGATGCGCGTCGTGCCGCCAATGATGATGTTCTCGAATTCTTCCGGCGTCGTCACATCGGCCGTGGTGCGAACGATCAGGTCCTGATTGGTCGTGGTGATCGAGCCGGCGGGTGAATCGAAGGCGACCGAGGCAAGGGCGGTCCTGAGGTCGGCGACGGTGAAGCCCAGGCTGGCGAGCTTGTTCTGATCGACGTCGATGCGGAAGATCTTGTCGCGGTCGCCATAGACCTGGACGTCCGCGACGCCTGGGACGGCGGCCAGTTCGTCCTCGATCTGGTCCTGGACCACGACGGTCATGTCCTGCACCGACATGGTGTCGGAGGTGACGGCCAGGCGCATCACGGGGTCGGAGTTGGCGTCGGCCTTGACGATGCGCGGCGGATCGGCCGTCTCCGGCATCTGGTTGGCGACGCGGCCGACGGCATCCCGCACATCCGAGGCCCCGACATTGAGGTCGACGCCGTCGTTGAATTCGATGGTGACGCGGCTCGAGCCGAAGGAGGAGGTCGAAGAGATCGACTTGACGCCGGAAACGCGGGCAACAGCTCCCTCGATCGTGTCGGTCAGTTCGCGATCGACCGTTTCGGCCGCCGCGCCTTCGAAAGTCGTGGAAACGGTGACGACGGCGCGGTCGACATCAGGCAGTTCGCGGATCTCGACGCCATAGAAGGCGGCGAGGCCGGCGACCGCGATGAGGACATTCAGCACCAAGGCCATGACCGGCCTGCGGATGAACAGGGCGGTAAAGCCGGTCTCGCTGGCGGCGTTGACGGCTCCGGTCATGAGCCTTCGGCCGCGTTCGCGGCGCGCTGCTCTCCGCGGGCGATGCGGACTTCGCCTCCCTCGCTGACGCTCTGGGTGCCTTCGGTCACCACCATGTCGCCACTGTCCAGTTCCGCGTCGATCAACACGGTTTCGGTGTTGCGCTGGATGATGCGCACCGGCACCCGCTTGGCCTTGCCGTTCTCGACCGCCCAGACGTAAGCGCCCTCCGAGCCCCACAGGATCGCCAGCGGGCTGACGGCGGGATAGGTCTCGCCGGGGAATTTCATGGTGATGGCGAACGACATGCCGGCGCGCAGCGAATCGGCCGGGTTGGCGATCGTCGCCTTGACCAGAAGCGTACGGCTGTTCTCGTCGATGTGGTTGTCGATGGCCGAAACCGTGCCGGTATAGCTGTTGCCGGGATTGGCGATCGGCGTCGCCGACAATTGCGCGCCGATCTTGACGGCGGCCGCGAAGCGTTCCGGCACCAGGAAATCGACAAGGATCGAGGAACGGTCGTCGAGCGTGGCGATCGCCGACTGGTTGGTCACATAATTGCCGGCGGAGATCGGCAGGATCCCGACCGTGCCGGAGATCGGGGCGAGAACAGACCGGCGGTGCAGTGCCAGTTCCGCATCCTGTAGCGCCAGCTTGGCACCGGCCAGCACCACTTCGGCATCGGCGACGGCGACCGGTGTCGCCGCATTGGAGGCGCGCAGCGACCTGACCCGGTCGAGCTTGGCCTGTGCGTCCTGAAGCGCGAGCCGGGCACGGTCCTGGGCGATCACTTCGGTTTCGGAATCAAGGGTCGCGATGACCTGTCCCTTGTCGACATGGGTGCCGGACGAAACCAGCAATTCGGCGAGACGGCCGGAGGAGTAGGGGTTGACCGTCACCGACGCATTGGCGCGGCCGGTGCCGATGGCCTGGAGCCGATCGTTTATGGTCGCGGAAATAGCGGGCACGACGACGACGTTGACCTGACGGGCTCGCTCGCCGCCAGCGGATTTCGTGCCGGCGCCGGTTTCAGCCGGAGGCGTTGCCGCGTAGGCCCAGTCTATTCCCCAGCGCGCCAGCACGTCCGGCGCGCCCGGGAAAAAGCGCAGCCAGGCGGCAACCGCCACCACCAGCACCACAAGGGCGAAAAGTATCTGTTTCCAGGCGGCCATCGGCACTCCGGTTGGCAAAACAATCCTTCCGTCCACCGGTTTCCCGAAATAAGCAGACGCAGCGGGGCTATTCTAAGGCAAGAAGCAAGCCCCCGATATCGTGCCTTTATGACAATTCTTCAGTGTCCGCGCACATTAAATATGCGTAACGTTGCCGGTGTTCGTGCCGTTTTGATTTTTTAGTTCACTTCGAGCCGGGCTTTCGAGATTACAACGCTGGCTATGCCGCCCCGACGCCAGTTTCGGACCGAAATCGTTCCAGACTTATCCCGGGCTGCATCAACGCAGGCCTTCCATCTCGCGGATGCGCCGGGCGCCGTCGGCCTCGAGTTGCCTTGTGACGGCGCCGATCAGCGTTTCGGCGACGACGAAGAGCGCCGCCGAGGAGTCCCACGCCGAAGGCACGGCGGTTCGCCCGGCGATGACGTGACGGGCGAAGCGGGCGATCGGCGACAGCCACTGGTCGGTGAACAACACGATCTGCACGCCACGCTGATGCGCCTTCTCGGCGAAGCGGATGAGGCTGTCCTGGTAGCGCCTGATGTCGAAAATGACCAGCACGTCGCGCTTGCCCATGTCGATCAGCCTGTCGCGCCACATGCTTTCCTGACCGGCGAGGTGAATGACGTCAGGCTGGATGATGGCAAGGTGGGCGGCCATGTAGCGCGCCAGCGGATCGGTGAAGCGGCCGCCGATCAGGAATGTCTTGCCGCGACGCTCTGCGAGGCGGGACGCGATGTCGGCAAGCTGCTTGTCGGACAGGTGCCGGAACGTCTCGCGCATATTGTCGAGCGTTGCCTCCAGCATCGGCGACGCCGTGCCGCCGGGCAAGGGCGGATTGAGCGTGCGGGTCGCAGGGGACTGCAATTGCGCCGCCAGTTCGTCCTGCAGGCTCGACTGGAACTCCGGATAGTTCTGGAAGCCGAGCCTGGCGACGAAACGCAGGATCGTCGGCGAGGACACGCCGGCCGCGGACGAGAATTCGGCGACAGTCTTCAGACCGATCATCGGATAGCTCGCTATCAGCGTCTGGGCCGCGCGCCGCTCGCCGGCCGGCATTGTGCCGATGCGGTCGGCGATCAATTCGGCAATACTGGAAATCATCTTTCCCATCCATGGCCCGGCCGACGGTGTTTTCCCCAAATCGCATTTGACAAAGCCGGGCAAACTGTATGAAATCATCCATAGGGACGCAATGAGGCAAAATACGTAACATACGATACAGCGCTCCCCGGGGACCGCAGACTATGGAGAAAGCACGGCCCGCCAGCCTTGCATCGCCTGATGCCGTAAGGGTGACCAACCCGGGCGGATCGAGTCCCTTCGTGCTCACCTGCGACCACGCCTCCAATTTCCTGCCCGCCGAATTCGGCACGCTCGGCCTCACCGCCGAGGACCTGTCGCGTCACATCGCCTGGGACCCGGGCGCGCTGCCCGTTGCGCTGCGCATGGCGCAGGCGCTCGATGCGACGCTGGTCGAAACCTGCATTTCGCGTCTCGTCATCGACTGCAACCGGCCGCTTGACGCGCCGGACCTGGTGCCGCCGGTCAGCGAAACCACGGCCATACCGGGCAACACCGGCCTGTCGGAAAAGCAGCGCGCGGCGCGGGTCGCCCTGTCCTGGCAGCCGTTTCATAACGCCATCGAGCATATTGTCGAAGACAGGCTGGCGCGCGGCCAGGAGACGCGGCTGGTATCGGTGCATTCCTTCACGCCGGTCTACAAAGGCCGAGACCGGCCCTGGCATATCGGCATCATCCACGATGACGACCGCCGGCTGGCAGCGCCGCTGATATCGGCGCTGCGGCACCTTGCCGGCATCACCGTCGGCGTCAACGAACCCTATTCGCCGGCCGACCGCGTCTATTTCACGCTGGAACGCCATGCGCGCCTGCGCGGGCTGCCCTGCGCGATGATCGAAATCCGCAACGATGAAATCTCCGGCGAGACCGGGCAGCGGAAATGGGCGGATTTGCTCACAGGCATCTTTTCGGATCTGGAACCCGAGGAGACCAGGGGCGCCAGGGAACACGCAACGGGAAAGTCAGTTCAATCGGCCAGCTGAGAACGCAAGGGGACTAAAAATGGCAGCACCTGGATATACCGAAGTTGACAAGGCGGAGGACGTCAAGGTCCTCCACAGCATGGGCTACGCCCAGGAACTGGAGCGGCGCCTCAGCCGCTTTTCGAATTTCGCCGTTTCCTTCTCCATCATCTGCATCCTGTCGGGCGGCATCAATTCGCTGGCGCAGGCAACGTCGGGCGCCGGCGGCATCGGCATCGGCATCGGCTGGCTGGTCGGCTGCTTCGTCTCGTTGACGTTCGCCGTCGCCATGTCGCAGATCAGCTCGGCCTATCCGACGGCCGGCGGGCTCTATCATTGGGGCTCGATCCTGGGCAACCGCGGCACCGGCTGGGTCACGGCCTGGCTCAACCTGCTCGGCCTGATCACCGTGCTCGGCGCCATCAATGTCGGCACCTGGACGTTCTTCATCGGCGCCTTCGGACCGGCGCTCGGCATCGAAGGCACGCTGACCAACCAGATGATCTTTCTGGTCATCATCACCGGCGCCCAGGCGCTGATCAACCATCTCGGCATCAAGCTGACGGCCAAGCTCACCGACTTCTCGGGCTATCTCATCTTCTTCGGCTCGATCCTGATCGCGGTGGTCTGCCTGCTCTCCGCCGAAACCTGGGATTTCAGCCGGCTGTTTACCTTCCATAACTACTCCGGCGATGCCGGAGGCGGCGTCTGGCCGTCGGTTTCGAATGCCTGGGTGTTCGCGCTCGGCCTCCTGCTGCCGATCTACACCATCACCGGTTACGACGCCTCGGCGCATACGTCCGAGGAGACCATCAAGGCGGCCAGCTCGGTGCCGCGCGCCATGGTCATGTCGGTGATCTGGTCGGCCGTGTTCGGCTATCTGTTCCTGGCCGCGTTCGTGCTGATGATCCCGAACATGGACGATGCCGCCAAGCAAGGCTGGAACGTGTTCTTCTGGGCCTTCGACCAGCGCGTCAGCCCTGGCCTCAAGGAGTTCGTCTACCTCGTCGTGTTCATCGCTCAGCTGCTGTGCGGCCTCGCCACCGTCACCTCAGCCTCGCGCATGATCTTCGCCTTCTCGCGTGACGGCGGCCTGCCGGGTTCGTCGGCACTGGCCAAGGTCAGTCCGACCTACCGCACGCCGGTGGCGGCGATCTGGACGGCATCGATCCTGTCGGTGCTGTTCGTCTGGGGTTCGACGCTGGTTTCGGTCGCCGGCACCTCGGCCTACACCATCGTGGTGTCCTGCACCGTCATCTTCCTGTTCCTGTCCTTCACCGTGCCGATCGTGCTCGGCATGCTGGCCTGGGGCACGCCCAAATGGGACAAGATGGGACCGTGGAACATGGGGCGCGGCGTGTTCATGCTGTTTGCGGTCCTGTCGATCGTGTCGATGATCCTGATCTTCGTCATTGGCATCCAGCCGCCGAACGACTGGGCGCTCTACATCACCGTCGGCTTCTTCATCCTGACCGCGATCGTCTGGTTTGCCTTCGAGCGCAACCGCTTCCAGGGTCCGCCGCTCGGCGACATCATCGCGGCGCGCCAAGCGGCGATCAAGGCGGCTGAGCAGGCCGTCGGCGAAACCGGCCACTGAGGCCAGCATCTCACAGCCATGGCCGGCGCATCGCCGGCCATGGCTTCGACCCTTCGAAATCGACAAGCCCAAAATGACAAGCACTGGAGCGCCAAAGGAATGGCCGGAAATTTCTCGTTCGATCAGTTGAAGAAAGCGGTTTCCGGCGGGGAGATCGACACGGTGCTGGCCTGCATCGTCGATATGCAGGGACGGCTGGCGGGAAAACGGTTCCTGGCCCAGTACTTCGTGGATTCCGCGCATGACGAGACGCATGGCTGCAACTATCTCCTGGCCGCCGACATCGATATGGAGCCGGTGCCCGGCTATAAGGCGGCAAGCTGGTCGAAGGGCTATGGCGATTTCGTCATGAAGCCCGACCTCGCGACGCTGCGGCGCATTCCGTGGCTGGAAAAGACAGCGCTCGTGATCTGCGACGTGCTCGATCACCACACCCATGACGACCTGCCGCATTCCCCGCGCGCCATCCTGAAGAAGCAGGTCAAGCGGCTGACGGAGCGGGGCTATATCGGCTATTTCGCCTCCGAACTCGAATTCTACCTCTTCAGCGAGACCTACGATTCCGCCCGCAAGAAGCACTGGCAGGGCCTCGACACCGCCTCGCCCTATATCGGCGACTATCAGATCGGCATCACCACCAAGGAAGAAGGCGTCATGCGACGGCTTCGCAACGAGATGGAAGCGGCAGGCATCCCGATCGAGAACTCGAAGGGCGAGTGGGGGCCGGGGCAGGAAGAGATCAATGTGCGCTATGCCGAGGCCCTCGACATGGCCGATCGGCACGTCATCTTGAAGAACGGCGCCAAGGAGATCGCCGAATCCGAAGGCAAGGCGATTTCCTTCATGGCCAAGTACAATTACGGGCTCGCCGGCAATTCCAGCCACATCCACAATTCGCTGTGGAGCGCCGACGGCAAGACGCCGCTTTTCTTCGACAGACAAGCCGACTGGACGCTGTCGAGCCTCGGCCAGCAGTGGGCGGCGGGCCAACTCAAATACGCCAAGGAGTTCACCTGGTTCCTGGCGCCCTACATCAATTCCTATAAGCGCTTCCAGGCCGGAACGTTCGCGCCGACCAAGATCATGTGGAGCGAAGACAATCGCACCGCCGGCTTCCGCCTGTGCGGCGAAGGCACCAAGGGCATCCGGATGGAATGCCGCATCGGCGGCGCCGACTTGAACCCCTATCTCGCCTTCGCGGCGTTGATCGCCGCCGGCCTTGCCGGCATCGACGAGAAGCTGGAGCTGCAAAAGCCCTTCGTCGGCGACGCCTATCAGGCCTCGCGCCTGCCGGAGATCCCGAAGACGCTGCGCGACGCCACCGACACGCTGGCCAAGTCCAAGATGCTGAAACAGGCGCTCGGCGAGGACGTGCTCGAACACTACGTCCACACCGCCAAATGGGAGCAGTTCGAATACGACCGCCGCATTACGGATTGGGAACTGCACAGAGGGTTCGAGCGATACTAGAAAGATAGTAAGTTACTACCCTTACCTTGATCGGAAACGCGGATTGAACTAGATTTATGCGATGACCGAAGGAACCAAATACCATCCGCTTTTCGAGCATCTTCTGTTCTCGGGCCAAGGCCATATGTCCATGAGCTTCGCGGAGATTGAGCAAATAATAGGCGGCCGCTTGCCGCCGTCGGCGCGACAGCGGCAGGAATGGTGGGCGAACAGCCCGAACGGGCACAGCCAGGCACGCGCCTGGTTGCGCGCAAACTATCGGGCGTCCCATGTCGACCTTGCGAACGAACGCGTGGATTTTAAACTGGAGGGATGGCCCGAGGGCTATCGAAAGCCGAACATGGCTACCATGGACAAGACTCCTCCGGGAATGGCGGAGCCAGCGCAGGCTAGCTACGAACTTCCACGGGAAAATATCGACCATCCGCTCTTCGGCATATGGACAGGCAAGGTTACGCTTTGCCCAGGGCATGATTACACTAGGCCGGCTTTTGAGCCTGATGTGCAGCCGTGACGCATAGGTTGCTGCTCGACACGTGCGCGATCATATGGATAGCGCTGAACGAGCCGATCAGGCCGGAAGCCAAGATTGCGATCAATACCGCCGCGGCTGTTGACGAGAAGATCCGGGTTTCCCCCATTTCGGCCTGGGAACTGGGCCTGCTGAGCGCCAAGGGCCGGTTGGCGGCAGCAAAGTCGCCAACAAGCATTTTTGGGGAAGTGATCGCCACGCCAGGCATCAAGGTGGAGGCTCTTTCGCCGGGCTTGTTGATTGAATCGTCCTTCTTGCCCGGATCGCTTCACGGCGATCCGGCAGATAGAATATTGATCGCGACGGCACGGGCGTTCGATCTGACGCTCGTGACGCGCGATCAGTCGATACTGGATTATGCGAGAGCGGGGCATGTTCGCGCCCTTGCCTGCTGACGCTTTGCCTTTCGATATGGAGATATCTTCTTGGAAATCGTGAAACTCAAATCCCCTATCGATGGTTCGGTCTATGCCGAGCGTCCGATCGCCACCGACCAGGCGGTCAATGCCGCTGTCGAGCGCGCCAAGGCAGCGCAGGAGAAGTGGGCGCAGACTCCGATCGCCGAGCGCGGCAAGTACATGCTGGCGATGCTCGAGGCGTTGGTTGCCATGACCGACGAGATCGTGCCGGAGATCGCCTGGCAGATGGGGCGTCCGGTGCGCTATGGCGGCGAGTTCGGCGGCGTCAAGGAACGCACCAGCCATATGGTCGAAATCGCCGAGGCGGCGCTGAAATCGGTCCCGGCTTCCAATCCGAAGGACGGGTTCCGCCGCTATGTGAAGAAGGATCCGCTCGGCGTGGTCATGGTGATCGCGCCGTGGAACTATCCTTACCTCACCGCGGTCAACACGATCGTGCCGGCGCTGATGGCCGGCAACACCGTCATCCTCAAACACGCCGCGCAGACGCTGCTTGTCGGCGAGCGTTTCCAACAGGCTTTCGACAAAGCCGGCCTGCCCAAGGGCGTGTTCCAGAACATCGTGCTGAACCACGCGCAGACAGAAAAATTGCTTGGCTCGGGCAAGATCGACCACGTCAATTTCACCGGCTCGGTCGCCGGCGGCCGCGCCATCGAAAAGGCAGCGGCCGGCACCTTCATGACGCTCGGGTTGGAGCTTGGCGGCAAGGATCCTGCCTATGTGCTGCCCGACGCCAAGATTGACCATGCAGTCGCCAATCTGGTCGATGGCGCCTTCTACAATTCCGGCCAGTGCTGCTGCGGCATCGAGCGCGTCTATGTGCATGAGAAGGTCTATGACGAATTCGTCGCAGGCTTCATCGCCGAGACGAAACACTATGTCGTCGGCAACCCGCTCGAACAGGCGACGACGATGGGGCCGATGGCGCAGGCCCGTTTCGCCGACTTGATCCGCGAGCAGAAGGCCGAGGCGCTGCGCAAGGGCGCCAAGGCGCATATCAACATGAAGGTGGCTCAAGACAAGGCCGGCTCGCCCTATCTCGCGCCGGAGGTGCTGACCGGCGTCGACCATCAGATGAGCGTCATGCGCGAGGAAAGTTTTGGCCCGATCGTCGGCATCATGAAGGTGCGCAACGACGAGGAGGCGATCGCGCTGATGAACGACAGCCCCTACGGCCTGACCGCCTCGATCTGGACGCGCGACACCGAGCATGCGGTGGCGATCGGCGACCGCGTCGAGACCGGCACGGTGTTCATGAACCGCTGCGACTACCTCGACCCGGCGCTGGTCTGGACCGGCGTCAAGGACACCGGCAAGGGGGCCGGCTTGTCCGCCATCGGCTACGACAACCTGACCCGGCCGAAATCCTTCCACCTGCGCGAAGCCATCTGATTTTTTGAAAGACAAACATGTCCAAGCTGATCTCCAAATGGAACTACCCCACCACCGTTCGCTTCGGCGCCGGGCGCATCAAGGAATTGCCCGAGGTGCTCGCCGCCACCGGCATCAAGCGGCCGCTCTTCGTCACCGATCCGGGGCTGGCGAAACTGCCGGTCGTCGCTTCGACGCTGAAAATCCTCGATGACGCAAAAGTGCCCTACGGCGTTTTCTCCGAAGTGAAGCCGAATCCGGTCGATTCCAATCTCACCGCCGGCATCGCGGTGTTCAAGAAGGGCAAGCATGACGGCGTCATTGCCTTCGGCGGCGGCTCGGCGCTCGACCTTGGCAAGCTGATCGCCTTCCAGGCGGGACAGACGCGGCCGGTCTGGGATTTCGAGGACATCGGCGACTGGTGGACACGCGCCAACTCGGACGCGATCGCGCCGATCATAGCGGTGCCGACCACCGCCGGCACCGGCTCCGAAGTCGGCCGCGCCGGCGTCATCACCAATGAGGCGACCCACACCAAGAAGGTCATCTTCCATCCGAAGCTGCTGCCAGCGATCGTCATTGCCGATCCGGAACTGTCGGTCGGCATGCCGGGCTTCATCACCGCCGGCACCGGCATGGACGCGCTGGCCCATTGCCTCGAGGCTTATTGCGCGCCGGGCTACCATCCGATGGCCGACGGCATCGCCGTGGAAGGCATCAGGCTTGTTTTCGAGAACCTGCCAAAGGCCTATGCCAACGGCAGGGATCTGGTCGCCCGCGCCAACATGATGAGCGCCGCGGCGATGGGCGCGGCAGCCTTCCAGAAGGGGCTGGGGGCGATCCATTCGCTGTCGCATCCCATCGGGGCGCTCTACGACACCCATCACGGCATGACCAATGCGGTTTTCATGCCCTATGTGCTCGCCTTCAATCGCGAGGCGATCGAGGACCGCATCGCGCGGCTCGCCGCCTATTGCGGCATAAGAGGCGGCTTCGACGGCTTCGCCAAGGCTGTCATCAAGCTTCGCAAGGAATTGAAGGTGCCGCATGCGCTGCCAGGCCTGATCAAGGGGCTCGACATGGACAAGAAGCGCAAGGCCTTGATCGCCGATATGGCGGTGGTCGATCCGACAGCCGGCGGCAACCCGGTCAAGCTGACCAAGAAAGCAGCGCTGACGCTGCTCGAAAATGCAATCGCTGGGACGGTGTGATACCGCTTTCAGGGTAAAGTTGATCTGGAAAATCAGGGGCAACCAAGGGGAAAGGGGTGAAGTGCAAGGCAAAAGTAATTAGCCGGAAAATTAAGTGGTGGCTAATTGCTACAGTCGATTAAAAGGAGTTAACTTTCGTGCTGCCAGCGGTGGGGTTTCATAAAGCTTTCATCTGGCTGTCACACGAAAACGATACCGCATCGCAGGCGTCCAACGGCGTCAGTTCAACGGAGAGAACACATGTTCAAATTCACGGGGAAAGTGCTTTCCCTTTCGGCCGCGGCGCTGTTTGCGTCGACGGTGATTTCGTCCGCGGCTCCGCTGGACGATCTCGTCAAGGCCGCGAAGGCGGAAGGCCAGCTTACCACCATCGCGCTGCCGCATGACTGGTGCGGTTACGGCGACGTCATCGCCGGGTTCAAGGCGAAATATCCGGAAATCACCATCAACGAGCTCAATCCCGACGCCGGTTCGGGCGACGAGGTCGAGGCGATCAAGGCCAACAAGGACAATAAGGGCCCGCAGGCGCCCGACGTCATCGACGTCGGCCTGTCCTTCGGCCCGACCGCCAAGGCCGACGGCCTGCTGATGCCCTACAAGGTGTCGACCTGGGACTCGATCCCCGACAGCGCCAAGGATGCCGACGGCGCCTGGTACGGTGATTACTACGGCGTTCTGGCGATGATGGTGAACAAGGATCTGGTCAAGGAATCGCCTGTTGACTGGGCCGATCTGCTGAAGCCGGAATTCGCCAATTCGGTGGCTCTCGCCGGTGATCCGCGCGCTTCGAACCAGGCCATCCAGGCGGTCTATGCCGCTGGTCTTTCGAGTGGAGCCGCGGCTGGCGAAGCCGCGGGCACCGCCGGCCTCGACTTCTTCAAGAAGCTCAATGCCGCCGGCAACTTCGTACCGGTCATCGGCAAGCCGGCGACACTCGCCCAGGGTCAGACCCCGATTCTGATCAACTGGGACTACAACGCGCTCGCCGGCCGCGACACGCTGAAGGGCAACCCGCCGGTCGACGTCGTCGTGCCGAAGACCGGCGTCGTCGCCGGCGTCTACGTGCAGGCGATCAGCGCCTATGCGCCGCATCCGAACGCAGCCAAGCTCTGGATGGAATACCTCTATTCAGACGAAGGCCAGATCGGCTGGCTCAAGGGCTATTGCCACCCGATCCGCTTCAACGATCTCGCCAAGAACGGCAAGATCCCGGCGGACGTGCTGGCCAAGCTGCCGCCGGCGGAAGCCTATGCTTCGGCGGTGTTCCCGACGCTGGACGAGCAGGGCAAGGCCAAGGAAGCCGTCACCAAGAACTGGGACTCCGTTGTCGGTGCCAACGTCAAGTAACAGTTGAAATCCACCGGGCGGCTTCGCGGCCGCCCGGTTCCCCCTCGAAGACGGTAGCCGGCGCATGACCGATCTCTCGCTTTCCAATCACGATGCCGCAGGCAAGACCGCGCCGCCCGCGGAGGCACGCGCATTGCGATTGCCGACGCAATGGCTCGGCGTCGCACCGTTCTTCATCTTCGCCATCATGTTCCTGATTTTGCCCACGCTCTATCTGATGCTGGGCGCGTTCCAGAATGATGCCGGCGAATTCACGCTCGAAAACATCGTCGCTCTGGCGCAGCCGTCGATCGTTGCCGCTTACTGGATATCGATCAAGGTTAGCCTGGCCTCGGCGCTGATCGGTGCTTTCGCGGGCCTGGCCATCGCCATCGCCATCGTGCGCGGCGGGCTGCCGGACTGGATACGCTCGGCGACCCTGACCTTTTCCGGCGTTGCCTCCAATTTCGCCGGCGTGCCGCTGGCCTTCGCCTTCCTCGCCACGCTCGGCCGGCTCGGTCTTGCCACGGTGATCCTGAACACCGTGTTCGGCCTCAACATCTATGCCCACGGCTTCAACATCCTGTCCTTCTGGGGCCTGACGCTGACCTATGTCTATTTCCAGATACCGCTGATGGTGGTCATCATCACGCCGGCAATCGATGGTTTGAAGAAGGAATGGGGTGAAGCTGCCGCCACGCTTGGCGCGACCACCGCGCAATATTGGCGCATCGTGGTCATCCCTGTGATCTGGCCGAGTTTTCTCGGCACCGTGATCCTGCTTTTCGCCAACGCCTTCGGGGCGATCGCCACCGCCTATGCGCTGACCGGCTCGTCGCTCAACATCGTGCCGATCCTGCTCTACGCGCAAATCCGCGGCGACGTGCTGCACAATGCCCATCTCGGCTACGCGATCGCCTTCGGCATGATCGTCATCACCGGCCTGGCCAATGTCTTCTACATTTGGTTCCGGACCCGTTCCGAGAGGTGGCTGAAATGAAGTCGGGCAAATTCTGGGCCTGGGTGGTCTTCATCCTCGGCGCGGCCTATTTCTTCATCCCGCTGATCGCGACGGTGGAATTTTCGATGCGCATGCGGCGCGGCGCCTATTCCTTCGACGCCTATCGGATCGTGCTCGGCGACGCGCGTTTCCAGGCGACCTTCCTGTATTCGGTGGTCGCCGCCATCTTCACCATCATTCTGGGTGTGCTGATCGTGGTGCCGGCAGCCTACTGGATCCGATTGCGGCTGCCGCAGCTCAGGCCGATCGTCGAGTTCATCACGCTTTTGCCGTTGGTCATTCCGGCCATCGTCATCGTCTTCGGCTATATCAGGATGTACGGCTCGAATTCACCCTTGCCGTTCCTCGGGTCCGATATGGGAACCAATGCCTTGCTGGTCATCGGCTATGCGACCTTGGCGCTGCCCTATATGTATCGTGCCGTCGATACGGGGCTCAGAACCATCGACGTGCGGACGTTGACGGAAGCGGCCCAGATCCTCGGGGCCGGCTGGGGCACGATCATCACCCGCGTCATCCTTCCCAATGTGCTGATTGCGGTGTTGTCCGGCGCCTTCCTGACATTCGCCATCGTCATCGGCGAGTTTACGATGGCGAGCTTGCTGAACCGGCCGGCTTTCGGCCCGTATCTGCAGAATGTCGGGGCCAACCGCGCCTATGAGCCGGCGGCCCTTGCCATCATCGCCTTCGTCATCACCTGGGGCTGCATGTCGCTGATCCAGATCCTGTCGCGCTTCGCGCCGAAATCGGCTAATCGTCCGAACTGACCCGAAAGAAAAAGCCATGGCCGAGCCATTCCTCTCCATCCAGCATGTGCGAAAATCCTTCGGCGCCACCACCGTTGTCGAGGATTTCAATCTCGACGTCGAACCGGGCGAGTTCGTCTCATTCCTCGGCCCGTCAGGCTGCGGCAAGACGACGGTGCTGCGCATGGTCGCCGGCTTCGAGGAGCCGTCGGCCGGCAAGATCGTCGTCGGCAGCAAGGACATCACCAGGTTGAAGCCGAACCAGCGCAATGTCGGCATGGTGTTCCAGGCCTATGCCCTGTTCCCGAATCTGACCGTGGCGCAGAACATCGGCTTCGGACTGAAAGTCGCCGGCATGTCCAGGGCGGATATCGATGCCCGTGTCGCCGAAATGCTGGGCATCATCAAGCTGCCGCAGATGGCCGACCGCTATCCTTATCAGCTCTCGGGCGGCCAGCAGCAGCGCATCGCGCTGGCCCGCGCCATCGCACCGAAGCCGAAGCTCTTGCTGCTCGACGAGCCGCTGTCGGCGCTTGATGCCAAGGTGCGCGTCTCGCTGCGCGAGGAAATCCGCTCGATCCAGAAGAAGCTCGGCATCACCACCATCTTCGTCACCCATGACCAGGAAGAGGCGCTGTCGATCTCCGACCGCATCGCGGTGATGTATGGCGGCAAGGCCGAGCAGGTCGGCACGCCGTTCGAGATCTACAACCGGCCGGCAACCAAGTTCGTCGCCAATTTCGTCGGCACGCTGAACGTGCTGGAAGGCACCGTCACCGACGCGGCGTCGGGCAAGGTTCGTGTCAACACCGAGGAAGTCTCGCTCAAGGGCAGGCTCAACGGCTCGAAGTCCGGCGATACGCTGTCATTGGCGCTGCGGCCGGAAGCCATTTCGCTCGGCCGCCAGCCCGGTCGCGATTCAAGCCTGTCCGGCGAGATTTCCGAAGTGCACTTTCTCGGCTCGGTGATCCGGGTCCGGGTCGGCATCGGCGGCAACACCGTCTCGCTCGACACGTTCAACAGTTCGACGACGCCACCGCCGGCCGTCGGCGAGAAGGCGGAGATTTCCTTCTCGTCGGGCGACCTGCTGGTGCTGCACTGACGCGGCCGGAGCGCCCTGCCGATCCGGTCACCGGTCCAGTTGCCGGACGATCCTCCCCTGCTGGACAATCAACAGCATCTTGCCGCTTTGCCACTGCCAAGAGCTCTGCTTCGCCGCTACGATGAGCCATGGCGCTATTTGAGCTCACCCTTGTCCTCCTGCTGATCGCCGTTGCGCTGACGGCGCTGTCGCGGCGCCTGCAGGTTCCTTACCCCGCCTTGCTGGCGCTGGCGGGTGCCGGCCTTGGCTTCCTGCCCGGCGCGCCGACGATCGAGATCGATCCGGAACTGGCGCTTGCGCTGTTCATTGCGCCGGTGCTGCTCGACGCGGCCTACGACACATCGCTGCGCGATCTTAACCGCTACAGGCTGCCGCTTGTGCTGTTGGCGCTTGGCGCGGTCGTTTTCACGACCGCCGTCGTGGCCCTGGTCGGCTGGAAAATGGCCGGCCTGCCGATCGCCGCCGCCATAGCCCTCGGCGCCATCGTGGCGCCGCCGGACGCGGTTGCCGCGAGCGCCGTGCTCGGGCAGTTCAAAGTGCCGCACCGCATCACGGCCATCCTT
This sequence comes from Mesorhizobium sp. B2-4-1, assembly GCF_006442185.1. Taxonomy (NCBI): domain Bacteria; kingdom Pseudomonadati; phylum Pseudomonadota; class Alphaproteobacteria; order Hyphomicrobiales; family Phyllobacteriaceae; genus Mesorhizobium; species Mesorhizobium sp. B2-4-1. The sequence continues at coordinate 470,248 of NZ_VFVN01000004.1, read as the reverse complement.
CAGGGCGAAAGCCTGCTCAATGACGCCACCGCGCTTTTGATCTATCGCATCGCGATCACTGCCGCCGCCGGTCCCGTTCTTTTGGGCAGTGCCGTTCCGATGGTCCTGCTGTCGACCATCGGCAGCCTGGCCGCGGGCTATCTGCTCGGCCGCCTGTCCCAGGCGATGCTTGGACGCATCGAAGATGCGGCGAGCGGCACCGTCGTGCAGTTCGCCGGGACGTTCGGCGTCTGGATCCTGGCTGACAGGCTGGGGCTCTCGGCCATCATCACCATCGTCGTCTATGCCATGACTATCGCGCGCACCGCACCGCGGCGCATGTCGGCCAGAAAGCGCGTCAGCTCCTATTCCGTCTGGGAGACGGCGGTGTTCGTGCTCAACGTGCTGGCTTTCGTGCTGATGGGCCTGCAGGCGCGGCTGATCGTCGGTCGCCTGGCCGAGCAGGGACAGTCCGAGGCGTTCCTGTTTGCAGGGACGATCCTGGCCGTCGTCATCGTTTCCCGCCTTGCCTGGGTGCTGGGCTGCGGCGCCGTGATCCGAGGGCTTGCCCGCTTCGGCAATGCGGAGCAGCGGCAAGAGGTGCCGTCGTTTCGCGGCGGGGTGCTGATCGGCTGGTGCGGCATGCGCGGCCTGGTGACGCTGGCGGCTGCCTTCGCATTGCCGGCGAACTTCCCCGGCCGCGATCCGATCGTGCTCACCGCCTTTTGCGTGGTGCTGGGCACGCTTGTCCTGCAAGGCATGAGCCTGAAGCCGTTGCTGCGCCTGCTTCGTCTCGAACCGGACGAGACCATAGACCGCGAGGTCGCGCAGGCCCGTGTCGCCATCATGCAGGCGGCCCTCGACATATTGAGCGGCAAGACCTCGACCGCGGCGGCGGCGGTGCGCGAGCAGTATGCCGCACAGCGCAAGGTCGCCAAGAACCCCGACGACGCCCAGGCAGCAACCGAGTACGACCGGCTGCGGCTCTATGCCATCAAGCGCCAGCGCGACGCGCTGGAAGAACTTCGCCGCAACGGGACGATCGGTGACGAGGCCTATCACCGGCTGGAGGAAGAAATCGACTGGTCGGAGCTGGCGGCTTCCCCGGCGGGACGGTTCCAGCCGCTGACGACCTAGGCGAGGCGAGGGGCTTTTGCGTCGTGGCCCAGCCGGGCCGCCGCGGCGGTCCATTGCAAGGTCGCCGTCGAAACGGTACTGCCGTCACCAAACTGAGCCGGATGAGCAATGAAGCTGGTCAGCTACAATATCCAATACGGGTTCGGCAGCGACGGCCTCTACGATCCGGCGCGCGCCGCGCGCATTGTTGCCGGCGCCGATGTCATCGCCTTGCAGGAGGTCGAGCGGCACTGGCAGCGCAGCAATTTCGACGACCAGCCAGAGCTGCTTTCGCGGCTGCTGCCGGACTATCACTGGGTCTACGGCCCGGCCTTCGACATGGACGCCAGCGAACAGCGCGACGGCCGCATCGTCAACCGGCGCCGGCAGTTCGGCACCATGGTGCTGTCGAAGCTGCCGATCGTCTGGTCGCGGCTGCATGCGCTGCCGATGCGCCGCACACTGCGGCCGCTCAACACCCGCAACGCGGCGCTCGAATGCATGATCCGCACGCCGGCGGGTCCGGTGCGGGTGCTTTCATTGCATCTCGCCCATGTCGCGGCTGAAGAACGGCTCGAGCAGATCGACTATCTGCTTGCCGAGCATCGCCGGGCGCCCTCCGATGGCGGGCCGTGGAGCGGCGCCGACGACGAGCCGGCGCGCAATTGGAGCAATGGCGAGCCAGAGCCGGAGAACCCGCTGGCGGCGATCTGGATGGGCGATTTCAACATGGAGCCGGGCAGCGCCGAATACCGCCGCATCGTCGGCGGCACGCCCTATCATCGCGGTGCCGCCTATCTGGATGGGTTCGTCGATGCCGCTGCCGTGGCGATTGAACCGGCGGATGACTTCCACACGCATGAGAAGATCATCGACGGCAGGCTGGCAAAGCGCCGGCTCGATCATTGCTTCGTCGGCGGCCTGTTTGCCGGTCGTGTGCGCTCGGTCAGCTCGGACATTGGCGAAGTGGCTTCCGATCATTTTCCGGTCAGGATCGACATCGATCTCGAAACGCCCGCCGGCCCCGGAGGCGGATGAGCCCCAAATGACGCTTTTCGTCTTCTTCGCGGTGCTTGCCGCAGCCGCCATGCACGCGATCTGGAATGCGCTGGTCAAGGTCCATCTCGACCGCTTCCTGTCGATCACCCTGATGACGCTTGGCATGGGATTTGCCGCGCTTTTCGCACTTCCCTTCGTCGAGGTGCCGAGGGCAGAGGTCTGGCTCTATATCATTGCCTCCGTCGTCTTCCACATGGGCTACCGGACCTTCCTGATCGGCGCTTACCAGGCTGGCGACTTCGCCCAGACCTATCCTCTGGCGCGCGGCACCGCGCCCTTGCTGGCGGCGCTTGGCGGTATGTTCGTGGTCGCCGAAGTGCCGGCGCCGCTCGCCATTCTGGGTATCCTTTTGCTGTCGGCCGGCACGCTGGTGATGTCGTTTCGCGGCGGCGCGCATCTGGAACGATTGAACCTGCGCGCGGTCGGCTTTGCGCTGGGGACCTCGATCTTCATCGCCAGCTACACACTGTCCGACGGCAGCGGGGCGCGGCTGGCGGCCACGGCGCAGAGCTATGCCGCCTGGCTGTTCGTGTGCGATGCGCTTGGAGCGCTGGTGCTGTGCCTGATCTTCCGTGGCCCGCGGGCCTTGCCGGTGCTGGCGCGCGACTGGAAAGCGGGGCTGTTCACCGGCGTGCTCAGCGGCGCTGCCTACTGGATCGTCATGTGGGCTATGACCAAGGCGCCGATCGCCTCGGTGGCATCGCTGCGCGAGACCTCCATCCTGTTCGCCATGGTGATCTCGGTGTTCGCGCTCGGCGAGAAGATGACGGGCTGGCGCGGCGCCGCCGCGCTCAGCATAGTCGCCGGCGTCGTGGCGCTCAGACTCGGCTGACGTCGTGGTCCAGCACGGTCATCACCTGGCCGCGCCGTTCCGGACTGAAGCGGATGACGATGATGATGCAGACGGCGACCACGCCGGCGAACAGCGCCAACGCGTAGCCATAGCTGCCTCCGGGAGCCTCGGCTATGCCCGCCTGATAGGGACCGCCATAGGAGGCCGCGAGATTGCCGGCCTGGTAGATGAAGCCGGGCAGGGTCGCGCGCACCGCGCCGGGCGAGAGCTCGTTGAGGTGCACCGGAATGACGCCCCAGGCGCCCTGGACCGCGACCTGCATGACGAAGGCGCCGATGGCCAGCATGAAGGGCGTCGAGCTGTAGGCCCATAGCGGGATGGACGGCAAGGCAATCAGGCAGGCGAGCGTGATCGCATTGACGCGGCCGATCTTCTCGGACAGCGCCCCGAACGCCAGACCGCCGACGATGGCGCCGATGTTGGCGACGATGGTGATCCAGCTCACCGTGTGCGGGTCGAAACCATGCTGCTTCTTCAGGAATGTCGGGTAGAGATCCTGCGTGCCGTGGCTGAAGAAGTTGAAGAACATCATCAGCACGACCGCATAGAGGGCGACGCCCCAGTGCTTTTGCAGTGTCTCCAGCATGCCGGGCCTCGCGGTCTTCCGCGCCTCGACGAAGGCCGGCGATTCCGGAACATGCGAGCGGATGAAAAGGACGATCAGGGCCGGGATGAAACTGAGCAGGAACATGGCGCGCCAGCCGATCGTGTAGCCGCCGATCGTCTGGTGATAGAGCAGGCCATAGACGACCGCCGCCAGGAGGTAGCCGGCCGGATAGCCGCATTGCAGGATGCCCGAGACCATGCCGCGGGCGCTGGGCGGGATGGATTCCATGGCAAGCGAGGAGCCAAGTCCCCATTCGCCGCCCATGGCGATGCCGAACAGTGCGCGCAGCGCCAGGAATATGCCGAGATTGGGCGAGAAGGCGGCCAAAGCGCCGATCACGGAATAACTGACGATGTTGAGCATCAGGATGGGCTTGCGCCCGAATTTGTCTGCCAACGTGCCGAAGAAGAACGCGCCAATGAAGCGCGTCGCAAGGGTCAGGAAAAGCGCCTTTGACACCGCCGGGAGGTCGGTCTGGAATTCAGACGCAATGTCGGTGAGCAGGAATGTCAGAAGGAAGAAATCGAAAGCGTCGAGCGTCCAGCCCAGGAATGAGGCAAGGACGGTTTTCTTCTGCTGCGAATTGAGCTTCAAGGCGTTCCTCCTGATGTCGAGGAACGTTATCGCGTCGAGGCGAACAATCGTCAGTCACTTTTCAGAGAACTTGGTCACGTTTGCGTAGGGGGTCACCGAGTCCACAGCCGCATTCATTGGACGCCCGCCGGCCGAAGCCGACGGGCTATCAGCCCAGCAGGTGGTTCCAACTGACGCGAGGCACCTGGAGGCCAAGGTTGCGAGTCGAGACATCAGCGGCAATGCGGTCAGCAACCTTCCGTCGTCATTTCCATCTGGCCAGGGGCCGCGGACTTGGCGCTGGTATCCTGCTGACCGGGAGCTGACTCCTTGGCGCTGCCTGTCTGTTGGCCCGGTGCGCAATCCTTGGCGGAGTTGGAGTTGGTCGACTTGGTCGTGGTCGAGTCCGTGTTCTGATCCGTCGGCATCGTTGTCGTCGTGGAGGAGGAGCCGCTCGACGTCGTATTGGTCGATTGCGCCAGGGCAAGGCCGCCGGAAAGAATCATTACGACGGAAGCGAGAAGAAGTCGTTTCATCATTCACTCCTGGTGAGTATCCCTTCGGCCGCATAACAAGGGAGTCGGCGAACGCTTCCGTGGAGTATCTGGCGCCGTCGCCGTGGCATCAACGTGCCGGTTGTGGTGCGTCGATGACGACATACGGCCCGGCCCGGAACAAAGAAAAGCGCCGTTAGTTTCACCCGCAGGGCACTCAAACAGAAGGACGAGCATGATGAAAATGGCTTTAGTAATCGCGCTTGCGGTGTCGTTTTCTGCGGGCTCTGCAATCGCGGCATGTCCGGACAAGTCGGCTGCCAACACGGGCGCCGACACCCAACAGACAGCCGGTATTTCGAAAGATGGTACCCACGCGCCCTTGGAAACTCCGAAGGCCAAGGATAGTGCCGGCAAACCGGCCGCCAAGGATGGCAGCACAATGCCGTTGGCAGGGGCGGAAGGCGGCGGTGACAAGAATCTCGCAACATCGCAGCAGGATATCGAGGCGCAGCAGCATGGCGGCAAGACCGCGGCGGCAAAGGCCGACGACAGCTGCAATGACTGACGACGGAATAGGGCCGGAGCGGTTGTTGGCTCCGGCCTTTTCATCAAGTCTACAGAAGAGCCGGCCGGCCGGAGCCAGCGGGGCCTCGACGGACCGCGAGTGTTTGCCTTCGGCAGGTAGAGCTATGCCTTGGACGAGGCGGCCTCAGAGTTCCGCGTCGTTCGATGGCCGAAGGGGAAGAGGGAGCCAAACGAAGAGCACTCCTCCGCGGCCAGGGCTATGATCATTTCATCGATTCTCTCAACCGTTTCTCTGCTCACGTGATCATCGCCATGAAGGCACTGACGCGCGCGCTTCAGGTGTCGTCGTGCGGCCTCGAAATCGCTGCCCATCCGTTCCTCCCGCTTAGAGAGACTCCAGATTTGAACAGTTCACTCCTTTAAGAAAGTCACCCGAAAGAGCGATTCGGTCGGCAATTGGAGGTAGATGCCCAAAACGCAGAAACCCCGCCCCGCGAGCGCAGACGGGGCTATTGAGCCGACGGAGGGCGGAGGGAAGCGTGCCGCCTAATCTCTCACGGCGCTGGTTGTTCCGTTCGGCTTTTTCTTGATCCGCGCGATATCGGGCGCAACACACAAGCTGTCACGGATCGGCCGCATCGGAATACTCAAGGGCACCATTCAGGAGCTCAGTGGGCGTTTTGTGCCGTTTCTGTGCCAATCGGCCCAAGAAGCTAAGTCTTTGAAAGGATGGTGGGCGTGACAGGGATTGAACCTGTGACCCCTGCAATGTCAATGCAGTGCTCTCCCGCTGAGCTACACGCCCATCCGAAGCCGCGCATACACCATTTTTGATCCGGCGCGTCAATAGCAGGAAAAGGGAAAGAAGGCTCCGTTTTGCCGCACCGGCCGATAGTCGCCGATGCCTTGGGCAAAAACGGCTCAGGCCGCCTGCAGCATCTTCTCGACCTCGTTGACGAGGTCGCGCAGATGGAACGGCTTCGACAGCACCTTGGCGTCTTTCGGCGCCTTGGAATCCGGGTTCAGCGCAACGGCGGCGAAACCGGTGATGAACATGACCTTGAGGTCGGGATCGATCTCGGTGGCGCGGCGGGCCAGCTCGATGCCGTCCATCTCCGGCATGACGATATCGGTCAAAAGCAGCGAGAACGGTTCCTCGCGCAGCCGCTCATAGGCACTGGCGCCGTTGTCGAAGTCGCTGACCTGGTAACCGGCGCGCTCCAGCGCCTTGACGAGGAAGCGACGCATATCGTCGTCGTCTTCCGCCAGAAGAATGCGTGCCATGATATCCCGTCCGAATCACCCGCCCGGACTCTGCCGAAAGGCAGGGCCGTTAACCATCCTGTATATGAGGAGGCGAGGGTAAACATCAAGTGAACGAGGCGCGGCATAATCCGCATTCGCAAAGGCGGTGCCGGCGCCGAAATGCTGGACATGCGGCCGTCAAGGTGGCATTTTCATCCCATGATGCATTGGTGTTTTCGGGTTCGTTCAAATTGAAGACGGCAGCCGAGGATTTTTCGGTCGTTCCCCCCTTCGAAATCCGGTCGGGCGCCGAGCAGCGCGTCCCCTTCCTCTTCAACTCACCCCACAGCGGGCGCCATTATCCGGAGCGCTTCCTCGCCATGGCAAGGCTGGACCGCAACGCCATTCGCCGGTCCGAGGACTGCTATGTCGACGAGCTGTTCGGCGGCGCGGTGGCGCTTGGCGCGCCGATGCTCGCGGCTAATTTCCCGCGTGCCTATCTCGACGTCAACCGCGAGCCGTGGGAACTCGATCCGCGCATGTTCGCCGAGCCGGTGCCATCCTTCTGCAACATCCGTTCCGCACGCGTGGCCGGCGGGCTCGGCACCGTTCCGAAGCTGGTCGGTGAAGGCCTCGACATCTACTCCGGCCGCCTGCCGCTGGCCGAAGCGGTTGCCCGCATAGAGGCGGTCTACAAACCCTATCATGAGACGCTGAAACGGCTGTTGACGCGAACCCACGCGCGTTTCGGCTTTGCCGTGCTGATCGACTGTCACTCGATGCCGGCGAGCATCCGCGTCGGCGACAACGGCCTGCGGCCCGATTTCATCATTGGTGACCGCTTCGGCATCTCGGCCACCGCGGCATTGACCGAGACCGCAATCGGCCTGCTCAACACCATGGGCTATACCGTCGCCCACAACAAGCCCTATGCCGGCGGCTTCATCACCGAACACTACGGTCGCCCGGCGCGCCATCTCCATGCGCTGCAGATCGAGGTCAATCGCGGGCTCTACATGAATGAGCGGACATTCGAGAAAGCGGCGGGCTTCGATGCGCTGGCCGACGACCTGGCGCGATTTTCGGCCGACCTGATGGCCATGCCCGACCACCATTTCATGGATCTGCCGCTGGCCGCGGAGTGAACAGAGCCCGGTTTCATTAGATGGCGCCATCCACAACCGCCGCATAGTTCTGGGCGACATGGATCGGGATTGGCGGGGATTGGAACTGGCGGCGAAAAAAAGACCGCATCGTTCGCACGATACGGTCGAAGTCTAGGGAGGAAACGCCCAAGGAGGGCATGGACAGGAAACCCTGTCCGAGATCAAGGGTATGGTGCGCTGCACAAATGTCAAGCGACCTACCGGCTTTTTTAATTCAGAGTGATGTGGAAATTGCGCTTCGGTGGCGCCGGCGTGTTATTCTGGCAACAGTCGGCGCGGTGAAAAATCCTGGAACACCCTTGTCTTGGCGCGGAACTGGCGGCACACGTGGGCTCGGCCATGCTGCAATGCGGGAGAATCAGTTGGACATCAGCATCGATTTCATGCGCCGCATCGCGCAAGCGGCGGCGGCGGAAACCTTGCCGCGCTTCCGCAGCCAGGGTGCGGTCGCCAACAAGGAAAAGGGCAGCTTCGATCCGGTCACCGAAGCCGATCGCGAAGCCGAGCGCGCCATCCGGGCGCTGATATCGGCGCAATATCCGGACCATGGCATTCTCGGCGAGGAACACGGAAGCGAGAACATTTCCAGCAGGCATGTCTGGGTAATCGATCCGATCGACGGCACGCGCGCTTTCATCTCCGGCCTGCCGGTGTGGGGGACGCTGGTCGGATTGACGGTGGAGGGCGATGCCGTTGCCGGATTGATGTCGCAGCCCTTCACCGGCGAGCTCTTCTACGCCAACGCCTCCGGCTCCCATTATGAGGGGCCGGGCGGGCCGCGCAAACTGGTCACACGCAAGACGACGAGCCTTGCTGAAGCAACGCTGTTCACCACGACGCCGGCGCTGTTCCAGGGCGAGGCACGCCTGCGCTATGACCAGTTCGAGAAGCAGGTACAACTCGCCCGCTATGGCACCGATTGCTATGCCTTCGCCATGGTCGCCGCGGGAAGCGTCGACATCGTCGCTGATCCCGGACTGAAGCCCTATGACATCGTGGCGCTGATCCCCATCATCGAGAAGGCGGGCGGCGTGGTCACTACCTTCGACGGCGGGCCGGCCGAGAATGGCGGCGACATATTGGCGGCGGCGACGCCCGAACTCCATGCGGCGGCGATGGCGGCCCTGCGCGGCTGAGCATCCGTTTCGCCGCGATGCGCTTTAGGCGTCCGAGAGACGCAGGCCCCATAGAATGAGCGCGAAAGCGATGAGGCCGGTCGGCGCGGACGAATAGGCGATGGCTTTGATCGCGTACTCCTGAAAGGCGCTTCCATGCGCGGCTCCTGCCGCCAGCGGCATCGTCTCGTTGCCGGCTCCCCAGAGGCTGGCCATCACATAGGCTGCCAGGACGGCCAAGGCTGAATAGATCAGGAACCAGAACGCAATCCGCGACATCGCGACGCCGAGATTGAGCCTGGACCAGACGAGACCCAAAACCAGCAGCAGGACGCCTTGCAAGGCACCGAGCGTGTGAACCGACAATCCGAGCCGCGGTGCGGCGAGGGATGGGATGGCGAACCCTTCGACTGACGAAAACAGCAGGAGGGCGATGCCGAGCTGCAGCAGGCGATGCCCCTGGCGTGGCAGCGTGTCCGATGCGTTCATGGCCGCTCCTCCCGATCCGTCGACTGACCTCTGCGGACGGTAACTAGCGCTCGGGCCCCGAACGGGAACTGGCGTCAAGTTGCCTCCGGTTGAGCAGGAGGCAGGCGTAGCCGTTAGAATTGCCGAGGCGTCGGCGCGATCATCGTCCGACATTGATCGCGCAAGACGCGGGCGCTGGGAACGGGCGTTGTCAGCGGATAGCGAGCGACCTGGGGGGCCAACCGGATTATGGAATTTCGCCAACCAGGCATGAGCCGGCGCCGGACCGGCTCCGGTCTCGGCAATACGCGCCATCAGGCCGTCGGGTCGTCGCTGCCGGGAATGAAAGCGTCGAAGGCGGCGAGGAATTGCTCGCGGTAGATGTCGGCCTCCTGCAGGATCTCGTGACGCGCGCCGTCGATCATGAGCAGCGAGCCGAGGCGCAGACGCCTGGCATAGGCTTCCACGGCCTTGGTCGAGACGACCTGATCGGCACCGGCGGCGATGACCAGCAGGGGGACCCGGATGCGGGCCATGAATTCGGGATCGCTTACCGCTTCCGCGGCTTCGGCAGCCGCTCTCAGCCAGCGGATCGTCGGGCCGCCAAGCGCCAGTTGCGGGTGATCCTCGTAGATCTTGGTGTTGCGGCGGTAGCGTTCCGGATCCGTCGTTACCTTGTTGGTGTCGAAGGGAGCGGTAACCTTCGGCCGCGGCCCCCAGGCGGCGTAAAGCCGGCCAAGGCCCAGGGCACAAAACAGCGAACAGACGCGGCGGACCGTCCGGATCGAGACCGGCAGGTCGGGCAAGGTGAAGAACGGCGCGATCAGCACCATGCGCCGCACGCGGTTGACCATGGAGGGCGAAGCAAGCAGCGTGATCACGGCGCCGGCCGAATGGGCAAGAATGTAGTACGGCCCGCGGCAGTCCGGCAGCACGATCTCCTCGAAGAACTGTTCAAGGTCGGCCGTGTGGTCGCGGAAGGACCTGATATAGCCGCGCTGGCGATCGCGGATCAGCCGGTCGGAGCCGCCTTGGCCGCGCCAGTCAAGCGTGGCGACGCCAAAACCGCGCGCCGCAAGATCGCGAATGGTTTCGAAATATTTCTCGATGCACTCGTTGCGGCCGGACAGCAGCACCACGGTGCCCTTCATCGGGCGGGCGACCGCGGCGAACAGGCCATAGCGTATCTTCTTGCCGTCGCGTGCCGTAAAAAAGCCGCCGGTGGCGTTTTCCGGTCGCGGGTTGCCCTCAGTTTCATGAAAAAGGGGAATTTCGTGAAAAAGGAGATCCGTCATTCGGCGCTTCGTGCTCGGCGTCTCGCATGCCTGCCTGTCGTGGCCGGCCTCGCCAAGGTTGATAGCCGTCCATGGGCCAAAAGCAAAGGAATTCCGGGAGGCGTCGGATCGGCAACAGGGAAGGCCGGAAGCCGCTATGAGCGCGCTTCCGGCCCCTGTCGATCCGGGAGGAAGGGACGTTGCACCCGGTTCGGCCTCGTCGCGGCGCCCGGTCCATGCAAATCCGGCGCCGCTTGTCCTTGATGTCGAGAGCAGTCTAGCGGCGGCTGTCTGAACGCGCGCAAAAGCGCCGGTTCATCTGCCGTTCATCCTCGATTTTTGCCGGGAGGCAAAATCTTGAAATGGCTTTGCCCGCTCCCCAAATGTGGGTTGCGGCCGCCAATGTCGGGGCCGCTGGTCAAACCGGAACGCCGCTCACGGGTTTCGCACCGGCCAAACGCAAGCCTTGTTGCTCAACAGGAGAACACACCATGCGTCACGTTGATTTTTCCCCGCTCTATCGCTCGACCGTCGGCTTCGACCGTCTCTTCACCATGCTTGATTCCCTTGCGCAGCCCGATGGCGCGCAGACCTATCCGCCCTACAACATCGAGCGCACCGGTGAGGATGCCTACCGCATCTCGATGGCTGTCGCCGGCTTCTCGGACGAGGAGATCTCGATCGAGGCCCACCGCAATGTGCTGACCGTGAAAGGCGAGCGCAAGGATGAGGGCACCGGCGAGGGTTCCGAACTGCTCTATCGCGGCATTGCCTCCAGGGCCTTCGAGCGCCGCTTCCAGCTTGCCGACCACGTCGAGGTCGTGGGCGCCACGCTGAAGAACGGCCTGCTCTTTGTCGACCTGAAGCGCAACATCCCCGAGGAACTGAAGCCGCGCAAGATCGCGATCACTTCGGCTCCGGCCAAGGCCAAGCAGATCGAGGCCAAGACCGCTGCGTAATCCCTAAGTCTCCTCCCGAGACGGAAGCGGCGCCGAAAGGCGCCGCTTCTTTTTTATTTGCCGGGAACAGCAATTACCCGGCGATCAACTGGCCAAAGCGGTCGACTTCCTCTGACGTCGTCGCAAAACTGGTGACGAAGCGATAGAGCAATTCGTCCTCGCCGATATGGCCTTCGAAGCCATGCGGCTTGTGCCAGTCGTAGAAAACAGCACCCGCCGCCTGCAGCCTGTCGGCTTCAGCCTTTTTCATCACCGCGAAAACCTCGTTCGCTTGCGGCAGCCAAGCCAGTTTCGCCGTCTCGGAATCCTCGATCGCCGCGGCAAGGCGGGCAGCCATGGCATTGGCGTGCCTGGCGGTGTCGAGCCACAGGCCGTCGCGGAAATAAGCCTCGAACTGTGCCGCGATAAAGCGCGATTTGGAAAACAGCTGGGCGGCGCGCTTGCGCAGGAAGGCCAATTCCCGGGCACGCTCGAGATCGAACAGCACGATCGCCTCGGCGCACCAGCAGCCGTTCTTGGTGCCGCCGAAAGACAGTATGTCGACGCCACTTTTCCAGGTCATTTCGGCGGGCGTCGTGTCGAGCGCGACCAGTGCATTGGCAAAGCGGGCGCCGTCCATATGCAATGGCACGGAATGTTGCCGCGCGATGGCCGAGATCGCGGCGATGTCATGCAGGCCGTAGACCGTGCCGACCTCCGTCGACTGGGTGATCGAGACCGCCATCGGCCGGCCCCAATGGACCACCTCGCCGGCGAAACGGCCGATCGCCGTTTCCAGATTGTGCGGATCGATCCGGCCCAGCGCGCCATCGACGGCATGCAGCCGCGAGCCGCCGGAGAAATATTCCGGTGCGCCGCACTCATCTTCGATGACATGGGATTCGCGATGAGCGAAGGAAATGCCGCCGGGCTTGTTGTAGGCGGTCAGCGCCAGCGAATTGGCGGCGGTGCCGGTGGCCACGAAGAACACCGCAACCTCGCGTTCGAAGATTTCGCTGAAGCGCTGGCAGACGGCCTGGTCGAGCGCGCCATCGCCATAGGCAGTGGAAAAGCCGCCGGCGTGGGCCGAGAGGCCGGAGGCGATGTTGGGGTGGGCGCCTGCCCAATTGTCGGAAGCGAAGAACATGCATCTGCCTGTGCTGGGAAAATCGCTGCAACCTTGACCGGTTTCATGGCTGGCTCGCAAGGGCCAGACGCCAGAAAACGGGTAAAGCCAGCGAACTGCCGAAAACCGGCAGGGACGGAAGCTTGCGTTTAGCGGGTATTTCACGAAACTTTGTGTCGCGGAACGCCGAAGTTTTTTGTGAATCGGTCTTGTATGCGCCCGGCTTTTCTGCCATAAAAATTTAGGACAGTAGTGCTGTCTTATTTTGTCGCGCAAAACAGGCTGGATTGGCGTATTCTAAGCCTCTCCGGCTTTTGCCGCGAGCGACAGGTGGACGGCCGTGCTCTGGCCTGTACGATACCGGATGCGAACCGCGCGGCGAGCCGCATGGTTCGACAAGGATTTCGCAAGACGTGCCGTAAGGATGAAGGGGAAGCAATGCGCTTCCCGAGGCAAACCAGCGCCCGCAAGGACGCGGAATGGAGGACAGGACGATGACGGAATTGACGCACGCTGCGACGAACGGCAAGGCCGCGCAGACGAAAGCGGCAGCCGTCAAAACCCTGGCCAATACCCGCCGCACCGGTTTGACCGCCCAGGGCCTTTACGATCCGCGCAACGAGCACGATGCCTGCGGTGTCGGCTTCATCGTCAACATGAAGGGCGCGAAGTCGCACACGATCGTCGAGGACGGGCTTTCCATGCTCGAAAACCTGACGCATCGCGGCGCCGTCGGCGCCGATCCGCTGATGGGCGACGGCGCGGGCGTGCTGGTGCAGATTCCCGACGGCTTCTTCCGCGAGGAGATGGCCGCGCAGGGCGTCGAGCTGCCGCCGGCGGGGCAGTATGGCGTCGGCCATTGGTTCATGCCGCAGGATGCCGCGCTGCGCGCCCATGTCGAGGACATCATTGCCGAATCGGCGCAGTCCGAGGGGCTGCCGCTGCTCGGCTTCCGTGACGTGCCGGTCGACAATTCGTCGCTCTCCAAGGCCCCGGATATCGTGGCATCCGAGCCGTTCCACCGGCAGGTCTTCATCGGACGCACGGCCGACATTCCCGACGACGAGGAGTACGAGGCCAGGCTCTATCTGCTGCGCAAGGTCATATCGGGCCGCATCTACGCCGAGAACGACAACAAGGACATCGGCGCCTACTGCGTGTCGCTGTCGGCGCGCACCATCGTCTACAAGGGCATGTTCCTGGCCTATCAGGTCGGAGCCTATTACAAGGACCTGTCCGATCCGCGCTTCGAAACGGCGCTGATCCTGGTCCACCAGCGCTTCTCCACCAACACCTTCCCCTCGTGGAAGCTGGCGCATCCCTATCGCATGGTCGCGCACAATGGCGAGATCAACACCGTGCGCGGCAACAACAACTGGATGGCGGCGCGCCAGGCGTCGGTGGATTCGGAGCTGTTCGGCAACAACATCTCCAAGCTCTGGCCGATCTCCTATGAGGGCCAGTCCGACACCGCATGTTTCGACAATGCGCTCGAGTTCCTGTTCCAGGGCGGATACAGCCTCAGCCACGCCATGATGATGCTGATCCCGGAAGCCTGGGCCGGCAACAAGCTCATGGACGCCGACCGCAAGGCCTTCTACGAATACCACGCGGCGCTGATGGAGCCGTGGGACGGGCCCGCCGCGGTCGCCTTCACCGACGGGCGCCAGATCGGCGCCACGCTCGACCGCAACGGCTTGCGGCCAGCGCGCTACATCGTCACCGACGACGACCGGGTCATCATGGCGTCGGAGGCCGGCGCGCTGCCTGTGCCGGAGGAAAAGATCGTCCAGAAGTGGCGGCTGCAGCCCGGCCGCATGCTCTTGATCGATCTTGCCAAGGGCCGCATCGTTTCCGACGAGGAGATCAAGTCGGAGATCGCCACCAGGCATCCCTACAAGACCTGGCTCGCCAATACGCAGCTCATCCTGGAGGACCTGAAGCCGGTCGAGCCGCGCGCGCTGCGCAAGGATGTCAGCCTGCTCGACCGCCAGCAGGCGTTCGGCTACACCCAGGAAGACACCAAGCTCTTGATGTCGCCGATGGCCACCACAGGCCAGGAAGCCGTCGGTTCGATGGGCACCGACACGCCGATCTCGGCAATGTCGGACAGATCGAAGCTGCTCTACACCTATTTCAAGCAGAACTTCGCCCAGGTCACCAATCCGCCGATCGATCCGATCCGCGAGGAACTGGTGATGAGCCTGGTGTCCTTCATCGGCCCGCGGCCCAACATTTTCGACCTGGTCGGCAGTTCGCGCCGCAAGCGGCTGGAAGTGCGCCAGCCGATCCTGACCAATGGCGATCTCGAAAAGATCCGCTCCATCGGCCACACCGAGGATCGGTTCGACACCAAGACGATCGACATCACCTATGCCTCGATCGAGGGCGCGGCCGGCATGCAGGGCGCCATCGATCGCCTCTGCGAGCGGGCGGAAGCGGCGGTCGCCGGCGGCTACAACATCATCATCCTGTCCGACCGCCAGCTCGGGCCGGACCGCATCGCCATTCCCGCGCTTCTGGCCACGGCCGCGGTGCATCATCATCTGATCCGCAAGGGGCTGCGTACTTCGGTCGGGCTCGTCGTGGAATCCGGCGAGCCGCGCGAAGTGCATCATTTCTGCTGCCTCGCCGGTTACGGCGCCGAAGCGATCAATCCCTATCTCGCCTTCGACACGCTGCTCGACATGCACAAGCGCGGCGAACTGCCTGAAGAGGTCGACGCCTACGAAGTCGTGTCGCGCTACATCAAGTCCATCGGCAAGGGCATCCTCAAGGTGATGTCGAAGATGGGCATCTCGACCTACCAGTCCTATTGCGGCGCGCAGATCTTCGACGCGATCGGGCTGAAGACCGATTTCGTGGAGAAGTATTTCACCGGCACCGCCACGCTGATCGAAGGCGTCGGGCTGGACGAGATCGCCGAGGAGACGTTCAGGCGTCATACGGATGGTTTCGGCAACGATCCGGTGCTGCGCAACAGCCTGGATGTCGGCGGCGAATACCTGTTCCGCATGCGCG
This sequence comes from Mesorhizobium sp. B2-4-1, assembly GCF_006442185.1. Classification (NCBI taxonomy): domain Bacteria; kingdom Pseudomonadati; phylum Pseudomonadota; class Alphaproteobacteria; order Hyphomicrobiales; family Phyllobacteriaceae; genus Mesorhizobium; species Mesorhizobium sp. B2-4-1. The sequence continues at coordinate 454,686 of NZ_VFVN01000004.1, read as the reverse complement.
GCGAGGCGCATATGTGGTCGCCCGACGCGGTCGCCACCTTGCAGCATGCCGTGCGTCAGGGGTCTTGGGAGACCTTCAAGGAGTATTCCGCGCAGATCGACAGCGAGACGGCGCGCGCGCAGACCATTCGTGGCCTGTTCAAGATCAAGCTGGCGGAAGATACCGGCCGCAAGAAGGTCCGTCTCGACGACGTCATGCCGGCGGCCGAGATCGTCAAGCGTTTCTCGACCGGCGCGATGTCGTTCGGCTCGATCTCCAGGGAAGCGCATACGACGCTGGCGCGCGCCATGAACGCCATCGGCGGCAAGTCGAACACTGGCGAGGGCGGCGAAGAGGCAGACCGCTATCTGCCGCTGCCCGGCGGCGGCAAGAACCCCGAACGTTCGGCGATCAAGCAGATCGCTTCCGGACGGTTCGGCGTGACGGCCGAATATCTCGTCAACTCCGACGTCATGCAGATCAAGGTGGCGCAAGGCGCCAAGCCCGGCGAGGGCGGCCAGTTGCCCGGCCACAAGGTCGACGCCACCATCGCCAAGGTCCGGCACTCGACGCCCGGCGTCGGCCTGATCTCGCCGCCGCCGCATCACGACATCTATTCGATCGAGGATCTGGCGCAGCTGATCTACGATCTGAAGAACGTCAACCCGGCGGCCGACATTTCGGTCAAGCTGGTGTCGGAGGTCGGGGTCGGCACGGTCGCGGCGGGCGTCGCCAAGGCGCGCGCCGACCACATCACCATCTCGGGCTACGATGGCGGCACGGGTGCCTCGCCGCTGACGTCGCTCAAGCATGCCGGCAGCCCGTGGGAGATGGGCCTTGCCGAGACGCACCAGACGCTGGTGCTCAACGGTCTCAGGTCGCGCGTGGCGCTGCAGGTCGATGGCGGATTGCGCACGGGCCGCGACGTCATCATCGGCGCGCTGCTCGGCGCCGACGAGTTCGGCTTCTCGACCGCGCCGTTGATCGCGGCCGGCTGCATCATGATGCGCAAATGCCATCTCAACACCTGCCCGGTCGGCGTGGCGACGCAGGATCCGGTGCTGCGCAAGCGCTTCAAGGGCACGCCCGAGCACGTCATCAACTTCTTCTTCTATGTCGCTGAAGAGGTGCGCGGACTGCTTGCCGAAATGGGCTTCACCCATATCGACCAGATCATCGGCGACGCCGATCTCCTGGAAAAGCGCGACGTGATCCAGCATTGGAAGGCGCGCGGGCTCGACTTCTCGAAGATGTTCTACAAGCCCGATGCGCCACATGAGGCGGTGCACTGGACCGAGCGGCAGAAGCACCCGATCGACGACGTGCTCGACCGCAAGCTGATCGAGCTGGCCAAGCCGGCACTGGAGGCCAAGCAGCCGGTCAAGATCGAGGTCGACATCCGCAATGTCGATCGTTCGGCGGGCGCCATGCTGTCGGGCGAGGTGGCCAAGCGCTTCAGGCACAAGGGCCTGCGCGAGGATACGATCCAGGTGAAGCTGACCGGCACCGCCGGCCAGTCCTTCGGCGCCTTCCTGGCGCGCGGCATCTCCTTCGAGCTGGTCGGCGCCGGCAACGACTATGTCGGCAAGGGCCTGTCGGGCGGCCGCATCGTCATCCGGCCGCCGGATGAAGCCAAGATCGTCGCGGCCGAGTCCATCATCGTCGGGAACACGGTGCTCTATGGCGCTACCGATGGCGAGGCCTATTTCGCCGGTGTCGCCGGCGAGCGCTTCGCGGTGCGCAACTCGGGCGTCGTCACCGTCGTCGAGGGCGTCGGCGACCATGGCTGCGAATACATGACCGGCGGCATCGTCGTCGTCATCGGCAAGACCGGCCGCAACTTCGCCGCCGGCATGTCGGGCGGCGTTGCCTATGTGCTGGACGAGGCGGGCGATTTCGCCGAGCGCTGCAACATGGCCATGGTCGAGCTGGAGCCGGTGCCGGAAGAAGACGACCTGATGGAAAAGCTGCTGCACCATGGCGGCGACCTCGACCACAAGGGCCGCGTCGACGTCTCGGGTGACATGACCAGCCATGACGAGGAGCGGCTCTATCAGCTGATCTCGAACCACGTGCACTATACGGGTTCGGTGCGCGGCCGCGAGATCCTCGACAATTGGGCGGGGTTCCGGCCGAAATTCCGCAAGATCATGCCGGTCGAATACCGCCGCGCGCTGATCGAGATGGAACGCATGCGCATGAGCGTGGCGGCCGAATAGATCTTCGCAAAGGCCGGGAAGCCCAGGCTTCCCGGCTCCATGTCACTGATAATTTGACCTCTCGCGGAAGGTTGCCACGGCTGCCTGAAGAGGTTAACGGGTGCGGCGAAAACCGCACCATCTGGACAGCAGGAACTGGACTATGGGCAAGGTAACAGGCTTTCTCGAGATCGACCGGCAGGTGCACAAGTACCAGCCGGCCTCCGACCGCATCCGGCATTTCCGCGAGTTTACGCTGCCGATGTCGGACAAGGAGGTCGAGAAACAGGCCGCGCGCTGCATGGACTGCGGCATCCCGTTCTGTCACGGGCCGACCGGCTGCCCGATCCACAACCAGATCCCGGACTGGAACGACCTCGTCTATAACAGGGACTGGGACAATGCGATCCGCAACCTGCATTCGACCAACAATTTCCCCGAATTCACCGGCCGCATCTGCCCCGCGCCTTGCGAGGAAGCCTGCACGCTGAACCTCGAGGACATTCCGGTGGCCATCAAGACGGTCGAGCAGGCGATCGCCGACAAGGCCTACGAGACCGGCCATATCAGGCCCTATCCGCCGGAGAGGAAGACGGGCAAGCGCGTCGCCGTCATCGGCTCCGGCCCGGCCGGCATGGCCGCCGCCCAGCAGCTCGGCCGCGCCGGCCATGATGTCCATGTCTACGAACGCGAAAGCCGGCCAGGCGGGCTGATGCGCTATGGCATTCCCGACTTCAAGATCGAGAAGCACTATATCGATCGCCGCATCGAGCAGATGCAGGGCGAAGGCGTGACCTTCCATTGCGGCGTCAATGTCGGCATCGACAAGCCCGTGGCCGAACTGCTCGCCGAGCATGACGCGGTGCTCTATTGCGGCGGATCCGAGACCCCGCGTGCGGCCAACATCCCCGGTGACGATCTCGGCGGCGTCTATGACGCGATGCCTTACCTGGTGCAGCAGAACCGGCGTGTCGGCGGCGAGCCGATCCAGTCGGTGGCGTGGCCGTCGCACCCGATCATCGCCAGCGGCCAGCATGTCGTCGTCGTCGGCGGCGGCGATACCGCTTCCGACTGCGTCGGCACCGCCTTCCGCCAAGGCGCCGTGCGCGTCACGCAGCTCGACATCCGTCCGCAGCCGCCGGAGAAGGAAGACAAGCTCGCCGTCTGGCCCTACTGGGCGACCAAGATGCGCACCTCCTCCTCGCAGGCCGAGGGCGCCGAGCGCGAATTCCAGGTGGCGACACTCGAATTCATCGGCGAGGAAGGCCAGCTGACCGGTGTCAAATGCTGCGAGGTCGACGATAAGCGCCGACCGATCGTCGGCACCGAGTTCGTCATCCGCGCCGATCTCGCCTTCATCGCCATCGGCTTTGCCGGGCCGGCCATGGCCGGCGTGGTGTCGGAGCTCGAAGGGGATATGAAGATCGTCACCGACAGCCGACGCTCCCGCAATGTCGAGGCCAATGACCGCGACTACCGGACCAGCGTCGACAGGCTCTATGCCGCGGGTGACGTGCGCCGCGGCCAGTCGCTGGTGGTCTGGGCCATCCGCGAGGGTCGCCAGGCGGCGCGTTCGATCGACGAGGCATTGATGGGTTCGAGCGTCCTGCCCCGCTGAGACCGTTTGGAAACTCTACTCCTGCGGCCATCTGAAGGCGTTTCTGCGCTTCCGGTGCTCACGTACCCCAAAGTACGCTCCGCTCCGGTTCTCGAAAACGCCATCATATGACTCGCAGCAGCGAGTTCCGAAAACGGTTTCGGGCCCCTCCGCGTTGCTAAGGAGTGATGGCCGTCGTCGTGCCAGCCCTGGCGGCCGCGGCTGCCGGATTTGTCTTCGGCGGCCAGGCGAAATCGTCGGCGCGGCCGGGCGAAGCCACCGGCGCCTTGCCCTCGACCACCAGTTTTTCGCCGGGCAGGCCCGGGTTGGCCTTCGCGGGCGGTCCGGCGCCGAGCAGTTCCGTGCCGCCGTCGAGCGCCGGATCGCTGAGCAGCATCGGCGCGGTGCGGTCAATGACGATGGGAGCGGCGGCCGGCGCCGGCGCCTCGACCGGCGCGCCGGCAGGAGCAGCGGTCGGGGCGACGCTTCCCGGCGCGGCCAGGCCCAGGACCTTCATCAGCGGCTTTTCGGTATAGAAGGCGAGCTTGCGCTTGCCGGCCTTCGACATGTTGATGCCGTCATCGGAGCGCAGCCGCACGGGCTGGCCGTTGATGTCGGGGCCACTAGTGACGAAGGCGCCGTTCTCATCGACGAATCCATCCCAGATATCGACAAATTCGCCGCCATGGCTTTCGGCCGCCTGACGGTAGATGTCGTTGAAGGCGAGCATGTCGGATGTCATCTTCGAAACCCTGAACGCCGGCATGCCGACCCACAGGAAAGGCACCTTGGCCGTGGCGATGGCCTTGCCGAACGCTTCGGTGCGGCGCTCGTATTCCTTGGTCCAGGTCTCGGAAAGGGGCTGCTCGCGCACATCCCCCACCTTCATCGGCTGGCGGTCGTTGGAACCCAGCATCACGACCACGGCGGCGGGCTTTTCGGTCTCTATCAATGATTTGATCTGTTCCGGCCAATTGTAGAAATCATCGCGCACGAAGCCCGACGAGCCATTGGAGCGAACGACGATCCTGACGCCGGTATTCTCGGCAAAGGCGGTGTCTAGACCTTCGGCGAGCCCGGCCGCCATGAAATCGCCGACCACCAGGACGACCCGGGCGTCCGGCGCCTTTTCGGCGATCGGGATTTCCGGTTCCGCGGGCGGACGCGGCGCGCGCGGCTTTTTTGCCTTGGGCCTGGGCCTTGGTTTCTGGATGTCCAGCGGCGGCTCGATCCGCTCGCTGCGGCGCGGGAACAGAAGGTCACGCAATGACCAGCCGCGGCTTTGCTGCTCCTGCGCCATGGCGGGCGCATGGAAGGCGCCTGCCATGGCGACGGCGAGCACGGCGACGGCCAGGAACAGCACCAGCATGCGGGGAATGAACGTCCCGATGCGCGCAGCCCAAGCCAATCGCTCCTCCTCAGTTCATGACAGGCCCTATTTTTGCCTGAGCCATTTGAGCACTTCCATGCTCGGATAGCCGTCCTGGGTCAAGCCGACCTTTGCCTGATAGGCCATGATGGCCGACTTCGACCCGTCGCCGATCTTGCCGTCGAATTTGCCATCATAAAGGCCGTGCTGGGAAAGCCGCTTCTGCAATTCCTGCCTTTCCTCGAACGTCAGCTTGGTGAAAGGCCGTTTCCAGTCCTGTACGAGGCCGGTGGAACCGGCGATCTCGTCGGCAAGAAGGCCAACGGCAAGCGCGTATTTGTCGGCATTGTTGTAAGCCTTGATGACCGAGAAATTCCTGATCATCAGGAAGGCGGGACCGCCGCGGCCATCCGGTACTTTCAACGTCGCCTTGTCGCTGAGGTTCCTGAACGGCTTGCCGCTCGCCCTGACCACGCCGAGCGCCTGCCATTGCGCCAGCGTCCTGGAGCCTGCAGGCAGCTTGCCGGCCGGCAAGGCCACCTCGTAGCCCCAGGTCTTGCCGGCCTGCCAGCCATTCTTCTTGAGCAGATTGGCTGATGTCGCCAAGGCATCGGGAATGGAATTCCAGATGTCGCGCTTGCCGTTGCCGTCCATGTCCACCGCATAGTGCTGGTAGCTGGTCGGGATGAACTGGGTCTGGCCCATGGCGCCCGCCCAGGAGCCCATGAGGTGGCTCTCGTCGATGTCGCCGGTCTGGAGGATCTTCAGTGCGGCGACCAGTTGCGTGCGGGCATATTTCGACCGCTTCTGATCGCCATAGGCCAGGGTCGCCAGCGAGCGGACGACATTGCGCATGATGTCGTCGCGCTTGAGGATCTCGCCATAGTTGGATTCCATCGACCAGATGGCCAGCAGGACGTTGCGGTCAACGCCGAACCTCGCCTCGATCCTGTCCAGCCACGGCTTCCATTTCCTGGCCATCTGCTGGCCGACCGCGACCGACTGGTCGTGGACGCGGTTGTCGAAATAATCCCAGGCGGGTGCGGTGAATTCCGGCTGGGTTCGGGCTTTTTCCAGCACCACCGGATCGGGTTCGTCGATGCCCCTGAAGGCGCGGTCATAGACGGCGCCGGAAACGCCCCCCTGCACCGCGGTGGCGCGGAAGCCGGCGACCCATTGCCGGAAGCCGGCATCGGCGAAGGCCGGCCCGGCAGGCATCAGCATGGCGAGCGAGAGGCTGGCGGCCGTCATGACGCTGGTGAAACGCTTTGCGGCATTGCGAACGGACATCTTTTCCTCCTTCTCCGTCTTGGGAAAGACCATTCATCGCCGAACCAGGTTAGGAATTGGTTTACCATAGGCCGCCCCTGGAACGAAAAGGCGCCTCGATGCTTCTACCGGTGCAAGTTTCCCTTCATCCGCCCGATAATCCTCAATTCCGGCGTGAAAATGTCGCGGGGCGGGATTGCGGAGCCGGCCTGCAAACGGATAATTGAAGGCATGAAGAGAGTTCGCAAGGCAGTTTTCCCGGTCGCAGGTCTCGGCACGCGGTTTCTCCCGGCCACCAAGGCCGTCCCCAAGGAAATGCTTACCGTCGTCGACCGGCCCGTCATCCAATACGTGGTGGACGAGGCGCGCGAGGCAGGCATCGAGCATTTCATCTTCGTCACCGGGCGCAACAAGGCGGTCATCGAGGATCATTTCGATATCCAGTTCGAGCTCTATGACACGCTCGCCCAGCGTGGCAAGGACGACCAGCTCGCCAGGTTGCAGCGGCTGCAGCCCGGGCCGGGACAGACCAGCTTCACTCGCCAGCAGGTGCCGCTCGGACTTGGCCATGCCGTCTGGTGCGCGCGCGAACTGGTCGGCGACGAGCCGTTCGCGCTCTTGTTGCCCGACATGATCATGCAGTCGGAAAAGAGCTGCATGAGGGACATGGTCGACCTCTATGCCGAGACCGGCAACAACATCATCGCGGTTCAGGAATGCGATCCCGCCGAGACCCATAAATACGGCATCGTCGGCCGGGGCGAAGCCACCCATCATGGCTTCCGCATCACCGAGATGGTGGAAAAGCCGAAGACCGGCACCGCGCCCTCCAATCTCTACATCAATGGCCGCTACATATTGCAGCCCGAGATTTTCAAAATCCTCGAAGGCCAGGAGAAGGGCGCCGGAAACGAGATCCAGCTCACGGACGCAATGCTGAAGCTGGAGAAGCAGCAGCCCTTCTACGGCTACCACTTTCAGGGCCGCACCTTCGATTGCGGATCGCCGGAAGGGTTCGTCGAGGCCAATGTGGCCTTCGCGCTCTGGCGCAACGACATGAACCAGAGCATGGCCGGCGTTATCCGCAGGCTTCTCGACGAGATGGCGCCTTCGGAGCACGTTGTGGCGGCGCTTTAAGGGAGGCGCTGTCTGGCCGATGTCTCGGATGCGGCACGCAGCTTAGCGGCCCGCGCTTACCGCTGCACCTTCAAGCCGAGATAGATGCTGTTGGCGGTGTAGTCGCGGCCAGGCAGGTTGCTGGTGAGCTTCTCGGTCCTGGCGCGGGTGGTGAGGCCGGCATAGCGGTTCAGCCACCATGTCAGCCCGGCTTCGGCGCTCAGCACCCTGTCATGGCCGTCTATGCCGATATAATCGCGCCAGTCCAGGCCCAGCGCGGCATTGCCGGTCAGGTTGGCGCGGATCTGGCGTTCGGCCGTGAGGCGGCCGGAATAGAGGATGTCGCCGCTTTCACCTGCGGTGGTCGTGGGCTCGACCGTGGTCCGCCCGGTCAGGCCGATCGTGGTGCCGCGTTCGGGCGACCATTTCAGGTCGGCGTCCACGGTGGCACCCGCGATCGCCCCCAGGCGGTCGTCGTCGATCGCTTCCCGCAGCCAGCCGGCCGAGAACTCGCCGGCGAGCTTCTCGCCCATGTCGAGCTCGAGGCCGGCGCGGGCACCAAGCCGCGTTGATGAACGCTCGAAGCCTTCATTGTCGAAGCGTTGATCATAGGCCCTGCGCCCGAGTTCGATTTCGGTGAAAGGCGTAAGGGCAGGGGAGATTTCGTAGCCGGTGCGCAAGGTCGCCGTATAAAGCGTGGAGTTACGATCCTTCTGCGACAGCGAGGTGTCGTCAGAAAGCTTGGCGTCGCCATAGAAGTCGTGCGAGACCGCGCCGGTCAAAGTGTATTGCGCCTTGCCGACGTCCTTTTCGATGCCGAGGCTGCCGTCGATGGTCTGGCGCAGCGGTTGCTTGCTGACGCCTGCAATGGCGTCGGGCGACGAGGCCGATTCCGGCACGGCCTCGTAACCGAGCTTGGCGACGGCGCGTTGCTCGTTGTCGAGGTCGACATTGAGCTGGCCTTCGATGCGGCCTTGCTCATTGTGAACCGGGTAGCCCGAGACGGTCTCGCGGAAGAGGCCATAACCATCAATGGTCGCGGAGTTCTCGCGCCAGTCGGAGGCGGCGGAAAAGCGCAGTGCCGTCTCGGACAGCAGCGCCGCTTTGCCGGCACTGCTGGAATCGCCGTTCGAGGTGGCGGTCAGGCCCTGCTCCAGCGTCGGCCTTATGACGAACGAGCCCCATTTGATGCCTGGAGCGGTGAACGGATCGTCCTCGATTTTCTTCTTCTGCCCTTCGATGGAAGCGGTGCGTTCGGCGCCCGGATCGAGCTGCTGCCGGTCGACGCTGTCGATCGTGACGGCGCGGCGGTTGGCGGTCTCCTGGTCGGTGCCGGTGCCGGTGCCGGTGCCGGTGACGGTGGCGTCGGCATCGTCGGCCGTGCTGGCGGTCGTGGTCGCGTCGGTCGTCGCGGTGGTGTTCTTTTTCTTTGTCTTCGCCCTGTCGGCGGCCTTGTCCGCATTGGCCTGCCCGGTGGCCGATGGCCGGCGTGGTTTGGGCGGAGGCGGATTGTCGGCGGTCACGTCGTCACCGGCCGCCGGCGGGTCGAAGATGCTGCCAGTGGGCGAGGCGGCACCGCTATCGTCAGGAGCAGCGCCGGCGCTGGCGGGCAGATAGGTGCGCGACCGCGTGTCGTCCTGACCGGGGGGGGCCGGCTGCTGTTGACCCTGACCGGCTATGGCGGCCAGTCTCGCCTTGCGCTGCTGGTCGGACAGGATCGCCGATTCCGAGACCTCGCCGCGCAGCTCCGTTTCCTGGGCGAAGGACAGCGTCGGTCGCAGCAGGCCGAAGATGCTGGTCGCCAGCAGCAAGGCGCAGGCAGCCTTGCTCTTTCGCCTTCTCGTCTTTTCTGACTGGGCCCCGGACATCGCCACCACTGCTTGCGCGGCGCGAGCGCGCGCCATACTTACCGAACCGTAAATGGGGATGGTTAACGGAGGGTTGAGGCGGAGGGCGATTGCTTTTCCAGGCGCTCATTGTTCCAGGCCTCGACATTCGTGACCTTGCGCTTCGTTCATTCGGACCGCTGTCCCAGACGGTCGCGGGAGGCATTTCCGTTGGACAGGCGCGGCACAAAGCGCTAATCGCATCGGCCATGGATGCGCGATCCCTCGACAAGAAGCCGTTGGACAGACAGGCCTCGATCGCTTCGGCGCTAAGAACGGTGGCGACCGAACAGGCGGGAGTGGCAGCGCTGGCCGAGGCGCTCGAAAACGGGCTGGCGAAGCCCTTTGCCGAAGCGGTCGACATGATCTCGAGGATCGAAGGCCGGGTCATCGTCACCGGCGTCGGCAAAAGCGGCCATATCGGCTCGAAGATCGCCGCGACCCTGGCCTCGACCGGAACGCCGGCCTTTTTCGTCCACCCCGCTGAAGCCAATCACGGCGATCTCGGCATGATCGCCAGGGACGATGCCATCATCGCCATGTCATGGTCGGGCGAAAGCAAGGAGATGATGGGCATCGTCGCCTATTCCAGGCGCTTCTCCATCCCGCTCATTGCAATCACGTCCGGTGAGACATCGGCGCTGGCGCGCGCCGCCGATGTCGTGCTTTTGCTGCCGCGTGCGCCGGAAGCCTGCCCGCATGGCCTGGCGCCGACGACATCGGCACTGCTGCAACTGGTGATGGGCGACGCACTGGCGATCGCCCTGCTCGAGGCGCGGGGTTTCACGCCCGATCATTTCCGCACCTTCCATCCCGGCGGCCAGCTCGGCGCCAACCTGATGCAGATCCGCGAGATCATGCATGTCGGCGAGAGATTGCCGCTGGTCGTTTCGGGCACCGGCATGCAGGACGCGATCCTGGAGTTGTCGCGCAAGGGCTTCGGCTGCGTGGCGGTCACCGCCGCCGACGGCGCGCTGATCGGCATCGTCACCGATGGCGACATCAGGCGTCACATAGGCAGCAACCTGACGGCGATGACCGTCGATCAGGTGATGACGAGATCTCCCAAGACCGCCGCGCCGGACACGCTGGTGGCGACCGCACTGCAGACGATCAACAATTCAGCCATCACCAGCCTGATGGTGGTGGAGGGCAACAAGCCCGTCGGGCTCGTCCACCTGCACGATCTTTTGCGCATCGGCGCTGCGTAGGGCAGTTCACCGTTTCACGGAAACGGCGAACTGCTCTATCTCTTTGTTTCTGCACAATTCCGGACGGAAAACCGTACACACTTTTCCTGGAATTGCGCTAGCGCGGAGCCGGTTTCACACTCGCTCGACGGTCAATTCGAGATCGGTGTCGGCGGCTCCGGTGACGCGCACCTGGGTGCCGGCCGGCAGGTCAGGGCCAGAGACGCGCCACAGCGTGTCGCCGAGCTTGATGCGGCCGCGGCCGTCGCGGATCGGCTCGGCCAGCGTCGCCATCCTGCCGATCATCTGCGCCCCACGGCGGTTGAGCAGCGGCTGGTCGGTCGGCTCGTCGCGTCCGCCGATGAGTTTCTTGCCGACCAATGCCGAGACCAGCGACAGCGCGAGGAAGACGAGCACTTGGACCTGCCAGGTCCAGCTGGCCGCATCCCAGACCAGCAGCGATACCGCGCCCACGATCAGCGCGGCGATGCCGGTCCACAACATGAAGATGCCCGGTGCGATGATTTCCATCGCCAAAAGCACGAAGCCCAGAACCATCCAGTTCCACGGGCCGAGTTCGGAAACGATGCGGTCGATCATGGTTTTGATCCACTCACAAAGGCATTAGTTGTCGCTCGGCCTGACGACCGGAGGTCGTGAGACCTGCCGCTGCGTGCCGGACGGCCCGTCGCCCTTGAACACTTCCCTGGCGATCTCGCCGATGCCGCCCAGCGAGCCGATCAGCGACGACGCTTCGAAAGGCATCAGCACGATCTTGCTGTTGGTGGCCGAACCGATCTTGCCCAGCGCTTCGGTGTATTTCTGGGCGACGAAGTAGTTGAGCGCCTGCACATCTCCCTTGGAGATCGCTTCCGACACCACTTGCGTGGCGCGGGCTTCCGCTTCGGCGGAGCGTTCGCGTGCCTCGGCATCGCGGAAGGCGGCTTCCTTGCGGCCTTCGGCCTCGAGGATCTGCGACTGCTTGAGGCCCTCGGCGGCAAGGATCTGCGCGCGTTTGTTGCGTTCGGCCGTCATCTGCCGGCCCATCGATTCGATCAGGTTGGCGGGCGGATTGATGTCCTTGATCTCGACGCGGGTGATCTTGATGCCCCAGGGATGGGCCGCTTCGTCGACCACGCGCAGCAGGCGCTCGTTGATCGCGTCGCGGTTCGACAGCAGCTCGTCGAGGTCCATCGAGCCCATCACGGTGCGGATGTTGGTCATGGTCAGGTTGAGGATGGCGTTCTGCAGGCCGGAAACCTGGTAGGCCGCCTGCGCCGCGTTGAGGATCTGGAAAAAGGCGATGCCGTCGACGCCGACGATGGCGTTGTCGCGGGTGATGATCTCCTGGCTCGGGACATCGAGCACCTGCTCCATCATGTTCAACTTGGCGCCGATGCGATCGATGAACGGCACGATGAGGTTGAGGCCTGGCGACAGCGTTTTCGTGTAACGGCCAAAGCGTTCGACCGTATAATTGTAGCCTTGCGGGATTGTCTTTATGCCTTTGAACAGCACCAGCACGACAAGAGCGACCAGAACAATAGTCGCGATATCGAAACCACTGAAATCCATTTGGCTCTCCCTCAAGAGGCAAGCCATGGGAGCCATTCTCCCGCAGCCGACTTCAGCAAACACTTAAGTGTGTTTCAACAACGTTACAATCAGGTGATGAGGGATTGTTTGTGTCGCTGCTGCCGGTGGCTGAAGGCGAACAGGCTTGCGTCCGTATCTTCCGATCCGGCGATGGCGGCAGAAACGATTTCGGATGCGATTTGCGAGAAGGCGATGCCGTTGCCGCCATAGCCCATCACGGCCTGGATGCGCGGATGCCCAGGGATGGCGCCGATATAGGGCAGGCCGGTGGTTGTGGTGCCGAAGGAGCCGGTCCAGGCAAAATCGGGCCTGGTGTCCAGATCCGGGAACAGGCGGCCGAGCTTCCTGGCCAGTCTCAGGCTCTTGCCGGCGATCAACGCGTCACGCCGTTCCTTGTCGATAAAATCCTCGTCTTCGCCGCCGCAGATCACCCTGCCGTCGGCTGTCGCCCTTGCATAAAGATAGGGGTCCGACGCTTCCCAGATGAGGACCGCGTCCGGCCAGATCTTTCGCGGCTGCGGGCGTGTGGCGATGGCCCATGTCGAGATGACGCGGTGGGCGGCTGCCGGCACGATGTCGGTCAACTCGTAGCCGGTCGCGAGCAGGACGTGCTGCGCGCTGATTATGGGGCCGCCCCTGGTGGCGACGACGACCTCCTTGGCGCTGTCTTCGATCGCGGTCGCCTCGACCGGGGCGTAGAGGCGCGCCTTGCGCTCCAGCGCCTTCAGCAGCAATCCGGCGGTCAGTTTGCGCGGATCGAGCGCGATGTTGCCATGGCTGAGGATGGCGCCGTCGCGCTCGATGCCGAATCGCGCAGCCAGCGGCGCAGGGGCGAGATAGGTCGCGGCGATGCCCGCCTGTCGCCGCGCCTCGGTCTCGTCACGCAACTGCGATGGGCCGAGCACGGTACCGGCCAGATAGAGGGAGGGGGCGCGGCTCAGGCGGCAGTTGATGGAGAGCTCGGCTATGCGGCCGGCAAGGTTGGAAACGGCCAGACGCGAGCGCCGCCAGGCCTGTTCCGCCGAGGCCTTGCCGATCATCCTGCCGAGTGCCGTCAGCGGCTGGTCGATCTCGAACTGCACCAGGGCGGTGGTCGCCGACGTCGACCCTCTCAGCGGGCCGCGCCGGTCGATGCAGACCACCGAATGGCCGTCAGCCGTCAGCGCTTCTGCGATCATGGCGCCGCTGATGCCCATGCCTATCACCAGCACATCGGCCTTGGCGTCACGGGTCAGAGCGCTTGTCGGGACAGCGGGTGCCCGATAGGCGGACCAGACTGGCCGCCCGCTTCTGAGGTCGAGCTTGCGGGGCATCGATGGTCTCCGGAAGGCGCGCCTCAACGCCCCGGAACGTCCATTGTTCCCGGTTTCAGATCCAGCCGGACAGTTCGCGCCGCACCATCGCCTCGATCACCGCCATGCCTTCGGGACTGTCGTTGAGGCAGGGGATGTGCGCGAATCTTCCGCCGCCGGCATGATGGAAGGTTTCCGCCGCCTCGCGGCCGATCTCGTCCAACGTTTCGATGCAGTCGACGGAAAAGCCGGGGTTGACGATGGCGATCGATTTCACGCCGTCCTTGGCCAGTTTCTCCACCGTCTTGTCGGTGTAGGGCTGCAGCCATTCCTGTGCGCCGAAACGCGACTGGAAGGTGGTGATCAGCTTCTTCTCGTCCCAGCCGAGCCTCTCGCGCAGCAGCCGTGTCGTCTCGAGGCAATGCTCGCGGTAAGGATCGCCTTTGTCGGAATAGGGTTTCGGGATGCCGTGATAGGAGGTGATGACCACCTCCGGGTCGAAATCGAGGCTGGCCAGATGCCGTTCGATCGAATGGGCGAGCGCCTCGATATAGACCGGTTCGGCATAATAGGGCGGCACGCTGCGGACGGCAGGCGCCGCACGCATCTTCATCAGCGCCCGGAACAACTGGTCATTGGCAGTCGCCGTGGTGGTGGCCGAATATTGCGGATAGAGCGGAAAGGTCAGGATGCGGTCGCAGCCCTGCGCGACCAGGCTTTCGGCGACGCTCGCGGTCGAGGGATTGCCGTAGCGCATCGCCCAGCCGACGACCACGTCGGGCAGGTCGCGCAATGCCACGGTCAGCTTCTCGGCCTGGGCGCGGGTATAGGTGCGCAGCGGCGACTCGTTGTTCTCGCGATTCCAGATCCTGGCATAGTTGGCGCCCGACTTCTTCGGTCGCGTGGTCAGCACGAGGCCATAGAGGATCGGATACCAGATCGCCTTGTTGAGTTCGATGACGCGTGGGTCGGACAGGAATTCGCGGAGATAGCGCCACATCGGCCTGAAATCGGTGCCGTCCGGCGTGCCGAGATTGACCAGCATGACGCCGACCTTGCCCGCCTTGGCCGGCGAATGTCCGGCCGGTCTCGGCCCCACGGTTCTCGCGGGCTTGGCGTCGACAGGAGTGGAAGGCGGCATTGCGGGTCTCCGAACACGGCGCGAAAGTAGCGATGCGGCGCTGCTTTTCAATGCAGCGTCTGGCCGCACCTTACCCGAAACAGGATGCCCGCCCTGTTTCGGGCGGGTGTCCCTGCGCGCAAAGGCGAAGGCGGTTACCTCGGCGGTATGGTCAAGGTGGCGCCGACCGGAAGCCGGCGCGGCTCGTAGCCCTTGTTGGCTTCGGAAATGACTTTCCACCTGGTGCCGTCGCCATAGGCCTTCTTTGCCAGGTCCCAATAGGTATCGCCGGCGACGATGACATGGCTGGTTTCGGCCGGTGCGGCCTCGGCGGGCTTTGCCGGCTCAGCCGGCGCGGGTGTTGCCGGGGCAGGGGCGGCTTCGGCAGGCTTTGCCGGTTCCGCAGGTGCTGGCGTTGCCGGAGCGGCAGGCGTTGCCGGTGCGGGCGCTGGCGCGGCCTCGGTCGACACGGCCGGCGGCGTGTTGGCGATATCGCCGGAGTTGGCAGGCAGATCGGGCATTGCTTCGGCTGGCTTGGCGGGCTCCGCCGCAGGCGCGGCCGCTGTCGTCGCGGCGATCTCGGTGATGCGGCCGTCGAGCTTGGGCGTGTAGGGCCGGTGCGCGCCGAGATAGTCGGCGACCACCTGTTCGAGGCCGGGGCCGTAATCATAGGCGTTCTTGGCCTTTTCGGCGAAAACCTTGTAGCCGTCGCCGCCCTGGCGGACATAGTTGTTGGTGGCGACCAGATAGTCCTTGTCGGGATTGAGCGGCGTCCAGGCGCCGTTCTCCATCACCTCGACAGACTTGACGCGGCCGGCATTGGCCGGGGCGGATTTGTCGAAGGCGTATTTCAGGCCGGCCACCTGCGGGAAGCGGCCGGCGCCGTCCTCGACCTGGCTGAGACCGCTTTCGAGCCCGGCAACGAGGTCCTTGCCCGAGATCTGGAAGGTCGCCAGCGTGTTCTGGAAGGGCAGCACGGTCAGCACCTCGCCCATGGTGACGGTGCCCTTGTCGATCGAGGCGCGCAGGCCGCCGCCATTGGAGATGACGATCTCGACGCCCTGTCCCTTGACGCGGTCGAGGATGGCGTCGGAGACGAGATTGCCCATCGCGCATTCGCGGGCGCGGCAGCTCTCGCGGCTGCCGTCGATGACGTCGGTCGTCTCGGCCACTTCCTTGTTCTTCAGCGCTTCGATCGGCGCGCCGAGCTCCTTGATGCGGGCGAGCACCGCGGGATCGGGCGTGATCGACTTGTCGAGGAGGATCGGGTCGCCGCTCGCCGACTTGACGACGCCATTGTCGTCGAACACGACCTTGAACTCGCCGAGATATTTCGAATAGGACGCCGCCTGCACGACCGGCACCTTGTAGCCGTCCGGATTGTCGACCATGGACGGATAGGGGCCTGCCGCCTTCGGATCGGTGTTGGACAAAAGCGTATGGCTGTGGCCGCCGACGACCACGTCGACGCCCGGGATCTTCGCTATGACATCGCGCTCCCTGTTGTAGCCGATATGGGTCACGGCAATGATCTTGTTGACGCCCTCTCCCTTCAGCTTCTCGACCTCGGCCGTGATCGACTTGACGTCGTCCTCGATGGCGATGTTGGGGCCGGGAGTGGCGAGTTCGGGCGTATCGTTGGTGACGGCGCCGATGATGCCGATCTTCTGGCCGCCGACCTCGACGACGATGGACGGCTTGACGCGGTCACCGAGCTTGGACTGCGCGTTGGCTTTCACATTGGCGCCGAGCACGGGGAACTTGATCATGTCGAGGAACGGCGCCAATGCCGTTTCGCCGTCGTCGAATTCATGATTGCCGAGCGCCATGGCATCGAACTTCATGTCGTTGAGGAACTCGCCTTCGGCCTTGCCCTTGTAAGTCGTGTAGAACAGCGAACCCTGAAAATTGTCGCCGGCGCTGAGCAACAGCACGTTCTGGCCTTCCAGCTTCTTGCGCTCCTGCGCGATCGCCGTGACCAGCCGGCCGGCTCCGCCGACGCATTCGCCCTTTGTCTCCTCGTCCGCCGAGCAGGTGGATTCGTATTTGTTGTTGCTTTCGATGCGGCTGTGCCAGTCGTTGATGTGCAGGATATTCAGCGTGTAATCGGCAAAAGATGCGCCGGCCGACAGGCCCAGCGTCGACGCGGAAAGGGCGGCAATGGCGGCAAGCTTCTTCATCTTCGTCTCCCGGATAGGCTGATCAGAGCCGTTTAGCGCTCTTGCTTGACCGGTCTCTAACAGCCGGCTTTTTCAGCCATGTTCCCATCGCGTTCCGGAGCATGCAAGGGAAAATCGGGGCAAAACCCCGTTGATCTCTGCGGGGCACAAAAAAGGACGGCGGCCATTGGCCGCCGTCCTTGGATGTCTGAATGCCTGGCGGTTCAGGCGCGCCGGGTCAACACGAAATTCTGGCCGGAGCCGCTGGTGCAGTTGAGCTGGCTGGTGGACACCAGCAAGCAGTTGAAGCTCACCGGAGTCTGCCGGATCAGCGAGGTACCGTGGATCTCGACCGAAGTGGCGCCGGTCATCGTATAGGTACCGTCGGACAGCTTCTGGCCGGTATCGGTCGCTACCGTGGTGAAGGTTCCGCCGGCAAAGGTCGAAAGACCGGTGCCCTTGGCGTCGATCCAGGAGCCTTCGACGCCCTTCGGCGCGGCCCCTATCGACGGCTCGTCGGGACCGCTGGTTGCACAAGCGGCCAGCCCCACCATCGTGGCCGCCGCAACACTCATCGAAAGAATCTTGCGCGCAATGGTCATGTAAAAATCCTCTCCTCGCCCGTCGGCCCGAAATCGGAAAACGACTTTCGGAAAGCACGGTGCATGCATCCAAGTTTCAAGAGCGTAGTTCATGCGTCCAGATGGACGCGGCTTGCTCCCGTCCGCATCCTTCAATCGCCCGATTTCCGGGCGATTGCAAGGCAGTGAGGCATGCTTGGCGCGACGCTATCGCACCAGGATGTTGCGGAATTGCCACGGGTCGTTCCGGTCGAGGTCCTCCGGAAACAGGCCGGGCCGATTATCGAGCGGTGTCCAGTCGGTATAATAGCCCTTCACCGGTCCGAGATATTGCGACTGCACGTCCAGACAGCGCTTGTAGTTCATCTCGTCGGCCTCGACGATGCCGGCTTCGGGGTTCTCCAGCGCCCAGACCATGCCGGCCAGAACCGCCGAGGTGACCTGCATGCCGGTTGCGTTCTGGTAAGGCGCCAGCTTGCGCGCTTCGGCGAGCGACAGTTGCGAGCCGTACCAGTAGGCGTTCTTGTCATGGCCGTAGAGCAGCACCCCGAGCTCGTCTACGCCATCGACAAGTTCGTTTTCGTCCAGCACATGGTGTACCGGTTGCGCCTTGCCGGCAGCGCCGAACATTTCATGCAGCGACAGCACCGCGTCGTTGCAGGGATGATAGGCGTAGTGGCAGGTCGGGCGGTACTGAACCTTGCCCTTTTTGGACCGCACGGTGAAGAAGTCGGCGATCGAGATCGCCTCGTTGTGGGTCACCAGGAAGCCGTATTGGGCACCTGGCGTCGGGCACCACGAGCGCACGCGCGTGTTGGCGCCGGGCTGCTCCAGATAGATTGCGGCCTTGGAACCATGTTTGTGTTTCTTGCCGTTCTTGGGCATCCATTTCTCATGCGTGCCCCAGCCGAGTTCGGCGGGCTGCAGGCCCTCGGAGATGAAGCCCTCGACCGACCAGGTGTTCCAGAACACCTCCATCGGCTTCGGCTTCTTGGTGCGCTGGGTGTCGCGCTCGGCGATGTGGATGCCCTTGACGCCGGCCTTCCTCATGAGCTTCGCCCAGCCCTCGCGGTCTTCCTGCGCGGGTTCCGAAAACTCGAGGCCGAGATCGGTGGCCAGGTTGACCAATGCCTGCTTGACGAACCACGAGACCATGCCCGGATTGGCGCCGCAGGTGGAGACCGCGGTCGCGCCGCCGGGCTTGTCGTGCTTTTCCTTGAGCAGCGACTCGCGCAACGCATAGTTGGTGCGGCTGGCATTGTCGGCCTCGGCATCGAAATAGAAACCGAGCCATGGCTCGACGACCGTGTCGATGTAGAGCACGCCGAGCTTGCGGCAGAGCCGCATCAGATCCACCGAGCCGGTGTCGACCGACAGGTTGACGCAAAAACCCTGGCCGCCCCCATTGGTCAGAAGCGGGGTCAGGAGCTTCTTGTAATTCTTCTCGGTCACCGCATCCTGCATGAAGGTGATGCCGCGCTCGTCGAGCAGCGCGCGGTCGGTGCCGAGCGGGTCGATGACCGTCATGCGCGATTTGTCGAACTTGAAATGGCGCTCGATCAGCGGCAGCGTGCCCCGTCCGATCGAGCCGAAGCCGATCATCACCACAGGGCCGGTGATCTCACCGTAAACGGGCCAGTTTTCATTCGCCATTTTATCGAGCACTCCTTCAGACAGGTGCAAACCCGGGCATTCTCGCCCAACGGGCATGCGCTACATCACAGATCATTGTCATAAACCAGTGAAAAGCGCCAACCGCCGGTCAGGCGGCGTTCGCCATTTGGTTAAGGACGCCGACCAGCCGGTCGCGGTCTGATGTCAAGCCCTTGTAATCGAGCTGGGCGATGTCGAGCGCTTCGAGCTGGGCAGCGAAAGCCGGAGCCAGCGTTGCCCGGTCGGGGTGATGCGCCAACGCCGCCAGCGGGTCGAGATGAATGCGGATGGTGAACAGGATGTCGCCCGAGACGGGCAATTTTCGAAGCGTCTGCCGCTCGACGCGGATGAAGGCGTGGGCATTGGCGTCGCCATCGGCAAATCGCGACGGGCGGCTGGCGGCGCGCTCGATTCGCTCGACATTGGATAGCGGATGGTAGAGCGCATCGCCCGATTGAATCGACCAGTTGTAGCGCTCCACGGCCTGGCCCTGGAGGCCGTCGAACATGCGGTTGATCAGCTCGGCCGGCCGCGTGCCAGGGCCAAAACCCGGCACGGGCGCATGGATCTGCTGCAACGGCTTGCCGAATTTTTCGAGCAGCGACCAGGACGAGGGAAAGCAGAGCGAGCCGGCGGCGAGCCGCCAGCCGTCTTCGCCGCGGCGCATCAGGATCAGGTCTTCCTGGACGAGCAGCGAGGCCGCGACAAGCGGCGCCTTGGCGAAGTCGCCCTCGGGATTGCCGCCGGCGGCGATCACCTCGACCCCGCCACTGGCACGCCGATGGGTCTCGGGAAATACCCGCGGCAAGTGCGCTTCGAGCAGGTCGAGCACTTCGCGCTGGGCATCGCGCGTGCCGTCTTCCTCGACGAACACGGTGCCGGGCATTTCGGCATAGAGCCGCTGCTTCTCGGCGAGGAACGGCAGGAGATGTTCGTCGACTTCGATCCAGTCGGCCAGGGCAAGCGGCTTCAGCCCGATGGTGAACAGCTTGGACGAGCCATCATAGGGCGTGTGGGTGGGCAGCGATGTCATGCTTCAGATCAGTTTTGCCGGGATCAAGCCGCGGAGTGAATTGCCGACATAGAGCGCCCTGGCGGATTTCAAGTCGTCAAAGCTGTAGATCGCCTCGCGGGCGCGGCCTTCATCCAGAAGCGCGCCGCGCAACACGCCAGGCAGCAGCCCGCAATCGAGGCGGGGCGTCAAAAGCATGCCGTCGCCGAAATCGGCGAAGACATTGGTGATGGTGCCTTCGCACATCTCGCCACGCTCGTTGGCCAACAGCACTTCGTCGGCCTGGGTGATGAGGTATTCGGCACGGGCATGCGCGTAGACCTGCCGGTGGCTGGTCTTGTGGCGCAGCAGCATGTCGTTCGAATCGAGCCTTGTGCGCGCCAGCCGCAGCGTCCAGACCTTATCGGCGGCGAGCGGCTCATAGGGCTGGACCGAGGCGGCCGCGTCGCCACTGCGCGCCAAAGCCAGGCGCGTGCGCAAGGCGTTGCGCGCGCCATCGACAGCCTTGCCCAACACGTCGCCGATCCTTTGCGGGTCGCAGGCAAAACCGAGTTCGGCCGCCGAACCATAGAGGCGCGCCAGATGCCGCTCGAAGCGCAGGAAGCCCATGGGCGGCTCCCAGCGCATGGTCTCGATCAATTCGAAACCGGCGGCGTTCCCGTCGCGAAGCGGGCTTTCAAGAGACACTCCTGATACTCCTCCTGCGCGGTTGAATCGAAGACGATGCCGCCGCCGATATTGTAGACGGCCTCGCCGCCGGGAAAGAGCGAGATGGTGCGGATCGCCACGGAAAAGCGCATCGTGCCGCCGGGCGCGATCCAGCCGATGGCGCCGCAATAGACATCGCGGGGCGTGCCTTCAAGGTCATGCAGGATCTCCATGGCGCGGATTTTCGGCGCGCCGGTGATGGAGCCGCAGGGAAACAGCGCGGCAAAAATTTGGCGGATCGTGAGGCCCGGCAGCAGCTTCGCCCTGACGTCGCTCACCATCTGGTGGACGGTCGGATAGGTCTCGATGCGGAACAGCTCGGGCACTTCCAGCGTGCCGACCTCGCTGATCAGCGAGATGTCGTTGCGAAGCAGGTCGACGATCATCCGGTTCTCGGCCTGGTTCTTCTCGTCATTGCGCAGGAAGGTTTTCTGGCGCTCGTCGTCGGCTTCCGTCGCACCACGCGGCGCCGTGCCCTTCATCGGATGGGTCTCGACCATGCCCTGGGCGTCGATCTCGAAGAACAGTTCGGGTGAGCGCGACAGCACGACCGGATCGCCAAGCGAAACCAGGGCACCATATTTCACCGGCTGGCGTTCGGTCAGCGCGTCGAAGGCGGCGAGCGGATCGCCCGACCATTGCGCATGCACCGGGAAGGTCAGGTTGCCCTGGTAGCAGTCGCCTTGCCTGATGTGCCGGTGCAGCCGCGAGAACCGCTTCTCGTAATCCTCGAACGACCATGTCGCCCTTGCATCGAAGATCGGGCCGTTGGTCGCCGCCGCCTTACGGGGCGGCACCGGCTCTTGCACCGGCGCGTCAAAGACGCCCAGGCAGACCAGCGGGGCGCGGCGCCCGGCCGGCAGCAACGGAACCAGCTTCGGCTCCAGCAGGTAGCCCGCCTCGTACGAGAAGTAGCCGGCAAGCCACTTGCCGGCATCATGCGCGGCCTGGGCCGCCTGCAGCGCGGCCGAGAAATCCCGGGCCTCGTGCGCCGTGATGATGTCGTCCGGTCGGTCGAAAACGAGCTGGCGCGCGCTTTCGTCATTGCGGAAAATTGCGGCGGGCAGGGGCATGGAACTCGGGCGTGGATCGATGAAGCCAATGATGGCTCTATATGGGGGGGCAGCCGCGCGCAATCGAGGGAGCGGCACCTTGCCACTTAAACCCGACCTGTCGCCCGATCCGTGGGCAGACCTTGCGGCCAAAAGCAAACCGGCGGCGCTTCGTTCGCGCCGCCGGCCGCAATCGTCGGATCTGCCCTGTCGCTCAGGTGTTGCTGGCGGTTCCAGCCGACGGAAACTGCCTGGCGAATTCCGCCTCGTTGCCGGCGGCGAGCAGCTTGGCCTGCTCGATCCAGCGCTCGCGCGCGATACGGCCGTCGAAATTCATGACGTCCTCGATCCGCTTGATATCAGCGGCTGTCCAGGCGGCGATCTGGGCAAAGCTGGTGACGCCTTGTGCCCTGAGCAGTTTCTCGTTGACCGGGCCGATACCGATCAGCCGGCGCAGATTGTCGGGTTTGCCGGAAGCCGCCTTGGCCGGCGCGGCCTTCGCCGGTGCCGCCTTCCTGGGCGCCACGCTGGCCTTGGGTGCCGCCTTGGCGGCAGCGGCCTTCGGCGCGCCAGTCTTCGCGGCGCTGGAAGCGGCCTTGGCCGCAGCCGGCTTCCTGGGCGCCGGCTTGGCCGCCGGAGCGGATTTGGCAGGGGTGGGCGTCGACATCAAGGCGGCCGGCGCCGGCGCCGCCGCCTTTGCCGGGCCGGAGCCGGTCGAGGCCTCGCGCAGCTGGCGCTCGAGATCGGCGCGGGTGCGCCCGCAGGCATCCAACTCGCCGGTCAGGCGATCGCTGTCGGCCCGCAGCCGGTCGCGCTCGCTGCGTGTGCGGTCGAGGTCGCCGCGCAAGCTGTCGAGCTCACCGCGCAGGCGTCCCCAGATGAACCAGCCAACCAGCACACCCACAAGGAACGCCAGGAGCATGTAGAAAAAAGTGCCCATTGTCTCTCTCTCCAGTCAGATCCGTCTGCCGCGGCATTGGACTTAATGACCTTCGGCGAAGGACTACTCGATGATGGTTCGGCCGCCTGCGGAACAGCCGGCCTCAGTCGAGCCGTCGGCGTCGGCTTTGCAAGCCATGGCCAATGGCCGTCGTCGCGTGCACCGGAACGCCGCGATCGGCTGAGACTTCCCCGCCCGACCCGCATGCTCCGGCTGAGCTTGGCGGGGAGGCTATCATAGAGCTTACGGAAAGCTATGGGAAAACTACGAAAGAGAGTTATTCAAGAACAGATATTTAGACCAAGAATAGTGTGGGCCCAATATGCATTCCGGCTAAACTGTTCTGAGCAGGTGGGGACGACGTACAGAAGACGCCTCAGTTGTCGAGCGCTTCCAGCTCGTCGATCAAGCCGCTGATCACGCCAAGCCCGATCTGCCAGAAGGCGGGATCGGTGGCATCGAGGCCGAAAGGCGCCAGAAGCTGCGAATGATGCTTGGTGCCGCCGGCGCGCAGCATCTCGAAATATTTGTCCTGGAAGCCGCGCTCGGCGTTCTGGTAGACCGCGTAGAGCGAGTTCACCAGACAGTCGCCGAACGCATAGGCGTAGACGTAGAAGGGCGAATGGATGAAGTGCGGGATGTAGGTCCAGAAGACTTCGTAGCCGTCGCGCAACTTTATCGCCGGGCCCAGACTTTCCGCCTGCACCTCCAGCCAGAATTGGCCGAGCCTGTCGGATGTCAGTTCGCCGTTGCGGCGCTCCGCATGCACCTTGCGCTCGAATTCGTAGAAGGCGATCTGGCGCACGACCGTGTTGATCATGTCCTCGACCTTCTGGGCGAGCATGGCCTTGCGCTCGCGCCTGTCGGTGGTCTGCTCGAGCAACGAGCGGAAGGTCAGCATCTCGCCGAAAACGGACGCCGTCTCGGCCAGCGTTAGCGGCGTCGAGGCCATCAGCGCGCCCTGGCCGCCGGCCAGCACCTGATGCACGCCATGGCCAAGCTCATGCGCCAGCGTCATCACATCGCGCGGCTTGCCCATGTAGTTGAGCAGCACGTAGGGGTGCGCCGAAGGCACGGTCGGATGGGCGAAGGCGCCGGGGG
This sequence comes from Mesorhizobium sp. B2-4-1, assembly GCF_006442185.1. Taxonomy (NCBI): domain Bacteria; kingdom Pseudomonadati; phylum Pseudomonadota; class Alphaproteobacteria; order Hyphomicrobiales; family Phyllobacteriaceae; genus Mesorhizobium; species Mesorhizobium sp. B2-4-1. The sequence continues at coordinate 430,868 of NZ_VFVN01000004.1, read as the reverse complement.
ATTTGCCTGGGCGCACCGGCGCGTCGATCCAGTTGCGGTCGAAGAAAGTCCGCGCGATCTCGGCCATCTCGGGCGAGAAGCGCTGATAGGCGGACAGCACCGTGTTCCTGGCCTCGTCCCAGCCAATCACCGCCTGCGGCGTCTCCGGCAACGGCGCGTTGCGGTCCCAGTGGTTCATCACCTCCATGCCCAGCCAGCGCGCCTTCATCCGGTAATAGCGGTGCGACAGGCGCGGATAGGCCTCGCGCACCGCCGAAGCCAGCGCATCGACCACACCGCGCTCGACGCGGTTGGCGAGATGGCGTGAATCGGCGATGTCCTCGAAACCGCGCCAGCGGTCCGAGATTTCCTTGTCCTTGGCCAGCGTGTTGGTGACCAGCGTGAAGGTGCGCAAATTCCTCCGGAAGGTCTGGGCGAGCGCCTCGGAGGCGCGGCGTCGCACCTCGCCGTCGGCATCCTGCAATCGGTTCAGGGCCGGTTCCAACGTCAGCTCCTCGCCGTCGACGTCGAAGCGCAAGTCCGTCATCGTCTCGTCGAACAGCCGGTTCCAGGCACCGCGCCCGGTGATCGATTTTTCGTGGAAGAGCTGCTCGACGCGATCCTCGAGCTGATAGGGCTTGTCCAGGCGCAGATCGAGCACCCAGGGCCGGTAATGACCGAAGGCGGGGTCGGCGGCGAGCGCACCCTCGATGGCCGCGTCGTCGATCAGGTTCAGTTCGAGCGCGAAGAACAGAAGATGCGCGCTGGCGTCGGTCATCTTCTCCTGGATGTCGCCATAGAGCTTGGCGCGCTGCGGATCGGCGGTGTTGCCGGCATAGATGAGGCCGGCATAGGAGACGATGCGGCCGATCAGCTCTTCCAGAGCCTCATAGGCGACAAGCGCCTCGCCCAGCCTGCCTGCGCTGCCGCGCTCGGCCTCGGCGGACAGCGTGCCCTTCCAGCGGCTCTCGAAGGCGACCGCATCGGCGGCGGCTTTCGCGATGTCGCGCTTCAGCTCCGGCGCCTCCATGCCCGCATAGAGGTCGGCAAGATTCCATTCCGGCAGATCGCCAAGCTCGGCGGCGCCCTGACCGGAAGCTGGCGCCGCAAGCCGCCGATCAAACATCACGCGCATCGACAATACCTTCTTTTGAATCGAGTGGCCGGGCCCAGGGCCAGAATCAGGAGAACGGAGAAGCCGGTCAAATCCTAAGGAATTCGTTCACCGGGTTTTTTGAAACCTTATTTAGAACCCTGTGCCAAGATGGTCCATGGGGATATCAGGCGGGCGGCTCAAGACAGTCATGACAGGTTCCATACTCATAGTCGATGACGATCCCGTGCAGCGCCGGCTGCTCGAGGCGGCGGTGACGCGGTTCGGCCACACCGCAATCGTCGTCGACGGGGGCGCTGCCGGCCTCGACGTCCTCGACGGACCCGGCGCCCGCGACGTGTCGGTGGTCATTCTCGATCTGGTCATGCCCGATCTCGATGGCATCGGCGTGCTCAAGGCGATGCGCGAGCGCGGCATCACCATCCCGGTCATCGTGCAGACCGCCCAGGGCGGCATCGAGACCGTGGTTTCGGCGATGCGCCACGGCGCCTTCGACTTCGTCGTCAAGCCGGCCTCTCCCGACAGGCTGCAGGCCTCGATCGCCAACGCACTCAAGGTCGAGGCTGTCGAAGGCGAGGTCAAGCGCACGTCGCGCCGGCGCGGCGGGCTGCTGACCTTCAGGGACATGATCACGCACAGTCCCGCCATGGACAAGGTGATCCGCCTCGGCCAGAAAGCGGCGGCATCCAACATCCCGATCCTGATCGAGGGCGAATCCGGCGTCGGCAAGGAACTGGTGGCGCGCGCCATACAGGGCAGCGGCGACCGCCGCTCGAAACCTTTCGTCACCGTCAATTGCGGCGCCATTCCCGACAATCTGGTCGAATCGATCCTGTTCGGCCATGAGAAGGGCTCGTTCACCGGAGCCACGGAGAAGCACACCGGCAAATTCGTCGAAGCGCATTCGGGCACGCTGTTCCTGGACGAGATCGGCGACCTGCCGCTCGACGTGCAGGTCAAGCTGCTGCGCGCCGTCCAGGATGGCGAGGTCGATCCGGTCGGCGGCCGCGCCACGGTCCGGGTCGACATCAGGCTGATTTCGGCGACGCACCGCAATCTCCTGCAGCAGGTCAAGGACGGCAAGTTCCGCGAGGACCTGTTCTACCGGCTCAACGTCTACCCGATCTATGTGCCGCCCCTGCGCGACCGCCGCGACGACATTCCCGATCTGGTCGCGCATTTCATGGAGAAGGTGGCTCCGGCGGACCCGCGCCATCGCCTGCGGGGCATTTCGGCGGCGGCGCTCGCCGTGCTCCAGGCCTATGACTGGCCCGGCAACATCCGGCAGCTGGAAAATGCCGTCTTCCGCGCCTCGGTGCTGTGCGAAGGCGATGTGCTCGGCGTCGAGGATTTCCCGCAAATCCGCGCCCAGGTGGAGGGCACGGTCCGTCTCGATGTGGACATCGCGCCGGCCGGCCCGGCTTTGGCCGTAGAACCGCGCGATGAGCCGGCGCTGAGCGGCGAGATCGTTCCGGCTGCCGAACCCGAATCGCCGACGCGGCTTCAGCCACGCTTCGGCACGCTGCGCGCGCTCGACGAACGCGGCAATGTGCGCGCCCTGGCGGATGTCGAACTGGAGATGATCAAGCTCGCCATCGATCACTACAACGGCCAGATGAGCGAAGTCGCCCGCCGCCTCGGCATCGGCCGCTCGACGCTTTACCGCAAGCTCAAGGAATACGGCATCGATCCGGAAACCGGCAGGCTCGACCGGCTCGCTTCCTGAGGGCGCTATCGCGCACAGCCGCCCGATGTCCGGCCTGAGAGCGGTCGGCCCGAGTGCGGTCACGCAAGGCCGGGACCAGCTTGCGCTGCCATCATGTCGCCGGTGCATTGACTGGACCGGAGAGTGGCGCGCCGATGGCGACGTCCCCGACGGTCCCGTTCACGCATTAAGGCTAACGGTAACAGATCGTGTTTCGGCCAAACGAGGAATCATGATCTAAACCAGCGGTTTACCAAGAAACCTTGTGGACAATTTTTGGCGGGATATCGCCACGGTCTTACCGCATTTCGGCTTCAATAAGCGATGATTAACCATTAGGATCGATATTCGGATGTGACAACGACACGTCCGTTTGGGCAAATCCGGGGACAAACGGCAGCCTGCAAGGCCTTTTGATTTGAACAGAATCGAACGACACACAAACGGGCGGCACTATCATCTGAGCGTCTGGCCGAAGTGGCTGGTGGCCATGATTGTCGCATTTGGTTTTCTTGCCGCTGCCGCAACCGGCGCCAGGGCCGAAGTCCGTTCTCTGAAGCTCTACCACCTCCACACGCACGAGAAAGCGGAGATCGTCTACAAGCGCAACGGCCGTTACGATCAGGCCGGGCTGAGGAAGATCAACATCATCCTGCGCGACTGGCGCCGCAACGAGCCGACCAAGATGGACCCGCGCCTGCTGGACCTGGTCTGGGAAGCCTATCGGGAAAGCGGCGCCACCGACTATATCCAGGTGGTTTGCGGCTATCGCTCGCCGTCGACGAACTCGATGCTGCGCAGCCGCAGCAAGGGTGTCGCCGAGAAGAGCCAGCACATGCTCGGCAAGGCGATGGACTTCTACATTCCGGGCGTGCCGCTGAAGAAGCTGCGCAATATCGGGCTCAAGATGCAGGGCGGCGGCGTCGGCTACTATCCGAGATCCGGTTCGCCGTTCGTCCACATGGACGTCGGCAATGTGCGCCATTGGCCCGGCATCAGCCGACAGGAACTGGTGAGCCTGTTCCCGAACGGCAAGACGCTGCACGTGCCGAGCGACGGCCGGCCGCTGCCCGGCTTTGAGCAGGCGCTTGCCTCGTACAAGGCACGCAAGGGTTCCGGCGGCGCCGCCATCGAGCTGGCCAGCGCCGGCGGCGGTTCCAAGAGGTCCGGCGGACTGCTGGCTGCCTTTTTCGGCGGCGGCGACGACGAGGCCGACGACAGCGCCGATGTCGCATCCGCGGAGCCGGCGCCCAAGCCGAGAAGCGTGAAGCCGGCACCGGCGAGCACCGCCAAGAGCGACACCCTGCCGGGGATCGCGATCGTGGCGCCCGAGAACGCCAAGCGCGCCGAGATCCCGCAGGTCGCCGAGGAGCAGGCTCCGGAGCCGGAAAAGGATACGCCCGAGACCATCATCGCGGCGTTGCCGGCACGCAGCATCCCGCTGCCCGATTTTGCGCCGCGGCCGAAAGTCGATGTCGGCGCACAGCCGCCTGAGAATGTTCCCTTCGGCATGGCGGATGCGACGGCCAGCGCCGAACAGACCGTGGCAACCGTGCAGACGCCGGCGAATATGCCTTTCGGCAAGGCTGATCCCTCGGCGGTCGCCGCCGATGCAGCGCAGGTTGCCGCCAACAACATACCTTTGCCGACATGGCGCCCCGAACACACGTTGCCGGCGGTGCTGGCGCCTGCGCCCAGCAAGGATGTGCTGATGGCGCTGGCCGAGACGGCCGAGCGTGGCAAGACCGCGACCGATGCCTTCTCGGTGCTGCCGAGCGCGCGGCCGGATATGACCAATATCGATGCGGCCAAGCCCGATGCGGTCAAGCCCGATGCGGTCAAGGCCGTGCTCGACGAGGCCGAGGCGCTTCCCGTGCAGGCTGACTATTATCGGGTTGCGTCGTTGTCCGAGCCTCGTTCGGCTTTCAACGACCCGTCCGGCGTCGATGCCGCATCGCCGCGCGAGGCCGTCGTCGCCCGCGCTGCCGGTTCCGATCCGGTCGCCGCGATCGGCGCCGGCGTGAAGACGACCCGCAAGGAGGCCAGAGCCACCGCCCGCGACCTGAAACCCGGTCCCAAGGCCATCGTGGTTGCCGCCGCACCGCAGGCCGCCCGCTGGGCGCTGACCAGCGGCGAGAATGTCGCGACGGTTTCGAGCGCCACGACGGCGCCGGGCTACGCCTACAACGTGGTCCACACGCCGCCGAGCGAGGTCTACACGGCCGGCTTCCAGCAGGGCGACCAGATGGCGGATGCCAACCGTTTCACCGGCAATGCCGTAAAATTCCTGTCCGTCGCGCGCTTCCAGACGAAGTAAAGACCGGGCATTCCGAAAGCCGCGCCGGGCAACCGGCGCGGCTTTTCGTTGTCAGCCGGCTGTGTGCGGGCACAACCGGCATGCATGAAGCCGGCCCCGGCCCCGCGGGATCACGGGTGCCTGAACTTCTCGTGAAAAGGTAAAAGCTGCCTGTTTCCCGGCTAGAATGGCTGCGTTCCAACCCCGGGGATATTCATGAAGAAGATCCTGTTGGCATCCGTCCTGGCGCTGGTGGCGGCATCGGCGGCTTTTGCTCCCTCGCAAGCCGAAACCGTGATCATCAAAAATGGCAAGCATCACTGCCGGACCAAGATGGTCACGCATTGGAAGCATCGCCACAAGGCGGTCGAGAAGGTCAGGGTCTGCAACTGACCGCCAAGACACCACTGACTATCATGGCACCAGACTAGCCCGATCGGCGCAAGCCGGCCGGGCTTTTTCGTGCCGCCCGGGATGGTTCAGTCGATGTCCAGCGCGGCCGCTTCGCCCCGCGCCAGAAGCCGCGCGGCATCGCGTGCAGGCGGCAACCCGAACTGACGCGCATACTCCCGGCTGAACTGCGAAGCGCTTTCATAGCCCACGGTAAAGGCAACCCGCGCGGCGTTTCCCGGCTGGGCCAGCAGCAGGTGGCGGGCCTCCAGCAGGCGGACCTGCTTCTGGTACTGGATCGGGCTCATCGCCGTCGCCGCCTTGAAGTGGCGATGAAACGCAGCGCTGCTCATATTGGCGAGCTCGGCCAACCGCCGCACCTCGATAGGCTCGTCATAGTGAGCCCGGATCCAGGCGGTCGCCCGGCGGATCTGTGACAAGCGGCTGTCGGCGCCGGCGAGCTGGCGCAACTTCGCGCCTTGCGGGCCTTGCAACAGGCGAAACAATATCTCGCGCTCGAGCAGGGGAGCGAGCACGGGAATCTCGGCGGGCCTGTCGAGCAGCCGCAGCATCCGGCGCCACGCGTCGAGCAGGTCGTCATTGGCCAGGTAGGTCATGAAATCGTCGCCACCGACGGCCGGCTCGTGCTCGATGAGCAGGGCTGCGATCGCCTTGACATCGAGGGCGAAGCCGATGGCCACATAGGGATGCGCGGTGCTCGCCTCGATCAGCTGGCTGGTGGCGGGTGTCTCGACTGCGTAGACGAAATAGCTGCCGGCTTGATAACGAAGCGTACGCTCGCCGATCAGCACCGATTTCGTGCCTTGCAGCACGAACAGCGCCGTCGGCTGACAAAGCTCGGGCATAGGCGGCGTCGGGACCTCGCTGCGGCCGATCGTAACGCGAGGGATCGCCGTCCTTGTCCGCCGCCCATGCGCATGGCGGCCGGCGATGGCGATCAATTCCAGCAGCGCCTCTCTCATCGTTTCAGCATTGCCGATCCGCGTGGGCCGCGCAACCAGGTGAGAGGATCAGGCAAGAGCAAGAGAGTTTTCGGCGCGCGAGGCGGGCCGCAATCCGCCATCTCTAAGGCGCGTCGCGTTTGGCGACGCGTCTTGGGCCTTTGTTTTATGCATGTCGTTTTCCCGGACCGGGCCACTTCCAGGCGACAGGCGTCAGGCCTCCACAAAGGAGATTTGGATATGACGACATCGAAGCGCGCACTGGTGACCGGCGCCAACAAGGGCATCGGCCTGGAGACCGCACGGCGCCTGGCGGCAACGGGATTCAAGGTCTGGCTCGGCGCCCGCGACGCCGCACGCGGCACCGCAGCGGCACAGGCGCTGCGCAGCGAAGGGCTCGACGTCGAGTGGCTCGAACTCGACGTCGTCGATGACGAAAGCGTGGCGGCCGCCGCCAGGACCGTCGCGGCGCGGGTAGCCAGCCTCGACGTGCTGGTCAACAATGCCGGCATTGCTCCTGGATATGTCGACGCGCTCGGCTCGAACGGGCGGTATGAGTTGCCGCCGAGCCGGGAGAATATCGCCGACATCAAGGCCACCTATGATGTCAACGTCTTCGGCCCGGTCCGCGTCACCCAGGCATTCCTGCCGCTTCTGCTGGCATCGCCCGCCGGCCGCATCGTCATGGTGAGCAGCTATATCGGCTCGATCGCCCGCGCGCAGGACGCAACAGGCGAAAACCAGTCGCCCAACATAATGGGCTATGGCAGCTCCAAGACGGCGCTCAACGCGATTACGGTGGCGTTCGCCAGGGAGCTCGCGCCGCGCGGCATCAAGGTGAATGCGGCTGCTCCCGGCTACACCGCGACCGATCTCAACGGGCACAGGGGCGGTCGCACGGTGCGGCAGGCAGCCGAGATCATCGTGCGCCTGGCGACGCTGGATGCCGATGGTCCGACTGCCGGCTATTTCGACGAGAATGGCCCGCTGCGCTGGTGAACGCGAAAGCGCTATCCGGCGAGCTTGCTCGCGGCGCGTGCGAGAGCTTCGATTTCGTCCCACCTGCCGGCCTTGACCATGTCGTCGGGGGCGACCCAGGAGCCGCCGACGCAGATGACATTGGGCAGGCTGAGATAGTCGGCCGCGTTCTTGCCGGTGATGCCGCCGGTCGGGCAGAATTTCACATCGGCGAGCGGCGAGGCGAATGCCTTCAGCGAGGCGATGCCGCCCGACTGCTCGGCCGGGAAGAACTTCAGGAAGCGCAAGCCTGCTTCGCGCGCGGCCATGATCTCGCCGGGGGTGATGGCGCCGGGCAGCAGCGGAACCTCGCTGTCGGCGGCGCCGGCCAGAAGCTCGCGGGTTATGCCCGGGCTGACGATGAATTGCGAGCCGGCGGCGGCCGCCTCGTCAAACTGGCGCGCATCCAGAATGGTGCCGGCACCGACGATGGCTTCCTCGACCTCGCCCGCCACGCGTCGGATCGCTTCCAGCGCATCCGCGGTCCTGAGCGTGATCTCGATCGCCGGCAGGCCGCCGCGTGCCAAAGCGCGGGCCAAGGGCACGGCATTGGCAACTTCAGCGATCTTCAGCACCGGGATGACCGGCTGGCCATTGAGCAGCGACAGGAGTTTTTCGGTCTTGCTAGGCATCTTCTTCTCCATATCGTTGTCGATTCAACCGATTAGCAGACTGATATTTTCCTGTCCACGCAACCGGGCGTGTCGTGATGTCACGCACGCCGGGTAGCTTACGGGCTCTTCCGGAACAGGGCCATGGCAGGCCGTCAAACCCGTTTCACCTTGAAACGGCTTTTACGAGCGTCTAGTTGCTCTGGCAATGACACCGTCCGCGCCATCCCAGCCTGTCCGCGTCGCCGCGCTCTACAAATTTGCCTGGCTCGACGCGTTCGAGGTGCTGCGGGCGCCACTGGCTGCCTTCTGCTGTGGGCGCGGCATCAGGGGTACGCTGCTTCTGGCGCATGAAGGTATCAACGGCACGGTCGCCGGCAGCGATGCGGCGATTGCCGAACTGATCGACCATCTCGAAGCCATCGACGGGCTGTCCGGCCTCGAGGTGAAATACAGCAGCGCCGCGCAAACGCCCTTCCACCGCATGAAGGTGCGGCTGAAGCGCGAGATCGTCACGATGGGTGTCGAAGACATCGACCCGGCGAAGAGTGCCGGCACCTATGTCGCGCCGGCCGACTGGAACGCGCTGATTTCCCAACCCGACACGATCGTCATCGACACGCGCAACGCCTACGAAGTGTCGATCGGCACCTTCAAGGGCGCCATCGATCCGGCGACCGCGAGCTTTCGCGAATTCCCGGCCTGGGTGGAAGAGCACCGCGCGGAACTGGAAGGCCGCAAGGTCGCCATGTTCTGCACTGGCGGCATACGCTGCGAGAAGGCGACGGCCTATGTCAGGTCGCTTGGTCTCGAGGAGGTGTTCCATCTCAAGGGCGGCATCCTGAAATACCTCGAAGAGGTGCCGGCCGAAGACAGCCTGTGGCAAGGCGAATGCTTCGTCTTCGACGAACGGGTTTCGGTGTCGCACGGCCTCGCCGAGGGCGACGCCGAGCTGTGCCGCGCCTGCCGGCATCCACTGACCTTGGACGAGCTGACATCGCCGAAATTTGCCGCCGGCGTCTCCTGCCCGCGTTGTTTCGACGCTCGGTCGGACGACGACCGCCAGCGCTATGCCGAGCGCCAGCGGCAGGTCGAGCTGGCGCAGGCGCGGGGCAGGGGACCGCATATCGGGTCCTGATCAAGGCGCCTGGGCCGGGGCAAAGCGGCCGCCCGTCATTGCAATGCCAGGTTTCGGGACCTACGTCTTCGGCGTTCGAAACCTGCCCGTTCGGCCGGGCAATCCTGGAGGCATTGATGTTCGATCCCAAGAAGCTTCTCGACGATCTGCTCGGCTCGCAAATTCCCGGCACCGGCGGCACGGTCCGCGACAAGGCCGGACAGGCGGTGCAGATGGCCAAGGACAATCCTCTTGCGGCGGGCGCGCTGGCCGCGGTGCTGCTTGGAACCGGCGCCGGGCGCCAGGTCACCGGTGCCGCCGTCAAGCTCGGCGGGTTGGCAGCGATCGGTGGCCTCGCCTACAAGGCCTACCAGAATTACAAGGCCGGCAATGCACCCGAGCAGGCGCCGGCGGCCGGCGAACCGGAATTGCTGCCGCCGCCGAAAGACACTGCCTTCCACCCGTCGCAAGCGCCGCAGGGCGAGGACGAATTCACGCTGACCCTGGTGCGGGCGATGATCTCGGCGGCCAAGGCCGACGGCCATGTCGACGACGAGGAGCGCAAGAAGATCGCCGGCAAGCTGAGCCTCGCGGGGATCGGTTCCGATGCGGAAAAATTCCTGATGGCGGAGCTGGAGAGCCCGATCGACCTAGACACGCTGGTGGCCGGCGCCAAGACCGACGCGCAGAAGCTTGAGCTCTACACCGCGTCGCGCCTTACAATCGATCCCGACACACGCGCCGAGCGCGGCTATCTCGATCTGCTCGCGGGCCGGCTCGGCCTGCCGGATGCGCTGATCGACCATGTCGAGGCAACGGTTTCGGCGGTCAAAGTGCCGGCTGCCAAGGCCGGGACCTCACCCAATCCACGCTGGTAGGCCAAAACGGAACAGGCGGGCCTTCGTGGCGTTAACCTCTCGTTAACCCAGGAAGCGCATGATTCTAAACAGTCGGATCGGCTTTCCTCCTCCCAAGTCCGGTCCAGATCAGGGCGGTCGCCAATGACCGCCCTTTTTGTCGGCCCTCCGGGTTTCTCCCAAAAACGAATTGCACTTTCGGCACCCGGGCAGGCTCCGAACCCGTGATAGGAATTTTTTCCTTGACTGGGTGAAGGCAACTATGGTAGATATTTGGTTATGGTGCTGAGTTGCGCCAGGGACCCGCCGCACAGGCGGGTTTTCCGTTCAATGCTCCCTCGACAGCGCGGGGCCGAAGGCCCGAAGACCTGTCAGCTTGGATTCGTTGCCCTGGATACCAGTGTCCCGCTTGCCATCGCCGCCGTCATTTGCGATGCCTTTTGTCCCTGGACCACCTGAAAATCAGTCGAGCAAATGCGGCGCAGCCGGAGGATATCTGCCATGACCGAAAAAACCGCCATCGTCACCGGCGCCGGCACGGGCATCGGCAAGAGCGTCGCCACCGCGCTGCTCAAAGCCGGCTGGAACACCGTGTTCTGCGGACGCCGGAAGGCACTGCTGGACGCGGCGATCGCCGCGGCCGAGCAGACGGATGCCAAGGCACTGGCTGTCGCCTGCGACATCAGCAAGCCCGGCGAGGTCGATGATTTGTTCGAGACGGTGGCGGAGGCGTTCGGCCGCGTCGACCTGCTCTTCAATAATGCCGGCATGGGCTACAAGTCGGCGCCGATCGACGAGATCCCGGTCGAGGTGTGGAACGATATTGTGGGCGTAAACCTCACCGGTTCGTTCCTGTGCGCCCGCGCGGCCTTCCGCGCCATGCGCAAGCAGAAACCGATGGGCGGCCGCATCATCAACAATGGCTCCATCTCGGCCCACGCGCCGCGCCCGGGATCGGTGCCCTATACCGCGACCAAGCATGCCATCACCGGGCTGACCAAGACGCTGGCGCTCGACGGCCGCCCCTACGACATTGCCTGCGGCCAGATCGACATCGGCAATGCGCTGACCGACATGGCGCAACCGATGACGGTCGGCGTGCCACAGGCCAACGGCTCCATTGCCGCCGAAGCGGTGATGGACGTCCAGCACGTGGCCGACGCCGTCGTCCACATGGCCAGCCTGCCGCTCGAGGCCAATGTGCTGTTCATGACCGTGATGGCGACCAAGATGCCGTTCGTGGGCAGAGGCTGACGAAGCCTTTATTTTTGCGCAATTCCCAAGGGAAAGCGCTACGCGCTTTTCCCGGGAAAACCTCTACGCACTTTTTCTGGAGTTGCCTTAGGCCCCCGCCAGCGCCACGCCCGGCAGATAGAGCGCGATCGGGCGGATCTCGTAGACGGCGGTCGGGTTGACGCGGCGCAGATCGCGCGCGATGGCGATCGCGTCATCGCGCTTGGCGCAATCGACGACATAGAGGCCGAGAAGCTGTTCCTTGGTCTCGGCGAAGGGGCCGTCGATGACGATCCCGTCGCCGGGTCCGCGCAAGGTGCAGGCCGACTGGGTCGCTCCAAGCCGCGCCGAGGGGCCGAGGCTGCCGTTCGCATAGAGCCCGTCGTGGATCTTGAGCAGGTCGGTCATCAGTGCCGCATCTTCCTGCGGCGTCAGTGCCTTGATCGCGTCTTCCACGTGATAGGCAAGAATTGCATAAAACATCGAGGCACCCCATTTCGATCCTGATCCAACGATCGTAGCGGCTCCCCGCACGCAGGCACAGTCTTTGGCCATGCGCCTCCCGACGCATCATGACATTGCCATGCCGCCAGCGGCAATCGATGCGGGCTCGCGGCGAACGCCGGAGGCCTCACTTGGCCAGGAACGCTCCGATCCTGTCCAGCGCGCGCAAAATGTTCTCCTCGGAATTGGCGTAGGAGAGCCTGACATAGCCCTCGCCGAGAATGCCGAAATCGGGGCCGCCGATCAACGCGACGCCGGCGTCGTCGAGCAGGGCGGAGGCGAGTTTCTTCGCCTTCCAGCCGGTCTTCGACACGTTGGGGAAGGCATAGAAGGCGCCCTTGGGCGTGATGCAGGATATGTTTGGCAGGGCGTTCAGTCCCTCGACCACGATCTTCCTGCGGCGATCGAAGGCGCGCATCATCTTGTCGACGTCGTCCTGCGGGCCGTCGATGGCCGCGATGCCGGCAAACTGGCTCGGCGCGTTAACGCAGGACCAGCAATTGACCGCCAGCTTGCGCACCTTGTCATAGAGATGGGCGCCCTTGTCGCCGTTCGGCCAGATCGACCAGCCCATGCGCCAACCGGTCATCGCCCAGGTCTTCGACCAGCCGTTGAGCACGATCAGCCGGTCGCGGATTTCGGGAAACCCGAGCAGCGAGCAGTGTTTTTCGCCGTCATAGGTCATCACGTCGTAGATTTCGTCGGAAAGGATGGCCACCCGCGGATGTGCCTCCAGTCCCTTGACCAACTTCTCGATCTCGGCGCGCGGTGTGACGCCGCCGGTCGGGTTGGCCGGCGAGTTGAGGATCAGGAGCCGTGTCTTAGAGGTGATCAGCGCCAGCGTCTCCTCGGCCGAGAAGGCAAAGCCGTTCTCCTCGCGCATCGGCACGGGGATGGGTGCCGCACCGGTGAATTCGATCATAGAGCGATAGATGGGAAAGCCGGGATCGGGATAGAGGATCTCGGCGCCGGGCTCGCCGAACATCAGGATGGCGGCGAACATGGTCGGCTTGCCGCCGGGCAGGATCATCACCGCCTCGGGCGATACCTCGACCCCGGTCGTGGTCAGCGTGCGGCGCACCACCGCCTCGCGCGTCGCCAACAGGCCGTTCGCCGGCGTGTAGCCGTGGTGGCCGTCGCGCAGCGCCTTGATCGCCGCCTCGACAATGTGCTGCGGCGTCTTGAAGTCGGGCTGGCCGATGCCGAGATTGACGATGTCGCGGCCTTGCTGGGCGAGTGCCGTGGCCCTCGCGAGCACGGCGAAGGCGTTTTCCTCGCCGAGACGATCGAAGGCCGAAATCGTGTGGAGCATTTTTCCCGTCCGTGTGGTTCTTGCTATGCGGTTGCGTTTTTGTGAGCTTCGGCCCGCAAAAGTCAAACGGATTGGAGCTGTCGGTGTCGGAAAATCTCAAGGACTGGCAACCGCGTCCGCGCCCGGAGCGCAAGGTGCTGGAGGGCCGCTATGTCAGGCTTGAGCCGCTGAGCGCCGCCAAGCACGGCGATGGCCTCTATGAAGCGTCTTCCGTGGCCGACGTCGATGGCCGCTTCGCCTGGCTGCCCGACTATCCGCCGGAAACCCGCGCCGCCTTCCAACCCTGGCTGGACAAGGTGGAGGCGAGCGAGGATCCGCTGTTCTTCGCCGTCATCGACAAAGCGAGCGGCAAGGTCGCCGGGCGCCAGACCCTGATGCGCATCAATCCGGCCTATGGCGTCATCGAGATCGGCAACATCTATTGGGGGCCGCTCATCGCGCGCAAGCCGGCGGCGACCGAGGCGCAATTCCTGTTCATGAAATACATTTTCGACGAGCTCGGCTATCGCCGCTACGAATGGAAATGCAACAACCGCAACGAGCCGTCGAAGCGCGCAGCGGAACGGTTCGGCTTCAAGTTCGAGGGCATTTTCCGCCAGCACCTGATCGTCAAGGGTGAAAACCGCGACACCGCATGGTATTCGATCATCGACAAGGAATGGCCGGCCTTGCGCAAAGCCTACGAGGCGTGGCTCGATCCGGCCAATTTCGACGGTGCCGGCCAGCAGAAACGACGGCTCGAGGATTTTCGCGCGGAATTCGGCGCTTGAGCTGAATCCGGGCATGGGAGTTTGCCATTGGCGCACAGTGACGACGACAGCCGGCACGACGACAGCCGGCACGACCACAGCGGGCACGGCTACAGCGGGCACGGCCACAGCGCGCATAGTCATGGCTCGACCGACAAGAAGCGCGTTTTGATCGCGGCCTACCTGACGGCAGGCTTCATGGTGGCCGAGGCGCTTGGCGGCCTCTTCACCGGCTCTCTGGCGCTGCTGGCCGATGCCGGCCACATGCTTGCCGACGCCATTGCGCTCGGCCTGGCCTGGTATGCGTTTCATCTTGCGGACCGGCCGGCGACCGTCCGCCTGACCTATGGCTTCGGCCGGGTCAAGACGCTGGTGGCCTACACCAACGGCATCGCCATCTTCGTCATCGCGCTGTGGATCGTCTACGAGGCGTGGGAGCGCCTGCAGACGCCGGCGCCGGTGCTGGGCGGGCCGATGCTGGTGGTGGCGATCCTCGGCCTGCTGGTCAACATCGGCTCCTTCCTGGTGCTGCATGGCGGCGACCGTGAGAGCCTCAACATGCGCGGCGCCATCCTGCACGTGCTCGGCGACCTGCTCGGCTCGACCGCGGCAATCGTGGCGGCGATCGTCATTCTGGCCACCGGCTGGACCCCGATCGATCCGATCCTGTCGGTGCTGGTCTCGCTGCTGATCCTGTCCACGGCATGGTCGCTGATGCGCGCGGCCGCCCACGTCCTGCTCGAAGGGGTGCCGCCGAGCCTCGACCGGGACCTGATCGCCAGCGACATCGCGACGACGGTCCAGGGGGTGCGCGAGGTGCACCACATGCATATCTGGTCGATCGACGGCACCAGCAGCATGGCGACGCTGCATGCATGCCTCAACGAGGGCGTGGACGCGCACAAGGCGGTCAGCGCGATCAAGAAGCGGCTTGCGTCGGAGCATGGCATCAGCCATGCCACGGTGGAACCTGAATTCGGCCAGTGCGCCGACGACGGCGACGAGCACGACCATGGTCATGACCATGATCACCACCAGGGGCATGACGCGGCTTTGCATCATGGCCATCATCACTGACGCAGGGAATCCAAGCGCCTTGAATCCGAGCTCGACGACCCCTGGCCACGCAGGGACAGCATAATGGATCGCGATAGCAAGAACGCCGCCATCGCCGCGCTGTCGATCATGCTGCTGTTCGGCATTGCCGTTTATTTCCTGCCAAACATCATGCTGGCCCTCGGCGATCTGTCGACCGTGCTGGCCGGCATCTTCGGCACCGCGTTCGTGCTGGCGTTTTTCTTGGTGTTCTGGCTGCGCGCGCGCAGCCAACGCAAAAATCAGGGCAAATAAGGGAAGTTCGACATGCGCATTCTGATCACGGGCGCCGCCGGCATGGTCGGCCGCAAGCTCATTGCACGGCTGGCGAAGGACGGCAGGCTGCGCGGCCAGAAGATCACCGCGCTCGACCTGCACGACATCGTACCGCCACAGGCGCCGGCCATCGATGGCGTCAGCATCCACAGCCATACCGGCGATCTCGCCGAGGCGGGCGCCGCCGAGAGGCTGGTCGCGTCGCGGCCCGACGTCGTGTTCCATCTCGCCGGCATCGTGTCGGGCGAGGCGGAAGCCAATTTCGATCTCGGCTACCGCGTCAATCTCGACGGCACGCGCGCCTTGTTCGATGCCATCCGCCTGGCGGGGTTTGCGCCGCGCGTCGTGTTCACCTCGTCGATCGCGGTGTTCGGCGCGCCGTTCCCGGACGTCATTCCCGATGAATTCCACACTACGCCGCTGACCTCCTACGGCACGCAGAAGCAGATGAGCGAGGCGCTGCTGGCCGACTATTCCAGGCGCGGCTTCTTCGACGGCATCGGCATCCGGCTGCCGACCATCTGCGTGCGGCCGGGCAAGCCGAACAAGGCGGCCTCCGGCTTCTTCTCCGGCATCATCCGCGAGCCGCTGAACGGTCAGGAGGCGATCCTGCCGGTGCCGCGCACCGTCGTCCATACCCACGCCAGCCCACGCTCGGCGGTGAATTTCCTGATCCATGCGGCCGGGATCGACGGCGCCGCCGTCGGGCCGCGCCGCAACCTGACGATGCCAGGCGTCGCCGTCACCGTCGGCGAGCAGATCGAGGCGTTGGAACGCATCGCCGGGCCGAAGGCGGTGAGCCTGATCCGCGAGGAGCCGGACGAGACGATCTGGGCGATCGTCAAGGGCTGGCCGACGCGGTTCGAGGCGCGGCGGTCAAGGGAACTCGGCTTCAGCGCCGAGAAGAGTTTTGACGAGATTATCCGCGCTCATATCGAGGATGAACTGGGCGGCAAGGTGTATTGATATTCAGGTGATGCCGGCCTGCGAACGGCTGATACCTGCGCTTCCGGTGCTCACGTACTTTAAGTAAGTACGCTCCGCTCCGGTTCTCGATATCAACCGTTCTCGGCGCGGCCTGACCTGAATCTCAACACACCTTCGGGCGCTACTTCCGGGTCAAACGCCGCCCGTCAGGCTCGCCGACAGCAGCAGCAGTCCGAACAGGAACACGAAGGCGGCGCCGCCGATCTCGACGATCGAATGGATGCGGTTGCCCATGCGGCCGTCGCCGGCGAAATACACCGCCCAGTTCTTTGCGGTCACCGCGATCGTGGCCAGCGCCGAGACGGTTATGGCGGTGCCGATCGACATCGCCAGCACCGACAGCAGGCCGCCGAGCCACAGGCCATTGAGCAGGGCGAAGCTGAGCACGATCAGCGCGCCGGAGCAGGGGCGGATACCGACCGCGGCCACCGCCGTCCAGGCGGTGCGCCAGTCGAAGCGGTCGCCCGACAGCAGCGCCGGATCTGGCGCATGCGAGTGGCCGCAGGTCTCGCAGACCTCGCCCGCCGCGTGCGCGTGATCGTGCGCGCCATGATCGTGGTGATGGTCATGCGCGCCGTGGTCATGATGATCGTGCGAATGCTCATGCCCGTGGTCATGATGATCATGCTGATGCAGCGCGTGCGCCGAATGGCTGTGAGCGGCATGCGAATGGCCCGCATGGGAATGCCCGGCGTGAGCCGCCGACAGGCTGTAGGCGGGACCTCTGCCGAACAGGCGCAGGATGGATGGGCCGAGCTTGCGCCACAGCAGCCAGGCGCCGAACAGGGTGACGAAGACGAAGCTCATGATCTCCATGAACCAGGCCGCGTCGGTCATAGAGACGGCGGTGCCGCGCAGGACGAAATAGGCGACTGCCATGACCGCGACCGCGGTCAGGCCCTGCAGCAGGGCCGAGACAAACGACAACAGGATGCCACGCCGCAGCGCCACTTCGTTGGCGACCATGTAGGACGAGATCACCGCCTTGCCGTGGCCGGGGCCGGCGGCGTGGAAAATGCCGTAGGCGAAGGACAGGCCGATGAGCACCCAGAGCTTGCTGTTGTCCTGGCGCATCGCCTTCATCGCCGTGGCGAGCGCGCGATAGAACTCCTGCTGCCGCAGATTGATCCACATCAGGATGTGGGCGAACGGGCCGGTGGTCGGCGCCATGCCATCGTTGACGCCGATGCCGAGCGAGCTCTGGGCATGAGCCGAGCCGGCGAAATGCACCATCGCGAAGCTGATGGCCAACAGGCCGAATGCCAAACGCAGGGACGGTCTCATCACCGGGTTCATCCTTCTGGCTGACAGGTCAGTTCGAGCTTGGTGGCAAAGATCTTGCTCATGTCGGTGCCTGTCGGGTCGTTGAAGAAGGCGTCCGTCAGGGTCTTCTGGTTTTCCTTGATGGCCTCATCCGGGTCGGGGCGGACCACCTTGTCGGTGCAGTTCGGGGGCAGGCCCTCGACCGTGATGTTGGCGTCCTCGGTGAAATCGATCGCCGTGTAGAAGGTCGGATCGTAGACGCCGATATCGATCTTGCCGGCGAGCTTGATCGGCGCCTTCGGTTCGGACTCGAACAGGATGATCAGCTGGTCGTTGTCGAAATTGGCCATCAGATGCGGCGGCGGCGTCATCGGCACGTCTTTGCCGTCCTGGGTGACGAGTTGGAAGTAGTTGAATTCGGCCAGCGAGGCGTGGACCGTGTCGGCGACCTCCTTCAACTCCTTGTCGTCAAGCTTCAGGTCGGAATTCTTGTCGAACTCCATCATGACAGTACTGGAAAACAGATCGTCGAAGCGCCAGAGATGGCGCAGCGCTTTCACGCTTTGGTGATCCGGGGAGAGGATCACGTCGAGGCGGGCCTCGGCGAAAACGTGCGGATGCACCTCTGCCGGTCCAACGGCGGCCAATGTCGCCGCCAGGGCCGAAGCCAGCATGATTGCGTGCCGTCTTAGATGCATTCGCGGTCGCGATTCCCTTGGCTTCGGAGAGAAGTGGACAGTTACCAGAAAGGGGGCGAAAATGGGACCGCGCCGCAATTGAAGGCGGTCATGCGGTTTCGCGCGTCCTGAACCACTGGACCAGGAAATCGACGAAGACACGCACCTTGGCGGGCAAATAGCGCCGGTGCGGATAGACGGCGAAAATGCCGGCACCCGACAGGGTGCGGTCATCCAGCACCGTCACCAGCCGGCCGCTCGCAATATCCGGCACGGCGATGAAATCCGGCAGGATGGCAAATCCCAACCCCGACAGGGCAGCAGCCCGCGCCGCCATCGGGCTGTTGACTTCGATCGGCCCGGAGACCGAGACGCTCACCGTATCCTCGCCGTCTCCCTTGAATTGCCAGTTGTTCAAGCCGCGGCCATTGGTGTCGACGATGCAGGGCATGCGGCCGAGATCCTGCGCGCGCACCGGCATGCCATGTTTTGCGATGAGTTCGGGAGATGCGCACAGCCGTGTGGAAAACGGCGCCAGACGCCTGGCGATCAGCGACGAGTTCTCCAGGCGCGAGATGCGCACCGCGAGATCGAAGCCTTCCTCGACGAGATCGACGAAGCGGTCGTCCAGCTGGATGTCGAGCACGATGTCGGGATATTGCTTGGCGAAGTCGATCAGCGACTGGCCGATCGGCGCGTCGGCGAAGGTGCGCGGCGCAGACAGCTTGATCCTGCCGCGCACGTCGCCGGACGATTCACGCACGGCGTCGGCAAGACTGTCGACCTCGCGCACGATCTCGGAGGCTCGGCGATAATAGGTGTGGCCGGCCTCGGTCATCGAGAACTGGCGGGTGGTGCGGTTGAGCAGCAGCGCGCCGAGCTCGTCCTCCAGCTCGCGCACATATTTCGACAGCAGCGCCTTGGAGCGGCCGATCTTGCGCGCCGCCGCCGAAAAGCCCTCGGCCTCGACCACGTCGATGAAGGCGCGCATGCGGGTCAGTGTGTCCATGAATCAGGCCTTTCGTGCGGCGTCGAGATTTCGGCCGAGCCGTATCAGGGCAATGTCGCCGCCGGAAGGGCCAGCGACAGGCCGGCCCACCGGTATCTTGCGAGGGTGCAGAAGGGGGTCGAGAGGGTCGTGCGTGCCTGTCATCGTTCGATATCCGGATACGGTGAAACCAACATTGTTCGATGCCGGAATTTTTACAACCTACGATACGATTTTTATTGATTGTGAATCTCTCTGCCCCTATATCGCGCTTGCCCAAAGTCGCACGTGCCTGTGGGTGTCCGCCGATCCTCTGAATGGTGAGGGAAATCGGTAAGGTAACTGGAGCCAACCCCTCCAGTCGGTTTAGCGGCCAACCGCCAGACCGAGGACACCTTGAAGCAACGACGGTGCGGGCCTTTCTGGTTCTCTGCCGGTTGTCCAAAGACCGGGGTTACTGAAGAGGCACACCATCATTGCCGGCAGTGCGGAACGGGGTTCTCCCAATCCAAGCCAAGGCAGACAAAGCGAACCGAAGCCGGGCAAGGCCAAGGTTCATCGCCGCGAGACGGCGTTTCATGGTTCCGGGGTCTCCACCGGCTGGTTCCATGGATTTCCGTCCCGCCTTTGTCCACCGCGTGTTCGCGAGGCCGACAGCCCGCGTCCGCACCCTTGTGCGCGCCGAAAGGCGTGATGGAGAAACCCGATGGCCACGCAGCGCATCCTCGACTTCCTCGCCACCCGACGTCCGACCGGTCCTTGCCTCGTCGTCGACCTCGATGTCGTGCGCGACAATTTCCGCGCCTTCGAGAAGGCGCTCCCCGATTCCAGGATCTACTATGCGGTGAAAGCAAACCCGGCGCCGGAAATCCTGCGCCTCCTTGCTGCGATGGGCTCGTCCTTCGACACCGCTTCCGTTGCCGAAGTCGAGATGGCGATGGACGCCGGTGCGCCGGCGGACCGCATCTCCTTCGGCAACACCATCAAGAAGGAGCGCGACATCGCGCGCGCCTACCAGCTCGGTATCAAGCTGTTCGCCGTCGATTGCGTCGAGGAGGTCGAGAAGATCGCCCGCGCCGCTCCAGGCGCCCGCGTGTTCTGCCGCGTGCTGACCGATGGCGAGGGCGCCGAATGGCCGCTGTCGCGCAAGTTCGGCTGCGTGCCTGCGATGGCCGTCGACGTGCTGCGCCATGCCAAGGCGCTCGGGCTCGACGCCTATGGCGTGTCGTTCCATGTCGGCTCGCAGCAGACCGACCTGACGGCCTGGGATCGCGCGCTGGCCGACGCCAAGACCGTGTTTTCGACGCTCGCCGAGGAAGGCATCGTCTTGAAGATGGTCAATATGGGCGGCGGCTTCCCGACGCGCTACCTGCGCGACGTGCCGGCGGCCCAGGCTTACGGCCAGGCCATCTTCTCGGCGCTGCGCAAGCATTTCGGCAACGCCATTCCCGAGACCATCATCGAGCCGGGCCGCGGCATGGTCGGCAATGCCGGCGTCATCAAGTCGGAAGTCGTGCTGATCTCGAAGAAGGCGGACAACGACAATGTGCGCTGGGTGTTCCTCGATATCGGCAAATTCGGCGGCCTGGCCGAGACGATGGACGAGGCGATCCGCTATCCCCTAGTGACCGCGCATGACGGCTCAGAAACCGCGCCTTGCGTGCTCGCCGGCCCGACCTGCGATTCGGCCGACGTGATGTATGAGAAGACGCCCTATCCGCTGCCTCTGTCGCTGACCATCGGCGACGAGGTGCTGATCGAAGGCACCGGGGCCTACACGACCACCTATTCGGCGGTCGCCTTCAACGGTTTCGAGCCTCTCCGATCCTACGTGATCTGACGGTCGAAAGAACCGTCGGATCATCCCAGGTGGGCGTTTGTCGCCCATCCGGGCTCGCCTGTGGAACAGTCTCCGCTCGTGAAGGGATCGCGGAAATGGACATTGCAAATTTCGTTGTCGAAGGCGCTGCGCGCGACATCTCCCCCTTTGAGGGGGAGATGGTCACGAAGTGGCCGGAGGGGTTTGTCTCAGCCGCCTCGACGTCTCTTGGACCGCATGGGGCTAGCGCTTCACGCGCGGCGAACCCCTCTGTCGCCTTCGGCGACATCTCCCCCTCGAGGGGGGAGAGTGCCCGTGCTTTCGCCATCGTTGCCGAAACGCCTGATGACATCGCGGCGCGCGAGGCGTTGCTCGATGCCGCCATGGGGCCGAAGCGCAAGACGAAGTCGTCGGAGAAGCTGCGGCGGGGCCGGCGGCCCTCGGAAGGCCTGGCTTTCGTCGCGCGCGACGCATCGGGCGCCGTGATGGGCACGGTGCGGCTCTGGGACGTCACGCTGGGCGAGGGCGGTCCGGCAACACTGTTGCTTGGGCCCCTGGCGGTCGCTCCTTCGCTCAAGAGTGCCGGCATCGGCTCGGCGCTGATGCGCCATGCGGTCGCCGAAGCCGCGCGTCTCGGCCACGCGGCGATCCTGCTGGTCGGCGACGCGCCCTATTACGGCCGCTTCGGCTTCTCAGCCGCAAAGACCGGTTCGCTGGCCATGCCGGGCCCGTATGAGCGGCATCGGCTGCTCGCGGTGGAACTGGTGGAGGGCGCGCTCGACGGCGTCCATGGCACGCTGAAGGCCGCGGGGCGCAAGCTGAAGGCGCCGACGCTGGCGGCCTGAGGCGCTGAGCCCCAAACGAACGAAAAACGCCGCCCGAAACGGCGGCGTTTTCGTCCCGAGAACAGTCTCGGCGGTCTTCTGTCTCAGCCGATCAACTGGCTGAGCGCCATGGCGACAGACATGTCGCCTTCGACCTTTATCTTGCCGGTCATGAACGCCATGGTCGGGTTGAGATCGCCCGATATCAGCGAGTCCAGATCGTCGAGCGAGAGCTTGATGGTACAGTCGGCGGGGCCGTCGGCGGTCGAGACATCGGCGCCGTCGATGACGATGACGCCATCGCTGCCGGTGTCGAATTTCACGGAACGATCGAACCCGCTGCTGGCCACGCGCGACCTGATCTTGTCGGCAATCTCCTGAACGCTCACGCTGTTCTCCTGTCTGGTTGCATCTGCCTGTTCGGTTGCATCTGCTTATCTGGTTGCATCTGTCGCGCCACGACACATCGATCCGCCCGAGGGCCATGCATCTTCGCGGCCACGGTCGCTGCCGCATATAGCTTTGGATTGACGTTTACGTCAACGCGAATTGCAGGGCCTGGTTCCTATCGCCGCACCGGGCGAGGACCGGATCACCGTGCCTGGCCAGTGGCATGCCCGGGGGCTCAATGCGACTTGAAGGCCTTGGTCATCTCGGACGCAGTGGCGCCGGCTTCCTGCCGGCGGCGCAACCAGTTGTCGCGTATCTCATCCTTGCTCAGGAAATTGACCTGATCGACCAGAACCTCATGCACCAGTGTGGCGCCGACGCGTGTGTTGACGGTATCGCGGATCGCGGCGCGGAAGGCGTCGAGGTCGATCGTCTCCTTCTTGGTGAAGTCGATCTGCGGATTGGAATACAGGTAGGAATAGACCTGGTCGGTGATCAGTGCCTCGGCCGGGATCGACAGTTTCTTGATCTGCTCGGGTTCGACCGTGTAGACCAACTTGGTCAGGAAATAACCGTCGATCCTGGCGTTGCGGATCAGCGGCACCGAGATGACCTCGGTCTTGACGTAGTCCAGCCCGCCCAGCATCGGCTTCGGCTTTTCGCCGACGCCGCGTTCGCCGGCGGCCTGGAACGAATAGAACACCGCGCCGAGGGTGGCGACGCAGATCCAGACCGCGATGGCGATGACCTTGACCATTCAGGCACCCGAGCCGGCGACCACCGCGCGCTAACCGCGCGCCCGGCCGAACTCGCCGGCGGAATAAGTGCCGTCGGTTTCGGCGCGCTGGATGGCGGTGCGCAACAGGCCAGCGACCTCGTTGACGGCGCTCAGATGCGCCAGGATCGCTGCCTCGTTCTTCGCAAGCTTTTGGCGAAGCCGGACAAGGCCTTCGCGGTGCTGTTCGAGGAACTCGGCTTCGCTGCCGCCGCGCATGGCACGGGTCAGTTCATAGAGATAGCGGCTCTTGCGCGCGTTCGATGCCTTGAGGTCGTAGCCGGTGTCGCTGCGCAGCCCGGCCGTTTCTTGCTCGACGACTTCCTCGATGCGGCCGATGATGGCGGCAAGGTTTCCGGGCCGCGCGAGTGCGACCGGGGCTTCCGATGTGGCCGTGCGCGCCGGCAGGTTGGCGGTGAATTCCGAAAAGTCGGCCATGGCGTTTCCCAGTCTAGATCTTGATGTCTGTCTTTGTGGTCGTTTCATCGCCGGTCATGGACCTGGCGGCCTTGCGCTGCAGCTCCTGGACGAGCGAGGTGGACAGACGGCTCTGCCGGTCGATCTCGGTCTTTTCAGGCCCGCCGGAGACCGGGCCGATCGGCACCTTGCGCTTGCCTTCGAGATAATGGTCGGCGAGCAGCGACTTGGCGATGCCGATGCCACCACGCTCGGCCATGACGTCGGCGACGCGCTCGGCGAGCTGCGATTTCCACATGTCGCCGGCCAGGCCCTTGCCGTACACGCCCTCGGTGTCCTTGGGCATCATGTTCTGGATGAAGGTCTGGAGCACCATGGCTTCGAATTTCTTGAACTTCTTGGATGGATCGGCCGCCAGGGCCTGGTCGGCGGTGGCGCGCGAGAGCATCGTCCCGGCCGAAGCGGCCTCGACCGAAAAGCTGCCGGCAACGCCGCCCGCATGCCTGGTCAGTGCGGCGCGCGCGGCCGCGAGATCCGCCGGCTCGGCTGCTCGGACAACATCCATCACGATGTCGCTGGGTGGAGAGATCGCCAAGAAAGTCCGCCTTTTATCGGTTTTCCTTGGCCAGACCATGCCTCAACAAGCTTGTGGCAGGCTTGCGGGGGGAGGGAGCAAGGTCAGGGTTCTCTGCATCCAAGCCGCGTAGCCAGATTTCAACAACGCATGTCGCGTAAAAAGTGGCTTCCGGTTTTGCGAGAACGACCTGCAGACGGCGTCTCGCCCGAATCCGTTCGAACGCGAGGGGCTTCAGGACGGAGGAAGACCGGCCCTCGACAGCATTTCAAGGAACCGGGAATGGTGATGATCCTTCACATAGCGCGGCACAAAGCCAGGGCAGACATTGCTCAGATTGAGATGTGGAAGTTGTGACAGGCAATGATGGATGGCCCGCGACGCTTCATCGCGATTGCCGGTTGCGGCCGCGGCTGCGGCCCAATAAAGCGCGCCACGAACGAAGCCCGGCTTTGTCCTGACCACCTTGCGCGCGACCTCGAGCGCCCGCTGATCGTCTCCGCCGGCAAACAGCGCCATAACGAGCCCGTGGTGACGCCAGTAGTCGATGACGTCATGGGTTCCCAGCCGGATCGCCTCGTTCGCCTCGCGCACGGCTTCGCTGACCTGCCCGCGCAGCGCGAAGAGCATCGCAATATCGCCGTGGCCGCTCGGATAATTTGGGTTGAGGCTGATCGCGTGCCGGCATTCGACGATCGCCTCGTCGATACGACCGCAACTTTCGAGAGCAAATGACAAGATGCACCGGGCAATTTCATCGTCCGGCACCGCCCGCACCGCGGCCTCGGCAAGCGCCAGCGTATACTCGATATTGCCCTGCTCGCGGGGCAGCGCGCCAAACGCGATGCCCATGGAAATCATGATCGAGAGCGTCCGCTTCGCACGGGCGTTGTCGGGCCCTGTCGAGAGCGCCTTCGTCGCAAGTTCCATCCCGACCAGCAGCGAGTCCTGGGTCATCTCAAAATATTTCATGAGCGCCTCGTTCACCAACCTGCGCACTTCAGGGGGACCAGGCGGACTCTTGTCGCGGACCTTCCAGTTGGTCAGTTGAAGTTCGAGGATCACCGCCAGAACGACGGACTGGGCGATCCTGTCCTGGAATTCGAGCGCATTCTCGGACTGGCCGTCGAACTTCTGGGCCCAGACATGATGACCGCCGACGGCATCGACAAGCTGGATGTTCACCCTCAGCCCATTGCCGGATCTCTGGATGCTGCCGCTGAGCACATATTGTGCGCGCAGCGCTCCCGGCGCTTTACCTTCCTGGCGCGGGCCGATCTTATCTGTCGGGGGAACCGCGGAGAGCACGACATAGTCGGCCACCTCGGAAAGGGCTGTCGTGATGTCCTGGACCAGTCCCTTGGAGAAAAAATTGTCGCCTTGTTTTCCGGTCAGATTGGTGAAGTCGGCAACGCCGATGGAGGGGTGTCCGAGACGATGGCTGGCCGCAACACCACTTGCCGACGGTGCGTGTGACGCCGTGTCGGAAGTGAGCAGCAGGGACTGCCATAGTGCCCGCGTCTCAGGGCCGGCTTCGACGCCGAACTCCTTCTTCAGCATGCTTCTGCAAGCCTCGTATGTCCTGAGCGCCTTGTCGCGTTGACCACAAGCAAGGAGCAATTCCATCTTGAGCCGATAGGATTCTTCCCGCGCCGGATCCATAGCCAGGACGCGATCGGCCAGGACGAGGCCCGCTTCAGCGTCGACGAGGCGAGCCAGTTTCTCGAACGATTCAAGCGCACGACCGAGCAACCTGTCGCGTTCCGACGCGACCCAGTCGTCGAAGCCATTGCTTCCCACATGGAGACCGTCGAGGAACGGGCCGGTGTAGTTCGCCAGAGCCTTTTCGAGTTCCTGCGCGGAGCGGGCCGATAAACCCGTCTCGAACTCCTCCACATCGACCCGGAACGCCTCTGGCCTGAGGTGGATCAACTCTCCGGTGGAATGGATAAGATCGACACCCGAGAGATCGCGGCGCAGGACGCTGAGCGCTTGGCGAAGACTGTTGCGCGAATGTTCGCCATCGCTGTCGCCCCATAGCAGATCAGCCAGTCTCTCCCGCGTCGCTGCCATGCCCGGACATCGGGCCAGATAAGCAACGATTGCCGGGCCGCGTTTCCCGACCAGTCGAAGCGGGCCAGTTGTTTCAATACGGAAGCCGCCGAAGAGTGAGATTCTATTTGCAGCGCCGCCGTCGTCACTTTGCATCTGCTGCCTCAGCCTGACGAAATTCTAACGCAAATCTAACGTTCCGCAATCGTCCGTCACCGCGCTTCAAGCGCTCCCGTGACGGCAGGTCATTTAGACTTCGCTAAATTAGGCGGCCAAGTCAACGCAATGCTTGGTTCAAGGGGGGCGCGTGTCCAGAACAAGAGCCAATTTGCTGCTGCTCCTTGCAGCCGCATTGTGGGGCTTCGGCAACGTCTCGCAAAAGACGGTGCTGGTCCATCTCGACGCCATGAGCGCGGTAAGTCTGCGTTGCCTGATCGGCGGGCTGCTGGTGCTGCCCTTTGTCTTGACCGAAAGGCGAGTGGCGATCGGGGCGGGCTATTTTCCGAGCCTGGCCAGGGTGGGCGCGCTGTTCGCCATCTCCATCACGCTTCAGCAGCTTTGCTATGTCGGAGCCTCGGTCACCAATGCAAGCTTTCTGGTGAGCACGGCAACCGTAATGACACCTCTGGCCGCCTGGTTGCTCGTCGGCGAGCGTCCGACAGCTGGCCTCACGATCGCTGCCGGGCTGACCCTGGTCGGAGCCCTGCTTTTGTCGGATGGGATCGGCGGCCTCGGCAGCGGCGATCTCACCGCCATCCTGTCGGCTGCCTGCTATGCGCTCTGGGCGGTCGAGCTCGGCCGGCACATGCAGGCCCATGCGCGGCCGTTCACCGCCGCCGCGGCACAATTCCTCGGCGCCGCAGTCTTCGCCCTGCCGCTCGGGGCAATGCAAGGCAACCTGTCGCTGGCCGCCGCATTCGCAGCCGGCCCGGAATTGGCGATACTCGGCGTCTTCTCCACCGCGATAGCCTTCGGCATACAGACGGCTGCCCTCCGCTTCACGCCGGCCAGCCACGCCGCCGTGATCGTCAGTGCCGAAAGCGTCTTCGGGGCGCTGGGCGCGACGATCTTTCTGGGCGAGCGGAGTTCGTGGCCGGGCGCCTTGGGAGCAGCGATCATTCTCGGTGCGATCCTTTCCGTGGCACGATCGAACCGAGCGCCGCAGGCACGTGCGTCCTTGCGGACCGCTTCGAACCAACGCTTCGACATTGCCCCTGCCTTTGCAACAGCGCCGGCAAGCGGGGCAGGCGAACGCCGCGTCAACAGTTCAGGTCCGGTGGAGGAATGCGATGACCACTGCCGCTGATGCGAACGTCGCCGTGTCGAGCGCGGCCGGACAGGCCGCGGGGGCGCTGCGATGAACGCGTGGACA
The DNA here is from genome assembly GCF_006442185.1 of Mesorhizobium sp. B2-4-1. Classification (NCBI taxonomy): domain Bacteria; kingdom Pseudomonadati; phylum Pseudomonadota; class Alphaproteobacteria; order Hyphomicrobiales; family Phyllobacteriaceae; genus Mesorhizobium; species Mesorhizobium sp. B2-4-1. The sequence goes on along the minus strand of NZ_VFVN01000004.1, from coordinate 403,513 downwards.
GTCCTTCTTCCGCTCGCACATTTGAGATCGGCCCTTGGTGCCCGCATGAAGGGACCCGGCGGCTATTACAACAGTGGCAACGCGCTTGGCCTCGTCGTAGGTCTTGCAACCCAAATTGCGGCCGCGCCAGTCGGCCAGCATGAGGAAAGCGCTGTCATCGCGGCGGTGACGGACTATTTCGCAGGCAGCCATGGCACTGTTGCGCTCACCTTGGCTAACCTCGTCTTTTTCTGCGGCGGCGAAGCCTACCACCGGGCTTGGGCAAAGCCGGATGTTCCCGATCCCACCCTCAATCGTCTGGGCGACTTCCTCTCGGGATTAGGCGCAATCGGGCTCGGCATCGCGCTCTTGCTGCTCGGCGACCCGCTGCTTGCGGCGACCTCCGGCCTGCTGCATGCGCTCGGCAAGTTCGGCAGCACCTTTCACAGGCCGGGCAGGCCGGTTCCGGTGTGGCCGACCGCCTGGCCCGATCCGTTCCGCAGTGCGGTGCTCGCCAGCAGGTTGCCGGCAGTGGTGGCGACAACCGTCGCCCTCGGCCAGGCTTTGCCGGTGGTCTGGTCGGGCGAGTCCTTCGCGGCACTCATCATGCCGCTGACGTTACTCGGCTGTTATCTTTTGTGGACCAAGGCCGATCTGCTGCTGTTCGGCGTTGGGTCCAAGGTCCCTCGTCAAATTTCCACATGTTGAAAATGGGCGGCTTTGACAACGATCGGTTGTCGAGATGGAGAATGGGCATGTTTACAGATATGTATCAGGACGCCGGTCCCTCTTCTGGAGCGGTCTCCTTTCGCGGGCGGGTGCAGTCGATAGGCCGGGGCAATCTTTTTTCGCCGACAAAGACATCGGGAAGGGGGCTGGCAAGCCGAGCCAATTCACTCCTGAGGCTGGCGGGGATACTTGCAGCTTCTGCGTTCTGGAATCTCCCGGCGCATGCAGCGAATGTCGACGTCGCCATCGTGTTCGCGGTCGACTTCTCGGCATCGATTGATCCAAAGATCGCCGATCTGCAACGCGAGGGACATGCCGCGGCACTCACTTCGCCCGAGATCATCGCCGCCATCGGCCGGAATTACGTCGGCTGCATCGGCGTGGCCTACTTTGAATGGTCGAGCCCCGGACACGCACGCACCATACTGCCGTGGACAAGCATCTGCGGACTGGAAGATGCAAGAGCGGCGGCGGCGGAGATCAGCAGGAAAGGGGATACCGGCGTCATCCGTCGAGGGCGATCCGGAACATCGGTTTCCTCGGCTATCGACATTGGCAGTCTTCTGTTGGACCAGTTTCCTGGAAATGCCGCCAAGAAGGTCATCGATATCTCCTCCAATGGTGAGAACAACGACGGACTTCCTGTTCAGCCGAGCAGGCTGAACGCCATTGCCAAGGGATATACGATCAACGCGATCGCCATTCCCACCGAAGACGACGATCCCGGCAATCCGCTGGCATCTTATTTTGCCAAATCGGTCATTGGCGGTTCCCAGGCCTTCGTCATGACGCCAAAAGGGCCAAACGACTACAGCACGGCGCTTCGCCGCAAGCTGGTCACGGAAGTAAGCATGAACAACGAAGGGCAATTCCCGCAACCGGCGGACGGGCGCTCTTCTCAACCGTAATTCCGGACAGTGGCGCATTGCTGCACGTCCGCGTAGGGGCCGAGAGCAGACGGCGGCTCCTGGCATCTATCCACGGCCGCTCGTCGATCTTGACCTCGGCCCGGTTGATCGGGGCACCCCAGGCGGCTCCGACGATCCGATAATCGCCGCCGATATGAGTCACCCGAGCCGGCGCCGATTTGAGGCCGGCTCAGCCGCGGCGACCCTCATGCCACCGCGGCGGTGGGACGCGGCTCATCCGATCGAGCGGAGCACACCACCGTCGACGCGCAGTGCGGCGCCGGTGGTCGCCGAGGCCTGCTCGGAGCAGGTGTAGACGACCATGTTCGCGACTTCCTCGGTTGTCGCGAACCGGTTGATGAGCGTGGTCGGACGCAGCGATTTCAGGAAATTATGCTCGGCGTCCGTTTGCGTGATGCCCTGCTCCTTCGCGGTGGCCTTCATCCAGCCGCCGAGAATCTCGGAGTCGGTCGGCCCCGGCAGGACAGCGTTGACCGTGACGCCGGTGCCACCGACAAGTTCGGCCAGCCCGCGCGACACGGCCAGCAACGCGGTCTTGGTCATGCCGTAGTCGATCATCTCCTTGGGGATAGCGAGCGCGGACTCGCTGCTGATGAAGACGACCCGTCCCCACCCGCGCTCGACCATACCCGGCATATAGTGGCGCGCGGCGCGCACGCCGCTCATCACGTTGAGCTGGAAGAGGTCGAGCCATGCGGCGTCGTCCTGCTCGAAGAAGCCATTGGGACGTGCAGTGCCAACATTGTTGACGAGGATGTCGGCATCCGGCGCCTGCGCCGCGAGCGCCGCCGAGCCCTCGGCCGTCGCGAGATCGGCGGCAATGCCGGTGAGGTCGGCGTCAGGCAGCAGCGCGCGCAGTTCCCGGAGCGTCGCGGCGACCCGCTCTTCCGTACGTCCATTGACGACGACGGCGGAGCCTGCGCGCGCGAGCCCTTCGGCGATCGCGCGGCCGATGCCGGCGGTCGATCCGGTGACGATGGCCTTGCGGCCCTTGAGTTCGATGTTCATGCCCTTGATCTCCGATTATAAATGGCCGGACGACCGGACAGATGGCCCGGAGGTCAGCTGATGCCGCTCAGCTAGATGAGCCGCGCGAGCGCGCGCAGGCGTTCCGATGTTAGTGCCGAAGGGCGCCGAGCCGGGTGCTTGCCACGCACACCGCCATTTCCTGGCGGCCGAACATACGGGCCAATGCCTGGCCAACAGCCCCAAATCTCATGGTGGAATAGCTCATCGCGCTTCTCCTTCGGGCGGACGCATCGCCGCTGCCTCACGCCAAGAGGTAGGCATGCCCAGGCGCGCCATGCAGTCGGAAGATACGCATTACGGTGGTGCGAAATCGCACCGGAGGCTTCACGTGACGACGCGAACTTCTCCATGATCGACCGGCTGGGACGACTATCCGTTACTTCCTCGCAGTCGCGCGCGGCGGTTCGGTCCGAGCGGTGAGCGATGGATCAGGCGCCGCTGCCCGCATGGTTCAGATGGCGACTGTCTCGCGAACCTGATCGGCCGCCGCATCCAGAAAAGCCTGCGCGAGGTCGGGGTCGTTGACCACCCGCGAGAGCATGACCGCGCCGACCATTGTCGAGAGAACGGCCATTGCCTTGTCGCCGGCCTTTTCGCTGTCGTCCTCGCCAACCCAACTGCCGAGCATCTCGAGGTACTCCTTGATGCCGGCCTCGAATGAGGCCTTCACCTCGGCGCCTTGCCTGGCCGCATCCGAGCCGAGCGCGACGACCGGGCAGCCGTCCATCTTTTCCGCGCGATGATCCATACTGAGGTAGAATGAGATCACCCCGTCGAGCGGTTTCCCAGGGTTTGCCGCGGTCGCGGCCGACCACTTGTCGGTGGCGCTTTCCATCGCGCGCCTGGATGCCTGCGCCGCCAGGTCGTCCTTTGACTCGAACTGCTTGTAAAAGGCGCCCTGGGTCAGCCCGGCGCCCTTCATCAGATCCTTGAGGCCAATGCCGTCAAAACCTCGCTCCCGAAAAAGGCGGCTTGCCACATTGATCACGGTTTCGCGGTTTTCCGCGGCCTGAGTGCGACTTACGCGCATCGCCATCTCCTTTTTTAGATTGCATTCGTAATCTATACATTATATAGAGGTCGAACGCAATCCAAAAAAGGAGATATGAGATGATCCGCAAAACCCTGAGTGCGTCCGTTCTGGCCGCGATGTTTCTTGCGAAACCGGCTTTTGCCGAGGAAGCGACCATCGGACGCCCGATCGAAGCTGCCAGCCTGCACGAGGGACAGCTCGACATGGTGGTCTACTACGTCCCGGTCAACGGCGGCCTGCTGGAGGTCACCGCCACCTTCGCGCCGAAGATCGGAGGTGATCCGCTGCGCTTCGTCATGGGCCTTGCTGACGGCGACTCCGTGGCCTTTTCCATGCCGGGCCACCAGGATTCGCTTTACGCGTTCTCAAGGTCGGGCGAGGAGGTCACGATCTCGACCGAGACCGACACATACCTGCGAGCCGACGCGACAATGCGCTGACGCGCAGACCCTGCGTGGCGTCGGCTGCGTCCGAACAGCTCGCCACAGGTACCTTCGATCGCGCTACCGAATGAGTTGGAGGAGAGTGATATGCTATATAGCTATTTTGTCGAGAAATCGATCCGAAAGAGCTTCGATGACGTCAACAATCATCGCTGGGATGCGGCGGTGAAAGCACTCGCGCCGCATGTCCATCATCGGGTTGGCGGCGCCCACGCGCTTGGTGGAGAGCGCCACGACAAGGAAGCCCTGCGCCGCTGGTTTGAACGCCTCGGCCGTGTTCTGCCCACCCTCCGTCTCAGGGTCAATCACATCTGGGTGGAGGGCTGGCCGTGGCATACCACTGTGTTTGCCCAGTGGGATGGCACCGCGACCCTGCTCAACGGCGACACGTCGTACATCAACCGAGGTCTCCACGTGTTTACCCTGCGGTGGGGCAGGGTCCATGCGCTGGAGGAATTTTACGATTCACAGGCAGCGGCTCGCGGTCTTGCCGTCCAAGCGGCAGCTGGCCTCGAGGAAGCTGCCGCCGAGCAGATAACAAGTTAGCTGAAACGTCGCCTTTTTACGATCCTCCGCAATGCGGAGGCTCGGCACATTCTTCGACAGGCTGTACGGGCGGCTTCTGGGTAGACGCGAAATTGCATCCATAGCCCGTACGAGGCGCAAAGCGGTCAGTCAGGATTCCGCTGCGAAGGCTTGCTTTGCGTCCAGACCTCCTCCTCTACTCCTGTCCCCGCTTCTGCGCGATCAGATCGAGGCGCTCGCGGTCGGAGCGTTCGCGTTCGTCGCGGTTGCGCACGTCCTTGTAGGCGCGCTCGACCATGTTGGTGCGCGCGGTTGCCGACGCGACGAGGCCGGCCTCCTTCCTGGCGCTTTCGAGGTTCGCCTCCTGGCGCACGACGGCCTGGGCGATGCGGCGGTGGTAGAGATCGGGGAAAAGGCCGGAGAGGGAATTGTCCTTGTCGAAATGCTCGACCAGTTCCTTGGCCTCGGCTTCGGCGGCATTTGCGGCGGCGAGGAGGGTGGCGTGGCGCGTCTCGTGCAGCGCCTTCAACTGTTCCTGAACCTTGACCAGCTTCTTCAGGCGGTCCTTGCGCGTGCTCATGTCACCTCGCCAGCGTCAGGTCGACAAAGCCGTCGACGAACAGCGACAGCATGGAGCCGACGGCGAAATAGAAGATGAGCATGCCGCCGGCGATGACGAAGGGCTGAGAGATGAAATAGATCGGGATCTGCGGCGTCAGCTTGTTGACGAAGCCGATCGTCAGGTTGACGAGAATGGCATAGGCGACGAAAGGGCTGCCGAGGCGGATGACCAGGAAGAAGGTGTCCGACACCGTGTCGGCGACATCGACCAGTGCCGCCTGCGGGTTGAAGAAGACGTTGACCGGCGCGACCGTATAGGACGTCACCAGCGCGCGTATGATCTCATGGTCGAAGTCGAAGACGAACAGCAGCAGCAGTGCCGAGAACGAGATCATGGCGGCGAGCGCCGCCTGCGGTTCGGGCTCCTCGATCGCTGGCCCGCCCGAGCCGCCATAGCCGATCAGCATGGCGATGGCCGACCCCATGAAGCGCAGGGCTTCCATGTAGAGCCTGGTCATGGCGCCGATCAGGCCGCCGACCAGGAGTTCGGAAACGATCATCGGCACCAGGATCTGCGGACGCGGATCGACGAAGGGAAAGATCTTGTCCCACAGGAAGGCGAGCAGGCCGCCGGTGGCGGCGACCGCAACGAACAGCCTGACCTGCACCGGGATGCGGGCGCTGGACAGGCCGGGCATCAGCATGAAGCAGGCGCCGATGCGGCAGAAGGCGAGGAACGCCGCGATGACGACCGCTTGCGAGAGAACGCTCACGATATGGTCCCGAGCACCCTGATCTCGACGCCCTTGGCGATTTCGACATGCGAGAGCACCGGCAGCGTGGTGAACAGCCGCTCGATGATCATGCGCACATAGGGGCGCGCGTCGGGCGCGGTGACGAGGACGAAACGCTCGCCGGCTTCGAGGAATTTCTTGATCGCCTTGGTGGCGTCCTGGCCGAATTCTTCCAGCTGGCGCGGATCGATATCGAACTCGCGCACCTCGCCCTTGGCGTCGCGCTTGAGGCTCTGGTGGAAGGCGAGGTCCCAGCGGTTGCCGAGACGCAACACCTTGAGCACGCCGCCCTCCGAAAGATCGCCGCAGATCTGCTGCGCCATGCGGATGCGGACATGCTCGACGATCTGCTCGGTGCGGCGCACATGCGGCGCGATCTCGGCGATGGCCTCGATGATCAGGTGCAGGTTGCGGATCGAGACACGCTCGGCCAGCAGCAGCTTCAACACTGCCTGCAGGCCGGGATAGGAGATGTGCGTGGTGCAGATCTCGTCGGCGAGCTTGCGGTATTCCTGATCCTGGCGCTCGAGCAGCGCCTTCATGTCCTTGTAGGACAGAAGCTGCGGCAGGTTGTTGCGGATGACCTCGGAGAGATGGGTGAGCAGCACCGACATGTTGTCGGCAAAGGTGTAGTTCTCGCGCTTCAGATCCTCGGCGAATGTTTCCATGACGGAATAGGCACGCATGCCGAAGGCCGGCTCGCGGATCTCCTCGCCCGGAATTTCGGGAACGTCGCGGTTGCCGAGCAGCACCATGATCTCCCCGACGCGCATCGAATATTCGGCGACCACCGTTCCGTGCACCTTGATCTGATAGCTTTTCGGCGGGATGGCGAAATCGTCGGCGACGCGCACTTCGGGCACGACGAAGCCATATTGCTGGGCGAACTTCTTGCGCATCTTGGCCATGCGGAAGACCAGCTCCTGATGCGAGACCAGCAGCCGGGTCGAAAGCTGCTTGCCGATCAGAAGCTCGATCTCGGCGGTGGCGAGCGAGGCCTTGACCGAGTTCTTCTCTTCCTCGGCCTTGGTCGCCTTCTCCTGGTTCTTCAGCGCCTCGGCCTCGGCCATGGCCCGGTTGTGGCGCATCGGAATGACATAGCCGAGGCCGGCCATGCCGCCGGCGAGCGCGAAGAAGGGGAAGAACGGCAGGCCGGGCATCAGGCCGAGCAGCACCAGCAGCGCCGCCGCCACATATAGCGCTCGCGGATGCGCGCCGAGCTGGCCGAACACGGCCTGGTTCGTCGAACCGCGTGTACCGCCCTTGGAAACCAGCAGGCCGGCGGCGAGCGAGACGATGAGCGCCGGGATCTGGGTGACCAGACCGTCGCCGACCGACAGCTTGATGAACACGTCGGCGGCCTCGCCCATGCCCATGCCGTGCCTGATATAGCCGATGGCGATGCCGCCGACGATGTTGATGGCGGTGATGATGAGGCCGGCGATGGCGTCGCCGCGGACGAATTTCGAGGCGCCGTCCATCGAGCCGAAGAAGGAGGATTCCTCTTCCAGCTCGCGGCGGCGCAACTGCGCTGTCTTGTCGTCGATCATGCCGGCGGAGAGGTCGGCGTCGATCGACATCTGCTTGCCGGGGATGGCGTCGAGGGTGAAACGGGCGCCGACCTCGGCGATACGGGTGGCGCCCTTGGTGATGACGATGAAGTTCACCACGATCAGGATCATGAAGACGATCAGGCCGATGACGAAATCGCTGGCCATCACCAGTTTGGAGAAGCCGGCGATGACGTAGCCGGCGGCGTGCGTGCCTTCATTGCCGTGCGACAGGATCATGCGCGTGGTGGCGATGTTGAGCGATAGCCGCAGCATGGTGGCGATGAGCAGCACGGTCGGAAACGAGGAGAAGTCGAGCGGCCGCTGGATCCACAGTGCCACCATCAGGATCAGCACCGAAAGGGCGATCGAGAAGGCAAGGCCGACGTCGATGAGAAAGGCCGGGATCGGCAGGAACAGCACGGCCAGGATGATGACGATGCCCAGCGCGAAGAAGACGTCGCGACCGTTCTTGGCCACGGCGCCGGGCTGGATGCTTTCGCTTATCGCCATTCTAGTCCTCGAAAACCGTGGGCTGCCGAGCATGCGACAGCCCGGCGAGGGTAGCTGGCCAAGCTTGCGCGAGGGTGGGAGAGTGGCCTGCCCAACCATCGAAAGGAAATCTCATGCTGCTGGTCATCGGCACGGTTCGTCTGCCACCCGACAAGCTCGAACAGGCAAGGCCAGCGATGGAACGCATGGTTGTTGCCAGCCGTGCCGAGCCCGGTTGCCTCGCATACTCCTATGCGCAGGATGTCCTCGATGCCGGGTTGATCCGGGTCACGGAAGTCTGGAATGACAGGGCGGCGCTCGATGCGCATTTCGCCGCGCCACACCTTGTGGACTGGCGCGCAAGCTGGCCGTCGCTCGGCATCGGCGAGCGCAATCTCGTGCTCTACGAGGCCGGCGACCCGAAGCCGACCTGACCATCGGCGGCCGGACGGGCTCCCTCCAAAGGGCGCGCGGGCGCCGTCATTGTGGTTGCCATGCGGTGCCGCTCGGCGTATCAGCACGGCAGTGTTTTCAATGCCTTGCTGATGTCGGCGAGCCGCTCCGGTGCTTACCAAAAACCAATCGCCCAGGAATCAACCGCAAGTCTACGCTCGCCGGCTGCGCGCGGTGCTCATCAATTCGATCCCGCTGCTCGAAGCGCGAGGCATCGCGGTTGTCGTCCTTGCCGGCATCGTCGGCGTGATGGCGGGCATACTGGTCACCGCGATGAGCCAGATCGTGCAGGACCTGCACGGACTGTTGTTCGGCGTGCAGCCCGGCGGCCGGCTTTCCGGCATGTTCTCCCTCGCCCACCCCATGCAGGCCCTGATCCCGGCGATCGGCGGCATCCTGCTCGGGCTGACGGTGATCTGGCTGAGAAAGCGGAGATTCCGCACGCCTGTCGACCCGATCGAGGCCAACGCGCTCTATGGCGGTCGCATGTCGCTGACCGATACGTTCATCATCGCCGGCCAGACCATGATCTCCAGCGGTTTCGGCGCCTCTGTCGGGCTGGAAGCCGGCTATACGCAGGTCGGTTCCGGCCTGGCTTCGCGGCTGGCGCGGCTTTTCAAGCTGCGCCGCAACGATGTCCGCATCCTGGTCGGCTGCGGCGCGGCCGGCGCCATCGCGGCGGCTTTCGACGCGCCGCTGACCGGCGCTTTCTATGGTTTCGAACTGGTCATCGGCATCTATTCGGTCGCCAATGTGGTGCCTGTCATGACCGCGGCGATCTCCGCCTCGCTCACCGCCGAGATGTTCGGCGGCGTGCCGTTCCCGCTGGAGCTTGCGGGCCTGCCGGCACTCACGGCCAGCCAGTACGTGCCCTTCCTGCTGCTTGGGCTTCTTGGCGGGGCCGCCTCGATCGCCATCATGCATCTGGTGACGCTGGTCGAGCGCGCCTTTGCCAAACTGTCGGTCGACGCCTCGCTGCGTCCCGTCATCGGCGGCGTCATCGTCGGCCTGCTTGGGCTGGTCACGCCACAGGTGCTGTCGAGCGGCCACGGCGCGCTGCATCGCGAATTCGCCATGAACTATGGGCTGAGCGTGGTGGCCAGCGTCTTCGTGCTGAAGCTGGCAGCTTCCGCGATCTCGCTGGGTTCGGGGTTTCGCGGCGGACTGTTCTTCGCTTCTCTGTTTCTTGGCGCCCTGCTCGGCAAGGCATTCGCCGATGTGATGGCTTTCATCTCGCCGTCGACCGGCATCGATCCCGCCGTCGCTGCCGTCGTCGGCATGACATCGCTGGCGGTCGGCGTCGTCGGCGGGCCGCTGACGATGACGTTCCTGGCGCTGGAATCGACCCGCGACCTGACGCTAACCGGCGTCGTCCTGGCGGCCTCGATCATGGCGGCGATCCTGGTGCGCGAGACCTTCGGCTACTCCTTCTCGACGTGGCGTTTTCATCTGCGCGGCGAGACGATCCGCAGCGCCCATGACGTCGGCTGGATGCGCAGCCTGACCGTCGGCTCGATGATGCGCAAGGACATCAAGACCATCAATGCCGACACGACGCTTGCGGCCTTCCGCAAGCAGGTGCCGCTGGGTTCGGCCCAGCGCGTCATTGCCGTCGACGCCGGCGATCAATATGTCGGCGTGCTGATCGTTGCCGAACTGCACAGCGACCTGTCCGACGGCGAGACGGCGGTGCGCGACCTCGCGCAATACAAGGATGCCGTCCTGGTGCCGAGCATGAACGTGCAGTCGGCCGCCGAGACCTTCCAGCGGGCCGGCGCCGAGGAGTTGGCCGTGGTCGAGGATTTCACCGACCACATCGTGCTCGGACTGCTGACCGAGGGCCATCTGATGCGGCGCTATGCCGAGGAGCTGGAAAAAGCGCGCCGGGACTTGTCGGGCGAAGGGTAGGTCGGGCGAAGGTAGGCTGCCGAGCCGGCCCGGCTGAACTCGTGCAAGACGAAGCTGCCGTGGCCAAGCTTGTTCTCCACCCTACATCAGCAGACCATGGCCGACCGCACACCATATCCGCCGCTCAACACGTTAAAGCTGGTTTCGAAGGACATCTGGATCGTGGATGGCCCGGTCATCCGCTTCGGCATGCCTTGGCCGAAAATGCGGTTTCCGACGCGGATGACCGTCATCCGCGTCAACGATGGCGATTTGTTCGTCCATTCACCCACCTTGCTGACAGAGAGCCTCGAGGCCGAGATCGCTGGATTGGGCAAGGTCCGCTACATCATCGGGCCGAACCGGATCCACTATTGGTGGATTCCGATGTGGCGCAGGGCCTTTGCGGATGCGGGCATCTGGCTGGCACCGCGGATTCGCGAGCAGGCGGGCGACAGGATCGATTTCGAGGCGAACGAGCTTGGTGCCGAGAGCGGCTACCCGTGGGACGATGACCTCAAGTCGCTGCCGGTGGAAGGCAGCTTCATGACAGAGATGGTTTTCTTCCATTCCGTCAGCCGAACATTGATCCTGACAGACGTGATCGAGAACTTCGAACCGCGGAAGCTTGGCTGGCCGTGGCGCTGGCTTGCCAGGGCGGCTGGTGTCGTTGATCCGGATGGCAAGACGCCGCGCGATTTGCGATTGACCTTCCCCAGGGGGCAACTCAAGGCGGCAGTCGAAAAGATGATAGAATGGAATCCGGAACGCGTGATCATGGCGCACGGCCGTTGGTACGAACACGATGGCGTCGCCGAACTGAAGCGCGCGTTCCGCTGGCTGGGTCCGCTCTAACGCTTTGTCTGATGCAAGCCCGGACGAAAACGTCTTCGCGCTTTCCTGCACTCCTAATGCTCGATCGGCCCCTTTGCCATGACCAGCGCCGTGCCCGCGGTTGTCGGGCGCTCGATCACGCGGCGCACCCGCGGCGGCTCGTCGCCGCTGTGCAGTGCCCGCAGGCGCTCGCCGACCATGGCGTCGGCTTGGGTGATGCGGCCATTGTGCCTGACATATTCGAGCCAGGTCGGCGTGTGGTAGTGCTCGATCCAGATCGCCGGATTTTCGAGATCGCGCGCCAGCGTCCAGTTGCGGGCACCGTCGCGACGGCGGATGCGGCCGCGCTCGGCCATGGTGGCCAGGAACTCCGGCACGTCCTCGTCGCGGATGATGTATTCGATCATGATGGCGATGGGGCCGCTGCGCGGTTTCAGGTCGAGCGCGAGGTGCGGCTCCTTGAAACGGTTGAGCGGATCGAGGTTCAGCACCTGCTGCTGCGGCAGCGGCAGCACGAGGCCGATGGCGCCGCCAGCCAGCATGGCGATGGCCGCCGCAATCAGCGCTGTCCCGGCGCCATGCGCGTCGGCGACGATGCCCCAGATCCAGCTGCCGAGCGCGATGCCGCCGAAGGTCGCGGTCTGATAGACCGACAGCACCCGGCCGACGACCCAGCGCGGCGTTGCCATCTGCACGGTGACGTTGAAGTGCGAAAGCGCGATCACCCAGCACGCGCCGCCGACCAGCAGGCCGAGCGATGTCAGCCAGGCGTCGTGGCTGACGGCGGCATTGAAGGCGCAGACGGCGAAGCCGGCGAAGGCCGAGCGCACCATGGTCTCGCTGGACAAAAGCTGGCGCAGCCGCACGCTGATCAGCGCGCCGCCGACCGCGCCGATGCCGAAGGCGCCCAGCATGATGCCGTAGGTCAGGGCGTCGCCCTTGACGACGTCGCGTGCCACCAGCGGCAGGAGCGCCAGCACCGCGCCGGCGCTGAAGCCGAAGGCGGAGCCCCTGACCAGCACCTTGCCGATATTGGGCGACATGGCGACATAGCGCAGGCCTGCGCCCATGGCCGCGCCAAGCGATTCGCGCGGCAGCGTCGATGGCTGAACCTGCGGCTTCCAGCGCGCCAGCACGACGATGAGACCGATATAGCTCACCGCGTTGGCCGCGAAGGCGGCCGCCGCCCCGGCTGCGGCGACGATGATGCCGCCGATCGCCGGACCGACGCTGCGGGTCAGGTTGAAGCCCATCGAGTTCAACGCGACGGCGGCCGGCACTTTGTTGCGGGGCACGATGTCGCCGACGGAGGCTTGCCAGGACGGGCTGTTCAGTGCCGTGCCGCTGTCGATCAGGAAGGTGAAGGCAAGCAGCGTCCACGGCGTCATCAAGCCGGAATAGGTGAACAGGGTCAGAAGCACCGAGACGACCAGCATGAAGGTCTGGGCGACCAGCATAACCTTGCGCCGGTCGAAGCTGTCGGCGATGGCGCCGGCGACGAGCGCGAACAGCATGATCGGCAAGGTGGTCGAGGCCTGCACCAGCGCGACCTGATAGGGCGAGGTGGCGATCGTGGTCATCATCCAGGCGGCGCCGACGCCCTGGATGAGGCCGCCGAAATTCGACACGAGGCTGGCCGACCACACGGCGCGGAAGATGCCGTGCCGGAACGGCGCCAGCGCTGAAACGCTCTCGCTCTCCGGCTTTTCGTCAATCATAGGAAAGGCCCTGCCATGGCTTGCCGATCGTTGCGGTGATCCGTTTCCCCGGATGGTTTGCCGAAACTATGGCATCGTGCCGCAAAGAGCGACCGTCTCGAAAAAAAGATCATGGTCCAACAAGGGGATAGAGGAGGACCACGCAGCCGTGCGGCTTTGCTTCGATGCCGCGCCGCGGATGCAGCCTATGCCGTACACGATCCGCCGTCGGCGAGGGCCGGGCTGCTGCCGGTAAGTCGTCGGGACAGAACGGGCGGGCTCGCCGCAAGCAGCTAGAACCCGTTTTCAATGCGCTCGAAGACGACGTTGGTGAAGGCCGATATCTGGCTGCCGATGAAGGGACCGGTCAGTGCCGCCACGAGCATGATGGCGACGATCTTCGGCACGAAGGTCAAGGTGATCTCCTGGACCTGTGTCAGGGCCTGGATCAAGGCGATGCCGATACCCACCGCCATGGCGACCAGCACCACCGGGGCGGATGCGGTCAGCACCGTCCACACCGCGTACTGGACGATGTCGAGTGCGTCGGCCTCGTTCATGGGATCGGCCCGCCGGAGCCGTCAGCTTGCCGCCTTGACCGAGACGCCGGGGCCGACCGCGATCTCGGTGCCGTTGCCCAGCACGGCGATGAGGCCGCTGCTGGCAAGGCGCACGGACGCGACGGTGCCCGTCGTGTTGCCGTCGGCGGACGTTATCGAGCGCCCGATCAGCGCATCGGCCTGCGACAGCGCCGAGGACTGCATGATCTGGTCCAGCTTGGTATTGGTCTGCACAGACTGCTCGACCTGCGAGAAGGTGGCGAGCTGGGCGACGTACTGTGTCGAATCCATCGGCTTGGTCGGATCCTGGTTCTTCATCTCGGCGATCAGAAGCTTCAGGAAGGACTGGTAGTCGACAGCGGTCTTGGAGGTCTGCTGGCTGGCCTGATTGGCGCCAACCGGTATCGTCGTCGTCATGTCCACGGTCATCAGCGTGCTCCCACAGCCAGCGGACGCGAGGCGCCCGGAACGTCGTCATTGCCGCCCAGCGCGCGGCGTTCGAGCGGATAGAGCGACCGGATCGCCTTTAGCGCCTCGTAGATGTGGTCCTCGCCGACCATGCGGTCGATCTGTTTCAGCGCACTGCCGATCTCGGCGTCCTCGAAACTTGCAAGCAGCAGCGGCAGGGAGCGGCGGAACATTTCGCGCGCCTCGCCGGCGCCGGCCGGGTTCATCAGCATCACCTGGAGGATGAAATACAGCTGCTTGAGCGGCGTCGAGGCGTCATCGGCCTGGATCACATGGCTTTCGAGCAGGAACTGCACGTCGTTCATCAATTCGACGGTGACCTTGCGGTCGACGCGGATGACCGCACCGTTGATGTAGATCTTCTCGTTCGGCTTCAGCGATATCTTCAGCGTGTTGGTCATTGAATGCCGTCGCGGATGATCTGGGATACCTCGATCAGTCCCTCGAAATTCTGGGTGCGGCCCTGGCGGATGTCTTCCGCCTCGCGCAGCAGCCAAAGGCCGATCGAAATCAGGTTGGCGCGCAGTTCCTTGGGAAGCGCGTTGTCGTTGGAGCCGAGATCCTCGACAAAGGCGGTCCAGACGCGGTTGGTGAAATGCAGCGCCTCCACTGCCTCCATCGAAGCGGGGCCAAGGGCGGCGGCCGCCGCCAGCATGTCGATCGAGCGGGTCAGCAGCTCCCGTTCACGGTCCTTCGCGTCGGCGACAGAGGTGCTCTGGATGTCGGCGTAGGAGAATTGGTACATCGTTGGCTCTACCGTTCCGGTTCAGAGTTGTCAGGTCAGGTAATTCAACAGGCTGAGCTGCTGGAGCCGCGCCGTCAATGCGAAGGAGGTCTCGATGTGCTGCGTCAGGTCGGCGACGCGGGTCGCGGCTTCGGCCGGGTCGACCGCTTCAAGATCGAGAATGTGGCGCTCGAACAGGTCGACCTGCGTCTTCATGCGGTCGACGGCGTCGGACACGCGCTTCTGGACGATGCCGGTTTCGGACTGAACCTGGCCGATGCCGCTCAGCGCTTCGCCGACCAGCGACTGCGAGCGGCCGACGATGGTGTCCTTCGCCGCCTGGCTGATGTTGGTCGACATCAGGCTGGAGACCATGGCCGCCGCCATGGCGAGCTTCTTGATGCCGTCGCTGTTGGCGCTGGTCGAGGTCGCGGTGGTTTCGTTGAGCGCGATGCGGCTGACGATCTGCTGGTCGGTGGCGTTCGACCAGTTGGCCTGCCAGCCCGAACCGAAGAACTGCGGCTCGACGTCGTTGGTGATGAAATCGTCCATCTGGGCCGCGGTGATGTTTGCCGCGGCGGGGTCATCCGGCGTGAAACCGAAATTGGCGACAAAGGAGGCGTCGAAGGCAGCCTTGGCGGGTGATCCGGCCGCTGTGAAATCGTTGATCGGCTTGACGTCGGTGTTGGTGCCGGCAAACAGATACTCGCCGTTGACGCTGGTGTTGAGGATCGAGGCGAGCTGCTGGACGGCCGTCTTGCCGGCCGACTGGGTGAGGTTGGCGGAAGAATCGCCCGACGTTGAGGTGGTCAGGCTCGACAGCAAGGTCTGCGCGACGCTGGAGAGCTGGCCGAGCGAGGTCTGCGTCGAGGAGAGCCGGGCGGCCACCAGGCCGTTGGAATCGATAATGACATTGAGCCGGTCGAGATCGCGCGAGAAGGTTACGGACTGGGCGGTGCGTCCGCCCAGTGCCAGGCCGACATCGGCGACCCTGCCGGTGGAGGACTCCTTCGTGGCTTTGACGAGCTCGGCCTGCATGCGCATCTGCTGATAGCGCATGGCGTTCGAGAGAGCGGCCGAAGAGACTGAGGTCATGGATTATCCCACCGCGCTGAGCAGAGCCGCCAACATGTCGTCGACGGTTTTCATCATTCGGGCCGATGCCTGATAGGTGTGTTCGAGATCGAGAAGCAGCGACATTTCCTGGTCGACATTGACGCCGGTCGCGTTGGACAGCGCCTCGGCGCTGCGCGATGCCAGGGCTTGCTTGGCGTCGGCTGCGGTCGAAGCCTGCTGGCGCACGCTCTGGAGCCAACCGATCGAATTGGCGGCATAGTCGGCAACGCTCGACGTCGCCGAAATCCCGGCGGCGGGGTCGAATGTCATCGGCTGATCGAGCCGGTCGCCATAGGCGACCAGAAGGCTGGAATAAGAGGCGCCACCAGTGTTGACGATATAGGCCGCGCCGTTGGCGCCGCCGTCGCGCAGCAGTGCCGGATTGCCGCCGACACTTGGATCCATGGCGGCATTGACGCTGATCGTGCCGGCAAGGCCATTGACCAGCGTGCCAGCGGCCGGCACCGCCGGCGCGCCCGACCAGGTGAACAGCCCGGCGGCGTTGGGCATTGACGGCGCGGTCTCGGCGAACGCCGTGATCAGGCCGCGCGCGGTCTCGTCGAGCTGGCTCTGCATGGTCGAGGCTACGCCATCGCGCAATTGCAGCAAACCGGCAAGCTTGCCGCTGGCGCTGGTGTTGCCGCCGGTTCCCGCCGAGATCGGCACATTGTCGATGTAGAGGGCGTTGCCGACGGTACCGGCGCTGTAGCCGGAGGACGGGGCGAAGCTGACCGTGCGCGGGATGGTTTCGAACAGCGTCGTGCCGTCACCCGTGGTGATGACCATGTCATTGTCGCCGCGCGTGAAGGTGGAGACCGGAACATAGTCCGAGATCTTCTTCAAAAGCGCGTCGCGCTGGTCCAGCGCATCGGAAACGTCGGTGCCGGAGCGCGTGCCTGATATGACAGCCTGGTTGGCGTCCTGGAATTGGCTGAGCAGCGAGTTGAGATCGTCTACCGCCGTGGCGATCTGGCCGTCGGTCTGGGTGCGAAAGTCCTGAATGGCCCTGGAGCCTTCGTTCAGGGAGCGCACGACCTGCTTGGCCGCGTCGATAACGCTGGAGCCGAGATTCTGGTTGGACGGCGAGGTGGCATAGAGCTGCAGCGCCTGCTGCAAATTGCCGATCGCGGTCGAGGGAGAGGACGCATTGTCGACACCATTGACCGAAACATCCAGCTGATCCAGGCCGCTATAGAGCGCGTTCTGGCCGCTGTACGCCGACAGGGCGCTTAGATTCTGACGGAAGAGCAGGTCGTTGGCTACGCGCTGGATGTCAACCGAGCGCGCGCCCGGCGCAGTGCTGGTGACGACGGCGATGCGGCGCGTATAGTCCGGATTGGAAGCGTCGGCGACGTTGCGCGAGACAACGCTGGTCTGCCGAGCGGTGTTCATAAGCGCCGATTGGGCGATGCTCAATGCGGTGGAAAGCGACATGCGGGTCTTTCACGGGCGTTGCCCGGTTTTATCTCTTCAGGTTGACAAGGACGTCCATCAGGTCGGAACCCGTCTGGAAGACTTTCGAATTGGCGGTGTAGCTGCGCTGCGCCGCGATCATGTTGGTCAGTTCCTCGGCGATATCGACGTTCGAATTCTCGAGCGCGCCGGAGATGATGGAGCCAAGCTTGCCTTCATTGGCAAAGCCGACGCGGACCGCGCCGGATTCGGTGCCCTGCGAGTACACATTGCCGGGCAGCGCGGTGAGCTGGTCGGGGCTCTGCACATCGGCCAGCGGGATCTTGTAGAGCGGCTTGGTGGAGCCGTCCTTGTACTGGGCGTAGATGGTGCCGTCCTTGCTGATCTGCACCTTGTCGATGGTGCTCGGCGCGTGGCCGTTGACCTGAGCGTCCGAAACCGTGAAGCCGGTGCCGAGCTGAGTCAATGCCGACAGATCCAGTGAAAAGGTGCTGCCGTTGGGCACGGTGAGCGAGACGCTGTCGACGGCGCCGGTGAGCTTGCCCGTGGTCGTGTCGAAGGTCAGGTTGGCCGAGCCAAGCGCGCCGCCGGTGTAGGGGAATGACGTTCCGGCGGTCGCCTTCGACTGGTCGAAGACCGACACCTGCCAGGTGCCGGCGCCGGTGTTGGTGAAATAGACGTCGAGCAGCTTCTTGTTGCCGAGATTGTCATAGGCGACCATCGAGGATTTCGAGGTGTACTGCGCGCCTGCGGCGTTGGTGGTGGGCAGGTTGCCGGCCGCGACCGGCGTCGCGCCTGCGGGCAAGTTGCCGCTGTAGAGACCCTCGGTGCTCGGGGTCGCGGTCATTCCCTGGTCGGAGATGACGACCGGGACCAGTCCTTCAAAACCGTTCACCGTCGCCGCCGGCACGCCATTTTCGTAGCTGTAGGCCATCAGCTGGAAGCCGGCCGAGTTGACCAGCCTGCCCTGTCCATCGGGAACGAAGGCACCGGCGCGGGTCAGGAAAGGCGTACCGCTCGGGTCCTGGACGACAAAGAAGCCGTCGCCGCTGACGGCAAGGTCGGAGACAGAGGTGGTGTATTGGAGAACGCCGGGATCGCTGACCGCCTGCCGGATCGTGGTGGTGATGCCGCCGGAATTATAGGCGCCGCCCGTCGAGGGCATGACCAGCGTTGAAAATTCGGCGGAGGACCGCTTGTAGCCGGTGGTATCGGAATTGGCGATGTTGTCGGCTGTCGTCGACAGACGGTTGGCCTGCGCGTTCATGCCGGAAACGCCGGTCCGCATCATCCCGTAGAGGCTCATCGAAATGTCTCCGCAATGTCCATGCCATTGGCAGCGAGGCTACGCGTCCTGTCTTGCGCGAGGCTGGCGCGGCGGTGCATCAGAACACCAGCCGGTAACCGAGGAAGCGCTTGGAATCGATCGGATCGGTGCCCAGCTTCTCGCGCAGCTTCTTGCGCAGCTTGCTGATGTGGCTTTCCACCACGTTCTCCTCGACCTCTTCGTCGAAGATGCCGTAGATGGCGTTGAATACTTGGGTCTTGGTGACGCGGCGGCCGCGATTGCTTGCCAAATATTCGAGAATGCGGCGCTCACGGCGCGGCAAGGGAAGCGGCTGGCCATTGATTTCGGGGTCGCGGCCATCCATGAAAATGCGCATGGCGCCGATCTCGGTAAAGGCGGCATCCTCGTTGGCGCGGCGGCGGATGGCTGTTATGCGAGCCAGGATCTCGCGGATATGGACCGGCTTGCGGATGACGTCATCGACACCGCTCTCGAACAGCCGCAACGTGTTTTCCAGCGAATGCTGCTCGCTGAGAGCAATCACCGGGGCTCCGGTGCGGTCGCGGATCTGGCGCGGAGAGATCGCGCCTTCGCGGCAGTCGCCGATGAGGAAGGCCCGGACCGAGCGCAGATCGGCATCGGCGGCCGAGTTCACCCACTCGCCGAATTCGCCGGAAGCGAAGCCCGCGCAGGCGATGCCCTCGCGGTCAAAAAGTGAATTGTATCCGTCTGTCACGAGCTCTCGCTCGTCAACGATAACGATCATCGGCCCCGCCTCCGAATCAGCTCATCTGCCCCGTGGGGAAAGCCGTATCCGCTGGCAGGAATCCTGAACAACCGTCATTTCTTGTAACTAGTTTCTTGGGAGTCCGGAATCGCATCGGTTGCATTAGCATGGGGTGAGATATGCTTGGTGCTCCAAGTCCCGGCCAAGTCGAAGCGCAACGCCGAGACTTTGCGACCGATTGCATGAGATGCAACAATACACTCATGGATTGCAGAACGTGCGAGCGTTGCCGGTCCATTTGCCGAAGCCTGTGGCCACCATGTTTGATATCACGCGGCAGACATAGACCTTCTGCGCCGGGTCGTTGTCGGGCCCCGCGTGATAGCGGGCGACAGCCATCGACCAGGTCACGTGACGGGCATGAAGGCTGGCCAGGAAACGCGCCGCATAGTCGACATTCTGACGCGGATCTAGCATGTCCTCGACGCTGCGAAAATGCGCGCCGTGGTAGTGGTGATTGATTTGCATGCAGCCGAGATCAATCAGCGTCTTGCCTTCGCGTCGGGCATTGGCGAAGGTGGCAAGAGCTTCCGCGCGGCTTGTCGGGAAGACCGCTTTTCCTTCTATATTCAATGCGTTGGGCTGCAAGCTGCCCTTCTTGCCGGTCTCGGTCAAGCCGACGGCATAGAGGATGCCAGCCGGCACGCCGTAGCGGTCGGCGGCGCGCAGGATCTCCGGTTCGCAAGCATTGGCGGCGGCAGCGGCGGCGCTCGCAAGACTAGATAAAGATATCGCCGCCAGCACGCTCGCGAGAAGGCGAAGCGGGGCGGCCGTGTGCTTGCGCGTCATCATTGTGTCTTCCGGCGGATTGCTGGCCCGGTTGCTGGCCGCCGGCGCCGCTGTTGCCGCCGCCGGAATTCCCGGGTTGAAAGGACGACTGGTCGCGGCCCGCCGCCGTCTGCAAGGATGCGGTCGCATCAGTGCGGGTCGTTGCGGGGACCGCTACCGAAGGTTGTAGTATCGTGACCTTGTCAACCTCGAAGCCGAGTCCGCGCAGGGACTTGACGATGGCATCGCTATCAGAGGACAGCCGGTGGTAGGCGTCATGTGTTTGAGGCTTTAACTCAATCGAAAGTTGTTCTCCGGAGAGGCGAAGATTGGCGGTGACCATGCCAAGCTCGGCCGGATGAAGTTCGATCTTCAACACATGTGTCGCGGCGGCAACAGGGCCTGTCAGTTGCGCAGTTGCGGAGTGTGTCGAAAGCGTCGTTTTCGGGCCGCCATCGGCTGTTATGGCGCCGATCACGTTGAGGGCGGCCTGGCTCATCGGCGCCTGCGGCGGGGCAGGGAAGCTGCGCTCGGAAACCACGTCGATGCGCCCTGCCGCCGACAGTTGTTTTCCGGGCTCGTGCCGCAACGAGGACTGAACATCGGCCATGGATTTCAGCTGCGGTGCCGCCTGCTTCGGATCCAGGTCCGGCACTTCGGCCGGCGCTGTCTGGGGCAGTGGCCCGGCCGCGATCGCATTGTCGCGTTTTGGCCTGCCGGCGGCGTCGTGGACGGTCTGGCCATCGAGCTTGGTCAGCGACCCATCCACGAGCGATGTCCGCTCGGGCTTCGAGATCGGTTCGAGATCGTCATGCCCGGCGGCGGATTTCGGCCGGTAGGCCTTCGGCAGGAGCTGCCCGTCGAGCGCCGGTTCCTGTCCGGTTTCGCTCGTATCGGCCGGTCTGGCCGATGTCGAGAAATGGCGCAGGTCATGGAACGCGATCAGCAACGGCAGATGGTCCTCGAGCGGCGTCGTACCTGTCTCGGCCGCTGCGCCATCGGCGTCCTTGTCCGGCTCGGCGGTCTTGTCGTCCCTGGCTGTTTTCGCGGCCGGCATTCCGCTGGATGGGATCCTTGCCTTGCCAGCCGGCAGTGGCTCGTCCTTCTGCCCGGCAGGACCGGCGGCAAACCTGCTCCAGCGCTCATCGCGCGATTCGGCCCCGGCTGCCGGATACTTGTCCGGGTGGGCCGGCCCGGCCTTGTCGTCCAGCATCTTGCCGAAACCCGTGTCGTCATTTTTTCCGGTCGCCGGCTGTTCCGCCGTCGTGCGCGCGGTGGTGATTCCCGGCAGCGCCGGACCGAGGCTGGGGGTCATTTCGGAGCGGCTCCAAGCATCTGGTCGATCAGGTCGAGCTGTCGACGGGTTTTGACCATGGCGGCATCGGTTGGGTCTGACGTGTCGGTGCTGGCCGCGGCCACCGGCGCCGATGCCGGCAGGACAGTTGCCGCATCGCCCGGAGCCGGCGGGTTCGGCGCAGCTGCCACTGTGTCGCCGGATGGCGCGACGGCCGGCTGTTCGGAGACAGCACCCTCGACGGGCGGCAATCCGGCGGCGTCGGTGGACTGCGCGGCGGCAGGCTCGGGCTCGTGCGATGGCATGACTTCGGCAGGTGCCGGGCTGGCGGTCGGAAGGGAAGCGGGCGGCGCCACCACTTCGCCGGCGATGGCCTCGGCGGCGTCGAGCAGCGCGCGGTCGCCGTCCGACAGCCGGCTGCGGTCGATCTTGCCCAGCTTGGCGCGCACGTCCTCGATGGTACCCGATGTCACGGTGGACAGGCTTGAGTAGAGCAGGGCGCGCGGATCGCCCTGATTGGTGTTGCCGTCGCGGCCTTGCTCGGCCCGCGCCGAGGCGAAGGCGGACAGTTCGTTCAGGCCGTCGATCGCGGCGCGGCGGGCGATGCGCAGATAAATGACCTTCTCGCGCTCGGGATCCATCATTGAGGTGATATCGGCCAATTTGTCCTGGCTGATCGACATGTGCAGCTCAATCACGCCCGAGACGAAGGAGTCGGCGAACTGGCTGGCATAGGGCGAATAGAGATAGCGCTCGACATATTGTGTGGAGGCAAGCGCAAAGCGCGCCGCGTCGCGCTGCGCGACCGCAATGCCGACCGAGCGGCGCAATGCCGCCTCCTCGACCAGTGTCCCGGGGCCGAGCAATTTCGCCTCGTCGAGCAGCACCAGCGCCGCGGCCGGCTGGTCGCTGGCGAGCAGCGAACCCTTGACCAGGGCAAGGAAGGCGGCGAGGTCGCTGGGCTCCGCCATCGGATCGACCGGCTTCAAGGCTTCGATGGCCTCGCCGGGGCGGCCGTTCAGGTAATCGATGACGCCCCTGGCAAGGGCTAGGTCCCGCGCATCGGCGGTGGCGCGCGACACGGCCGCCTCGACGGTCACCGGGTTGCCGCCGCTCATGCCGTAGACCAGCAGCGCGCGAAAATTCTTCGGATCCCTGAAATCGTCCTTGTCCGCCTCGCGCAAGCGCGTATCGATCATCTCCAGCAGCTTGGACTGCATCGGCAGCGCGGCGTGGTCGCCGACGGCGATACGGTCTTGAATAAGCTGCAGCGAGCGCACCAGCTGATAGGGCTGCAACGAATCCTGGGCGAGGGCGGCCGTAGGCTGGCCGGCCAACAGCAAAAGGCCCATCAAGCGGCTGGTGAAGACCGCCCGCTTCATCCGCCGGTCGCCATCAGTATCTCGATGCGGCGGTTCACCGCCGACAGCGGATCGGCGGGGTCCTTCGGCTGGCGGTCGGCGAAGCCGGCGACTTCGGTGATGCGGCGCTCGTCGACGCCGCCGCGCACCAGCATGTAGTACGCCGAATGCGCGCGCGCCGTCGACAGCCGCCAATTGTCGTAGCCGGCGCTGCGGAACGGCCGCGCGTCGGTGTGGCCGTTGATGCTGATCGTGCCCTTCTGGCTGTTGACGATGCGGCCGATCTTTTCCATCGCGAGCACCAGCTCACGGCGCGGCATCGCGGAGCCGACCTCGAACATGCCGAAGTCAAGCTGGTCGGTGATCGAGATGAGGACGCCTTTGTCGGTGGCTTCGACCGAGACGCCGTCGTGCAACTTGTCGCCAGGTTTGAAGGCCTCGGCCAGCTGCTGCCTGACATCGGCCGCAGCCTTAAGCGCGGCCGCGCCCGGCTTCTTTTCGCCGGCATCGGGCTTGGCCGCCTCCTGGGCGGCGGCAACCTTGGCGTCCGCAGGCCCGGCGGCGCCGGCTTTCGCATCACCCGCCTCGGCGATTGCCGTTGTGGCCTTGCCGTCCTTTGCCAGAGGTTCAAGCGGCGCCGCGATGACCGGCGGCGCAGGCGGCACGGCCTTGACCTTGGCGACCTGCGCCTCGGCGGCCTTGTCGCCGGGCTTCACCGGATCACCTTCGATCCTGGCGCGCTGCGCGCTGGCCTCGGCGCCCGGCGAGGCCACCTGCTGAGACCAGAAATCAGGCTCGAACGGATCGCGATAGGAGGCGCCGCCGGAAGCGCCCGTTGCCGGGCCGGCACTCTGCGCGCCGCCATCGCCCTTCTGGCTGACGTTCTGCATGATGCCGGTGTTGGTGGCGATTTCCGAAAGCACCGCGTAGGGATCGGCGAACAGGTGTTCGTCGGACTGCTCGGACTGCTGCGGCTCCTGCTTTTCCTTTTTGGGATCGGATGAACCCGCGCCGCCGGCTCCATCCTGTCCGGCCTTGGTGGCCGCCTCTTCCGGATTGTCGGCGGTCAGCCCGATGGCGCGCGGACCGTCGCCGAGATCCTCCAGGCCCTTGCGGCTCGACGTGCGGTCGACCAGCTTGACCGGATTGAAATAGCTGGCGACCGCCGCCTTGGTCTGTTCGTTGGCGGCGTTGATCAGCCACATGACCAGGAAGAAGCACATCATGGCCGTCATGAAGTCGGCGAAGGCGATCTTCCAGACGCCACCGTGATGGCCCTCCTCGTGGTCGTCCTGGCCGCGACGCACGATGATGATCTCGTGCCTGGCCTGATCGGCATCGGCGACGCTCATGCCAACACCTGGGAGAGCGTTGCCGACCATTCGGCCATGCGCGTCTCGAACACCGCTTCGTCGATGGAGACCGTGAGATCGAAGCCGGGAGCTTCGATGAAGTCGAGATTGGCGGCGCGCGCTCCGAGCGATGCCTTCAGCGCTTCGAAAAGGGAAAGCGGGCCGCGAACGACTATGCGCACCGCTTCGCCATCGCCGACCGCCTCGCGGACCGCACCGGCAAGCGCTTCAAGCGAGCGCTTTTGCAGGTCGTCACTGACGATGCCGCCGATGATGCGGGCGACCGTGGCGGCGACGAGGTCCGTCACGCGCGCCTCCATGGCATCGATGCGCAGCGAGACCGCCTCGCCGACATCGCCGCCGAAGCTCTCGAGAAAGGCCTTCGCTTCCTCGGCATTCGCCCGGCGTTCAGCGTCCATCGCTGCTTCGTGGGCAGCCGCAAGCCGCTCGCCAAGCGCCGCCTCCGCCTGGGCGACCGCTTCGGCGATCAGCGTGCCGATATCGGCTTGCGGCGCGGCTGCTTCCGGCTCGTGCTCGGCGGCGGCCCTCGGCTGGCTGACACGTTGCGGGCGCGGGCCGAAATCCGGCAGGAGATCGAAAAGGGCTAGGGAAGGCATGGACTACACCGCGACTTCCTGGGCCGCCCATTTGCGCAGGATCTGCGCTGTGCGCTCCTCGTTGAGGTCGACCATGCGGGCAAGCCGCTCCTGCGGCGCGGGCCTGATCTTCTGGCGCAGGTCGTCGAGCGGCGTGGAACCGGCGCGCACGCCCGGCAACGCGCCGACGGCCGAGCCGGCTTCGGCGGAAGCCGTGCCCTCCGGCGTCGGCAGCGAGCGCTGGACCTCGTCGAAATTGGGACCCGCTATGGCCGGCGTCGCCTTTGCTGTCAGGGCCGCCGCCATCGGGCGCAGGCCGAAGAAGGCCACCAGGAACACCACGACGATGAAGGCGCCGGCATTGATCAGCGTGCCGGCATGCTGGCCGACGGAATCGAGCATTCCGGCTTGCGGGACCGCCTCGCCGTCGAGCCCGTCGATGAACTCGACCGCCGAGACGTCGATGACATCGCCGCGCTTGTCGTCGAAGCCGGTGGCAGAGGTCACCATCTTCTGGATGTCGGCGACGCGCTTGGCGATCTGTTCGGGCGTGGCGTCCTTGCCCAGGATCGCCTTCAGCCGATCCTGGTTGACGACCACGGCGATAGACATCTTGGTGACGCTGTAGCCGTTGGAGACGGTGGCGATCTTCTTGGAGTTGATCTCGTAGTTGGTGATCTCTTCCCTGCGGTCGTTCTGCGAGGAGGATTGCGGACCCTCGGTGGCGGTCGTCTGCGTCTCGGGCAGGTTCTGCTCGACGCTGGCCGGGGTGGAGGCCTGCTTCTGGTTGTTGTTCTCGTTGGCGCGCACCGACTGCACCGAACGCTCGACGCGCGACTCCGGATCGAAGATCGTCTCCTCGGTTTGGCGGGTATCGGTGTTGACGTCGGCCTTGACGCTGGCGCGGAAATTGTCCGGGCCAAGATACGGGGTGAGGGCGCGCCGGATGTTGTCACCGATCTGCGCCTCGACGGTCTGCTCGACGCCCAGCGTGCGGGCGGCACTTGTGTTGGAGGGATCGTCTCCCGCCGCCAGCAGATTGCCGTTGGAATCGAGCACCGTCACCTTGTCGGCCGACAGGCCGGGAACGGCGGCGGCGACGAGATGGCGGATCGACATGGCGCTTTTCTCGGCGTCGATGCCGGCGTAGCGGATGACGACCGACGCGGAGGGCTGCTGCTCGTCGCGGCGGAAATTGGCACGCTCGGACATAACGATATGGACGCGCGCAGCCTTGACGCCCGCGATCGACTGGATGGTGCGCGATATTTCGCCCTCCAGCGCGCGCACACGCGTGATCTGCTGCATGAAGGAGGTCAGGCCGAGCGAGCCGACATTGTCGAACAGTTCATAGCCGGCATTGGCGCTGGTCGGCAGGCCCTTTTCGGCAAGCAGCATGCGGGCCTGCGCGGTGGTGCCGGCCGGGACCAGGACCGAGGTTCCGTCGGAGCCGACGTCGAAGCCGATGCCGGCCTCGCCCAGCACGAGGCCGATCTGGTTCACGTCGGCGCGGTCGAGCCCGACATAGAGCGTGTCGTAGGCCGGACGGTTGAGATAGACGGAAGCGACACCGATGACGCTCATCACCAATGCGGCGATGCCCGCCAGCATGGCCAGGCGCTTCACGCCAAACCCGCGGAGATTCGCGATGATGCTCTGGATCTGTTCCGGCACGGTCGACTACTCCCAGCATGACTGTCCGCTGGAACACTAGCCCTCGAAGCTTGTGCGAAAATGAAATCGGGCCGCGCTCGGCGCGCGGCCCGTCAACCTTGAGGTGAAGACGTCGAGTGGGCGGTCAGCTCTTGAACAGCGACAGGATCGACTGCGAGGAACTGTTGGCGATCGACAGCGACTGGATGCCGAGCTGCTGCTGCACCTGGAGCGCCTGAAGGCGGGTCGATTCCTTGTTCATGTCGGCATCGACGAGCTGGCCGACACCGCGGTCGATGGAGTCCATCAGGCTCTGCGTGAAGGTCTTCTGCAGGTCGATGCTGCTCTTGGCCGAACCGAGGATGGTGGCGGAATCGGTCAGCTGGCTCATGACGTTGTCGATCTTGGTGATCATCTGGGTGATGATGTCGTCGGTCACGCCCGCCGCCGTGATGTCGAGATTGTAGGCGGAAATATTGTCGACCTTGGCAACCGCCCCCGCCGCGGTCTGGCCGGCGGTGTTGGCTGCGATATCCGTTGATCCACCCGCGATCGATGCCGCATAGGCGGTGTCATACAGGGTCTGCGCGGCCGCGGTCGAATAGACCGATGTCTTGCGGTCGAGAATGCCCTGGTTCTTGACCTCGCCGGCGAGACCGGAATCGAAAAGCTTGGTGCTCTCGACATCGATGTCAATCGTCCCGAGTTGGACGGCGCCGGACGAGGTGCGGTTGAACGAGGACACGATCTTGGAGTCGGGCTGGACGCCGTCATTGGCGGCCGACACCTGCTTGGAGATCACCGACAGGAAATTCGAACCGGAGAAGGTGGCGGCGTCGGCAAAGGATTTCATCTGCGCCTGAAGCGCCGTGATTTCGGTCTGCGTCTTTGCCTTGGCGGCATCCGTCTGGCCGACGGTCGAAAGCAGCTTGGTTTTGATCTTGCCGATCGTGTCCAGCACATTGTTCATGCCTGTATAGGCGGTGTCGACCTTCGAGGCGCCGAGGCCGAGCGCATCCTGCACGGTCGAGAGCGCCTGGTTGTCGGAGCGCATGGTGGTGGCGATCGACCAGTAGGCGGCGTTGTCGGAGGCTTCGGAGACGCGATAGCCCGTCGAGACGCGGGCCTGTGTCTGCTCGAGCGACTTGTTGGTGGCGTTGAGGCTTTGAAGTGCAGTCAACGCCGCAGCGTTCGTCATGATGCTCGCCAAGAAACTCGCTCCTTCTCTAAGCCGGCATGCCCACAGGCCTGGTCGGCCTGCCCATCGGCTGCGATCGTGCCGGTCGGGCCGATTCGACAACCTGTCGTAAGCTATTGGTTAACCATAGCTAGCGCGATATGGTTAACGCCCTGTTAAAAGTCAGCTTTCGACAGTTAAGGAACGAGGATTGCGCGGGGCTGGAGCAAACGCAATCGGGCCGCGCTTTTGGCGCGGCCCGATATCTTGGTGCTGTTCGTGGATGGTGAAGGCGATCAGCCGCGGAAGAGCGACAGGATCGACTGCGACGAACCGTTGGCGATCGACAGCGCCTGGATGCCGAGCTGCTGCTGAACCTGCAGGGCCTGGAGGCGGGTCGATTCCTTGTTCATGTCGGCATCGACGAGCTGGCCAACGCCGCGGTCGATGGAGTCCATCAGGCTCTGCGTGAACGTCTTCTGCAGGTCGATGCTGCTCTTGGCGGCGCCGAGCGTGGTGGCGGCGTTCGTCATGTCCTTGAGCGCGGCGTCGACGACGTTCATCATCCCCGAGATCTGGTCGTCGCTGAAGCCCTTGCCCGTTGCGGAGTCGAAGATCTTCAGGCTGGCGACCGAATAGGTGTCGCCGGCCGCAACGGTAGCACCAGCAGCCGGAGTAGCCGCCGTGGCGGTGACGCTGCCGTCGGTGCCCAGACGCGCGGCGTCGAGGATGCCCTTCGCGGTGCCGGCCGTGGTACCCGCCTCGTACAGCTTGGTGCTTTCCACGTTGACGTCGATCGTCGAGATCGATACCGCGCCGGAAGCGTCACGGTTGAAGGCCGAAACGATCTTGATGTCCGCCACGGACGTGCCCGTGCCGCTGTCCACGGACAGCATGTTGGTGCCGGAGAAGCTGGCGCCGTCGGCATAGGCCTTCAGCTGCTTCTGAAGGGCGGCGATTTCGGTCTGGGTCTTTTCCTTGTCGGCATCCGTCTGGCCGTAAGAGGCGGTCAGCTTGGTCTTGATCTGGTTGATGGTGTCGATCGCGCTGTTCATGCCGGTGTAAGCGGTATCGACCTTCGAGGCGCCGAGGCCGAGCGCGTCCGAAACGGTCGACATCTGCTGGTTGTCGGAACGCATCGTGGTGGCGATCGACCAGTAAGCGGCGTTGTCCGAAGCCTGGGAAACGCGATAGCCCGTCGAGATGCGGGCCTGGGTGGTTTCGAGGTTCTTGTTGGTGGCGTTCAAGCTCTGCAGCGCGGTCAGCGCCGAGGCATTGGTCATGATACTGGCCATGTCTACTCGTACCTTACTTTTTACAGGTGTTTTTTGACATACCGGATTGGCCGGTATGACGGAGCGGCATCATGCCAATGATCTGTCTGAGACCCGATCACCCGCCATCTGCGGGGAATATGGCGGCAAGTCCCTACCAAAGGACTAAACCGGACGGTTAATCGAAAAATATTGTCGAAAAAAACGGGAGGGCGCGGTTCGGCGCCGGGCGCGATCAGTTGAAGGAGCGCACCAGGCTGCCGACAAGCAGGTTCCAGCCGTCGATCAGCACGAAGAACAGGATCTTGAACGGCAGCGACACCACCGTCGGCGGCAGCATCATCATGCCCATCGCCATGGTGATGGTGGCGACGATCAGGTCGATGACCAGGAACGGCAGCACGATCAGGAAGCCGATCTCGAAGCCGCGCCTGATCTCGGAGATCATGAAGGCGGGCACCAGGATGCGCAGGTCGACGGTTTCCTTCGCAACGGTCTGGCCGCGTTCGCGCGCGAGGTCGGCGAACAGGTCGAAGTCCTTGTCGCGCACATTGTGCAGCATGAAGGTGCGGAAGGGATCGGAAATCTTCTCGAAAGCGTCGGTTTGGCTGATCTGGTTGTCCATCAGCGGCTTGACGCCGGTATTCCAGGCCTGGTCGAAGGTCGGCGCCATGACATAGAAGGTCATGAACAGCGACAGCGAAATGAGGATAAGGTTCGCCGGCGTCGACTGCAGGCCGATGCCGGCGCGCAGGATCGAGAAGGCGATGACGAAACGGGTGAAGCTTGTCACCATGATCAGCAGGCCCGGCGCCACCGAAAGCACGGTGAGCAGGCCGAACATCTGGATGATGTAGCCAACGGTGGTGCCGTCGGCCTTGCCGATGCCGCCGAGGTCCAGTTGCTGGGCCGTCGCGATCGATGTGGCGGCGCCGAGCAGCGCCGCGGCAAGAAGAAATTTCTTCATTCGAGCAGCAACGTCCTGATGAGTACCTGCTTGGCATGCCCCTGGCTGCGGATCGAGGCGCGCTCCTCGATATCGGCCTTCAGGTGCTGATAGCCGCTGGCGCCTTCTATCTGGTGCATCTTCAGGGTGCGCACGAAGGCCAGAAGATCCTGATGGATCTCATCCGACATTGCCGGCGGCTGCGGCGCGTCGTAGACCACCGACACTTCCATCCTGATCCAGGTCTCGGCGGGCGAGGCGATGTTGGTGGTGATCGGCGCCAGCGCGACGAGTGACGGTCCCGTGCCGGGCTCTTGCGCGTCGGCGGGCTTGGGTACCTTGCCCTCGTTTTCCGGCGCGACGGGTACCGATGCCGGTGCCCCCACACCCTTGAGATAGCCGCCGGACAGCCAGCCCATGCCGATGGCGGCGGCCGTCACCAGGAGCAGCATGGCGCCCTGGACGGCAAGGGAAGGACCCTTGCGAGACGGAACCTGTTCGACGCTGGCCACGGTGCTGCGGTCTCCAATGCCCTAGAACGGAAGAACCTGGTCGAGGATCTGCTGGCCGTAGGCCGGCTGCTGGACCTCGCTGACGCGGCCGCGGCCGCCATAGGAGATGCGCGCCTCGGCGATGCGTTCGTAGGAGATGGTGTTCTCCGCGCCGATATCCGACGGGCGCACCATGCCGGCGATGGTGAGCACCCTGAGCTCATAATTGACACGCACTTCCTGCGAGCCCCTGATCATCAAATTGCCATTGGGCAGGACTTCGGTGACGACGGCAGCAACGTTGAGCTCCAGGTTCTCCGAGCGCTTGATCTCGCCGTCCGCATTGGTTTCGGTGCTGGAGCTCAGGCCGGCGTCGCCCTTGCCGCTCGTGCTCTTGTCTTCCCATCCGAGCGTGACGTCGTAACCCAGCTTGCGCGAGGCGGTGCGGCTCCTGTCGTTCTGGTTCTTGAAGTTGGCCTTGTCGTTGAGCTTGATCCTGACGGTGAGAATGTCGCCTTCGCGCAACGCCCTGGGATCGGTGAACAGCCGGCTCTGGCGATCGTCCCACAGCGAGAATTTCTTGACCGGCGCCGCAGGCGGCTCGGGATAGCTGTAGGGCGAAGCTCCTTCATTGCCGATGCCGGAACCGACCGGCGACAGGGAAGGCTCCCTGCCGATCTCCTTGAGATTGGTGCCGCAGCCGGACAAAGCTGCGACCGCGCACAGGATAAGCGTTCTGCGGATCATGACGGATCTACCCTTCGGGCTGCGCTGGCCATGATGCCGGTGAGCGTCGCCGCCGCCTTCTGGTCCATTTCGTTGAGGATGACGCCGGCCTTGCGCGAATCCAGCTTCATCAGGATGGCCGCGGCTAGATCGGCATTGACAATGGCCAGGCGCTCGGCCGCCGCGTCGGGCTTCATGCCGGCATAGATCTTGACGACGCTGTCCTCGGCCCGGGCCAGGAACACCTCGCGCCGCTTCAGCCAGGTCTCGTATTCGGCCCGCTTTTCGTCCAGTGCCTTCATGCGTTGGTCGATGCCGGCCTGGAGCTGTTTCAACTCCTCCGCCTGCAACACGTAGCGGCGGTCGCGGGCGGCGTCGGCTATGTTGGAGCAGAAGCGCTCGATCTCGCTTTGGTCGGGAGCCTTCTCCCGGGCCAACAGCTGCGGCGCGGGTGCGGGCGGCGCCCCCGGCAGGACCTGGCGGACGGCTTCCTCGGCATGCACGCCGCTGGAAAAGGCCGCCAGAGCGCAGGCCGCGAACAGGATCGCGGCGGGGCGGCGTCCTTGATGGAATGAGAGGGAGGAGATCATCGGCATCGCCTATTGGAGAACCAGGTCGGCCTGCAGGGCGCCGGCCGACTTGATGCCTTGCAGGATGGCAATGATGCCGTCGGGCTTCACGCCGAGGCGGTTGAGACCGGAAACAAGGGTTTGCAGGTCGGGGCCGTCGAGCACGGCGACGCGTGCGTCGGGCCGGCTGGCGTCGATGGCGGTAAACGGCTCGACGGCGGTTTCGCCCTTGGAGAAGGGTTCGGGCTGCACGACGCGTGGTGCTTCGGTGATGCGCACCGTCAGCGTGCCGTGGCTGATGGCCACGCGCGAGATCTTGACGTCGTTGCCGATGACTATGGTGCCGGTGCGCTCATCGATGACGACGCGGGCCGGCGTATCGGATTCGACCACCAGGTTCTCGATCTCAGCGTAGAAGCGGGCCGCCGAGACGCTTTTCGGCCGTCTGATCTGCACGGTGCGGGAATCGCGCTCGGCCGCCACGCGCATGCCGAAGCGCTGGCTGGTGTAGTCATTGATCGCGTCGGCGATGCGAATGGCGGTCGAGAAATCGGGATTGCGCAGCTGCAGCGTCAGTATCGGCTGGTCATCGAACTCGGCCTTCACGGCACGCTCGATGATGGCGCCGTTCGGCACGCGGCCCGCGGTCGGGACGCCTTGCGTCAACTGCTCGGCCTGGCCCTGGGCGGTGAAGCCCGAAACGATGACCGCGCCCTGGCCGACGGCATAGATCTCACCGTCCGCCGCCTTCAGCGGCGTCATGATCAGCGTGCCGCCTGCGAGCGAGGTGGCGTCGCCCATCGAAGAAACGTCGATGTCGATGCGCGCGCCCGACTGCACGTAGGGCGGCATGTTGGCGGTGACGATGACGGCGGCGACGTTCTTGGCGCGCGCTCTGCCGCCTTCGGTGGCGATGCCGAGATTCTCCAGCATGGCGCGGATCGACTGTTCGGTGAACGGCGAGTTGCGCAAGCTGTCGCCTGATCCGGCGAGGCCGATGACCAAGCCGTAGCCGACGAGCTGGTTGTCGCGCGAACTCTGCAGCTGCGCGACGTCCTTGATGCGCGAGGCGACCTGGCCTGGCGGCAGCGAGCTTGGCCCGGGCGAGACGCGGAACATGCGCGTGGTGGTGGCCGGATCATATTCAGGATCGTCATAGACGCCGCCATTCCTGGCGGCGAGTTCGCGCTTGGCCTTGGGCGTGAGGCCGTCGGCCAAGGCAGGCTGCAGGCCGAGCGTGGCCGCAAGCAGAAGAGCAAGCGGACGCATCATGAAGCGCTGACCTGGATGGTTCCGTCAGCCATCACCGTGCCGGAGAGAATTTTCCCGCTGTCGCTGTTGCGAACCTTGATGAGATCGCCGGCCGAGCCTGGCTGCAAGGTCACGGCGGTGGCCGATATCGTCAATCCGCCGGCGATGAAGAAGACCTGCACGGCTGCGCCCTGCTCGACCAGCCAGGCGTCGCGAATGGCGGCGGCGGGGATGTAGCGGCCGGGCAGCAGCGTGCGCTTGGCGATCTTGCCCTGGAGTTCCTCGGCAAGGGTCGCCACCGCGTCGGGCTTGTGCTTGCCGGGGATGAGAGTCACCTGCTTGAGGGCCGCGAGCTCGATGGTCTCGCCGGGATAAATGACCCGGTTTGGGATCAGCACGACCTCGCCGGCAGGCTGGCTGCTGGCGATCTGCGTTGCCGACCGGTTGGCCGCATCCTGCGCGAAAGCCGGCATGCCGCCGGTCACCAGCGCAAGGACGAGCGCCGTGCGGCGGAACGCGGAGCAGGAGACCGGACCGGCCATTGTCGTTACCTGATGTTCTTGGAGACGACCGAGGCCATGTCGTCGGCGGCCTGGATGACCTTGGAATTCATCTCATAAGCGCGCTGCGCCGAGATCAGTTCGGTGATTTCCTTGACCGGGTCGACGTTGGAGGCCTCGAGATAGCCTTGCTGGATGGTGGCGAAGCCTGGATCGCCGGGCACGCCGGCATTGGCCGGGCCGGAAGCGGTCGTTTCCTGGAACAGATTGTCGCCGAGCGGCGCCAGTCCGGCTTCGTTGGCGAAGTTGACGATCTGGAGCTGGCCGAGATTCTGCAGGTCGGTCTGGCCGTCGATGCGGGCGAAGACCTGGCCCGTCTTGTTGACGATGACCTCGACGGCGTCGACCGGGACGTTGATCGCTGGAATGATGCTGGCGCCGTCCACCGTCACCAACTGGCCTGTGGCGTTGGTGTTGAAGGCGCCGGCGCGGGTGTAGAGCGTGCCGCCATCGGCGCCTTCGATCTGGAACCAGCCCCTGCCGGTGAGCGCCATGTCGAAACTGTTGCCGGTGCTGGTCAGTTCGCCCTGGGTGTGGACGTTGCGCACGGCGGTGGTCTTGACGCCGAGGCCGATCGAGACGCCCTCCGGCACCAGCGAAGCGTTGGAGCGGTTGGGCACGCCTTGCGTGCGGTCGACCTGGTAGAGCAGGTCGGAGAATTCGGCCCGCGCCCGCTTGTAGCCGGTGGTGTTGATGTTGGCGATATTGTTGGCGATGACTTCCAGATTGGTCTGCTGGGCGTTCATGCCGGTGGCGGCGATGGCGAGTGCTTTCATGGCCGAACTCCTCAGATGCCCATGCGGCTGACTTCGAGATAGGCCGAGACCACCTTGTCGCGGAT
Source organism: Mesorhizobium sp. B2-4-1 (assembly GCF_006442185.1). NCBI lineage: Bacteria > Pseudomonadati > Pseudomonadota > Alphaproteobacteria > Hyphomicrobiales > Phyllobacteriaceae > Mesorhizobium > Mesorhizobium sp. B2-4-1. Next base: position 369,363 of record NZ_VFVN01000004.1, on the reverse strand, counting down.
GGCGACGGCGGTCTGCAGCGCCTGCTGGGCGCTCATCACGGCATCGACGACCTGACGGGTGTCGGCGTCGCCCTTAAGCGCCTGGACCGAGACCTGCTCGGCGTTCTGCAACGTGTTGACGGTCTTTGTGGCCGCCTGGCTCAGCGCCTCGGCGAAGGAGGTGCCGAGGTTGCCTGCGGTCGCGGGCGCAACGCCGCCCTGAAGCAGCTCAGTCGCCGTGTCGCCAAGTCCAGGCTTCAGGTTTAGCGCGCCGATGCCGTTCACGATCATTGGTTCCTCATCAGGTCGATGGTCATTGAAATGAGATCGCGCGCCTGCTTCACGACTTGCAGGTTAGCCTCGTAGGAGCGGTTGGCCTCGGTCATGTCGGCCATTTCGATCAGCACGTTGACGTTGGGCATCTTGACGTAGCCCTTGTCGTCGGCGGCCTCGTTGCCGGGCTGGAATTCCACGGGAAAATCGCTGGGATCGCGGTCGATCGAGTTCACTTCGACCGTTGAGCTGCCAGTGGTCCGGTCGAGCTCCGAGACGAAGCTGATGGTCTTGCGGCGATAGGGGTCGGAGCCGGGGGTGGTGCCGGTCGACTGGGCATTGGCGAGGTTTTCGGAAACCACGCGCAGCCGCTCCGACTGGGCGCCGAGGCCGGAGGCTGCTACTTTGAGGGCTGCTGTGAGCGCGTCCATGGTCAGCTCTTCACCGCCATCATCATCATCGAATGGAATGCCTTGACGATTGCCGTGTTGAGCTCGAAGGAGCGGCGCACCTCACCGGCCTTGAGAAGCTGGTCCTCGAGCACGACGGTGTTTTTGGACGGCATGACGACGCCGTCGTCTTCCTGTGGCTTGATCGCGAAACCGGCATTGGTCGCGGCGCTGCCGAGGTGTCCGGCCTGTGTCGTCTGCAACGACACCGCCGCGCGGTCGAGCACCTTTTCGAACGGCTCGACATCGTTTGCCGTATAGCCCGGCGTGTTGGCGTTGGCGATGTTGCCGGCGACCGCCGACTGACGCACGGCCAGCCATTGCGCCTGCTTGGCGGCGAGATCGAAAAGAGAAACGGGCTCCATGGGAATCTCCGGGCGTGTGCCCAAAGACTAGGCCGCCAGTCTTGCGCGGACCTTGCGGGCGGACGCAACCGGCAAGCGCGGCGAACTTATCTGGAAAGCTCGATCACCTGGTTGGCGCTGGTGACCATCACCCATTTGCCGTTGCGTTGCTCGATCGACGACACCTTGTTGGAATCCGGCAGTATCGAGCCGCGCTGGACCATCCACAGCCCGGTGTCGTCCTCGATCATGGCGCGGCCATTGGCGACGTGGACCATGCGGAATTTGGTGACGTCGGCCGGAAAGGGCTGGTCATCTGGCGCCGGGGCGGCGCTGGGATAGTCCTGCACGGTTCCGGTGGCAAGCAGGTCGATATTGGCATTCGGAACGTCCTTGGCCGTCAGCGTCGCGCTGCGCTCGGCAACCACGCCGCCGCCCTCGCGTCCAGAATTGGTGCCGGTGCCGCCGAACTTGATTGCCTGGACGCCGAACTGTTCCTGATTGAAGAAGATATACCAGGGAAACAGCGCGCAGATCAGGCCGAGCGTGATGCCGAGCGCGGCGATGACGAAATCGCTGCGCCGGCCGGCCTTCTTGCCCAGCCTGGGAAACGCGGCCTTGGGCGGCTGCGGCCATTGCGGCGCCGCGAAGAGCCCGTCGATGGCCGAGTTGCGGCTGGCTTCTATCTCTTCTTCGGCTTTCGCCTCCGCGATCATTTCGCGCAGGATGCGCTCGGTATGCTGGAGCTCAGTCCCCTGGTTCGGCATTCTGCTTTCCCTTGAGATGGCGGGCGAGATCGGAGAACGGATCAGCGGACGGGCGGTCCTTCGGCGATTGCATCAGCGCCTCGTAGATCAGGGGTACCTGGCGCACCGCCATGTCGAGTTCCACGTCGGCGCCGCCCTGGTAGGCGCCAAGCAGGCGGATGTCGCGCGTGTCCTCGAAGCGGGAGATCATCGACTTCAGCCGCGTCACCAGCGCGCGCTGCTCGACGCTCCAAGCCTTGCCGGCCAGGCGTGATACGGACGACAGCGGATTGACCGGCGGATAGCGGCCCTGTTCGGCGATCGCGCGGTCGAGCACGACATGGCCGTCAAGGATGCCGCGCACGGAATCGGCCACTGGATCGTTGTGGTCGTCGCCGTCGACCAGCACGGAAATGATCGCGGTGATCGATCCTTTCCCTTCCACTCCCGGCCCGGCGCGTTCGAGCAGCTTCGGCAGCTCGGTGAAAACCGAAGCGGGATAGCCGCGCGCGACCGGCGGCTCACCCGTTCCCGTCGCAACTTCGCGCAGGGCGTGGGCAAAGCGGGTGATCGAATCCAGCACCAGAAGCACGCGGTGGCCCTGGTCGCGAAAATGTTCGGCGACACGCATCGCAGTGTCCGGCGCGCGCCGGCGCATCATGGCGCTTTCGTCGCTGGTGGCGACGACGGCTACGGTCTTGGCCATGCTGTCGCCGATCGTGTCCTCGAGGAATTCGCGGACCTCGCGGCCGCGTTCGCCGATCAGCGCCACGACCACGGTGTCGAAGGCGTCTGCGCCGGCGAGCATGGCCAGCAGCGTCGACTTGCCGACACCGGAACCGGCAAAGACGCCCATGCGCTGGCCGAAACAGAGCGGCGTGAAAATGTCGATGATCTTGACCCCGGTCATGAAGGCGGTCCCGACGCGCTGGCGCGCCATGGCGCCCGGCGTTGCGGCGGCGGCCGACATGCCGTCGCCCCTGACCAATGGCGGACCGCCGTCGATCGCCCTTGTGAGCGCGTCGATCGTGCGGCCGCGCCACGAGGCATGCGGCGCCACCGCGAGCGGACCGCGACGGAAAACGGCGTCGCCTATGCCGGCATCGGCACTGCGTTCGAAGGGGGCCACGACAATCTCGTCGCGGCTGATCTTGACGATCTCGCCGCGGCGCGTGCCGGCATGGCCGCGCTGTTCGACAAGATCGCCCAGCCTGGCGAAATCCGAAAGGCCGCGCACCTTGTAATGCGTCGATGTGACTTCGGTGACGAGGCCGCCGCGTTTGAGCAGTCCCTCGGCATCGCTGAAGCGCCGCCATATCCGCTCCAGCGCGGCAAGCCGGTCTTCCGGCGTTGGCTGGGGCAGTCTTTCGGGTGCGCGCAGGGTTGGCTGGTCGAGCGACATGCTACTTCGAGCCGAGCGTCTTGATCGCCTCGTCGGTTGAGGAATCAGTCTGCCGCATCAGGGCGGCGGTGTTCTCGAAGGCGCGCTGGACCATGATCAGCCGCGTCATCTCCAACACCGGATTGACGTTGGATTCCTCGACGAAGCCCTGGGCGACGCCGATATCGGCGCGATCGGTCACCGGCTCGGGCGTGCGCGCCGGCACGATGCCGGAATTGCCGTAGCGCACGAAATTCTCACCCGGATCGAAATTGTACAGGCCGATGGAGCCTACCAGCTGATCGTTCTGGCGCAACGATCCGTCGGCTCCGGCCTTGGGCGGGCCGTTGCGGGGGTCGAGCTGGATCGGTGCGCCGCCGGCGTCGAGCACGGGATGGCCCTCGACCGACATCAGCTCGCCATTCTCGTTCATCGAGAAGCGGCCATCGCGGGTCATGATGGTGCCGACCGGCGTCTCGATGGCGAACCAGGCGTCGCCCTGTATGGCGAAATCGAACGGATTGCCGGTCTCGGTCAGGGAGCCATGGGCGCCGGAAAGGTAGGTCTTGCCCGAGGAGGCGAAGGACACGGATTTCGGCCCGGTGCCGGACACCACGTCCTCGAACTTCACGCCGGTGGCGCGAAAGCCGACGGTCGAGGCGTTGGCGACATTGTCGGCGATCGTGTCGAGCCGACGCTCGAGCGCGATCTGCGAGGAAAGGGCGACGTAGAGACTGTCCCGCATGGTCAGAACTTCAACTTCTGCATGGCCATCATCAGGTCGGTGGAGATCCCCGCCGTGACCGGCTTGGCGAAGAGCACGCTGATCGACGACACGGCTGAAGAGGTCGGGTGGTTGATCTCGTACATGGAGGTGAAGCGGGTCAGGAACTTGCCGAGCTTTTCGGGGTCGGAGAAATCAGAAATGTCGAGCTTCTGCTCGAACAGCTGCGCCTGCTTGTCGACGTCGGCGGTGGCGAAGGAATCGGGCAAGCCGAGCACTGTGCGCACCACGCTGGCAAGAGCGGTGTCGGCGAGCACATCGTACCAGCTGGTGATATCAGGCGCCTTGCGCTGGAAATAGAGCGCCAGCCGTACGCCCTCGTTGGTTTGGCCGGCATCCTCCTCCAGCGTCTGGCGCATGTATTTGTCGACGGTCGGCTGCTGTGCCGGATTGGTCGTGGTGGCCGCTTCGCCGTATTGTTCGAAGTTGAAGGCGGAGGCGAGCCCGGCATAGGCTTTGTTGGTCATCTTGTTGGCGACGCTGTCGGGGTCGCGGACGCCACCGGCCAGAACGCTGCGGATGAGATCCTTCCTCTCTGTCGCCGGATCGAGCGCGTAGGCCGAGAGGGCATAATTGTACAAGCGGCTGTTGGCCATCAGATCGTCGATGGATTTCACGTTCGTGATGTTGGCCAGATAATATGCGGTCTCCGACTTGATGTAGTCCGCATTTGGCTTGATCAGGCCAAGCGCCGACCCTGTCGTGTAGATTTTCGGCGTATCTTTCAGCACTGCGTCGCGCGTGGTCGTCTGATCGCCATATTGGGCAAAATCGAAGGCCGTGACGAAGTTGGCGTATCGTTTATCGGTCAGCTTGTTTGCAGGGCTGTTGGGATCGCTCACGCCGCCCTCGAGCATGGCGCGGATCTGCCGCGGGGTTTCGGTTGACGCATCCAGTCCATAGGACGCCATGGCGAATGTAAGCAGGCGCTTGTCCGCCATGAGGTCGTCAATCGACTTCACCTTGGAAATGTTTGCCACGTAGTAGTCGGCCTCGCCCTTGACGTACTGCGCGCTCGGCTTGACCAACGTCAGCCCGGCTCCGGCCATGTAGCCCTTAGGCACCGCCTGCTGGACGTTGTCGCGCGTGGTCGTCTGATCGCCATACTGGGCGAAGTCGAACGCCGAGACGAAGTTGGCGTAACTCTTGTCGGTCAGCTTGTTGGCGGGACTGTTGGTATCGCTGACGCCACCTTCGAGCATCGCCCTGACCGTTGCGGCCGGTTCGGTTTCGGCGTCGAGCCCGAATGCGGCCATCGCGTATGTCAGCAGACGGCTGTCGCCCATCAGGTCGTCGATCGACTTAACCTTGGAGATGTTGGTGACATAATAGGCGGTTTCGCTCTGATAGTAAGAGAAGCCCGCCTGCGAGGCGCCGATCTGGACTTGCAGCGCATAGTTGCCGGTCACCAGCTGCTGCGACTTGTTGTAAACGGTGGTATTGGCGCCGTTGGCTGCGAAGTTGAAGGCGCTGACAAATTCGGCGTAGCGCTTGTCGGTCAGCTTGTTGGCGAAACTGTCGGGGTCGGAAACGCCTTCCTTGAGCGCCTTGACCATGAACGCCTTGGCGTAAGCCATGTCCTCCAGGCCGTAGGCCTTCATGGCATATTTGAACAAACGGTCATTGTTGACGAAATCGTCGATCGATTTCACCTTGGTGATGTTGTCCAGATAATATTTGGTGTCGCGATCGACCGTCGGCTGCTTTTCGATGCGGTCGATCGACTTGTCGATGTCCCTGGTGATCAACTGGTAGCTGGTATAGGTACTGAGCAAGGACGCGCCTCCGGCCGAAGCTATGCCAGCACAATAGACTCACTTCCTTGCGCGAAACTGAATCGCGCCGATCGGCTCGATGCCGCTCCGATTCAAGCCTCACACAAGGCACGGGGACTATCCCTTGCACCTGACTTGAAATGCGGAAGGACCTCTCGTGGGCATTCTGATTGGACTGGTGGTGACGCTCGGCTGCGTCCTTGGCGGCTTCATGGCCATGGGCGGGCATCTGCATGTGCTGATGCAGCCCTGGGAAGCGGTGGTCATCTGCGGCGCCGCACTCGGCACCTTCCTCGTCGCCAATCCGATGAAAACGGTCAAGGACACCGGCAGGGGCATCCTCGAAGCCTTCAAGCAGGCCGTGCCGAAGGAGCAGGATTATCTGGAAACGCTCGGCGTGCTGCACAGCCTGATGCGTGAACTGCGTTCGAAGTCGCGCAGCGAGGTCGAGGCGCATATCGACAATCCCGAGGAATCGGCGATCTTCCAGGCATTCCCCACCGTGCTGAAGAACCACGACCTGACGCATTTCATCTGCGACTATTGCCGGATCATCATCATCGGCAACGCCCGTTCGCACGAGATCGAGGCGCTGATGGATGAGGAAATCCAGACCATCAAGTCCGACAAGATGAAAGCCTACCACGCGCTGGTGGCGGTCGGCGACGGCCTGCCGGCGCTCGGGATCGTCGCCGCCGTGCTCGGCGTGGTCAAGGCGATGGGCGCGCTCGACCAGTCGCCGGAAATCCTTGGCGGCCTGATCGGCGCCGCCCTCGTCGGTACCTTCCTCGGCATCTTCCTGTCTTACGCGGTGGTCGGGCCCGTCGCCACCAAGATCAAGACGGTGCGCGAGAAGAAGAACCGGCTCTACATCATCGTCAAGCAGACGTTGCTCGCCTACATGAACGGCGCCCTGCCGCAGGTGGCGATCGAGTTCGGCCGCAAGACCATATCGTCCTATGAACGGCCGACCATCGACGCCGTCGAGCAGAGCACGATGAACACCGGCTCCGCCGAGAAAAGGGCCGCCTGAGCGATGCGCGACAGATCGGTGCCGACATTGTCATGACCAGTCCCGGCAGTCCCTCACAAGCGCGCTCCCTGATCATCGAGCGCCTGGTCGGCGACAGCGGCGAGGCCGCCCAGGTCATCGGCGCCGGCCGGGGCATGGCAGAGCGCGCTGCGCCGCTGCTGCAGAAGAGCCTGACCAGTGAGCTTGGAGTTCCGGTCACCGTCGATCTCAGGGGGGTCGAGGTCAGCCGCGTCGCGGAGGCCCGCTCCCGTGCCGGCGATACGTTTGCCATGACCATCGTTTCGTCAGCCACGTCCTCCGATGCCATGACCCTGGTGATCGATGCGCCGGCGATCGCGGTCACGCTTTGCACGCTGTTCGGCGGCGACCCGGAGATGCCGGCATCGCCGATAGAGCGTGATCTGTCGCAGATCGAGGTCGATGTTTCGACCATGATGTTCCAGCAGGTCGCGCAGGCATTGAACGGATCGGGACGACGGTCGCTCGACCTGCGCCTGCCAGTGCCGCGGGCGATGTCGGGCACCGAAGCCAAACGACACGTGTTGCGCGACGGCGCTGCAATCCGCATCGTCTTCGGCATCTCGACGCCGGCCGACAGCGGCACCGTCACGGTGACGATGCCGCAGCGTGTCGTGCTGGCCAGCCGGGACAGCGCTGCTGCCGGCGGCGAGAACGACCAGGGCGCCAGCTGGCGCGCGCGCTTTTCGGAAGAAGTGATGCGCTCCACGGTAGCGCTCGAGGCGACCATGCCGCTGGCCCGACTGACGCTCGGCGATCTTGCCGATTTCGAAATTGGCCAGATCATCGAATTCGAGGAAACGGCGCAATCGCAAGCGCGTCTCGGCGCGCGCGGCAAGACGCTGTTCGTATGCGAGTTCGGCAAGCTGGGACAGAACTACACCGTCCGGATCAAGCATCCCTATGATGCCGGACAGGATTTTATCGACGGGCTCATGCCGGCTGGTGCCGGGCACGCCTGAGCTTTTGGAGACGATGCATGGCCAAGACCAAGGCAGAAGCCGAAATCGACCAGCCGGACGAGCAGCTCGACCGCGCCATCGAGGAATTGCGCGGGGTTCTGCATGAAGAGGAACAGCGCCCCGATATCGCGTTCAAGGCCGCGTCCGCTGCCAATTCGAGCGTCATCATGAACATCCCCGTCGACGTCCAGATCATCCTCGGCAGCACCGAGATGCCGGTGTCCGACCTGATGGCGCTGCAGAAGGGCTCCACGGTGGCGCTCAACCGCCGCATCGGCGAACCAGTCGACGTGGTGGTCAACGGCCGCAGAATAGCGCGCGGCGAGATTACCGTGCTCGAAAGCGACCCGTCGCGCTTCGGCATCAGGCTGACCGAAATCATCGCCGGCACGAAGGGCGCGTGAAGATGCGTCGCGGGTCTTGCCGGCGGCAGCGGGAGCGAAAGGCATGACGACGTCCCTTTCCCTGACGCGTCCGCAGAAGGCGGCCGCCATACTGGTGGCGATGGGCAAGCCGTCGGCCAGCCGCCTCTTGAAATTCTTCAAGCAGGAGGAATTGAAGGCGCTCATCGAGGGCGCCCGGCTGCTCAGGACCATTCCGCAAGGCGATCTCGAGCGCATCGTCGCCGAGTTCGAGGCGGAGTTCACCGAAGGGGCGGGACTGCTCGATTCCGCCGACAGGATGGACACCATCCTCAATGAATCGCTGTCACCTGAAGAGATGAGCGCGATCATGGGTGACAAGAAATTCGAGGTTGCGCCGGAAGGTCCGCCGCCGATCTGGCCCGAGCTCGAGAAGCTCGAGCCGGTGCGGCTTGGTACTTTCCTGGCCGGTGAACATCCGCAGACTGCGGCCATGGTGCTGTCGAAGCTGGCGCCGCAGGCGGCGGCGAGCGTGCTGTTGACGTTGAGCAAGCCGACGCGCGGCGAGATCATCAAGCGCATGGTGACGATGGCCAATGTTCCCGACGCCGCCAGCAGGATCGTCGAAAACCGGCTGCGCACCAGCGTGCTGGCGGAAACCGCGACCAAGGATACATCGGCCGGACAGGCGCGCGTCGCCAGCGTTCTCAACGAATTGGACAAGCCGCTGCTCGAGGAGGTCATGCAGGACCTGGAGGCCGCCGGCACGCCCGATCTCGACGGCGTCCGGGCTCGGCTGTTCGCCTTTGACGATTTGCCGCTGCTTACCCAGAAAGCGCGCGTGCTTCTATTCGACGGGCTGTCGACCGAACTGGTCACGCTGGCGCTGCGCGGCACTTCGGCGATCCTTGCCGAAGCGGCGCTGTCGGCGATCGGCGCGCGCTCGCGGCGCATGATCGAAGCCGAACTCGGACAAGGATCCGAAGGGGTTCCCCTCGCCGACATCATGGCGGCGCGCAAGACGATCGTGACGACGACAATCCGGCTGGCGCGCGAAGGCGCGTTCGAGCTTCCCGCGACCCAGAACGCCGCCGCCTAAGGCCGATCATGGCAGAGGCGGTCGACAAGGATTCCAAAACCGAAGAAGCGACGGAAAAGAAGATCCGCGACACCATCGAACAGGGCAAGCTGCCCCATTCGAGGGAGACCGCGCTGCTGGCCTCCTTCGTCGCCATACTGGTGTTCACCGTCTTCTACGCCAAGGATGCCATTGTCGATCTCGGCATGTTCCTGTCGATGTTCCTGGAGAAGCCGGAAGCCTGGCCGATGGACACCGAGACCGACGTCATCGCGCTCTACAAGATCGTCATGCTGGAGGTGGGCCGTGCCATCCTCAGCCTGCTGGTGCTCCTGACCATCGCCGGCGTCGGTGCCTCGGTGTTCCAGAACATGCCGCAATTCGTCGGCGAACGCATCAGGCCGCAGCTGTCGCGCATCTCGATCGTCAAGGGCTGGAACAGGCTGTTCGGGGTGCAGGGCTGGGTCGAGTTCCTGAAGGCGCTCGGCAAGGTGGGCTTCGCCATCGTCGTGCTCGCCTTCACGCTGTCCGAGGATCACCGCAAGCTGCTCGCCGGCATGATCACCAATCCCGTCGCCTTCGGCCTCGTCATCCGCGGCATCGCGGTCGACATACTGGTGGCGATCGTCTTCGTCATGGGCCTGATCGCGGCGATCGACATCGTCTGGTCGCGCTTCCACTGGAAGCAGGACCTGCGCATGAGCAAGCAGGAGGTCAAGGACGAGTTCAAGCAGTCCGAGGGTGACCCGATCGTTAAGTCGCGGCTGCGCTCGCTGGCGCGCGACCGCGCTCGCAAGCGGATGATGACGGCGGTGCCGCGCGCGACGTTGATCATCGCCAACCCGACGCACTTCTCGATCGCGCTTAAATATGTGCGCGACGAGGATTCGGCACCGCTGGTGCTGGCCAAGGGGCAGGATCTGGTGGCGCTCAAGATCCGCGAAATCGCGCGCGAGCACAACATCCCGATCTTCGAGGACGTGGCGCTCGCCCGCTCCATGTACAAGCAAGTTTCGGTCGATAGTGTGATCCCGTCGCAATTCTACCAGGCCGTCGCCGAACTGGTGCGGATCGTCTACTCGAAAAAGGCTGAGCGCAGACAGATTTCATGAACCGCCAACCGCACGCCAATTCCCGCGAGATCATCGTCGCCAGCGCCATCGAGCAAGTCGTGGCGGAGCTCAGGCTGATCGATGTCGCCGATTATATCGCCTTCATCCGGCTGGAGCATTTCGCCTGCCTGTCGGACCTGGTCGATTCCGCGGCGGAACTGTTCTTCAAGCCGGGCACGCTGAGGCTCGGCCATGGCGGCGAGGCGCATGTCGACTGGAGCGGCAGCCCGCGCATCGTGCTCGATCTCGAGCTTCGGCCGCCCGGCGTCACGGTCTATTTCCAGCTGACGCTGAGCGAAAAAGGCGCCTCGGTCGCGGTCAACTACGTGTCGTTCGAAAAGCCCGGCGAGGACCCCGAGCACAACACCGCCCTGCTCGAGGCGGTGGTCGAACAGGCGCGTATCCGCAAGGTCGAGCCGCTGGCGTTCTAACTATTCGATCAGGCCGAGCCGCAGCGCCTTGGCGACCGCCTGGTTGCGGTTGACGGCGTTGAGCTTCTGGGTCGACTGGGTGAGATACTGGTTGGCGGTATGCACCGACAGTTTCAGCAGCCGCGCTATCTCCTCGCTGGTATTGCCGTTGGCGGTCAGCTTCAGGCATTCGAGCTCGCGCTTGGAGATCGCGCGCGTCTTGCCGGCATCGCCCGGCCGCATGCGGGCGACAGCGGCGAACAGCGAAAAGCAACGGGCGTGGATTTCATAGAGCGCGTCCTGCGGCAGGGCGATCTCCGAGCCGAGGAAGACGACGAGGCCGCATTGGCCGCGATCGGCGTGGACGGGAAAGGCGATGCCGCTGCTGCCGGGCGCCAGCGGCGCCATCTGCTCGGTCCAAGCAAGGCCGCCGAACATCTCGCTCATGGCCGCCACACCGTCATCCGTCCACCAGCGCGGTTCGGTCGAGATCCTGCTATGGCGCACGATCTCCTCGCCATTGGCACCCGAGATGAACTTGGTCGCCACCGATATGCCGGGATAGTCGGAATCGAAGCACGGCACCAGCCGCGCCCGCTCGAGCGACGGGCTGACGAAGAACAGGCCGAAGGCCGAGGCATTGATGTCGACGGCGATCCACCGGCAGCGCCGCACAGCATCGGGAATGGTCACGGCGTGATGCGTTTCGGAGCCGAGCGAGAAGGCACCGAACGGATTGCGCTGGTCGTTAAAAAGGGCCTCGGCGGCCTGCTTGACGTCGGCCTGTTTCAAATGATGCCGCTCCTGATCGCCGTGGCGATGGCCATCGCGCGGTTGCTGGCCGCGAATTTCTGGATGGCGTGGGTGATGTAGCTGTTGACGGTGTTGGAGGACACGCCAAGGATGACGGCAACCTCGTCCGTGGTCTTGCCTTCCGAGACCCAGAACAGGCATTCGCGCTCGCGGTCCGACAGCGGATCCTGCATGGCGGCGGCGGCGATCAGTTGCGGAATATGCGAGAGCGCGTAGCAGCACTTCAACTGCGCCTTCATCAGCGCCGGTTGGTCGATCCGACCGGCGGCTGCCGCCGAGAACAGCGCGAACAGGCGTTGGCGGCCGACATTCAGCCTGAGCGAATAGATTTCGGCATGGCCGAGCACGTCGAGCAGACGTGCCTCTTCGCCGGAGACCAGCCCCTCGGCCTGTGGTGCCTGCGCCGACACCAGCGGCCTTGGACGCATGCCCGGCGCGACGGTGAGCGCGCCCTGGGCAAGGCCAGCGATTAGCCGCTTGCCGATCAGTTCGATGGCGTCGAAAATCCAGTTGGACGAGACGATGCGCGCGTCGTTGCGGTCCTGATCGTGGACGATGGCGACCAGCATATAGCTGTCGGCACCGATCTCGGCGGTCAACTCCATGAAAAAGCTGGTGAGATCGCCGCGCGACGTCAGGCGCGAGCCCAATGTGTCGGATTGAAGAAGCGCGGCGGGACTGCTCATTGCTGTTTTTGGCCGGAATCGATGCTGATGTCCGGATGCTGGAGAGCCAGCCGCCGAACCTGAAAACGCGTTACATTTACGAGACACACACAAGCGCGGGGTCGCGCCCGATCAGACGGAATCCATTCAGGGAACGCGAAGCCGTCCGCGTCTGGCGCCGGAATATTCCGGCACGTGAGACTTTGGGTGGTCGCCGCGCCCCCCGAGGACCGGCTGATTCGGGTCTAATCTACCCGTAGATGAATCTGACATCAAACGCGATTTGACAAAATCGAATCGAGTGGACTCAAGCTGCGACTCAGGCGCCGATTTTCGCACGTTTCGGTGCGTGAAAATGTTCGAGCCGTGCAAGCCAGTCTTCTCGGCCGGGGCTGTTTCGGTCGCGCCCACCAAGGGGCTAGAGGATGTCAAAGAGCGGCTGACGCCGCCCTTTTCCGTGGTTTCCCTGAGAGCTGCCGCGCTTCGGGCAGCCGGTGTCACCGGCCCTCGAAGCCGGTCAGCACGCCGACGGCATTGATGCCGATTTCCTCGACGGCGTAGCCGCCTTCCATGACGAACAGCGTCGGCAGGCCGAGCCTGGCGATGCGGCGGCCGATCATGGGATAGTCCGACGACTTCAGCTTGAACTGGCTGATAGGATCCTTCTCGAACGTGTCGACGCCGAGCGAGACGATGACGACGTCTGGCGCGTAGGCGGCGAGCCTGGCGCAGGCGTCTTCCAGCGAGGCGCTCCAGGCGTCCCAGCCGGTGCCGAACGGCATGGGATAGTTGATGTTGAAACCTTCGCCCGCGCCGGCGCCACGCTCGTCGGCATGGCCGAGGAAGAACGGATATTCGACCATCGGGTCGCCGTGCAAATTGAGGACCTGCACGTCGGCGCGGTCGTAGAAGATCTCCTGTGTGCCGTTGCCGTGATGATAGTCGACATCGAGGATCGAGATGCGGCTGGCCCCCTGGTCGCGGAACCACTGCGCGGCAACGGCCGCGTTGTTGATGTAGCAATAGCCGCCCATGAAGCCGGCTCCGGCATGGTGGCCGGGCGGACGGCAGAGCGCGAAGGCGGAGGCTTCGCCGGCCTTGACCAGGCCCGCGGCGGTCAGCGCGACGTCGTAGGAGGACTTGATCGCATCCCATGTTCCTTCGACGAAGGTGGCGCCGCCGTCGAAGGAATAATAGCCGAGCAGGGCGTCGACGCGCTTGGGCGGCACGTCGCCGCGCAGGCCGCGTGTCGGCCAGGTGAAGGGCATGGCTGTGCCTGTGTGGCCCTCGGCGATCCATTGCGGCCAGACCGTCGGCAGGAAATCGACGTAGTCGGCCCTGTGGATGCGCTTGGCGGCGGCAAGATCATGCTCGGCCGGCGCGATGATCGGCCCGAGTTTCTCGCTGTTGACCCGCGCCTTGATGAACTCGGCGCGCGAGGGTTTTTCGAAACCCGGCACGATCGCCGATGTGACCAGTTCCATCTGGCCGGCGTGGCCGGCGTGAAGCGGCGAATAGACAGTCTTCATAAAATTCCTCTCGAATGCGAAATCAGTCAAGGTTGAGGTAGGGGGTCACCAGAGCGAGCCACATGGTTTCGACATCGTCCTCGATGAGGTCGTATGTCCGGCGATCCCTTTTCAGGCCGACAAGACGGCAGGCGTGTCCGACCTCCATCATCAGCACGCCGAGCCGGTTGGCGACCTTGTCTTCGAGAGCCGGGTTCACGTGCCGCAGCCACGCCGCATAGAGGGCGATGATCTGGTCGTCATACTCGTTCTGGATCGGTCTCAGGTCGGCGTTGCCTGAAATCGCCTCGATCACCGGCATCAGGCTGGCATTGTCGAGATAAAGCCTGGAGGTATCGGTGAAGAGCCTGCGCACCTCCCGCCGAAACTCCTCGCGGTTGGTGGGCGGATCGACCCTGATGCGCCTCGCGATCACTTCGGGAAAGGATGACAGCCAGCGCCGGGCGAGGTCCAGGAGAATGGCTTCCTTGTTGGGGAAGTACTGGTAGACCGAACCAACCGACAGGCCCGCGCGCTGCGCTATGGCGAGCGTGGTCGGCGTCCTTGTGCCTTGCTCGCGGGTCAGGATCAGCGCCGCGTCGAGGATCCGGTCCACCACCTTGCTCGACCGTTGTTGGCGCGGCTGCTTGCGCGGTTCGAGCGCTATCCTGGTTTTGCGATCGAGACTGCGCTTCACGGCTTGACGTCCTCGTTCCCCGCCCAGTCCCAACATCGGCGCAGAGTGTTGTCCACAATACATTGCAAATTCCGCATGTTGACAAACGCGAATGATTAGTCGCATTCTTTTATCCACGCTGCCTTGGGGATAACAAGGGGAATTTCGAAGACAGCGCGCCGGCATCATCTTTCCCCATCGCCCCTCCCGCGGAGCGGCAGCTCGTGGGCAGTGGTTGTCGGTCTCAGTCAAAAGCGCGGAGTCGCGATGTCTGTCACGGGTGCGGGTCACAAGGCGGATCTGATCGTCATCAATGGTCGTGTGTTGACCATGGACGATGACAATCCGACCGCCGAAGCCGTTGCCGTCAAGGATGGCGCCATCGTCGCTCTCGGCAGCCACGCCTCCATCGAAGAGTTCAAGGGGCCGGCCACCAGGGTCATCGACGCCAGGGGCGGTTCGGTGATCCCGGGTTTCATCGAAGCCCACATGCATCTGTTTTCAGGCGCGGCCGAGCTTGCCCATCTCCAGTTGTCGGGCGTCCACGGTTTCGAGGCGCTGCAAAAGGCGATCCGCGACTACGCGTCGACGCACCCCGATGCCAAGATGCTGGTCGGACAGGGCGTCGACTACACCGTGCTCGATGACGAGCGAGTGACGCGCCATCATCTCGATGCGATCCTGCCGGACCGGCCCTTCGTCATGGCCGCGCCCGATCACCATACGATGTGGGCCAACAGCAGGGCGCTGGATATGGCCGGCATCCTGAATGGGCGCGCGCTTGGCCCCGGCAATGAGATCGTCATGGGCGACGACGGCCTGGCCAATGGCGAACTGCGCGAGGGCGAGGCTTTCGGCCCGGTGCTCGATCTTGCCGGCGAGGGCCGGGTGCGGCTCGGGCTGGCGACGGGCGGCGAGCCAGACCCGATGCCATCGGCGGAAGAACGCGCCGCCGACCGCGACATCATGCGGCGCGGGCTCGCCTGGTGCGCGCGCCACGGCATCACCTCGATCCAGAACATGGACGGCAATCTCTACCAGCTCGAATTGCTGGCCGAGATCGAGGCCGAGGAGGGTCTGTCCTGCCGGGTGCAGATACCCTTCCACTACAAGAATTTCATGACGCTCGACATACTCGACAAGGCCTCGGCGATGGCCGAGCGCTACAATGGCGAGTGGCTGTCGTCAGGCATGGTCAAGGTGTTCTACGACGGCGTGCTCGATTCCTGGACGGCCGTCATGATCGAGCCCTATGCCGACCGTCCCGACTGGGTGGGTGAACCACTGTTCACGCCCCAGCAATTCATCGATCTCGCCGTCGCCGTCGACAGGCGCGGCCTGCAGATCGCCGTGCATTCGATCGGCGACGGCGCGGTGCGCGCCGTCCTCAACGGCTACGAGGCGGCGCAAAAGGCCAATGGCAAGCGCGACAGCCGGCATCGTGTCGAACATATAGAGGTCATCGGCGCATCTGATGTGCCGCGTTTCGCCGAACTCGGCGCCATCGCTTCGATGCAGCCGCCGCATCCGCCCGGCGCCATGGATTTTCCGCTGGAGCCGACTGTGTCGCGCATCGGGCCGGCGCGCTGGCCGCTGAGCTATGCCTGGCGCACCCTGAAGAATGCCGGCGCGCATGTCGTGTTCGCGTCGGACTGGCCGGTGTCGCCGATCGATCCGATCCTGGGCATCCAGGCGGCAGTGATGCGCAAACCATGGGCATCAAGCGATCCGGACCAGAGCTTCTCGCTGCGTGAATCGCTTGCCGCCTACACGGTCGAGGGCGCCTATGCCGAATTCGCCGAGCACCGCAAGGGCACGCTGAAGCCGGGCTATATGGCCGATCTGGTGGTTTTGTCGGCCGACATCGAAAAGACTATGCCGGCCGACCTGCACAAGGTGCGCCCGGTAACAACGATCTGCGGCGGCAAAGTCACCTACCAGGCCTGACATGGCATGCGGCTTGCCTGCTGAAATGGCGGACTGAAATGACCGACTGAACTGTGATTCAATGCCGGACTTGCCAACCCATCGGCCGTGTGGTCACATCCAACAGGGGAAAAGCTCCGCCAGCAAGAGCGGGGTCAACAGTGAGGCGTAATCGTGCCGGACAAACCGGATCGGAATGCGATTGAAGTAGTAAACGTCAGCAAAATTTTCGGATCGGGTGAGGGGCAGGTCGCTGCCCTCGACAAAGTCTCGGTATCCATCCGCGAAAACGAATTCTTCACACTGCTGGGACCATCCGGCTGCGGCAAGACCACCTTGCTGCGGCTGATCGCCGGCTTCGACTTTCCAACCGCCGGCGAAATCCTGCTTTACGGCCAGGACATCGCGCCATTGCCGCCCTTCAAGCGGCCGGTCAACACCGTCTTCCAGTCCTATGCGCTGTTCCCGCACATGACGGTGGCAGACAATATCGGCTTCGGCCTGGAGATGCTGGGCAAGCCCAAGGCGCAGATCAAGGCGCGCGTTGCCGAGATGCTGAAGCTGGTCAAGATGGAGGCGCTGGCGGGCCGGCGCACCGGCCAGATTTCCGGCGGCCAGCAGCAGCGCGTGGCGCTGGCCCGGGCGCTCGCGCCGCAACCGAAGGTGCTGCTGCTCGACGAACCGCTCTCCGCCCTCGACTACAAGCTGCGCAAGGAGATGCAAATCGAGTTGAAGCGGCTGCAGCACGAGACCGGCATAACCTTCATCTTCGTCACCCATGACCAGGAAGAAGCGCTGACGATGTCGGACCGCATCGCCGTGATGTCGTCGGGCAAGATCCTGCAGGTCGGCTCGCCCTGGGATATCTACGACAAGCCTGCCGAACGCTTCGTCGCCGACTTCATCGGCGAGACCAACTTTCTCACCGCGGCCATATCGGGCACCGGCAACGGCAAGGCGCGCGCGACGCTCAAATCCGGCACCACCATCGAGGCGACCGTCGCCGAAGGTTTCCAGCCGAAGGACAACGCCACCGTGGTGGTGAGGCCGGAGCATGCCAAGCTGACCAAGAGCAAGGGCGACCTGGCGGGCAGGGTCGACAACATCGTCTATTTCGGCACCGACACGCATATCCATGTCCAGCTCGACAGCGGCGAAGCCTTCACCGTGCGCCAGCAGAACACGCGCAGCGCCGGCTGCGGTTTCGAGCGCGGCGACAAGGTCGGCATCCTGATCGGCAACGACGCCGCGCAAGTGCTGAGGGACTGATGGCCACCGCCGAAGAAGTCGCCAAGGCAGCGGAGCGGCGCGACGTCCGCGACCGCTGGTTGCTGTCAGCGCCGGCGCTGCTGGTCATTCTGCTCGCCGCGACCGGCCCGTTGCTAATCGTGCTCGTCTATTCGTTCCTGACGCCCGGCGCCTATGGCGACGTGAAGTGGCAATTTTCGCCGGAAGCCTGGGTGTCGGTGTTCATGGAACGCGACATTTTCGACGACACGCTGTCGCTCGCGGCCGCCCACGTCACCATCTTCCTGCGCTCGATCAAGCTCGCGGTGGTGACGACGCTGGCGACTTTGGCGCTCGGCTTCCCGACCGCCTATTTCATGGCGACGCGCAGTGAAAAGACCAGGGATCTCTGGCTATTCCTGATCACCATTCCGTTCTGGACCAACCTCCTTATCCGTACCTTCGCGGTGCTGCAGATCATCCGCAACGAAGGCATCGTCAATACCATCCTTCTGAAGCTCGGCATCGTCTCGGCGCCGGTGCAGATCCTCTACACCGACACGGCGATCCTGATCGGCATGGCCTATGTCTACCTGCCGCTGATGGTGCTGCCGATCTATGCAAGCATGGAAAAACTCGATTTCCGGCTGGTCGAGGCTGGCTACGATCTCTACGCGACGCGCTTCAAGGTGCTGCGCAAGATCATTTTCCCGCTGGTCAAACCCGGGGTCATCGCCGGCTCCATCCTGGTCTTCATTCCGGCCCTTGGCGCCTATGTGACGCCGAGCGTGCTTGGCGGCGGCAAGAACATGATGCTGTCCAACCTGATCGAATTGCAGTTCGGACAGGGCCGCAACTGGCCGCTTGGCTCGGCGCTGTCGATCACGGTCATGATCATCGTCATGGTGGCGCTGCTGGCCTATGTGCGCAACGCCGGCAAGTCGGGGGTGCGTCATGGCTAGCAATTTCTCCATCAAGCACCAGCCTGGCTTCACCGCCATCGCGGCAACCTGTTTCGTCGTGCTCTATTTGCCGATCATCGTGCTGGTCATCTACGCCTTCAACGCGGCGAGCTCGACCTCGGAATGGGGCGGGTTTTCGCTCAAATGGTTCCAGTCGGCCTGGCAGAACACGCAGGTCATCGATGCGACGATGCGTTCCTTCCAGATCGGCGCCATAGCGGCGGCCCTTGCCACCATCTTCGCCACCATGGCCGCGCTCGCCACCACGCGCACACCGCCCTATCCCGGGCTGACCTTCAAATACGCGGCCATCAACCAGCCGCTGATGGTGCCCGAAATCGTCACCGGCGTGGCGCTGCTGATCTTCTTCTCGCGCATCAAGATCTTCACCGGCTATTCCGGCCTTGGCTACCTGATCGCCGCGCATACGGCGTTCTGCATCCCGTTTGCCTACCTGCCGATCCGGGCGCGGCTGGAGAATATGGACCTGACGCTGGAACGCGCCGCCGCCGACCTCTATGCGACGCCGTGGAAGACCTTCCGCCGCATCACGCTGCCGCTTTTGTGGCCCGGCATCCTCGCCGGCCTGATGCTGGCTTTCGTCATCTCGCTCGATGACGTCGTCATCACCGAATTCGTCAAGTCGGGCGGCCAGGACACGCTGCCCACCTACATGCTCGGCCAGATCCGCCGCGGCATCACACCCGAGATCAACGCGATATCGACCGCCTTCCTGCTGCTTTCGGTCGCGATCGTCACGTTGTTTTTCTTTGTCAGCAGGAAACGAGACTGAAACCGATAATGGGAGTTAAAACGATGAACTGGAAGACAACGGCGTCCGCCATGGGGTTGGCGTTGCTCGCTTCGACGGGCCTTGCCCGCGCCGACGGCGTGCTCAACATCTACAATTGGGGCAATTACACCAGCCCCGACGTGATCAAGAAGTTCGAAGCCAAATACAACGTCAAGGTGACCATCACCGACTACGATTCCAACGATACCGCGCTTGCCAAGGTGCGCCAGGGCGGCACCGGTTTCGACATTGCCGTGCCTTCGCAGACCTATGTACCGATCTGGATCAAGGAAGGCCTCGTTCAGGAAACCGATCCGGGCAAGATGGAGAACTTCAAAAACGTGGCGCCGGAATGGGCCAATCCTGAGTTCGATCCGGGCCGCAAATACACGGTTCCGTGGGCCTGGGGCACGATCGGCGTCGTCGTCAACACCGACGCCTACAAGGGCCCGGCCAACACGTGGGGCATCATCTTCAACACGCCTGACGAGTTGAAGGGTAAGGTCAATGTCGTACCGGAGATGGGCGACGTGATGTTCGCCGCGATCAAGTATGTCGGCGGCCAGCAATGCACCAACGACAAGACGGTGCTGAAGAAAGTACGTGACCTGCTGGTGGCGGCCAAGCCGAACTGGATCGCCATGGAATACAACACCATTGAGAAGATGGGCGCCGGCGACTTCAAGGCAACCAGCGACTGGAATGGCTCGGCTTTGCGTCAGCGCCTCGCCAACCCGGCCATCCACTTCAACTACCCGAAGGAAGGCTATGGCCTGTGGAGCGACAACGTCGTCGTCCTGAAAGAGGCCAAGAATGTCGAGAACGCCAAGCTGTTCCAGAACTTCATCATGGATCCGGAAAACGCGGCCGGCCTCTCGGCCTTCCATCGTTACGCCAATGCCATCGCCGGTTCGGACAAGTACATGCCGGCCGACATGAAGGACGCGCCGGAAGTCGTCATTCCGGCCGACGCCAAGCCGCTTGGCGAACTGCAGCAGATGTGCGCGCCAGAGACGCAGGAACTTTACACCAAGATCTGGACCGAACTGCAGAAGTAATCGCCGCATGACGGACCCGGCGGCACATGCCGCCGGGTCTTTTCCGTTTCCGGGAATGGCTTTCATGGACTCCTATCGCAACAGCGATCCGCGGCCGCCGATCATGCAGGGCTCGCCGCCCGCCATGGTGCCACCAAGGCTCGACTGGGACAGGCCGCCCTGGAACCGCTGGGCTTTCCAGCACATCAGGGAAATTCTGCCGACCGTCGAAGTCTGGCGCGGCAACGGCCACCGTCACCGCCTCGAACGCGCCGAGGTCGATCTCGACGGGCTGCCGGTCGAGGACAGCACGGGACGGAAGACGACGCTCGCGGGCCTGCTGGACGAGACCTATACGGATGGCTTCCTGGTGCTCAAGGACGGCAAGATAGCCTTTGAGCGCTACTTCAACGGCATGGACGAGCGCACGCTGCATCTGTCGCAGTCGATGGCCAAGTCGGTCACCGGCTCGGTGTTCGGCATACTGGCCGGGCGCGGGCTGGTCGATCCGGCGAGGCCGGTGACGGACTACCTGCCGGAATTGAAGGCAACCGGGTGGGCCGGCGCCAGAGTCCAGCACGTGCTCGACATGACGACGGGCGTGTGTTTCTCGGAGGAATATAACGACCGTTATTCCGACATAGGCCAGGTCGATGTCGCCACCGGCTGGAAGCCGGTGCCGCCGGGCAGCGACCCGGACTTTCGCTGGCCCGCGCACATGTTCGAGCTGATCCTGGGCTTGACGGAGACGGTCCGGCCACATGGGGCGGCATTCGAGTACCGCTCGGTCGAAACCGATGTGCTCGCGTTCATCCTGGAGCGGGTGACCGGCAAGCGGCTGGCGCAACTGGTCTCGGAAGAACTCTGGCAAAAGCTCGGCGCCGATGAAAGCGCCTGCTTCACCGTCGACAGCGCCGGCTACGCGCTGGCCGATGGCGGCTTCAACGCGACGCTGCGCGATTATGCCCGCTTCGGCCAGCTGATCCTCGATAATGGCGGCGGCATCGTGCCGGCCGATTGGATCGAGGCGACGCGCAGCGGCAGCCACGGGCCGGGCTTCAGTCCGAGCCTGCCAGAGGGCAGCTATCGCAACCAGTTCTGGATCGAGAATCCCCATTCGCGGGCGCTGATGTGCCGGGGCGTGTTCGGGCAGATGATCCACATCGACTGGAATACGCGGATGGTCGTGGTCAAGCTTTCGAGCTGGCCGGATTTCAGCAACGTCGCCTATTCCATGGCGACGCTGAAGGCCGTGCATGCCATCGCCGCCGCGCTGAGCTGAACCCCCACAAGACACGACCTGGAAGGAAATGCCATGACCGGCAAGACCGCGTTCGAGACCCGTTACGGCTTCCGCCGCAACCAGGTGCTGCTCGCCAACTGGCGGGAAAATCCGTTCAACCGATGGTCATTCCAGAACGTCGGCGAGCTGGTGCCGAGCGCGCGTGTCGCCGCCCTGCCGGTCAACGAGGCGCCGGCCGAGGATTTCGGCGGATTGCTCGACGAAAAGATCGCGGTGGCGAGCACGCCGGAAACCGTCGCGGCTTTTCTCAGCCGCTCGCACACGGATGCGCTGACCGTCATGAGAGGCGGCAGGATCGTCGGCGACTGGTTTGCGCCGCATATGGATTTCGGCGCCCGCCACATCATCTTTTCGATCAGCAAGTCGGTGACCGCGATCATGGCCGGCATATTGGAAGGCGAGGGCGTGTTCGATCCGGAAGCCCCGGTGACGGCCTACATACCGGAAGCCGGCGATTCGGCCTATGGCGAGGCTACCGTGCGGCATGTGCTCGATATGAGTGTCAGCCTCGATTTCGAGGAGGCCTACCTCGATCCCGAAAGCGCCTTTGCTCGTTACCGTCGCGCCACCTTGTGGAACCCGGGCGGCGGCAGGGAAAGCCTGCGTGAATTCCTCCTGACACTGCAGCGGCTCGCCGAGCCGCATGGCCAGACCTTCCGCTACCGGTCCCCCAATTCCGACCTGCTTGGCCTGCTGCTCGAACGGGCGTCCGGCCAGCGCTTCGCCGACCTGATGCGCGAGAAACTGTGGCTGCCGCTGGGTGCTGCCGGCGAAGCTTCGGTGGCGGTCGACATGGAGGGCACGGCGCGCACTGCCGGCGGCATCTCGGTGACGCCGCGCGATCTGGCGCGCGTCGGCGAGATGATGCGGCAAGGGGGCACTGCGAATGGCCGCCGCATCGTGCCCGAGGCCTGGGTGCGAGACACCACGGTAACCGGCGGCAGTTCTGAAGCCTGGCAGCGTGGCGCCATGCTGCCGCTGTTTCCCAAGGGCCGCTACCGCAACAAATGGTACCAGACAGGACATGAGAACGGGGCCTATTGCGGCATCGGGATCCATGGCCAGTGGCTCTATGTCGACCCCCGGACGGAAGTGGTGATCGCCAAGATGTCGTCGCAGCCCGAGCCGGTCGACGATCCGCTCGATCTCGAGATCGTCGTATTCTTCGAAGCGCTGAGCCGGATGGTCTGAGCGGCCGCAACATTAGGGCGCGCTTTCCTGTGGACCTCTGTCGCCGGTGAAACCGCGAAGGTTGGCGGGCAGGATAACTGCGCCTATGGTCGCCGCTCTTTTCGAGAAGAGCAGGAACGGCATGGCATCCGACATCAAGCGCATCGCAGCCATTATCGCGACCGAGATCACAGCGCGGCCCGAACAGGCCGCCGCTGCCATCGGGCTGCTCGACGAAGGCGCGACCGTGCCGTTCGTGGCGCGCTACCGCAAGGAGGTGACGGGCGGGCTCGACGACACGCAATTGCGCCTGCTGTCGGAGCGTCTTGCCTATCTGCGTGAGCTCGACGCGCGGCGTGACACCATCCTTGGCTCGATCCGGGAGCAAGGCAAGCTGACCGACGAGCTTGAATCCAAGCTCGCCTCCGCCGTCACCAAGGCCGAGCTCGAAGACATCTATCTGCCCTACAAGCCCAAGCGCCGCACCAGGGCGGAGATCGCCCGGGAGCGTGGGCTGGGGCCGCTGGCGGAAGCCATCCTGGCCGACCGCTCGCTGGTGCCGGCGGAACTCGCACTGGCCTATCTGACCGAGGACGTGGCCGACGCCAAGGCGGCACTTGAGGGTGCGCGCGACATAGTGTCGGAGCAGTTCGCCGAGAATGCCGACCTGGTCGGCAAGCTGCGAAGCTACATGAAGGAACGCGCCTTCATGCGCGCCAGGGTGGTCGACGGCAAGCAGGAGGCGGGTGCGAAATTCTCCGATTATTTCGACCATGTCGAGCGCTGGGCCACCGTGCCGAGCCACCGCGCGCTGGCGATGCTGCGCGGCCGCAACGAGGAGGTGCTGTCGCTCGACATCGAGGTCGATGCCGACGACTCTTCGCCGGTGAAGCCGGTAGAGCGGATGATCGCCAATGCCTACGCCATCGGCGGCAGCCTGCCGGGCGATCGCTGGCTGATGGAGGTCGCAGGCTGGACCTGGCGCATAAAACTATCCCTGCACCTGACGCTCGATCTGATGCGCGACCTGCGCGAACGGGCCGAGGAAGAGGCGATCCACGTCTTCGCCCGCAATTTGAAGGATCTGCTGCTCGCCGCCCCCGCCGGATCGCGGCCGACGATGGGGCTCGACCCTGGCATCCGCACCGGCGTCAAGGTCGCGGTGGTCGACGGCACCGGCAAGCTGGTGGCGACGACAACGGTCTATCCGTTCCCGCCCAGGAACGATGTGCGTGGCACGCAGGCGGAGCTCGCCAAGCTCGTTCGCCTGCACAAGGTCGAGCTGATCTCGATCGGCAATGGCACCGGCAGCCGCGAAACCGAGAAGCTGGTGGCCGACATGCTGTCCGACATGCCTTCCGACGGCGGGCCGAAGCCGCTCAAGGTGATCGTCAGCGAGGCCGGCGCTTCGGTCTATTCGGCTTCGGCGACGGCGGCGGCGGAATTCCCCGGTCTCGACGTATCATTGCGCGGTGCGGTGTCGATCGCGCGCCGCTTGCAGGATCCGCTGGCCGAACTGGTCAAGATCGAGCCGAAATCGATCGGCGTCGGCCAGTATCAGCACGATGTCGACCAGTACCGGCTTGGCCGCTCGCTGGAGGCGGTGGTCGAGGACGCCGTCAACGCGGTTGGCGTCGATCTCAACACGGCTTCGGCGCCGCTTCTGGCGCGGGTTTCAGGGCTCGGGGCGTCGCTCGCAGACGCCATCGTCGCGCATCGCGATGCCACCGGCCCGTTCGCCAGCCGCAAGGATTTGCTCAAGGTCTCCCGCCTCGGGCCGCGTGCGTTCGAGCAATGCGCCGGCTTCCTGCGCATCCCGAACGGCTCCGAGCCGCTCGACGCCTCGGCCGTGCATCCGGAAGCCTACGGCGTGGCCAAAAAGATCGTCGCCGCCTGCGGGCGCGATGTGCGTTCGCTGATGGGCGACAGTGCGGCGCTGAAGGCGCTCGATCCGCGCGTTTTCGTGGACGAGCGGTTCGGCCTGCCGACGGTGCGCGACATTTTGGCTGAGCTGGAAAAGCCCGGCCGCGATCCGCGCCCCGGCTTCAAGACGGCAACCTTCGCCGATGGCATCGACGACATCAAGGATCTGAAGCCCGGCATGCTGCTGGAAGGCACCGTCACCAATGTCGCCGCCTTCGGCGCCTTCGTCGACATCGGCGTCCACCAGGACGGGCTGGTGCACGTTTCGCAACTGGCCGACCGTTTCATCAAGGACGCGCATGAGGTGGTCAAGGCCGGCGACGTGGTCAAGGTGCGGGTCGTCGACGTCGACATCAAGCGCAAGCGAATCGCGCTTTCCATGCGCAGGGATGGTGGCGAGGGCAGCGCATCGCGCGGCCCGCGCGACAATGGCGGCGGCAGGCCGGCGCCACGCTCGCCCGCGCCGCAGCGCCAGCCGGAGCGGCCGCCACAGCAAGGTGCGTTCGGCGCGGCGTTGGCGGATGCGTTGAAGCGGAAGTAGCTACCACGCCAGAACAGCCGGGTCCTTTTCAACCTGGCTCGTCAGCCAATCTCGAAAACTCGCGACCGGCGGATGGCCGCGCTTGTCGTGCGGGACGACTAGATAATAGGCGCTGCGGCTGTGCATAGGCTGGCCGGGCGCGGGCACCAGCTGGCCGCGCTGCAACTCGCCTGAGATGAGGATTTGCGGCAGCAGAGCCACGCCCAGACCCGCCATGCAGGCCTGGGCGGCGGTGCCGAACTGTTCGAACTGCATACCCGGTCCGGTCGGCGCGCTCAGGCCCTGATGCTCAAACCATTCTGTCCAGGCGCCAGGCCGCGTCGCCATGTGCAGCAGCGGCAGACGGCCGATGTCGGCCGGCGTGGCGATGGAGCGCTCGGCGAGAAATTCGGGCGACACCACCGGGGCCACCACCTCCCGCACCAGCAGCGTCGAGTCTGCCTCGGGCCAGTCCGGCAGGCCATAATGGATGGCGGCGTCCAGCCGCTCTCTGGCGAAGTCGAAGCGGCCGACGCGGGTGACGAAGTTGATGGTGATGTCGGGATTGTTGTCGACGAAGTCTGGGATCATCGGCATCAGCCAGCGCGTGCCGAAGGTCGGCAGGATTGCGAGGTTCAGGATGCCGCTATGCCGATTACTCATCAATCCAAGCGCTGCGTCGCGCAATTGGCCAAGTGCCGAACGGACCACTTCGGCGTAGGTTTCGCCCGCCGCCGACAGCCGGACATTGCGGCTGTCGCGCTCGAACAGCCGGCGGCCAAACTGGTCCTCGATCAGCCTGATCTGCCGACTGACGGCGCCCTGGGTTAAATCCAGCTCCTGGGCTGCAGCGGTGAAACTGCCAAGCCGGGCCACCGCTTCGAAGGCGGCAAGCGCGTTGATGTTAGGCAAAAGACGACGTTGGACGCTCATGATCTATTCCTAACGCTCATTGATCGGTGAAGCAATTTCGTTTGATTTTTTCAGGCCGTGGGCCGATAAGCCGGACTTCACCCGTTTTTAAGGATCGAGACGCCATGGCTGCCGACAAGAATGCATTCGTCTGGGAAGACCCGTTCCTGATCGAGGACCAGCTTTCGGAAGACGAGCGCATGGTGCGGGATGGGGCGGCGGCCTTCGCCGCCGACAAGCTCGCGCCGCGCATCGAGGAGGCCTATCTCAACGAAACCTTCGACACGGCGATTTTTCGCGAGATGGGCGAGGCCGGCCTGCTCGGCATCAACATTCCGGAAGAATTCGGCGGCCTCGGCGCCAACTATGTCACCTACGGCCTGGTCGCCCGCGAAGTGGAGCGCGTCGATTCCGGCTATCGTTCGATGATGTCGGTGCAGTCGTCGCTGGTGATGTATCCCATTTATGCCTATGGCTCGGACGAACAGCGCAGGAAGTATCTACCCAAGCTCGCCAGCGGCGAGTGGATAGGCTGTTTCGGCCTGACCGAACCGGATGCCGGCTCCGACCCCGGCGGCATGAAGACGCGCGCCGAGAAGACCGCCAATGGTTACAAGCTTACCGGCTCCAAGATGTGGATCTCCAATGCGCCCGTCGCCGACGTGTTCGTCGTCTGGGCGAAGCTGAAGGGCGAGAACGGCAAGGATGAGATCCGTGGCTTCGTCCTGGAAAAGGGCATGAAGGGGCTTTCGGCGCCGAAGATCGGCGGCAAGCTGTCGCTGCGGGCGTCGATCACCGGCGAGGTGGTTATGGAAGGCGTCGAGGTCGGCGAGGATGCTCTGCTGCCCAACGTGTCGGGGCTGAAGGGGCCGTTCGGCTGCCTCAACCGGGCTCGCTACGGCATTTCCTGGGGCTCGATGGGCGCGGCCGAAGATTGTTGGCATCGCGCGCGCCAGTATGGCCTCGACCGCAAGCAGTTCGGCAAGCCGCTGGCCAGCACGCAGCTCTATCAGAAGAAGCTCGCCGACATGCAGACCGAGATCGCGCTCGGGCTGCAGGCCTCGTTGCGCGTCGGGCGGCTGCTCGACGAAGGCAAGATGGCGCCGGAGATGATCTCGATCGTCAAGCGCAACAATTGCGGCAAGGCGCTCGACATCGCCCGCCAGGCGCGCGACATGCATGGCGGCAACGGCATCCAGATCGGCTATCACGTGATGCGCCATGCGCAGAATCTGGAGACGGTCAACACCTATGAGGGCACGCATGACGTGCACGCGCTGATCCTGGGACGGGCGCAGACGGGGATCCAAGCGTTTTTCTGAGGTTCGGTAGCCGTTTAAGTTAGGTGCAGCGCAACATCCGCTTGGAGAATGACGGCCAGATGTGTCAGGGTTCGGCCAGCTAAACGCCGATCTTCCGGGGCTCCATGGCAATTCTGGCCGCCGTCTATCACCTGACCCATTACAAATACGACCGGCCGGTGGTTCTTGGTCCCCAGGTGATCAGGCTCCAGCCGGCGCCACATTCGCGCACCAAAGTGCTCAGCCATTCGTTGAAGGTCGAGCCGGCGAACCACTTCGTCAATCTCCAGCAGGACCCCTACGGCAATTTCCTCGCCCGTTTCGTCTTTCCCGACCCGGTGAGCGAACTCAAGATCGAGGTCGACCTCGTCGCCGACATGACGGTCTACAACCCGTTCGATTTCTTCGTGGAGGAGACGGCGGAAAATTTCCCGTTCGAGTATCCGGAAGAGACACGCAACGACCTCGCCATCTATCGCACACCGGAACCGGCAGGCCCGCTGCTGTCGGCGTTCCTGAAAACCATCGATACCAGCCCGAAAAACACGGTCAATTTTCTCGTCGACCTCAATGCCCGGCTGCAGCGCGAAATCGCCTATATCGTGCGCATGGAGACCGGCGTGTTCTCGCCGGAGGAAACGCTGGCGGCCGCCAAAGGGTCGTGCCGCGATTCAAGCTGGCTGCTGGTGCAGATCCTGCGCAATCTAGGCATCGCCGCGCGCTTTGTCTCGGGCTATCTGATCCAGCTCAAGCCCGACCTCGTCGCGCTCGATGGGCCGGCCGGTACATCAGTGGATTTCACTGACCTGCACGCCTGGTGCGAGGTCTATCTTCCCGGCGCTGGCTGGATCGGTTTCGACCCGACTTCGGGCCTGCTTACCGGCGAGAGCCATGTACCGCTTGCCGCCACCCCGCATTTTCGCAATGCAGCGCCCATTTCCGGCATGGCGAGCTTTGCCAATGTCGAGTTCGGCTTCGACATGCGGGTCGACCGCATCGCGGAGCATCCGCGCATCACCAAGCCGTTCTCGGATGAAAGCTGGCATGCGCTTGATGCGCTCGGGAACAAGGTCGATGCGGCGCTGGCGGACGGGGATGTACGGCTGACCATGGGCGGCGAGCCGACCTTCGTGTCGATCGACGATTTCGAGTCCGCCGAGTGGAACACCGCCGCCGTCGGCCCGACAAAACGCGAAAAGGCCGATGCGCTGATCCGGAGGCTGCGCGAGCGCTTCGCGCCTGGCGGCTTCCTCCATTATGGCCAAGGCAAATGGTACCCCGGCGAAAGCTTACCGCGCTGGACCTTTTCGCTCTACTGGCGCACCGACGGCCAGCCGGTGTGGAGCGACCCGTCGCTGATCGCGCGGGAGAAAAGCGAAGCCGATATCGGTCCGAAGCAGGCCGAGAGCCTGCTGACCGCGATCGCCGGCGAGCTCGGCATCGAAACGTCCATGGTCAGCGAAGCCTATGAGGATCCGGCCGAGTGGCTGCTCAAGGAAGGCAAGCTGCCGGAGAATGTCGATCCGTCCAATTCGAAGCTGGAGGATCCCGAAGAGCGCAGCCGCATGGCGACGGTGTTCGAACGCGGGCTGACCAAGCCGTCGGGCTATGTGCTGCCGGTGCAGCGCTGGAACAGCCAGGCGTCGGGCCAGCGCTGGCGCTCGGAAAAATGGACGACGCGGCGCGGGCGGCTGTTCCTGGTGCCGGGCGATTCACCGGTCGGCTACCGCCTGCCGCTCGGCACGCTGCCTCACGTGCCGCCGGAGCAGTTTCCCTACATCGTTCCGGTCGATCCGTCGCAGCCGCGCGGTGCGCTGCCCGTGCGGGAGGCGATCTTGCCCATGGCGGCTCCGGCCGATCCTCAGGGCGCCGATGAAATGGCACGCCGCCAGCAGGCGGCATCGTTCACGGCCGCGACCGCCCAGCAGGACCGGGTCGAGCAGGAGATCACCGAGATCGGCGGCGCGGTGCGTACCGCGCTTTCGGTCGAGCCGCGCGAGGGACGGCTCTGCGTGTTCATGCCGCCGGTCGAGGCGCTGGAGGATTATCTTGAGCTGGTGGCAGCAGCCGAGAACGCGGCCAAGGCGATCAGGTTGCCAGTGCACATCGAGGGCTACGGCCCGCCCCATGATCCGCGCCTCAACGTCATCCGCGTCGCGCCGGACCCTGGCGTCATCGAGGTCAACATCCACCCGGCTGCCAACTGGCAGGACTGCGTGGCGACGACCACGGCGATCTACGAGGAGGCGCGGCAAACGCGGCTTGGCGCGGATAAATTCATGATCGACGGCCGCCACACCGGCACCGGCGGCGGCAACCATGTTGTGGTCGGCGGCGCGACCCCCAATGACAGCCCGTTTCTGCGCCGCCCCGATCTTTTGAAGAGCCTGGTGCTGCAATGGCAGCGGCATCCCTCGCTGTCTTATCTCTTCTCCGGCCTGTTCATCGGCCCGACCAGCCAGGCGCCGCGCTTCGACGAGGCGCGCCACGATTCGCTCTACGAGCTTGAAATCGCCATGACGCAGGTGCCGCGTCCGGACCAGGGCAACGTGCCTTTGCCATGGCTGGTCGACCGGCTGTTCCGCAACCTTTTGACCGACGTCACCGGGAACACGCATCGCTCGGAAATCTGCATCGACAAGCTGTTTTCGCCTGATGGGCCGACCGGACGGCTGGGCCTGGTGGAATTCCGCGGCTTCGAGATGCCGCCCAATGCGCGCATGAGCCTGGCGCAGCAACTGCTGGTCAGGGCGATCATCGCCCGTGCCTGGAAGAACCCGCTCGACGGCCGTTTCGTGCGCTGGGGCACGTCGCTGCACGACCGCTTCATGCTGCCGCATCATGTCTGGGCGGATTTTCTCGACGTTCTCGACGACCTCAAGCTCAACGGTTTCACGTTCCGCCCCGAATGGTTCGACGCGCAGCTCGAGTTCCGCTTTCCCTTCTGCGGCGAGGTCCAATATGCGGGCGTCAAGCTGGAACTGCGGCAGGCCCTGGAGCCGTGGCATGTCATGGGCGAGCAGGGGGCCATCGGCGGCACCGTGCGCTTCGTCGATTCCTCGGTCGAAAGGTTGCAGGTCAAGACCGAAGGGCTCAATCCGGAGCGCCATGCCGTCGTCTGCAACGGCCGCATCGTGCCGATGAAGGTTACCGACAACAGGGAGGTCGCGGTGGCGGGCGTGCGCTTCAAGGCGTGGCAGCCCGCTTCGGGCCTGCATCCGGCACTGCCGGTCAATACGCCGCTGGTGTTCGATATCTACGACCGTTGGTCGGGTCGGGCGGTTGGCGGCTGCGTCTATCATGTCGCGCATCCGGGCGGGCGCAGCTACGACACTTTTCCGGTCAACGGCAACGAGGCGGAAACGCGCCGGCTCGCCCGCTTCGAAGCGCGCGGCCACACGCCGTCGGCCTATGTGTTGCGCGAGGAACAACCCACGGAAGATTTCCCCATGACGCTTGACCTTCGGCGTCCACCAAGATTCTGATCTGACATGGCAAAGGGGAATCACAAGCGGGTACGCGGCAAGGCGCAGATCCATCGCCTGCTGGAGCACTACCAGCCGATCGACGGCGTCGTCGACGAGATGGTCGACGCTTCGGGCAATCCCCGTCCGGCCTGGAAGCATTTCATCGAGGCGCTCGACGATCTCGGCGCCGAAGAACTCGCCCAGCGTTTTGCCCGTGCCGACCAGTATCTGCGCGACGCCGGCGTCTATTACCGCGTCTACGACAAGGCCGGCGCCAACGAGCGCGAATGGCCGCTGGCGCATGTCCCGGTGCTCATCGAGGACGCCGAGTGGGCAGCGATCAGCGCCGGCCTGGTGCAGCGCGCCGAGCTGTTCGAGGAGATCATCGCCGATATATACGGGCCGAACCGGCTGGTCGAAAAGGGCATCCTGCCGGCCGGACTGATCGCGGCGAGCCCCGAATATTTGCGGCCCGTGGTTGGCACTCGTCCGGCCGACGGCCATTTCCTGCATTTCTGCGCCTTCGAACTCGGCCGCGGGCCGGACGGCCGCTGGTGGGTGTTGGGCGACCGTACTCAGGCACCATCCGGCGCCGGTTTCGCTCTGGAGAACCGCGTCGCCACGACCCGCGCGCTGTCGGACATCTATGGCGAGATGCATGTGCACCGGCTTGCCGGCTTCTTCCGGCGCTTTCGCGATGCGCTGATCGGCATGGCCAGGGAAGCTGACGGCCGCGTCGCCATTCTGACGCCTGGACCGCTCAACGAAACCTATTACGAACACGCCTATATCGCCCGCTATCTCGGCATCATGCTGCTCGAAGGCGAGGACCTGACCGTTTCCGGGGGCCGGCTGATGGTGCGCACCGTTTCCGGGCTGATGCCGATCAGCGTGCTGTGGCGGCGGCTAGACGCGGCGTTCGCCGATCCGTTGGAACTGCGCTCGGAGTCGCAGATCGGTACGCCGGGCCTGATCGAGGCGATCCGGCAAGGCAGCGTGTCCACCGTCAATGCGCTCGGCTCGGGCCTGATGGAAACGCGCGCGCTGCTTGCCTTCCTGCCCAAGATCGCGCGCGAATTGCGGGGCGAGGAACTCAAGCTGCCCACCGTCGCGACATGGTGGTGCGGTCAGGCATCCGACCGAGCGCATGTGCTCGCCAATATCGACCGCATGGTGATTGGGCCGGCGCTGTCGACGAGGCTGGCCTTCGAGGACGACGACCAGACCAAGCTCGGCGCGGCGCTGTCGGCCGGGGAGCGGGCCGACCTGGTGGCGCGCATCGAGCGCGACGGCGACGCTTTCGTCGGCCAGGAAGCGGTGACGCTTTCGACGACGCCCGTCTATGTGGGCGGATGGCTGGAGCCGCGGCCGGCGAGCCTGCGTGTCTACCTGGCGCGCACGCCCGAGGGCTGGACGGTGATGCCGGGCGGGTTCGCCCGCGTCGGCCTGTCGCTCGATCCGACGGCGATCGCCATGCAGCGCGGCGGCCAGGCGGCCGACGTATGGGTAGTCAGCGACCGGCCGGTGGAGCGCGAGACGCTGCTGCCACAAGAGGGTGACAGCTTCAGCCGCACCAGGCCGGGCAGCCTGCCCAGCCGCGCAGCGGAAAACCTGACCTGGCTCGGCCGCTACATCGAACGCTCGGAAGACACGGTGCGCATCCTGCGCGCCTATCATGTGCGGCTCGCCGAAACTTCCGATCCGGATATGCCGCTGCTGGCCGACATCAGGGATCATCTCGAACCGCTCGGCATCGATGTCGAAACAGCGATCCCATCGGGGCTGATCGGCACGCTGGACAGCGCGGTCTACAGCGCCGGCCAGATCCGCGACCGTTTCTCGCCGGACGGCTGGCTGGCGCTCAAGGACTTGTCGAAGACCATCCATCAGTTCGCGACGACGGTGGCGCCGGGGGATGACGCGACGCGGGCGATGACCGTCATCCTGCGCAAGCTCGCCGGTTTTTCCGGCCTGCTGCACGAGAACATGTACCGCTTCGCGGGCTGGCGCTTCCTGGAGATCGGCCGGCGGCTGGAGCGCGGCATACAGATCGCCAGCACGCTCGCCCGGCTGACCAGTGACAAGGCGCCGGACGGCGCGCTCGACATGATGCTGGAGATCGGCGACAGCGTCATGACGCACCGGCGGCAGTACCCTGTGCAAGCCGGCCGCCGCACGGTGATCGACCTTCTTGCGCTCGATCCGCTCAACCCGCGTTCCATCCTGTTCCAGCTCGAACGGCTGAAGGCCGAGATCGGACTGCTGCCGGCGATCGGTGGCGAGGGGCACATGTCGCCTGCTGCCAAGGAAATCCTGCAGCTCAACACAGCCATCGCCATCAAGGAGCCAGCGGACATGACGGTGAAGGCGCTGAACGATCTCGCCGGCGAGATAGGCGGGCTCTACAGCAGCCTAGCCAAGGCCTATTTCGGATAAGGCGGCGCTCCGGCATGCTCTACGACATCAGGCTTCACCTTCACTATGACTACGCCGCCGTCGCCGGCGGCGGCCGTCACCAGGTGCGCGTGTTGCCGCCGACCATCGACGGCGTGCAGCGCGTCGTCGCAGCGTCGCTATCCTTCGCGCCGGCGCCAAACGAACGCTCGGATTTTTCCGATTTCTTCGGCAACAACATCACCTCGATCGCCTTCCGCGACGCGCATGACGCGCTCGACATCAGGATGAGCGCGCGCGTGGCGGTGTCGCGACCGGAACCCGGGCTCGACGTGTCGCCCGACCTTAGCCGGCTGCGCCGGGAGCTCGCCGCCGTGCGCTCGCTGGCACCGGATACACCGCACCATTTCCTGGCCCCCAGCGGTCACGCCGGCATCGATGCGGCGATCACCGCCTATGCGCGCGATAGCGTCGGCGGCTCGGCCGCCGGTACGGCGATGAACCTCTGCAATCGCATCCACCGCGATTTCACCTATGATGGCGAGGCGACAACCGTGCGGACCCTGGCTGGCGACGCATTCCGGCTGAAGCGCGGGGTGTGCCAGGATTTCTCGCATATCATGATCGCCGGCCTGCGCGGGCTTGGCATACCGGCCGGCTATGTCAGCGGCTTCCTGCGCACCATTCCGCCCAAGGGCAAGGCCAGGCTGGAGGGCGCCGACGCCATGCATGCATGGGTCAAGGTGTGGTGCGGGCGCGATGCCGGCTGGCAGGAGTTCGACCCGACCAACGGCATGCGGGCCTCCAACGATCACATCACCGTCGGCTATGGCCGTGACTATTCGGATGTCGCGCCGATCGTCGGCGTTCTCAAGACCACCGGCGGACAGGTCGGAGAGCAAGCCGTCGACGTTATTCCGGTGGTGCTGGAGAAGACCTGACGTCAGGCCTGCTTGCGCAAAGCGCCTTGCAGGGTTCCGCCCCGGCGTGGGTGGCCGCCGACTTTTCGGACAGGAATGGAACCAGTGCTCGGCCCAGAGGCTTATCTACGGGTGTTTCCGTGGGGCCAGCATGCTGCAGAAATCCGGATTGACTATCGACGGCGAGGCCGCACCAAAGAACGGCGCTCAGATCTCTGCCGAGGATGCCGCACTGATCTATGTCAGCGATACCGAGCCCGGTATCCGCCGACTGAAAGCGGGCAAGGGATTTTCCTACAGGGGACCTGACGGAAGGCCGGTCTCGGATGCCACCCGAGCGCGCATCGAGGCGATCGTTATCCCGCCGGCCTGGACGGATGTGTGGATCTCGCCCGAGGCGGACGGCC
Organism: Mesorhizobium sp. B2-4-1; assembly: GCF_006442185.1. NCBI lineage: Bacteria > Pseudomonadati > Pseudomonadota > Alphaproteobacteria > Hyphomicrobiales > Phyllobacteriaceae > Mesorhizobium > Mesorhizobium sp. B2-4-1. Next base: position 334,733 of record NZ_VFVN01000004.1, on the reverse strand, counting down.
ATATCCAGGCAACCGGCAGGGATCAGCGCGGGCGCAAGCAATATCGCTACCATCCGCGTTGGGCCGAGGAACGCGACAGCGCCAAATATTCGAGCCTTGTCGCTTTCGCCGAAAGCCTGCCGGAGCTTCGGCGCAGGATCGACAGCGACCTGCGCCGCCATGGCCTGCCGCTCGAACGCGTCGTCGCCGCGATCGTCTGGCTGCTCGACAACACCATGATCCGAGTCGGCAACGCCGCTTACGCCCGCGACAACAAGAGCTTCGGCCTGACGACGCTGCGGGACCGCCATGTCGACATCAAGGGATCGAGCCTGCGGTTCGCCTTCAAGGGCAAATCGGGCAAGGAATGGAAATTGAAGCTGGTCGATCGCCGCATCGCGCGAATCGTGCGGGGCGCGCAGGACCTGCCGGGCCAAAAGCTGTTCCAGTATCTCGATGAGGACGGCAACAGACACCCGGTGCGCTCCGAGGACGTCAACCGCTACATCCGCGAGGCCATCGGCGATGCATTCAGCTCGAAACATTTCCGTACATGGGGCGGCACCATTCACGCCGCGTCGCTGTTCGCGCAAACGGTGCTGCCCGACAGCCAGGCACAGCAGAAACGGGCGATGAACAGCGTCATCGACAGGGTCGCCGAGCGGCTGGGCAACACGCGCGCCGTCTGCCGCCAATGCTATATCCATCCGCAAGTCTTCGAAGCATGGCTGCAGGGACGGCTGCTTGCCGAAATGGCGGAAGCCAACAAGCGCAAACGGTCGATAGACGGTCTCGATGACGAGGAAGCGCTCGTGCTGCGATGGCTGAAGACGCACGAAAGCGGACCCGCGGCAACCAGCGGCCGCTGAATCCGCGGCGCCTCGATTTTTTTATCGACGCCGTGTCGGGATCGGTCCTAGTGTTTCGTCCTTTGACACAGAAGAGGACAAACCATGCTCTACGCGATCTTGTGCTATGCTTCCGAAGACGTCGTCTGCTCCTGGAGCAAGGAGCAGGATGACAAGGTCATGGCCAACATCCTCGATGTCCAGCAGAAATACGCGGACGCCGGCCGGCTTGGCCCGGTGGCGCGGCTTTTGCCGACGACGGCGGCGACGACGCTGAGGAAGGTCAAGGGCGAATCGATCGTCATCGACGGGCCGTTCGCCGAGACCAAGGAACAGTTCCTCGGCTTCTACACGCTCGAATGCGCCGATCTCGACGAGGCGGTGGAGTTCGCGCGCGAACTTTCCGAGGTCAATCCGAGCGGCGGCTCCTACGAAATCCGGCCGGTATCCATCTTCAATCCCACTAGGGTCGCCGTATGACCGAACTTGCCTGGATCAGCTCAGCGATCAGCGCCGCTCGCCCGCAGGCGATGGGTGCGCTGCTGCGCTATTTCCGCGACCTCGATACGGCGGAGGAAGCTTTCCAGGACGCTTGCCTCAGGGCGCTGAAGAACTGGCCGCAGAACGGTCCGCCGCGCGATCCGGCGGCCTGGCTGATCTTCGTCGGACGCAACAGCGGCATCGACGCGGTGCGCAAGCGCGCCAAGCAGGCGCCGATGCCGGAAGAGGACCAGATATCTGATCTCGAGGACGCAGAGAGCGACATCGCCGAGCGGCTCGATGGCGCGCACTACCGCGACGACATATTGCGGCTGCTATTCATCTGCTGCCATCCCGACCTGCCGGCAACGCAGCAGATCGCGGTGGCGCTGCGCATCGTCTCCGGCCTTACGGTCAAGCAGATCGCGCGCGCCTTCCTGGTCGGCGAAAGCGCCATGGAGCAGCGCATCACCCGCGCCAAGGCACGTATCGCCGACGCAGGCGTGCCGTTCGAGACGCCGGGCGCGGTGGAGCGCTCGGAGCGGCTCGCCGCGGTCGCGGCCATGGTCTACCTGATCTTCAACGAGGGCTATTCGACCAACAGCGGCGAGGCGCCGGCCCGCGCGCCGCTGTGCGAAGAGGCGATCCGGCTGGCCCGGCTGCTGCTCAGGCTGTTCCAGACCGAGCCGGAGATCATGGGGCTGACGGCGCTGCTGCTTCTCCAGCATGCGCGCGCACCGGCCCGCTTCGATGCGGACGGAGAGATCGTTCTGCTCGAGGATCAGGACCGCAGCCTGTGGAGCCGCAAGATGATCGATGAGGGGCTGGCGCTGGTCGACAAGGCGCTGCGCCACCGAAAGCCCGGCCCTTACCAGGTGCAGGCGGCGATTGCCGCGCTGCATGCGCGGGCTGAAAAGGCCGAGGACACGGACTGGGTGGAGATCGACCTGCTCTACGGCCTGCTCGAACAGATGCAGCCGTCGCCTGTCGTCACCCTCAACCGTGCGGTTGCGGTCTCCAAGGTGCGTGGCCCGGAGGCCGCGCTCGCCATGATCGAGCCGCTGGAGCAGAGGCTTTCCGGCTATTTCCACTTCTTCGGCCTCAAGGGCGGGCTTTTGATGCAACTCGACCGGGGCGAGGAGGCGCGGGTTGCCTTCGATCGCGCCATCGCGCTTGCCAACACCGCGGCGGAAGCGGCCCATATACGCATGCATATCGACCGGCTGATGAAGGACAGCGCAGCGCGCACCGCAAGCTGACCCTGGTTCAATGGTCTGGCCCGGGCTTGGACCATGCCGGGGTGGCGATTTTTTCCTGAAACCGCTATTGGCACGCCAAGACAGCGCCTCCCTGCGCCTGACCGCACAGGGAACGCACGGCGCAATGCTTTGACCACGCCACATGAATGGCGGGATCTGAAAGGGACAGACATGACGATAGCGAAGGAAACCGCCGAGCTGCTGGCGAAACTGGGTGTTGCCAAGGAGGCGCTTGCCGGCGGCGACCTGATCGTGCGCAGCCCGGTGACGGGCGAGCAGATCGCGGCGTTGAGCACGATCTCACAGGCCGATGCCGCCAGGACCATCGATGCCGCGCACAAGGCGTTCCAGGCCTGGCGGCTGGTACCGGGCCCGAAGCGCGGCGAGCTGGTGCGGCTGCTCGGCGAGGAATTGCGCGCGCACAAGGCCGAACTTGGCCGGCTGGTGTCGATCGAGGTCGGCAAGATCCCCTCGGAAGGGCTCGGCGAAGTGCAGGAGATGATCGACATCTGCGACTTCGCCGTCGGTCTTTCCAGGCAATTGTACGGACTGACCATCGCCACCGAGCGCCCAGGACACCGGATGATGGAAACCTGGCATCCGCTCGGCGTGGTCGGCGTCATCTCCGCCTTCAACTTCCCAGTCGCGGTGTGGTCGTGGAATGCGGCGCTCGCGCTGGTCTGCGGCGACGCGGTGGTATGGAAGCCTTCCGAAAAAACGCCGCTGACGGCGCTTGCCTGCGAGGCGATCTACAAGCGCGCCGTCAAGCGCTTCGGCACTGATGCGCCGGAAGGGCTCGCGTCGGTGCTGATCGGCGACCGCGCCGTCGGCGAGATTCTGGTGGATCATCCCAAGGTGCCGCTGGTCTCCGCCACCGGCTCGACCCGCATGGGCCGCGACGTCGGCCCGCGCCTGGCCAAGCGTTTTGCACGCGCGGTGCTGGAGCTCGGCGGCAACAATGCCGGCATCGTCTGCCCGACCGCCGATCTCGACATGGCGTTGCGCGCGATTGCCTTTGGCGCGATGGGCACGGCGGGCCAGCGCTGCACGACGCTGAGGCGCCTGTTCGTGCATGACAGCGTCTACGACGCCTTGGTACCGCGGCTGAAGAAGGCCTATCAGAGCGTCTCTGTCGGCAATCCGCTGGAGACGTCGGCGCTCGTTGGGCCGCTGATCGACAGGGCAGCCTACGAAGCCATGCAGAAGGCGCTGCAGGAAGCGTCCGCCCACGGCGGCAAGGTGACCGGCGGCACGCGGGTCGAGAATGGCCATCCGGACGCCTACTACGTGCATCCGGCGCTAGTCGAAATGCCCAGCCAAGTGTCGCCGGTGACCGAAGAGACGTTCGCGCCGATCCTCTATGTGATGAAGTATTCCGATTTCGACGCCGTGCTTGACGAGCACAATGCGGTGGGAGCGGGGCTGTCGTCGTCGATCTTCACCCGCGACCTGCAGGAGTCCGAGCGCTTTCTCGGCGTCGACGGCTCGGACTGCGGCATCGCCAATGTCAATATCGGCACGTCGGGCGCCGAGATCGGCGGCGCCTTCGGTGGTGAAAAGGAAACCGGGGGCGGCCGCGAGAGCGGCTCCGATGCGTGGAAAGCCTATATGCGCCGCGCCACCAACACGGTGAACTATTCCAAGGCGCTGCCGCTCGCCCAGGGTGTTTCCTTCGACATCGAGTGACATTGCGGGTTCCGGCTCGGGTGACCTTGCGCACCCGGGCCGTTCTGCGGCCTGAAGTTCACTGCTGAGGGCAGTTATGCTGTCATTCTTCGTATGGTGCTGACGTCCCGCCGCCGAGGCGGTTTTTTTGTTTCAAAGGATACACAGCGGCACGGACCGCCTTCATAGCCTGGGCAGCGGCGAGTCTCTCAGTGGTCGGTGGAAAAGCATGCTGCGAAGGCGGCATCCACGATGGCCAGCTTGGCGGCCTGGACGGTCATGTATTCCTGAAAGAAGCGGTGCGAGACCCACATCACGGAATTGCCGCGCTGGCCCAGCCAGCCGATGCTGCCGAGCGCCTCGGCATCGCGTAGTTTTCGGGCGAGGTGGGTGCGCGACAGTTTGAGCCAACTGGCGAATTCCGCCACCGAGACCACGCTGGTCGGAATCCGATCTAGGCCGGCATGGTCGGGGTCGATGCCGGACATGAGCCGATCCATGACGATGCCGCCATTGTTGAGCCAGATGAACAGGGAAAAGGTCTGGTTGGGTTCGCGCACCGGTTTGGACGAAAGCAGGCCGTCGGCCACGAGGGGCTGCAGGGCGGCGAGCATATCGGGCCGCTCCAGGTATCTCGCCAGCCGGTCCGCGCCGTCGAGTCGGTCAAGGGTCCGTAGATGTGCGTGCACCCACCCGGTGAATGTCCGCACCGTGTCCGCTGTCGGCTGCAACGGGTGGGTGCGCCCGTCTCCGCCCGCGACGTATTCCGCGATGCGGTAATTCAGCATCTCCTTGATGAAAGCGTCGGCGGTGTTGCGGCTGGCGACCTTGTGCTGATGCACGAACTCGATGAAGCGCGACACCGTCAACGCGGTGCGACGGTCGCCCGGGTCGCGCCTGAAATGCATGGCAAGGCCGACATGGCCCATCAGCCAGCGCTGCTGCGTGGCGAATATGGAAGCAAGCCGCGGGCTGGCTTCGTAGATGTGGATCAGCGCCAGCGACTGCTCCTGGACGTGGCGGTGCAGATCCGGATGAGCGGCTATGTCCTCGATGTCCAGCATCCGCCTCCTTCTGGTTGGCCAAGCTTACTGCGCTCCAAGAGCGGGTCGCGTCGAAGCGGATTCATGCGACGCGCTTTTGGCTTTTTTCGTGCATGTCGTCCTCCCAAAACCGAGGTTACTTTTGGGCGACATGCATTAAGACATTTTCAGCCTTGCGCTTTTGTGTCCAGATGAGACAGCTCGGACTAAAGTCCAGTTCTGTAGCCAATGATGGCGGCGAGACGTCGGCGGCAACCCACACGGCGGCAAGTACGGCGCGTTTAGCGATCTGGACAACCGCAGCTACGCCCCGGGTGTCGTCCTGCCGCCCGGCTATGATGGGCTGACGCGGGGCCCGCCGGCGCATACGCATCGGGAGGCCGCCGATGGCGGGTTCTGCCGCCTACTCGGCCGCCTGAACGCGATGTGCCTGGATGATGGCGCGGATCTCGGAGCGGCAGGAGCCGCAATTGGTGCCTGCCTTCAGCGCGGCGCCGATGGCTTCCAGATTCGTGCAGCCGGAAGCCACCGCCGCCGTGATCTGGTTGATCCCGACGTTGAAACAGGAGCAGACGGTCGCGCCGGCATCGGGCCGTTCGGCACCGGCGCGGCCGGCGACGATGCGGAAGCGCTCGCGTTGGCTGGCATGGGCCTCTTCGAGCTGCTGCGTTGCCCATCCGCGCGACACGGCGACCGGGCCGGGAGCGACAAACAGGGCGCCCGCGAGCTGTACGCCATCGAAGGCGGCGATGCGATGCTGGCCGGCATCGCGGTCGTGATAGGCGAGTATTTCGGCATCGGGCGAGGTGCCGAACAGGGATTGGGCAAAAGTCGTCCAGTCGATTTTGTCGTCCGCAAAGGCGAGTTCGACCCGCCAGCCATCCCTGCAGCGGGCCACGGCCCAATAGTCGACGGCGATCGCTTCGGGCCTTTGTCGGGTCACGGCGAAGCCGAACACCATCGCGGCGAATTTCTCGATGTGCACCGCGACGTGCTTCAGTGCCGGCTGGCCGGAAACCGGGTCGGTGAGCGTCGCGGTGAGCGTGTCGAGTCGGCCCTTGGCGGCGAACTGGTCCGTCCAGTGCATCGGCGCAAACACGCTGCCCCGGCGCTGGCGGGACGTGACCAGCGCGCGCACGAGCACGGCGCCGCGCGGGCTGGAAATGCGCGCGATATCGGCGTCGCCGATGCCGTATCGCGTTGCGTCGTCGGGGTGGATTTCGACGAAGGGTTCGGCCATGTGCTGCGACAGACGCGGGCTTTTGCCGGTGCGCGTCATGGTGTGCCAATGGTCGCGGACACGGCCGGTGTTGAGGACGAGGGGGAAATCCTCGTTGGTGCGGGTTTCCATGGCAGAGCGGACGGCGATGAAGCGCGCCTTGCGGTCGGGTGTGTAGAAATTGCCGTCGGCGAAGAAGCGGGTGTTCGGTGGCCCTGCTTTATCGTTCTCCGGTTGGGGCTCAGCTTGAACGTTCCCCTCCGAGAGATGTCGAGCCCAGGCGCCCCCCTCTGTCCTGCCGGACATCTCCCCCTCTAGGGGGGAGATCGGCAGTTTTGTCGACGGCGCTCGTCCTGAGATATCGGCGATTGGCGAAGGCCGTCGTGGCATCCAATCTCCCCGCTTGAGGGGGAGATGGCCGGCAGGCCAGAGGGGGGTGGCCGGGCTCGGTGCTGGCCATTGGAAAGGCGCCAGCGCGTCGTATTCCTCCCCATCGAGGCCGGCATAAATCCCAATGTCGAAATCGCGCCCACCGTCGTTTTCAAATCCCGACAGCGCGGCATGCTCGCCAAAAACCTCCGCCGGGGACGCATGCGCGAACGCTTCGCCAAAACCCATCCGCTGCGCCACTTCGGCGATGATCCACCAATCTGGCCGCGCCTCGCCGGGCGCGGCCAGGAACGGGCGCTGGCGCGAGATGCGGCGCTCGGAATTGGTAACGGTGCCGTCCTTCTCGCCCCAGGCGGTGGCCGGCAGCCGGACATGGGCATGGCGCACCGTGTCGGTCTCTGCCAGCACGTCCGACACCACCACAAACGGACAGGCCTTGATCGCTGCTTCGACGGCGTCGGCATCGGGCATCGAATCGGCAGGATTGGTGGCGAGGATCCACAGCGCCTTGATCCGCCCGTCGGCGACCGCCCGGAACATGTCGACCGCTTTCAGGCCGGGCTTTTGCGCGATGTCAGGTGCATTCCAGAAGCGCTTCACGCGTTCTCGATGCCCGGGATTTTCAATCTCCATATGGGCGGCCAGCATGTTGGCCATGCCGCCGACCTCGCGTCCGCCCATGGCGTTGGGCTGGCCGGTGACCGAGAACGGCCCGGCGCCGGGCCTGCCGATGCGACCGGTGGCGAGGTGGCAATTGATGATGGCGTTGACCTTGTCGGTGCCGGACGACGACTGGTTCACGCCCTGGCTGTAGACCGTGACAGTCTTGCCGGTCGCGGCGAACAGGCCGTAGAAGCGGGCGAGCTCGTCCTCGCTCAGGCCCGTGGCGGCAGCGATGCCGGCAAGGTCGAGTGCCGAGGCGGCGAAAAGGGCTTGTCCGAAGCCGGTCGTGTGAGCGGTGATGTAGGCGCGGTCGAGCGCATTGTGCTGGCCGAGCCAGGCGAGCAGGCCGGTGAACAGGGCGACGTCGCCATCCGGTGCGATCGCCAGGTGCATGTCGGCGATATCGGATGTCATGGTGCGGCGGGGGTCGACCAGGACGATCTTCATTTCCGGGCGCTTCTCACGCGCGGCAGCTATGCGCTGGTAGAGCACGGGATGGCACCAGGCGAGATTCGAGCCGACCAGCACGATGAGATCGGCAAGCTCCAGATCCTCGTAGGTTCCGGGCACCGTGTCGGAGCCGAAGGCGCGGCGATGGCCGGCGACCGAGGAGGCCATGCAGAGGCGCGAATTGGTGTCGATATTGGCCGAGCCGATGAACCCCTTCATCAATTTGTTGGCGAGATAATAGTCCTCGGTCAGCAACTGGCCGGAGACATACAAGGCGACCGCATCCGGCCCATGTTCGGCAATGGTTTGCGAGAAGGTCGACGCGACAAGATCGAGTGCCTCATTCCAGGAGGCGCGGCGGCCGTGGATATCGGGGTGGAGCAGCCTGCCGTCGAGGCCGATGGTCTCGGCAAGAGCAGAGCCCTTGGAGCAGAGCCGGCCGAGATTCGCGGGATGGTCGGGGTCGCCGCGGACCGACACCTGTCCGTCCGCGGCGACCTTCGCCAGCACGCCGCAGCCTACCCCGCAATAGGGGCAAGTGGTCCTCACCTCGCGTGCTTCGCCAATCTGCATGGGTCAGGCCGCGCGGCTTGCCAGCGCTTCGAGCGCGATGAACAAACGCTCGCCCTCGATCTTCACCGGAATGGTGCGCACCGCGCCCTCGTCGGCGCCGAGCGCCTTGCCGGTCTCCAGCGAGATGACCCAACTGTGCAAGGGGCAGGTGACCGCCGCGCCATGCACGATGCCCTGGCTCAGCGGCCCGCCTCTGTGCGGGCAATGATCGTCGATGGCGAAGACCTGGTCCTCGGCGGTGCGGAAGATAGCGATCTTGCCCTGCGGCGTGGCAACACAGCGCGCGCCCCGGCGGGGGATGTCGGACAGGGAGCCGATCGGTGTCCAGGTCATTGGGTCGCCTTTACTTGATACGAATGCGCCCAGGCGCCCCCCTCTGTCCTGCCGGACATCTCCCCCTCAAGGGGGGAGATCGGCAGTTTTGCTGATGGCGTCCGTTCTGCGAAGTTGGCGATTGGCAAAGGCCGTTGTGGCATCCAATCTCCCCCCTTGAGGGGGAGATGGCCGGCGGGACAGAGGGTGGCTCGCGCGAACATCTCCATCACTCCGCCGCCTCCGCGAACCCGACCGAGGCCATCGGCCGGAACTCGTGCTTGTCCTTGCCTGACACGCGTTCCGACCACGGATCGACCTGGGCGAATTTCTGGGAAAAGACGAAGCGGTCGTAGAAGGCCTTGCGCTTGTCGCCATCGTCCATGATCTGGCGCTTGATCTCGGCGATGCCGACGCGCTTGGCCCATTTGTAGATGCGTTCGAGATAGCGGGCCTGCTCGCGGTACATCTGCGTCAGCGCCACGATATGCTCCAGCGCTTCGTCCTCGGTCTTGACCAGGCCAAGCACTTCGGTGCCCTTGATGTCGAGGCCTGCCGCACCCGCGAAGTGGATCTCGTAGCCACTGTCGACGCAGATGACGCCGACGTCTTTGCAGGTCGCCTCGGCGCAGTTCCTCGGACAACCCGACACCGCCATCTTGACCTTGGCCGGCGTCCACGAGCCCCACATGAATTTCTCGATGCGGATGCCGAGACCGGTGGAATCCTGCGTGCCGAAGCGGCACCAGTCGGAACCGACGCAGGTCTTCACCGTGCGCAGTCCCTTGGCATAGGCGTGGCCGGAGACGAAGCCGGCCTGGCCGAGGTCGGCCCACACCGCCGGCAGGTCTTCCTTGTGGATGCCCAGCATGTCGATGCGCTGGCCGCCGGTGACCTTGACCATCGGGATATCGAACTTATCGACGACATCGGCGATGGCGCGCAGTTCGGCGGCATTGGTGACGCCGCCCCACATGCGCGGCACCACCGAATAGGTGCCGTCCTTCTGGATGTTGGCGTGGACGCGCTCGTTGATGAAGCGTGACTGGTAGTCGTCCGCGTATTCGTCCGGCCAGTCGCAGACGAGATAATAGTTGAGTGCCGGCCGGCATTTGGCGCAGCCGCAGGAGGTTTTCCATTCCAGTTCCTGCATGATCGCGGGAATGGTCTTCAGCGCCTTGGCCTTGATCAGCCGGCGCACCTCGTCATGGCCGAGCGTCGTGCAGGAGCACATGGGCTGTACGGCGGCCGGGTTGTACTTGTCGCCGATGGTCAGCACCATCAGTTTTTCGACCAGCCCGGTGCAGGAGCCGCAGGAGGCCGACGCCTTGGTGTGCGCGCGCACGTCGTCGAGCGAAGTCAGCCCCTTGGCCGCGATCGCGCCCGTGATCTTGCCCTTGCAGACGCCGTTGCAGCCGCAGATTTCCGCATCATCCGGCAAGGCTGCAACGGCCGCCATAGGGTCCAGTGGGGCACCCCCCTGGTAGGACTGGCCGAAGATCAACGTATCGCGCATTTGCGATATGTCTGTTTGCTTCTTCTTGAGGTCGTTGAACCAGGCGCCGTCCGCGGTCTCGCCGTAGAGCACGGTGCCGATGATGCGGTCGTCCTTGAGCACGAGGCGCTTGTAGACGCCGGCCGCCGCGTCGCGCAGCACGATCTCCTGGCGGTCCTCGCCCTCTGCGAAGTCGCCGAGCGAGAACAGGTCGATGCCGGTGACCTTGAGCTTGGTCGGCGTGTCCATGTGGACAAAACCGACCGCCTCGTCGGCGGCGAGCTGGCGGGCGGCGACGCGGGCCATCTCGTATAGGGGGGTGACCAGCCCATAGATCTGGCCGTTGACCTCGGCGCATTCGCCGAGCGCGTAGATGTCCGGGTCGTTGCTGCGCATGCCGGCATCGACGACGATGCCTCTGTTGACGGCGATGCCCGCCTCCTTCGCCAGCGCTGCGTTCGGCCGGATACCGACGGCCATCACCACCAGCGTCGCGGGGATGACGGTGCCGTCGACGAGTTCGACCTGCTCGACCTTGCCGTTGCCCGTGATCGCCTTTGTATTGGCCTTGGTGACAACCTTGATCCCGCGCTGCTCGACGGCGCGCTGTAACAGATAGCCTGCCGCCGGATCGAGCTGGCGCTCCATCAGCGTCGGCATGACATGCAGCACGGTGACGTCCATGCCTTGCGCGTTGAGGCCCGCTGCTGCTTCCAGTCCGAGCAGTCCGCCGCCGATGACCACAGCCTTGGCGCGCGACTGGGCCGCGAGCATCATCGCCTGGACGTCGTCGAGGTCGCGATAGGTGAGAACGCCGGGCAGGTTGTGGCCGGGCACCGGGATGATGAACGGCACCGAGCCGGTGGCGATGACGAGCTTATCGTAGGGTTCGGTGACGCCGTGGTCCGACGTGACGGTCTTCGCTGCGCGGTCGATGGCGACGATCTTGTGGCCCTTGTAGAGGGTGATGTTGTTGGCGATGTACCAGCCGTCGCCATGGATGATGATTTCTTCGTAGGCCTTCTCGCCCGAGAGGACCGGCGACAGCATGATGCGGTCGTAATTGACGCGCGGTTCCGCGTTGAAGATGGTGACGCTGTAGCGGTCCGGCGCCTGTTCCAGCAGGTGCTCCAGCATGCGCCCGGGGGCCATGCCGTTGCCGATGATGACGAGTTTTTGGGTCATGTTCCTAATCCGCTCCGGTGTCACTCTGCAGCATAGGAAAGGGTCGACGCCTTGGTTGATGCGGCCCGCCCCATCCGCCTGACGCTGACATGCATCCAGGCAAAGCAGGCGACGACGAGGACGAAGAGCAGCATGAAGCAACTCGACCAGACGCCGGTGAGATCGTTCAGCGCGCCAAAGGCGATCGGCAGGATGAAGCCGCCAAGGCCGCCGATCATGCCCACGACGCCGCCAACGGCCCCGACGCTCTGCGGATAGTAAGCCGGGATATGTTTGTAGACGGCGGCCTTGCCGAGGCTCATGAAGAAGCCGAGCACGCAGGCGACGGCGATGAAGGCGAGCGGGCCGATCTCGAAATGGAAGGCGATCGGCCCGCTGATGCCGCGCACCACATAGTCTGCCGAGGGGAGAGACAGCACCAAGGTCGCGACGGCACAAACGGAGAAGGTCCAGTAGAGTACGGTACGAGCGCCGACGCGGTCGGAAAGCACTCCGCCATAGGCGCGGAAGATGCTCGCGGGAATCGAATAAGCCGCGCCGATCATGCCGGCGGTCGCCAGCCCGAAGCCGTAAACGCCGATCAGGTAGCGCGGCAGCCACAGCGACAGCGCCACGAACGCACCGAAGGAGAAGAAGTAATAGAAGGCGAAGCGCCAGACCTGCGGGTTCTTCAGCGGCGCGAATTCCTGCCAGAAGCTCCTCGCAGGCGTGGTCTTGCCGGCGCGGCGCTCGCGAATCACGGGATCGTCGCCGGTCGTGAACCAGAAGATGGCGGCCATGATGACGAGTGCTGCCGCCCAGATCAGCGCGACCGATTGCCAGCCCCAGGCGAGAAGCACGAAAGGCGCCAGGAATTTGGTGACAGCGGCGCCGACATTGCCGACACCGAAGATGCCGAGCGCCGTGCCCTGCCTGCCCGCCGGGAAGAAGCGCGAGACATAGGCGACGCCAACGGCGAAGGAGCCGCCGGCAAGCCCGACGCCGAGTGCAGCGATCAGCATCTGTCCGTAAGTGTGCGCAAAAGCGAGCAGGAAGGTCGCTACCGCCGCAGCGAGCATGGTGGCGGTGTAAACCAGCCGTCCGCCATAGCGGTCGGTCCAGACGCCGAGCACCATGCGCACGAGGGAGCCGGTTAGGATCGGCGTGCCGACGAGCAGGCCGAACTCCGTCTCGTTCAGCCCAAGTTCCTGCTTTATGCGCACGCCGATGATGGAAAAGATCGTCCACACCGCAAAGCAGACTGTGAACGCGATGGTGGACATCACGAGCGCCTGCCGGGGGGCATTGTCCTGGCTGGGCGCGGCTGGGAGGATTGCGGTCATGTCAGGCTCCGGTTTGCGATGGAGAAGCACCGCGCGTGTTTTCTTGATCGATGGTCAGCGGCGCGGCATCAGCGCGGCGAGCTTGGCGCGTTCACTTGGGCACCTTTGCCCTCGGCCACGGCGCCAACCGGGAACAGCATCTTCGCTGCGACGAACAGCGCCGCCGCCAGCGCGCTGCTGGCGACAAAATCGCGGCGCGTGAAATCCTTGAGGGTTGTTCCAGTTCCGATCCGTTTCGTCATCGTCGTCTCCGGTTGGGCGCTGCCTGGGACCAGCACCGTCGATTGCGTGTTCGGCCAAACAAAAAAGCCGCCGGCCAGGTCTTCGCGTCCGGGAATCCGGATCGCGTCTTGACCTGAGCGGCAGCTTTGCCTGTGGGCGCCCGCCATTGGACGCCTGTTCCGTGACCCACTAAGGGTCCGGTTATTTCAATGCAGGAACCGTGCCAGTCTCGCCTTAGAAAGGAATTTCGAATGAATTCAGCTGAATAGCCGATTCACGGGCAGATCCGGCCACCAGGTGACAAGGCCAAACATTGGTCAGCTATGCGATCAGTCCGCATAAATTTTGTGCAATGCACAAGAATGGCGCGGAAATGATCACCCTTGCCGCTGCGCCCCGATATAAGCGTCGATCTGGTCCGGATCGAAGATGCGGCCGTCGAAGAAACCGTCGGGGCCGAGCACCAGGCTTGCCCCGGCCGAGCCGACGGGCGTTGCGATCTTCAACGCCCCCTCGACCTTGGCATTGGCGCCCGGCAGCGCTACGCCGAGTGGCTTCAGCGCCGCCCGATAGAGGTCGGGCCGGTAGCAGTCGCGGGCGACGGCGAGGTTTTCAGGCGTGTGCGCGATATCGCCCCAGCGCACCATCTGGGTGTAGAACCACAGCGCATGGCTCTTCCAGGGAAAGTTCGCCGCCTTGTCGAACGGAACGAAGAAGTCCTCGACGTTCCGCTCGGCGCCGCTGCCGAGGCGGAGATGTCCGGTCAGGACCGGCATCTGGATTTCGGCGGACTGGCCAAGGAGGCCGGGCTGCGCCATCAGCGCCGCCAGTTCGCCTCGATTGGCCGGGTCCTGGCACCAGCGGGCGGAGTGGTGCAGTGCCCTGAGCAGCGCCGCCAGCGCCTCCGGCTGCGCTTCGGCCCAGGCCTTGCGCGCACCGATCACCTTTTCGGGACTGTTGCGCCACAAAAGCGCCTTGACGGTGACGATGTGGCCGGTGCCGGCCGCGACGGACGCACTGTTCCAGGGTTCGCCGACGCAATAGCCGTCGATGCGGCCGGCGGCCAGCGCGTCGGCCATGAAGGGCGGCGGCACGATGACGATCTCGATCTCACCGTCGGGGTCGATGCCGCAGGCGGCGAGCCAATAGCGCAGTTCGTAATTGTGCCCGGAATGCGGATGCACGACGGCGAAGCGTAGCGGGTCGCGGCCGGCCGCCGCGCGTTCGCGGATAAACGCGCCGAGCGCCGCGCCGGCGCGGGCCGGATCGAGATCCGATACGGCGCCGTGCGCCGCCATGCCTTCCCAGACGACGTTGGAGATGGTGACGCAATTGCCGCCGAGGCCGAGCGAAAAGGGCACGATCGTCTCGGATGCCAGCGGCGTGAGCCCGAGGTTGCAGGCGAGCGGCATCGGCCCAAGCATATGGGCAAGGTCGAAATGGCCAATGGCGATGCGGTCGCGGATGTTGGCCCAGGAGGTTTCGCGGTGGAGGACGAGATCGACGCCTTCGCGCGCGGCAAAGCCCATTTCGCCGGCCGCGACCAGCACGGCGCTGTCGAACAGGGGCATGAAGCCGGCGGTGATCTGATGCGCAGCTGTCATGCTCATTCATCCTCCAGCGGCCCGAGCAGCCCGGCTGTCGTCACCAGGCTATGGGCGATGTCGCTGATCTTGCGGTTCTGGTTCATCGCCGTCTTGCGCAGCAGCGTGTAGGCCGCGTCTTCGCTCAGACCCCGCGATTTCATCAATATTCCCTTGGCGCGGTCGATGACCTTGCGGTTCTCGAGTTCGCTGCGCGCTTCCTCCAGTTCGCGTGCCATGCGAGAAAAGGCGTTGAAGCGGCTGACGGCCATGTCGAGGATCGGCTTCACGCGTTCCTGCCTGAGGCCATCGACGACATAGGCGGACACGCCGGCATCGACCGCGGCCTCGATAGAGGCCTGGTCGGAACGGTCGACGAACATGGCGATCGGGCGCTTCACCGCGCGCGACAGCTGGAACATGTTCTCCAGCATGTCGCGGTTGGGATTTTCGAGGTCGATGACAATCACGTCGGGTTCGATCTCGGCGATGCGGCGCGCAATGCCCGCCACGTCATGGACGACGGTCACCCGCTGATGGCCGGCCTCGCGCAGTCCCGCCTCGATGATCGAGGCGCGGATACGGTTTTCGTCGATCACCAGGACGGCTAGGGAGGATAGGACCATGCCCCGCATTGTGGGCAAGGTCGCGGAATTGTGCAATGCGGCATAGCCAGTGCAGCAGAAGGGGCGTGGCCGCAGCTTACCGCATTGCAATCAGGCCACGCAGATGCACTTCAGCGATCCTCGGGTCAGGTGCAGACACGAACCTCTTCGATCACCCTGTGATGGTGGCGCCAGTGTTTCACCAACTCGATGTGGCAGCGGTGGTGACGATGGTAGCGGCGGTATTCGCGGTCGCTGTAACGAACATCGCTGTCCTCGTCGTCGTTATAGCGATTGTCGATATAACGCTGGCGATCGTGATGGCGGCGCACGACGACCTCGCCATTGTCATAGTCGTCGTCGGGCGAATACTGGGGCTCGTCGCCGGACTGGATGGTGACGCTCGCGGCCTGCGTCGGCGCAATGACGGAAGCCGAAGCGGCCAACGCCATCATCGAGGCCAGGAAAAAGCTTCTCATGTCTCGTCCTCCTGTTGTCCAAGCCATATCAACTCGCAAAAGGAGCCGCCGTTCCGATACCGCCCTACACGCTTTCCAACGCGGTCGACATCAAGGCGTTATCGGCGCGTGGCTACAGGCGGACAAAGGCGGTCAGCGGCAGATGGTCGGAGGCGACCCGCGACAGCGGCGTGTCATGCGCTTCGACGGCCGCGATCATTCCGTGCCGGTTGGCCACGATGCGGTCGAGCGCCAGCAGGGGCAGGTTCGAGGGGAAGGTGGGAACAGCCGGAGGCAACGGTCCAAACGTCAGATGCAGCGTGTTCAGCGCGGAGCGGTTTCCGAGGCGCCATTCGTTGAGGTCGCCGAGCAGCAGCGTCGGCTTCTCGTCGGGGCTGTTCATGATATCCAGTACGACCTGTGCCTGCTGCGACCGCGAACGGCGCAGCAGGCCCAAATGCGCCGCGATGACGCGCAGGGACTGGCTTCCGTCGAGGTCGATTTCTGCCACCAGAGCGCCACGCGGTTCCAGCCCGGGAAGCCTGATCTGATGCACGTCGCGCACGACGCCCTTTTTGAAAAGCAAGACGTTGCCGTGCCAGCCATGGCCCTTGCCGGTTGCCGAAATCGGCACCGGCACCAGGCCGGTTTCCAGTTCGAGCCGGGACAGGTCGAGAAGTCCGGTCCGGTCGCCGAAACGATTGTCCGCTTCCTGCAGGGCGATGACATCCGGGTCGATCTCGCGGATGACGCGACTGGTGCGCTCGGGATCGAACTTGCGGTCGACGCCGATGCATTTGTGGACATTGTAGGAGGCGACCAGCGTTCCGGTGGCGTCCGCCTTGTTGGTCGACGTGGCATTGGCCTTCCGCATCCGTTTGTCGCGAATGGACAAAAGCATGCTTGCCGGCAGGCTGCGCCCGTTCACCCGCATCGTTTGCCCGCCATTCCTGCTGCTTGCACCATGCACCTCAAAAAATAGAACCTTTCGGCATCTGTTCCATCATCGATTTCAAGCTATCTGGCAAACACGTCCTTTTGTTAAAGATAGGGCGAGCCCAGCCACAGGATGCGATCGAACAGACGGATGACGAATGGCCGCGCCCGCAATGCTTCCAGCGTGACAGGGACGGCCGTCTCGATCGCCGCCGCGATCCGCTTTTCGACCTCGCTGGCGAAGCCGGCGTCGAGTACCTCCAGGTCGATCTCGAAATTGAGCCGTAGCGACCTGGCGTCAAGGTTGGAAGACCCGATATAGGCCCATGCGCCATCGATCGAAAGCAGCTTCGAATGGTCGAAAGGTCCTTCCGTGCGCCAGACGCGGCAATAGTGCTTCAGAACCTGGTCGAATTGCGCCGTCATCGCACGGTCGACAAGGAAAAGATTGTTCACCGCCGGCACCACGATATCGATTTCGACACCGCGTCTTGCCGCGGTCGTCAGGGCGCTGATCAGTTCGCGGTCCGGCAGGAAATAGGGCGACATGAGGCGGATCGATTTGCGCGCGACGGAGAAGGCGCCGATCAGCAGCTTGTGATTGGTCTCGACGCTGGCGTCCGGGCCGGACGCGACCGCCCGCACCAGCATGGGCGTGGCGGGCGCCGGCGACAGCGGGGCAATTCGCCAGGCATCGCCCTTCAGCGCCTCGTTGCTGGCGAAACGCCAATCTTCGGCGGCAACCGAAAAGAGGTCGGCTACCACTGGACCGGTCACGCGAAAATGCGTGTCCCTGGAACTGTTGGAGCCGGCAAACTCGGCGGAAAAGCCCTTGCGAATGTTCATGCCGCCGGTAAAGGCAACCGTGCCGTCGACCACCAGGATCTTCCGGTGGGTCCTCAGATTGGCATAGGGCAGGTGCAGGCCCATGACGATGTTGCCGTTGAAGAGCCCGGCGGTGATGTCGGCGCCGCGCAGGTGGCCCAATATGCTGGGCACGGAATAGCGGGCGCCTACGGCGTCGATCAACACGCGCACGCTGACGCCGCGGCGGACCGCCCGGGCAAGGGATTCCACGAAGAGCAGGCCGACGGGGTCATTGTCGAAAATATAGGTTTCGAGCAGGACGCTGCGTTCGGCGCCGTCGATGGCCGCACACATCGCGGTGTAGGCTTCGTCGCCTGTTTCCAGGACCGTGATGGCATTTCCCGGATGAAGCGCGCGCCGCGCCACCCTGTCGCCCAGCGTCCTGAGGCCGATGAAGCGCGGCCCGTATCGTTCGACGATCAGGGCCTCCTCGGCGGCAATGTCGCGGTCGTGCCTGGCGGACGCCAGATCGCCGGCAAGCGAGCGCTGTGCGCTGATCGAGGCGCGCCGGATGCGGTTGATGCCGGCCACGGCATAGATCAGCACGCCCAGGATCGGCGACAGCACCATCACGCCGACCCAGCCGGTGGCGGCCCGGACGTCCTCCTTGGTCATGACGGCATGGGCAATGCCAACGCTGGCGATCATCACCGAGATGATCGCCAGGATTTGAGGCCAGTGAGTCGTCAGGCTCTGCAGCATGGCCGGAACTATCCAGCGAGCGGGTACAGAAGGCAATGCGGCGGGTCATTCGCCCGTTCTCATGCTTCCGCGGGTTATCGCGTCCGCACGCCGGCTACGCGCTGGCCATTCCTGATCGCGTCAGACCGCGCGGCCCTCGCCGTCGAAGAAGTGCAGGTTCGTCGGGGCTGCGTCCAGGCCGATCTCGGCGCCGATCTCGGGCGCCGTTCCTTGATTGTGGATGACAAGACAAGTCTGGCCCGCGTCCAATTCCACGTGGATGAGCGTGACGGCGCCAGTGTATTCGGCAAGCTTTACCTTGCCGCGCAGCGTGGCGGACGAAGGCTGGGCCAGCGACAGGTGCTCGGGCCGAACGCCGATCGAGACGGCCGCCGCAGGCACGGACGCCCCGTGGGTGATTGGCCGTCCATCGGCGAGCGGCAGGATGTTCATCTTCGGGCTGCCGATGAACTGGGCGACGAAAATGGTTCGGGGGCTGTCGTAGAGCTCGCGCGGTGAGCCGACCTGTTCGATCTTTCCGTCGCGCAACACCACGATCTTGTCGGCAAGCGTCATGGCCTCGATCTGATCGTGGGTCACGTAGATCATCGTCGTCGACAGGCGCTGGTGGAGCGCGGCGATCTCGGAGCGCATGTGCACACGCAGTTCGGCGTCGAGGTTCGAAAGCGGTTCGTCGAAAAGGAAGACGTCGGGATTGGCGACGATGGCGCGGCCGATGGCCACGCGCTGGCGCTGCCCGCCCGACAGCTGACGCGGGAAACGGTCGAGCAACGGCTCGAGCTTCAGCGTCGCGGCGGCCTCCGAGACGCGCCGGGCGCGCTCGCCGGCCGGCACTTTGCGGACCTTGAGGCCGAAGCCCATATTGTCGCGGACGGTCAGGTGAGGGTAGAGCGCGTAGGACTGGAACACCATGGCCACGCCGCGCCTGGCCGCCGGAACCTCATTGACCAGACGGCCGCCAATGTGGAGTTCGCCCTCGCTGAGATGCTCGAGGCCGGAGATCAGCCGCAACAGCGTCGACTTCCCGCATCCCGACGGGCCGACGAAGACCACGAACTCGCCATCCTCGATCTCGAGATCGACGCCACGGATCACCTCGACCGTTCCGAACCGCTTGCGGATGTCCTTGAGCAGAAGCTTTGTCATGACTCCCCTTATCCCTTGACGCCGGAGAGGGCGAAGCTCTCGATGATCTGGCGCTGGGCGATCAGATAGATGATGAGGATGGGAACCACGGCCAGGCTCGTCGCCGCCAATTGCAGGTTCCACAAGGGCAGGCCGTAACTGTCGTTGAAGTTGGACAGCGCCAGCGGCAGCGTGAATTTTTCAAGCGAACTGAGGAAGATCAGCGGTTCGAGGAACAGGTTCCACGAATGCAGGAAGGTGATGATCGCAACCGCCGCAAGCGCCGGCCGCGCCATGGGCAGGGCGATCTTCAACCAGACGCCGAAGCGCGAGAGGCCGTCCATCTTGCCGGCCTCTTCGAGTTCCCTGGGCAGCGCGAGGAAGAACTGACGCATCAGGAAGGTCGCCACGACGCCCTGCGGGCCGAAGACCGGCAGAAGGATGAGCGGCCAGTGCGTGTCGATCAGGCCCATGGCGCGGATCAGGAAGAAATTAGGGATGATGGTGACCTCTTCCGGCACCATCAGTGCCATCATCAGGAACAGCATCAACAGCCCGGCGCCGGCAAAGCGGATGCGCGCCAGCGCGTAGCCCGCGAGCGAGGCGATGAACAAGGTCAGCACCGTCACCGTCGCGGCGATGTAGAGCGAGTTGAAATACTGCCGCGCGAAGGGCTGATAGGTGAACACTTCCGCGAAGTTCTCGAAGCGCCAGACGCGGGGAATCAAGGTCGGCGCGCCGAAGATTTCGGTGGTGCTCTTGAAGCCGCCGGAAATCATCCACAGGAACGGGAACACGAAGGGCACGGCCAAAAGCAGCAGCGCCATGGTCCAGCAGATGCGATAGAGAATCTCGGTCCGGCGCTGGGTCACTCCATCTCCTTCCGCCGCAACATCACCTGCACGAGGGTGAGCGCCATCACGATGACGAACATGATCAGGGCCAGCGCGGCCGCGTAGCCGACGTTGAAGAATTTGAAGCCTTGCTGATAGATGTAGAAGGCCAGCACCAGGGTGCCGTTTTCCGGGCCGCCGCCGGTCATCTGGTAGATGTGGTCGAACACCTTGAACGAGCCGATCGTCGTCAGAACCATGATGACCAGCGTCGTCGGCGCGAGCAGCGGCCAGGTGATCATGCGAAAGACCTGCCAGCGCGAGGCGCCTTCCAGCGCCGCTGCCTCCTCGTAGTCGCGCGGTATCGATTGGAGCGCGGCGATGTAGAGGATCATGTTGAGGCCGACCATCTTGATGACTCGGGTGACGATGACGGCCGCCATCGCCCAGTTGGGCTCGCGCAACCAATTCGGGCCATCGATGCCGATCCAGGCGAGCATCTGGTTCACGGCGCCGCCTTCGCCCTGCAGCATGAATTTCCAGACGATGGCCCAGGCGATTGCCGATGTGACCACCGGCGCGAAGAAGACCGTGCGAAAGAAGACGACACCGAAGAACGGCCGCGAAAGCGCCAGCGCGAGGGAGAGCGCCAGCGCCATGTTCAGGGGAACGAGCCCCAGCGCGAAGATCACGGAATTGCGCACGACATGCCAGAAGTCGGGGTTCTCCAGCAGCGCATTCTGGAAATTGCGAAGCCCGACGAAGGTCGCCTGCTGGCTGAGCAGGTTCCACTCGGTCGTCGAATAATAGAAGATGGCGACCAGCGGCCCAAGGAAGAAGACCAGGAAGCCGATCAAGGTCGGGCTGACGAACAGCCATGCCTCCAGCATCTCCCTGGCCTTCAAGCTCAGCCACGGCGCGCTGGCAGGGCGCGCCGCATTGTCCCGGGATGCCATGCCGGCCATGAACCGAAATCCTGTCAGAGCAATGGCTGAATGGCGGCGCAGACGCCCTTCAGCGCCTCTTCGACATTGGCGTCGGCCCGCCACAGCGCGTCGACGCGCGGCGCCATCGCGGCGAATATCTGCGGCACATGCTCATGCGAAGGGTGAACGCGGCCGTTGACGATCGCTGCGGCGACGCTTTTCATCTGCTCGGGCGGGATCAGCTTGTTGGAGTTGACGAAGGCGTCGCTCTCCAGGACGCTCTTGCGGGCCGGCGGAAAGAACTGGGCCATGACAGCCACATTGTCCTTGCTGGTCATGTCGGCCACGAGTTGCGCGGCAAGCTCCTTGTTCTTGCCGGACGCAAAGACTGTCAGCGCGGCCTGGCCGATGACCGGAGCTTCGCCGGCGGGTCCCGAAGGCAAGGGGGCGATGCCCCATTTGAAGCCTGCCTCGGGCATCTTCGAGGCTCGCGAGATCTGGTTCACGGTCATCGCCGAATTGCCGGAGAAGTAGTCGCCCTGCTCTCCCGGCGGCACGATCGACCTGTCCTTGAACACCATATCATGGAGCTGCTTGATGGCAGCCACCGCTTCAGGCTTGTCGAGGCCGCACTGGCCGTCGGCCCACAGATCGCCGCCGTAAGCGCGCACGGGCGGCAGCAAGGCGTGCGTCATACGCGATGCGTAACCTTCGCCATCCTTGAATTCGAAGCCCCATTTGCCGGGATTAGCCTCGGTGATCTTTTTGGCGACCTCCTGGAATTTCTGCATGTTCCACTCGCCCTTCGCGGCGAGCTGGTTGGGATCTTCGACACCTGCTTTGTCGAACATGTCCTTGTTGTAGTAGATCAGGAAAGGCGAGGTGGAGAAGGGCACGCCGTAGACCTTGCCGTCCTTCTGCCAGAGCGCCATGGCGGGCTGGGAGAAATCGTCGAAATTGTATCCCTCGGTCGCCTTGAGCGTCGGGCCGATGTCCATCAGCAGCCCGGCGTTCTCGAAAGCGGGTGCGGCATCCTCCATCATCCAGGCGATGTCGGGGGCGTTGCCCCCGGCGACCTGGAAAGTGAGCTTCTGCGTGTAGTCGGCGACCGGAACGGTCTCGAATTTCACCGTGACGCCCGGATGCTTGGCGATGAAGCCCTGGGCGATGCCGTTCAGCATCTTGAGGTGGGCCTCGCTGCCCGTCCACACGGTCACTCGGAGTTCCTGGGCCAGCGAGTGCGCCGACAGGGCGCACAGCGCCAAGGTCGATAGTGCAAGTTTGATTGCGGTCTTCATGGTTTCCTCCCGAAACGCCGATGGTCCAATCAACAACTGCGGGCGCGCAACGAACGGGCCGGCAGGCGGCGGCGACTTGTCATGCTGTTGTCCCCGGCAGCGCGCTGGGCGCGTCGCCGATCGTCCAGCCGCCGTCGACGGGCAGGTCAGCCCCGGTGACGTAGCGGGCGGCGTCGCTGCACAGAAAAACGAAGGCGCCGACGAGGTCGTCGGCCTGGCCGTGGCGGCCGGCGGGAATCTTCGCCGCGACCGCTTGGCGGAAGGCTGCGTCCCGGTAGCGCTCGGCGGTTGCCTCCGTCTCGATCGCGCCGGGCGATACCACATTCATGGTGACGCCATGCGGCGCAACCTCGCGTGCCATGGCGCGCACCGCCGTAAGTTGCGCCGCCTTCAGCGAAGCATAGACGATCGTTTCCGCGCGCGGACGCCTCGCCATCACGCTGCCGGTCGCGACCACGCGTCCCCATCCGCGCTTGGCCATGGCGGGAACGAGCCGCGTGGCCAGGGTAAGCAGGGCCGTGAAGTTTGCCGCCACATGGGCCTGGATATGCGCTTCGTCGATCTCGCTCCATGCACGGCGCCGCTCGATCGCGCCGTTCGAGACGAGGATGTCGATGGGCCCGGCGCCGGCGGCTTCATCGGTAAAGGCCGACATTGACTTGCTATCGGTGAAATCGGCCTCGAGAACCGCGGTGCCCGGGCCGATAGCGGCAGCCGTTTCGCGCGCGCCGGCGGCGTCACCGAAGTGATGCAGCGCGACGCTGGCGCCATGCTGCGCCAGGGCGATCGCAACCGCGCGCCCGATGCCGGAGCTGGCGCCGGTCACCAGCGCCCGCCGTCCGGCAAGGGAAAAACGGTCCTTGCTCACGGCGACGGCTCCCCGAGCTTGCCGGCCACCTCGAACGAGGCGATGTCGGCCGCGTCGAAATGCTCGTGAATGCGCCGGTCCGCGAGATCGGTGTCGCCCGCCATGATCGCGTCGTAGATCGCCTGGTGCCGTTCGACGGTGGCCCGCCAATCCGTTTCCGTGCGGTTGGAGCGCTGGGAGAACAGTTCCGAAACCTCGCGTTGGACAGACCGCATCCCTTCCATCTGAATACGGATCATGGAGTTGCCCGTGGCCGTCGCGAGGCCGAGGTGGAACAGAATGTCGGCTTGCGTGAAATCGCCAGGCCTCCCGATGCCGGCGTGCATGTCGAGCACGGCCTGGCGCATCATTTCCAGGCCGCGCGGATCGCGGCGCTCGGCGGCCAGCCTGGCTATGCCAACCTCGATGACGCGGCGCATCTCGTTGGCTTCCTGAAGCCGCGTCAGGCTCGAACGGACCGCATAGGCGTAGATGCGCTCCATCGGCTCGCCGCTAAGTGCCTTGGCGCGGGCAACTTTTCCTTGCTGGGTCGAAACGAGGCCGGCGCTGGTCAACTGGCGCAGCGCCTCGCGTGCGATGGGCTTGGAGACGCCGAATTCCCGGGCGATCTCGCCTTCCGGCGGCAGCGCTTCGCCAGGCGCGATGCGTCCGTCGAACAACGCCGCGGCGATCGCATCCGAGACGCCGTCCGCGAGGCGGGAAGGGCTCGCGAGTTTCGCGGAGAAAATCGGCTTGCGTGCTTCGTCCAGGGGCATTCGGAATCCTTTCCGAGCTCACTAGCACGGTTTTCCCAAACATAGCAACTAAGTTTTTTGGTTGCTAAGTTTACAAGTGAAAGCTATGAAGGCGGTGCGAGAGGACCAAGGGAGAAATCTGGAGCCGATGCACGTGAGCGATCCAATCGCGGCGGGGCCGCTGAAGATTGCCGAGGTGATTGCCCATCCCCTCAGCCAGACATTGCCCCGGCCCACGGTCACGTCCTGGGGCGTCTATGAAAAGGTCTCGCTGGTCCTGGTCGAAGTGCGCACGAGCGAGGGCATTGTCGGCGTAGGCGAAACCCTGGCGCGGTTCTCGCCCAAGGCTTATGTCGAGCTGATCGAAAGCTCGCTCAAGCCGCGCCTGCTCGGCCAGGACGCGCGCAACATCGGCGCCCTATGGCAGTCCATGCGCCGCGCGCTTTCGGGCAGGGCGGGCGGCGTGCTGATCGAGGCCATCGCCGGCGTGGACATCGCGCTATGGGATATATTGGGCAAGGCGACCGGACAGCCGATCGCGAAGCTTCTCGGCGGTGTCGGACGCGACCGCATCGACGTCTATGCCGCCGCGGTCAACTGGGTCGACGACGATGCCGCCGACGCTGAACTCGATCGTTATCTCGGCGAGGGCTTTACGCGCATCAAGGTTAAGATGGCGCGGCCCGTGCGCGAAGCCTGCAAACGGATCGAGCGCATCCGCAAGCGCGCCGGCGATGCGATCGGGCTCTGCGTCGATGCGAACTGGGCCTACAATCTGGACGAGGCGGTCGAGGTAGGTCGTGCGCTTTCGGCAAACGGCTATTTCTGGTTCGAGGAGCCGCTGCAACCGGAAAACGAGCAGGGCTACGAGGAACTGCGCCGGCGCTGCGACGTGCCGCTGGCCGCGGGCGAGAGCAATTTCACGTTGGACCAGGCGCAGCGCCTGATCGCCAACCGGACGTTGTCCGTGCTGCAGCCCGACGTGGCGCGCGCGGGCGGCATCTCCGAGACGCGTCGCATGGCCGACTACGCCGCGGCGCATGATGTCCGCTACGCGCCGCATATCGGCATGTCGGGCATCGTCTGCGAGACCGCAAGCGTCCATCTGTCAGCCGCGATGCCGAACTTTGGCGTCATGGAGTGCGAGTGCGACGCGAGCCCGTTCAAGGCCAGCCTGGCCGATCTCGCGCCCGGTTGCGTCAGGCAGAAGAACGGCACGCTGGACGTCCCGCAGAAACCGGGGCTCGGTATCGAGATCGACTGGGGCGCCGTCAAGAAACTGAAAGCCGGATGAGGCCGAGATGAAGAACCAGGTTCCAAACCAGGGCGCTGACCTCGCCGAGGCGATGCGGCTGGCGTTGTTGCGCGCGGATCCCGCGCTCAGCCGCTTCGACCCGCTGCCGCGGATATTGTCGTTCGACGACTTCGCGCGCGGCCATTGCGGCTGGTCGCAGCTTGTCGGTAACTATGAGGACGATCTGGACACCATGCTGCCGGGCTACGCACAGCATACCAGCGCGATGCTGTCGACGCTCGCGCACTGGGACGCCGGCTCACATGGGGGAATGGATTCATCCTATGCGTTGAAGGTTGCGACACGTCCCGTGCCGGGAGCCCGCAACGTCGCCATCAAACGCCACACATTCAGGAAGCGCGGACCGATCCGCTTCGAAATGTATTTCACCTTCAAGCCCGAAGCCAATGCGCTGAAGCTGTCCGAAACCGATGTGCGCTCCGTCGGCTTCCTGTTCGACCTGCAGGGCGGAGACCAGGATGGCAACAGCGATCGGGTCATGCCGCATCTGCGCTTTTTGAACGCGCTCGACGGCGAGCACTTGCAAAAATGGCAATACAAGCGCGAGACCGAGAAGATCATCCCGATCGGCAGCGACGACAAGACGATCAGCCACTATCACCTGTCGCCGGAGGGATGGCTCGACCTTCCCGGCGGATCGCAGCGCCTGTGCTACAACGAGATCCCCACCAAGGTGAACTGGACTTATCTGTGCTTCGATTTCGATCTGGAATCGATGACGGCGCTCGGGCTGCGCTGCAACGATCGCAGCTTCGATCTCTCGGGATTCGATTCGATCCGCATTCCGGCGATGAAGAATCTGTGGTGCATGCTCAATTTCGGCCTCTTCGCTGAAACCGACGTTGCCAAACGGGCCTTCCTCTATGTCGATTCCATCTGCATTTCCGGAGACTTCTGATGCTGCCCGAGAACATCACCGCGGTCGTCTCGCGCAACGAGCGCTGGCGCGGCGAGGCCGCCAGCGAGCCTTACGAGGCAGGATGGGCGCGCGAGGCGATCTTCTTCGTGCGCGCGTTGAAGCAACCTGTCGGCCCTGCGGCAACGGCGTGGATCGAGATCTCGCCGGATGGAATGCACTGGCTGCGCGAAGGCACCGAGTTTGTCATGCCGGCCGAGCGCGACGGCATGGCAATGGCGCGGCTTAGCCATTTTGGCAACTGGCTGCGCGTCGCGGCGCGTTTCGACAGCGGCGCGGAGTGCAGCGTGCTCGTGACGCTGCACCTGAAGGCCTGAACACGCCTCGCCAAACGTTGCCGCCGGCCAACCCTTACTGTTCACGGAGACATCATGATCGACCCTTATGCGACGTTTGCCCAGGACAGTTTTGCCGGCAAGACCGTGCTGGTGACCGGTGCCGCGAGCGGCATGGGTTTCGAGACCGCCCGTGCCTTTCTTTCCAAGGGCGCCGAGGTCGTGATGTGCGACCGCGATACCGAGGGGTTGGCGAAGCGCCATGACGAATTGAGCGGAAGGGCCGGGACCCCACCGCACAAGGTGGTGGCCGACATGGGCGACCCCGACAGCATCGCGCGCATGTTCGACTATTGCGACGCCAGGCTGGCGCGGCTCGACAACGTCGTGACCTGCGCGGCGATCATCACTGCCAAGAGAATCGCGGAGCAGGATTGGGCGCACTGGCAGCGCGTCCTCGGCGTCAATCTGCTGGGCACCTTCTTCACCGTCCAGGGGGCGGTGCAGCGCATGCAAGGCAATGCCGGCGGGGGGAATATCGTGTGCGTGGCCTCCGACGCCGGTGTGCATGGCGGCGGCGGGCTCATCGCCGACACCGCCTATGCGGCGTCCAAGGCCGGCACGCTGTCGCTGGTGAAGTCGGTTGCGCGCGAATTGGCGGGAAAGAAGGTGCGCATCAACGCCCTCAATCCGGGGCCGACCGATTCGCCGATGCATTCCCATATCGACCAGGCTCTCAAGGACCGCATCGCGGCCAATTTGCCGATGCGCCGCATGGGCCGGCCCGACGACATGGCCGCCGCGATCCTATTTCTTTGCTCGGACGCCGCGAGCTTCGTCTATGGCGCGGCGCTCGACGTTGATGGCGGCTCGATGTTCCGCTGACCGGCACCGCCAAGCATGGTGACCGGCGTTAGCACCGGTCACCGCGCCCTGCCGGCGGCACGACCTACGGAATTAGGCGCTCTCCATGACTTTGCTCGGAACCTGACATACTTGAAACCGAAGGTTCGGCGAACGTTCTCCTCAGGCGGAAATGCCGCCTCTGCCCGTCTTGATCCCCGCCATCCAGGGTATGGAGGTCGAGACGTCTTCAAGGATCCTGGCCGAGCGCGCAAAGCCGGCAAAAGCATCGCGTGCCAGCGAGGCTGGGACATGGCCGTCATAGGCGCGTTGACACGCGCGCAGGGC
Source organism: Mesorhizobium sp. B2-4-1 (assembly GCF_006442185.1). Lineage (NCBI taxonomy): Bacteria > Pseudomonadati > Pseudomonadota > Alphaproteobacteria > Hyphomicrobiales > Phyllobacteriaceae > Mesorhizobium > Mesorhizobium sp. B2-4-1. The sequence goes on along the minus strand of NZ_VFVN01000004.1, from coordinate 306,996 downwards.
GGTTTCGAAAATCGGGCCTCTGCGGTTCCGGGGCCAATTCTGCAGAAACTCGAATGCATCTTCGAGGCACGCTACTTCCTCGATCATGAAATCCCCGTTCTTCACCAGAACAGGCTGCTCGAACATTTTGTCATTCATGAACTTCCTCCATTGGCTGGATGCTTTTGAGGGGTTGGCCCCAACCCCTTCATTGGGGCAGTTCATCGTTTCACGAGACGCCGAACTGCTCTAACTGTTTGTTTCTACGTAATCTCCAGGGAAAAAGCGGTATGCGCTTTTCCCGGGATTGCTCTAGGCTGCTTCAGGTTCCGGCAGGGAAAATGCCCCGCCACCGCCTGCCCTCGGCGGGATCGCCGCGCAGACCGGGCTCGGAGGTGGATCGTCATCATCGTCTTCACCTCGGGTGCCCGCGATCCAGCGGGACCAACTCCCTCGACGGAAGCGGCCGAAAGAACGCCGCTGGGACCGAGACGCCGCCCTGTGCGGCGGATGCCCTTGCTCGCGCTCATCCAGTGCCTTCAGCGCGCGAAGGATCTCATCCACATTCATGACCGAGCCGTCATCCAGCCTGCGCAGCGACGGAGCGTCGTCAACCGCATGCGCGTCCGAGGCCCATGAGGCAAGCAAGGCACGCTTCGCCTCAAGGCTCATGGTTGAGCAGTTGAGAACGTCGCCGGGGTTTTTCGGCACCGGCGAGACGTCGATGCGGGTCGGTTTTCTTGTGCCGGCTTGAAGAAAGATATCAGCTTCGCTTGTCATCTCCGTTCTCCGCAATCTTGGCTTCCCGGCGTTGCCGGGAGGCGGACCGCAGGTTGTTGCGACATTCTATGCCGCCTTGCGCGACACATCCTGGCTTATCGACTTCGTTGTATTTTCAGGGTCGCGGACGCCAATCTCGATGCGACGCGGCTTGAGTTCTTCGGGCACCTCACGCACGAGCTCGATGGCGAGCAAACCGCAGTTCAGCGTCGCAGCCTTCACCCTTACGTGGTCGGCCAGCCTGAAGGCCTGTCTGAAATTACCTATCGCAAGGCCTTGGTGGAGAACTTGCCGCTGCTCTGGATCGGGCTTCTTGCGTCCGGTAACGCACAGTTCGGCGCCGTTCTGCACGAGTTCGAGCTCGTCTAGGTCGTAGCCTGCTACCGCCATGGTGATGCGGTAATTGTTCTCATTCTTCTTTTCAATGTTGTAGGGAGGCCAGTCCGAGCGAATGCTGCTGTCGAGCATGTCGAAAAGACGGTCGAAGCCGACCGTCGTGCGGTAAAGGGGTGCAAAATCCACGCTTCTCATATCCATATCCTCCGAAAAGCAACATGGGACGCCGCAGGTGTCGCGACGCCTTTTTCATTGAGCCGAAGCCTCGACGCGAAACGATCTGGGAACGGCCAGAAATCTCTTCAAGAGGGGTCCCAAAAATTTTTTGATGCTAAGTTGCCATGCAAGAACAGTGGCTTGCGGTAGTTTTGCCGCACGACCCTTTCACTCTTGCAACAGCAGGATCTGCCCCGAAGCGGTCTATGGCCCGAGACTTCCGCGATGGTCGGGGCGCCGATACCGATCCCACGGACTCGGCAGAAGTATCCCTATGCAGTGTCGCCGCGCACGTCGCCATCCGTCGCGGACGTGGGGCGAGATCGGCTGTGCCTACGCTTCCTCGGAAACTTCGTTCATCATGGACTTCAGCGGCTCCTCGCCGACATTGTCCTCGATCTGGTCGTGTCCAGGCGTGTCCGGCAGCGCCTTGCGGAAATTCCTCGCATAATCCGGCGGCATCCTGGGCGGCATCATTGGCTCATAGGCGTCCACGACGGCCTCGATGATCACCGGTCCCTGCGTGGCGAAGGCCGCCTCAAGCACGCCCTCGACCTCTTCCGGCCGCGAGACGCTGTAGCCGATGCCGCCCATGGCCTCGGCGGCCATGGCGAAATCGATGGGCTGCAGCTCGCAGCCGAATTGCGGATTGCCAAGGAACATCATCTGCTCCCAGGCGATCTGGTTCAGCATGCCGTTCTTGAGCACGAGGACCTTGAGGGGAATGCCGTGCCGTACCGCGGTCGAGAATTCGCCGAGTTGCATGGCAAGCCCACCATCGCCAACCACTGCGAAGATAGGCCGCCCCGGAAAGGCAATGCCGGCGGCAATCGCATAGGGAAGGCCGCAGGCCATAGAGGCGAGCGCTCCAGAAACCCCGAATGCCTGTCCGGCCTTCATGTCGATGTGCCTGGCAGCCATCTCGGTATTCTGTCCTGAATCGGCTGCCAGGATCGCGTTCTCAGGCATACGCCTGCCGAATGCCTTGACCACGAGTTGCGGCTTCAGCGGCACATCCGGCTTGGCTTCGGATAATGCCATTGCATCGCGCCAGCGGGTCATTTCCTGCCGCGCCTTTTCCAGGAAGGAGCGGTCGCTCTTGCGCTCGAGGCGTTCGTTGAGAAGACGCAAGGTGTCGGCGGCATCGCCTACGAGCCCTGCCTCGACGGGGTAGCGCAGGCCGATCCTCTGCGCGTCACGGTCGATCTGGACGCCGCGCGCCTTGCCGGGTTCGGGATAGTATTCGATGTAGGGGAACGTCGATCCGACAATCAGCAGGGCGTCGCATTCGCTCAGCGCATCCTGCGAGGCGCGGGTGCCGAGAATGCCGATGCCGCCAGTCGTATTCGGATGGTCATCAGGGAGCACGGCTTTGCCGAGCAGCGCCTTGGCGACGGGCGCCGCCAGCAGGTCCGACGCGCGTTCGAGTTCTTCGCGTGCGCCGAGTGCGCCGCGCCCGGCCAGGATAGCGACTTTTTTCGCCGCATTGAGAATCTCAACCGCCTGGTCGAGCTGGTCGGCAGCCGGAAGCCGGCTGCCTTCGAACCATCGATCGGGGGTGTGGGAGGGCCGGTTTCGCTTCGAGCGGTCCGCCTCGGGCAACTCGTTTTCCTGTACATCGCTGGCAATCGACAGATGGGCGACGCCGCGCCGGGCAAGAGCCGAGCGGCAGGCGAGACCCGCCAGGTTTTCCATGTGGGCGGCATCGGAGACCTGCGCGTTGAAGATCGCGACGTCGTTGAAGGCGCGGGTCAGGTCGACGTCCTGCTGCGTAAAAGTCTCGATAAGGTCGTGGAACTGCATGCCGGTGATGGCAAGCACGGGAGCCTGGTCGAGCTTGGCGTCATAGAGGCCGGTAAGGAGGTGTGTGCCCCCCGGTCCCGAGGTGGCCAGGCAGACGCCCAACCTGCCGGTCCATTTGGCATAGGCGCAGGCCATGAAGGCGGCAGATTCCTCGTGCCTGACCTGGACGAACCGGATGCGGTCCTGACGGGTGCGCAACGCCTCCATGATGCCGTTTATGCCGTCGCCCGGCAGGCCGAAGACGACCTCCACTTTCCAGTTGATCAGCGTGTCGACGAGGATTTCGGCGGCATTGGGCATGGCGGATTTCCTTTATTGAGCACGCCGGCCTCTCGAACCGAGAGGAGGTTCAGTGTTTCGTATCGGGATCGGGACAGAGCTGCCGTACGTCCGCAGGCAGCGAGGCGCGGACCTTTCTGATCTGGCCGGGGTCGATATGATGAAAGAGGACTTTGAAGACCGATTGAACCGCAGCTTTCGGGTCGACGGGACGCGTATCGTCCATGCCCTGCTCAACGGGGCCGAGAAACTCTTCCAGGGAACGGCTCTTTTGCGGCATGCGTGACGGCTCGAACTGCTCATAGTAGGTGCCGCGCACGAGCAGCGGCAACTGCGCTCCAAGATGCGAAGCCATGTCGACCGGAAGCCGGTCCCTGACGGTGCGCAAGACGACGCCGAGCAGGTGCCAAGCGAACTGGCGATCCTGTCCGTGGTCGGCCATGATCTCGTCCAGCCAGACATTGGTGGTTTGGGTGGTCTTGTCGAAAATCTCGAGTCCGGTAGCGCTCATCGCCGCCTCCTCAATCGAATCGCTCACCCGCAAAACCCGTCGGCAAAACCATCGGTGGCAGGGAAAGTTTCATGCCCGGCCGAAATTTCTTCGCTTCGGCAGTTTACGCGAGACGCTGCACCGGCTGTCGCAGTCGCTGTCCGACAATCACAACGGCCGGAGCGTCCGCAACGTGATCGAATAGCGATGCTCTTTCACCGGCGGTATGCTGTGCTCCCACTCGGTCCGCGAGGCGCCCGCCATCAGATATGCGGATCTCGGCTCGACCGTGACGGTTTCGCGGTCCCATTTCGCACCGTTCCTGCGGCGCAGGCGGAAACTGCACGCAGCCAACAGCGACACTCCGGCGACAATGCCGAAGTGCGGCTTGTCGCGATGCCATCCGATGCCGGCGCCCGGTCGATATTCGTTGATCAGGACCTGCACGAAATCGGTGGCAGGCAGGCCGGCAAAGCCGGCTACCTTGTCCCTCAAGGGCAGCAAGAAACCTGGTATGGGCGGCGCCTCCATCACCTGGCGCCGCTCATAGTCGTAGCGCAGGCCGAAGCCTGCCACGCGCCTATTGGCGAGAATGGCTGGAAGGGCAGGCTCTCGAGCTCCCGCACCAGTTCAGCTTCCTGCGCCGGCGTGATCAGTTCGGGCCGGTAACGAAATCCTTCCGGCAAGCTGTCGGGCGCACCAAAGAGGTCGTCCTGGCGAGGGTCCGTGGGATTGCTGGATCCGGGCGATGGCATCGCCTTTAGATGGTGAAATCCGCGGCTGAGGCAAGATTTCCCCGGCCGGCTGCGTGGGGCGGCTCGCATTTGATGGGAACCTCGACTTCGCTGTCGGATTATTCAATGCGGGCGGCACGCATCGTATTTCAACCAGCTTTGCCAAGGAGAAACTCGTGCGGGCAATGCGTAGCCGGCCTGAACAAGGAGAGCTCGATCTCATCGACCGTTATTGGCGGGCGGCGAATTTTCTGTCGGTCGGACAGATCTATCTGATCGACAATCCGCTGCTGAAGGAGCCGTTGCGGCCGGAGCACATCAAACCTCGCCTGCTTGGCCACTGGGGGACCACGCCCGGGCTGAATTTCATCTACGTCCATCTCAATCGCATCATCAGGCAGCGTGATGCCGACGTGATCTACATTTGCGGCCCAGGCCATGGTGGACCGGGGATGGTCGCCAATACCTATCTCGAAGGGACCTACAGCGAAATCTATCCCGAGGTCAGTCGCGACGAGGATGGGTTGCGCAAGCTCTTTCGCCAATTCTCCTTTCCGGGCGGCATCCCGAGCCATGCCGCCGCGGAAACGCCGGGGTCGATCCATGAGGGCGGCGAACTCGGCTATGCGCTGGCTCACGCCTATGGCGCCGCGTTTGACAACCCGGACCTCGTCGTGGCCTGCGTGATCGGCGACGGCGAGGCGGAAACGGGCGCGCTGGCAGCCTCCTGGCATTCGAACAAATTCCTCAATCCGGTCCAGGACGGGGCTGTCCTGCCGATTCTTCATCTCAACGGCTACAAGATCGCGAACCCGACGGTGCTCGCCCGGATCGAGGCGCAAGAGTTGCGGAGCCTGCTGGCTGGATATGGCTATGAACCTTTTTTCGTCGAAGGCGACGAACCCCGGGCGATGCACCGGCTGATGGCCGAAACGCTCGATACGGTCTTCGATCGGATCGATGAAATCCAGAAGGAAGCGCGCGAGACCGGCAGAATGGACCATCGTCCCCGCTGGCCGATGATCGTGCTGAGAAGCCCGAAGGGCTGGACCGGCCCGAAGGAGCTGGATGGCAAGAAGGTCGAGGGTTTCTGGCGCGCGCATCAGGTGCCGATCACCGACCCGCGAAACGATGCAGGCCATCTCGCAGCTTTGGAAAGTTGGATGCGCGGCTACCGGCCCGAGACGCTTTTCGATGAAGCGGGCAGGTTTCGAAACGAGCTACAGGCCCTGGCACCGGATGGCGAGCGGCGCATGGGCAGCAATCCACATGCCAATGGAGGGATGCTCAAGCAGGAGTTGCGATTGCCGGATTTCCGCCACTTCGGGGTCGCGGTCCCGAAACCCGGCGGCGCAAGGGCCGAGGCGACGAAGCTCATGGGAGCGTTCATCGAGGAGGTCATACGGCTGAATGCCGATGCCCGCAACTTCAGGCTCATGGGGCCGGACGAGACATCGTCCAACAGGCTGGATGCGGTGTTCGACGCGACCGAGCGCGTCTGGATGGAAAAGATCGAGCCTTATGACGAGCATCTGGGGCGCGACGGCCGCGTCATGGAGGTGCTGAGCGAACATCTTTGCCAAGGCTGGCTGGAGGGATACCTGCTGACCGGCCGGCACGGCCTCTTCTCATGCTACGAGGCGTTCATCCACATAGTCGATTCCATGTTCAACCAGCACGCCAAATGGCTGAAGGTCTCGCGTGAACTTGCCTGGCGGCGGCCGATCGCGTCGCTCAACTATCTGTTGACCTCCCATGTGTGGAGGCAGGACCACAATGGTTTCAGCCACCAGGATCCCGGCTTCGTCGATCTCGTCGCCAACAAGAAGGCGGACATCGTGCGCATCTACTTCCCGCCGGATGCCAATACGCTGCTCTGGGTCACGGATCACTGCCTGCGAACCTACAATCGGGTCAACGTAATCGTTGCCGGCAAGCAGCCGGCTCCCCAGTGGCTGCCGATGGACGACGCCATACGTCATTGCGAGGCCGGCATCGGGATCTGGGATTGGGCGGGAACCGAGCGTGGAGGAGAGGATCCCGACTTGGTGATGGCCTGCGCGGGGGACGTGCCGACGCTGGAGACACTGGCCGCTGTCGACCTTCTTCGCCAGGCGATACCGGATCTCGCGATACGCGTCGTCAATGTAATGGACCTGATGGCGCTGCAACCCAAGGAGCAGCACCCCCACGGCCTGGCGGACGCGGAATTCGACAGGCTGTTCACGACCGCCAGTCCGGTGGTCTTCGCCTATCACGGCTATCCCTATCTCATTCACCGGTTGACCTACAAACGGGCCAATCACGACAACTTCCACGTCCGCGGCTTCAAGGAGGAGGGCACGACGACCACGCCCTTCGACATGGCGGTGCTCAACGAACTGGACCGTTTTCACCTTGCCATCGAGGCCATCGACCGGGTGCCGGGGCTGAGCGCCACGGCAGCCGATGCGAGGGCCCGATTTGCCGACGGCCTGAGCGAGCACACGCGCTATGTTCGCGAACATGGCGAGGACATGCCCGAGATCCGGAACTGGGCCTGGCGCGACAGGGCGGGCGCTGCGGATGATTGAGGCCGCGCCCGCCGGGGAGCGCCGCTCGTGACCAGCGCAATACTCACCCTCAATGCGGGCTCGTCCAGCCTGAAGTTCGGCCTGTTCGAAGCCGGATCACAGGAGGGATCGGTGCTCACGGTGAGCGGCGCGTTCGAAGACCTGGATGACGAGCCAAGCCTCGTCGCCAAGGACGCGTCGGGCAAATCCATCGTCAAACGCTCCGTCAAGCCCGCAAGCCCGCCCGTAGAGGTTCTCCTGCGGGACTTGTTCGATGTCCTCGATCCGTATCTTGCGCAGGCTCCGCTGAGCGCCGTCGGCCATCGCATCGTCCATGGCGGCGAGCGGTTTTCGGCTCCGGTCGTGCTGACCGACGAGATCATCGAGGCACTCGATGCGCTGACGCCGATGGCACCGCTCCACCAGCCAGCCGGCCTGGCGCCGGTTCGCGCGATCTCCAAACTGCTGCCGGGCGTGCCCCAGATCGGGTGCTTCGACACCGCCTTTCACCGCACGCTGGAGCCGCCCGTCAACCGCTATGCGCTGCCGCGCGAGTTCGAGGAAAGCGGGATCCGCCGTTACGGCTTCCACGGCCTTTCCTACGAATTCGTCGCAGGCCAGCTGCAGGCGCTTTCGCCCGGACTCCGGGGCAAGCGTTGCGTGGTCGCGCATCTCGGCAGCGGATGCAGCCTGTGCGCCATGCGCGAAGGCAGAAGTCTCGACACCACCATGGGGTTCACCGCGCTTGACGGGTTGATGATGGCCACGCGGCCGGGCGCCATCGACCCCGGCGTGCTTCTCTACCTTCAGCAGGCGCGCGGCATGTCCGTGAAAGAGTTGGAGACCTTGCTCTATCACAAGTCCGGCCTGCTCGGCGTTTCGGGAGTGTCGGCAGATGTGCGGACCTTGCTTGGCAGCAAGGATCCTCGTGCGGCGGAGGCGATCGATCTCTTCACGTTTCGGATCGCCCGCGAGATCGCGGCGATGGGAGCCACGCTCCAGGGTATCGAGGCGCTGGTGTTCACGGGAGGGATCGGAGAGCATTCCTGGCAGATCCGTGAAGCGGTTTGCGAGCGCCTGCGATGGCTGGACGTGTTGCTCGACGCGAATGCAAACCGGTCGGGAAAAGGGCGGATCACCGGCGAGGGCAGCGCGGTCGATGTTTACGCAATCGCCACTAACGAAGAATTGATCATCGCCCGCCAGGTGCTGGCGACCGTGCCGATCTGACCGCTGAACTCGGTCCGCGGCGACCCGCCGGGACCATCAGGCAGGAACCTCCGGCCTTGGGGATTGTTTATGGGCCAACCAAGAGTTGATATGGAAGGACTTCCTCATGGCAAGGGAGAATCCGGCTTCCACGGCCAGCATCGCCGGCCATCCCATCCATCCGATGCTCGTGCCCATTCCCATCGCCTGCTTCGTCGGCGCATTGCTGACGGACCTGAACTACTGGCGGACGGCGGAGATGATGTGGGCGAATTTCTCCGCCTGGCTGCTGACGGTCGGGGTGATCGTCGGCGTCCTAGCCGCCATTGCCGGCTTCACTGACTTCCTGGGCGATCGCCGGGTGCGCGCACATAAAACTGCGTGGCTGCACATGCTGGGCAATGCGCTGGCGGTCATACTCTCCTTCTTCAACATGCTCATACATACCCGTGATGCCTGGACCTCGGTCCTGCCGACAGGCCTGATCCTGTCGGCGCTGGTGGTACTCATCCTGATATTTACCGGCTGGCTGGGCTGGGCCCTTGTCTACCGCCACCACGTGGGAGTGGCCGATGAAACCGTTTGATCGATCCGGCAAGCGACGCGCTTATGGTACAGGGCTTGCGTTCCTTTGCTTTGCCACGCTCGGCGCCGCGGGCTGCAGCGACGACGCCGCCGACCCAAGCACTCAGATCGGCCCCAACCCGAATTTGCCGGAGATAAAGCAATATCTGTTCCCGCCGATGCATCTTGCATCCGTCGTCGGTTGGAAGAAGGACGAAACGCCGACGGTAGCGCAGGGCCTGCAGATCCATGCGCTGGCGACCGGGCTTCAGCATCCGCGCTCGCTCTACATCCTGCCGAACGGCGATGTGCTGGTCGTCGAATCGAAGGCCCCGCCGGAACCGCCAGCCAAACGGCCGAAGGATATCGTGATGGGCCTGATCGAATCGCTTGTCACCTCGGGCGGCGATACGGGACCGAGCAACCGCATCACTTTGCTGCGTGACAGAAATGGCGACGGCGTGCCTGACGTCCGGGATGTGTTCCTCGATCACCTGAATTCGCCCTTCGGCGTCGCCCTGGTGGGAAACGACCTCTACGTTGCCAACACCGACGCGATCATGCGCTACCCCTACAAGCCAGGCGACACCAAGATCACCGCGCCGGGCGTCAGGTTGACGGAATTGCCGGGCGGTCCGATCGATCATCATTGGACCAAAAGCCTCGTCGCCAGTCCGGACGGTTCGTTGCTCTATGTCGGGGTGGGTTCGAACAGCAACATTACCGAAAACGGCATCGGCGCGGAAAAGGACCGCGCCGCGATCTGGCAGGTGGACAGGGCCACCGGGCGATCGCGCATTTTTGCCACCGGATTGCGCAATCCGAATGGCTTGAGCTTCGAGCCACAGACCGGAGCACTCTGGACTGTCGTCAACGAGCGCGATGAACTTGGGCCAAATCTGGTTCCAGACTACATGACATCGGTGAAGGATGGCGGCTTCTACGGCTGGCCGTACAGCTATTACGGCCAGCATGTCGATCCCCGGGTAATGCCGCAGCGCCCCGATCTGGTCGCCAAGGCGATCGTTCCCGACTATGCGCTGAGCTCGCATGTGGCACCGCTGGGCATGGCCTTCTACACCGGAACCAGCCTGCCGCAGACATATCGAGGCGGCGCCTTTGTCGGCGAGCACGGCAGCTGGGACCGTCCCGGGCTGAATGGCTACAAAGTCGTCTTCGTGCCATTCAGCGGTGGCCGTCCCAGCGGCATGGCTCAAGACGTCGTCACAGGTTTCCTCAACGACCAGGAGGAGGCGCGTGGTCGGCCGGTCGGCGTTGCCATCGACAAAACCGGAGCGCTGCTGATCGCGGACGATGTCGGAAACACAGTGTGGCGCGTCACACCCTCGGGGTGATGATCGCTGCTTCAGGCATGTCGCTCTCCCGCCGGTCGGCATCAAGCTCGGTCCGCCTTCGTCCCTTTGGCAGGATGTCACGAAATATTATGTGAGGGAACGTCGGCGCCGAAATCTGCATTCTCCGGGGGAGACGACCGTCGTCTCGAAGTTGGATTGAAAGGAGAATTACCATGCCCAATCAAGGTGGTAGCCACGAGCAACATGTGAAGGCGGGCCAGCAGAGCCACAAGAACACGGAAAACAAGAACCGCCAGCAGCAACAGGCCGCAGGCAACAATGAGCGGCAACAGGGCGACGGCTCCAACATGCGGGGCGGCTCGCACGAACAACATGTAAGAGCGGGCCAACAGAGCCACAAAAACCGCTAGGCATTTCAGCCAGGCGCGCTGACGCTCGCTCCGTATCATGACATGAGAAAGGTCCATCCCGAGGAATCGGGATGGGCTTGTGTCTACCCCGGCTCAAGGTCAGTCCGCGGGAGCAGTGTAACGGCGGCCAATGGCCTCGGCGATGGCCGCGCGGCTCTCCTGCATGTCCGTGCCGGTATCCGTTTCTATGTCCGCCACCTCGTCGGCGAGGTTCTTGTCCTTGATCTTGCTGCGGAACCATTTCGAATAGTCGCCGGCGCGCAGGTGATGTTCCCAGGTGCGATCGTCGATGCCTTCTGCGATGTGAAGGAACATCATCAGGTTCTGCGCTTTCAGGTTAAGCGCTCCGTCCGGCCCCCGGAAATAGAAGCTGTTGTCGCCAAGGTCGCCCTCGGCATATTTGCGCATGTGCCGCTTGCGAACCTGGCGGGGCCGTTCGACCTTGACCGTCCTGATCGGCTCGCCCGATGATCGGTTCCAAAACAGGACCTCGTCCTTTGGCGGCGGCACGGCGCCGTCGGGAACGTCTATGCCGGTGGCGGCACAGAAGCTTGCGACGATCTTGTCGGCTTCCGGTCCAAGCGCCAGGACGGTTTCGACGCCAGCCAGGACGTCGCGCGAAACCAGATCGGGGTGCACGGTGATCAGGATGGTCGCGGGGAGGCTCTTGGGCAGCGCGAAAGACGCGCCGTCACGGGCCTGGGGCAAAAGATGATGCGCCTCATCGATGATCAGCCAATGCGGTCGGCCGGTGCGCGCGCGAATGCTAGCCATGTCCGGCAGCAGCTTGGCAAAATTGCCGGGCCGTTCGGCGGTCTTCAGCCCCAGCATGTTGACAGCGACATTGTTGGTTGGCTTGGACAGAAGATCGAAGACCTCACGCGAGATCGGCGGGGTCTTGGCGTCGCCAACCACCACCACATTCTCGAGTTCCTGATAGTCGCCTTCGGGGTCGAGAACGCAAAACTGAAAACCCTTCTCGACAAAGCGCTCGGTCAACGCGGTGGCAAGCGTGGATTTGCCGATGCCGGATGTGCCGGCCAGCAGCACGCCGCCGCCATGCGGTGAAAGGTGCACCTGCGCGCCCGATATGTCGGTTCCCACTTCCACATGTTGGCGAGCCGTCTCCACGAAGCCGGCATCGCGCGATATGAGCTGTTCGATCAGTTCCACCACGCCGGCACCTCGAGGGCTGGCTGTGACGAAATCCGCCGTCTCCTTGACGGTCGGCAACGCGTTGGCTACGGCGACGCCGAAGCCGACGGCGCGCAGGAATGCATGGTCGTTCTCGGCATCGCCGACACCGACGACGTTGTGGGCGGAAAACCCCAATTCCTCGAGTGCGCAGGCAAGGCCGGTGGCCTTGTTGACCCCGCTTGGCAGCACCATCACCGCGCCCTTGTTGAAGATGATCTCGAGCTCAAGTCCAAGCTCCTTGATCTCCGACAGCACGGCGGCTTCCTGTGGTTCCCAAGTGGCCACGACGCAGCGTCCGACCGACAGCGGCGCGACCCCGCGACGCTTCAGCCGGTCGACGAATTCAGCCGGGGGCGCCGGCGCCAAAAGCCGTTCCTTCTTCGAAGCGGGCGTATAGATCAACGCGCCGTTTTCGGCGACCACCCTGTCGAAGATGTCGAGTGCCGGAAAGACCCGCTCAAGATCGGCAATCTCGCGGCCGGTCACCATGATCAGCTTGCGGCCCGTCTGCTTCAGCCGTTCGAGCGCAGCATAGGTCGCATCGGAGACGACCCCGTCTTCGGCGAGCGTGCCGTCATAGTCTGTCGCTAGGGCAAGAACATACATCCTGGATATCGTCTGCGCTTGAAACCAGACACCCCGATCGCCCGAAGGCAGCTTTGGCTGTCCGGGCTAACGATGCCGAATGGCGATGGTTCCATGCAGGGAAACGGCCCATGCAACCATATTGAAACCCGGGACTCTGCGGGTAATTTTGCCCGTTGCGCCCGATTTCCTTCAGGCCGCAACGCGACCATGGCGGAACCAGGCAGGGTTCCCGCTGTTAACAACGCGGGCGATCAATCGGTTGCCGATGTGTGGGAGCCATGCGTGCCATGATCAACGATCCGTTGCCGGGAACTGTTCCGGCATCCCTTCCCGCGATCGACGCAAAGGCCGCCCCGACGCTCAAGAACGCCGAGGCGGAGGTGTTCTATACCGAAGCCATTCGCGAACTCGCCGCCACCGACATTCCTTTCCTTGTCGCCGGAACCTATGCGGTAAGCGCCTACACCGGCGTCATCCGTCAGACCAAGGATCTCGATATCTTCTGCAAGGCAGGCGACTTCTCGCGCATCCTGGCCCATTTCAAGCAGCTCGGCTACGCGGTCGAAATCGAGGACGACCGGTGGCTTGGAAAGGTCTTCAAGGGCACGCATTTCTTCGACATCATATTCGCCTCGGCGAATGGAACGATGCCGGTAAGCGACCAGTGGATGGAGCATGCCCGCCAAACCGAACTGCTGGGAAGCCGGGTGAGGATCGTCGGCCCGACCGAGCTCATATGGTCCAAATGCTTCATCCAGGACCGAGGGCGTCATGACGGGGCGGACATCGCCCATACGATCCTCAAGGCGCAGGACCAGATCGACTGGCACAGGCTGCTCTCCTACCTGGAAGTCCACTGGGAAGTGCTGCTGATGCAGATTCTCAGTTTCAGATGGATCTATCCGAGCGAGCGCGACCGCATCCCCACATGGCTGCTTGACGAACTGCTCGACCGCCTTGCCAAGCAGCGCCAATTGCCTTCCCCCAGAATGAAGATCTGCCGCGGGCGCCTGCTTTCGCAGACCGATTACGAAATCGACGTCAAGGAATGGGGCTTCGCCGGCGTCGGCGGTACAGGAGAATTTCGTGATGGCTGAACGGACCGAAGACGCTCCGGCGATGGAGGGCACCGCCACGATCAAGGTGGCGGCCGTTGGCGACCTGCATGTGAAGGAGGACGCCCAGACATCGTATCGCGATCTCTTCGGCGAAATGTCGCGCGAGGCCGATATCCTCGTTCTTCCAGGCGATCTGACCAATCTGGGCAAGCCCCGCGAAGCCGAGATCCTCGCCGAAGACCTGCGCGCCTGCTCTATCCCGGTGGTCGGCGTGCTCGGCAACCATGATTATGAATCCGGTGCGGTCGAGGACGTCGCGGAAATCCTGCGTCAAGCGGGCGTCCATCTCCTCGACGGGCAGACGACCGAAATAGAGGAGGTCGGTTTTGTCGGCGTGAAAGGGTTCGTCGGGGGGTTCGGTTCACGCATGCTCGGCTCCTTCGGCGAGCCGGCCATCAAGTCGATGGTCGCCGAGAGCGTCAGCGAGGCCATGCGGCTTGAGAACGCGATGCGCCAGGTTCGCGCAAAACGCACGCTTGTCATTTTGCACTACGCTCCGATCGTCGAGACCATCGCCGGCGAACCCCTGGAGATATTTCCGTTTCTGGGCTCGTCGCGGCTGGCGGAAACGATCGACCGGTTCCAGGTCAGTGCTGTCGTGCACGGCCATGCGCATCGGGGAAGCTATGAGGGCCGCACGCCCGGCGGGGCGAGGGTCTACAACGTCGCCATGCACGTTTCCAAACCGACCGGCCGACCCTATGCCTTGCTTGAAATCTGACGGAGTCGGACGCCGTCCCGACGGTCAGCTTACCGCTTTGATAGATTTTGCCAGTTCTTCGAGCTTGTGCGGATCGTTGCCGTGACGGCGCACGAGCTCGCGTGCCTGATTGGACGGCAGATCGGCTGTCGCCACCAGTTGCCGGACCTGTTCACTGTCGACCGCGACTTGGGGCAAGTTGCTGCCGGAAATTCTCTCGTCACCAGCCATCGTCTTTCTCCTCGATCGATGCCGAGACAACGGATTGGAAAACCGTCCGGTTCCGAAAGACGGGGCTGAAGTCGACCGGCGGATCCGATCGGCAGCGCGCCGTCTCGATCCGTGGCGGCAAGGCCGGAGGCGACCGCGAATTGGCGATGGAACAAATGACGCCGGCCAGGAGTTGCGTCCCGAATGAAGGGAGGTGATCCCGATGCCAAACCCAGGAAAACCAGATCCCAATCGCGACGTGCCGATGCCGGCGCCGACCTGGAAGCCCGAACCGATCGAGGAGCCTGATCCGGAACAACTCCCGGACGAGACGCCTCTGCCCAATCCCGACGAGAACGAAGAATCGCCGATGCATGCCGGGAGCCGCGTCGTCTGAACGTGCGACGCATGAGATCCCGATCCCGTGGCAATGGAACGTCTTGGGCCGGCGCCATTGTCCCCCCATCGTGTTTCCATCGCAGCAACGGCAAGGGGCGCTTCAACCAAAGGAGAACATCATGAAAGTTGGCAACTGCATGACGCAAGGCGTTCAGGTCGCCAGTCCGGACCAGACCCTGCGGGAGGCCGCCGCCGCCATGGCCAGCCTCGATGCCGGCGCTCTGCCCGTAGGCGAGGACGACCGGCTGGTCGGAATGATCACTGATCGCGACATCGCCGTCCGTGGCGTCGCCCAGGGTAGGGGCCCGGATACGCGGATACGCGAAGTGATGAGTGCCGAGATCAGGTACTGTTACGACGACGAGGAGATCGAAGACGTGCTCCAGCAGATGGGGGACCTTCAGGTTAGACGGCTGCCGGTGATCAGCCGTGAAAAACGGCTGGTTGGCATCATCTCGCTTGGCGATCTCACGAAAAACGGCGAGGCAGCACGAGCCGGCGAAGCGCTGAACGGCATCTCACAGGCAGGCGGCGCGCATTCGCAGACGGCACACTGACCATCGATGACATTGCGAGAGCGCTGCCCGCGTCCCGCGGGCGGCGACGGCGGTTCAGCGATCGATCTCTCCAAAGACGATGTCGAGGGAGCCGATGATCGCCGAGACGTCGGCGATCATGTGCCCCCGGGACAGATAGTCCATCGCCTGCAGATGTGCGAAGGACGGCGCGCGAATCTTGCACCGGTAAGGAACATTGCCCCCATCCGAAACCAGATAGACGCCGAACTCGCCTTTCGGCGCCTCGACGGCGGCATAGACCTCGCCCTCGGGCACGTGATGGCCTTCCGTGTAAAGCTTGAAATGGTGAATGGTCGCTTCCATGGAGCGTTTCATCTCCGCGCGGCGTGGCGGCGTGATCTTCCGGTTGGGAATTGCGACCGGTCCTTGGCCTTGCGGCGACCGTAGCTTGTCAAGACATTGCCTCATGATCCGGACCGACTGGCGCATCTCCTCCATTCGTACGAGGTAGCGGTCATAGCAGTCGCCATTCTTGCCGATGGGAATATCGAATTCCATCTGCGGGTAGCATTCGTAAGGCTGCGCCTTGCGCAAATCCCATGCCGCGCCCGACCCACGCACCATTACGCCCGAAAACCCCCAAGCCCAGGCATCGTCGAGACCGATGACACCGACGTCGACATTGCGTTGCTTGAATATGCGGTTTTCGGTGAGCAGTTCTTCGAGATTGTCGCAGACCTTGAGGAACGGATCGCAGAAATCCCAGATATCGTCCAACAGGTCCGGGGGAAGATCCTGATGTACGCCGCCGATCCTGAAATAGTTGGCATGCATGCGGGCGCCCGATGCCCGTTCATAAAACACCATCAGTTTCTCGCGTTCGGCGAAACCCCAGAGCGGCGGCGTGAGGGCGCCGATATCCATCGCCTGCGTGGTGACATTGAGCAGATGGGACAGCAGCCGGCCGATCTCGCAATACAGCACGCGAATGAGCTGGCCGCGCTGTGGAGCCGAGATCCCGAGCAGCTTCTCCGCCGCCAGGCAGAAGGCGTGCTCCTGATTCATCGGCGCCACATAGTCAAGCCTGTCGAAATAGGGCAGGGCCTGTAGGTAGTTCTTGTACTCGATCAACTTCTCCGTGCCCCGATGCAGCAGCCCGATATGCGGATCGACGCGTTCGACGACTTCGCCGTCGAGTTCGAGCACCAGCCGCAGGACGCCATGCGCCGCAGGGTGCTGCGGCCCGAAGTTTATCGTGAAATTGCGGACCGTCGCGTCAGCCATGACGCCCTCCTTCGACCGTTGCCGCCTGGCACCGGGAATGGGACATCCGCCGAAGCACCGGGTTCTGCCCCACGCCGTCAGGTCGTGGTCTGGATGATCAGCGTCAGCGTGCCGTCGCCGTCAATGTTGGCCGCCACCACTTCGGAGGCGTCAAGCCCATTCGCGGCCAGGACCGAGGAAGCTTCCGGCGATGCGCTGACCGAACGCTGCAGGACGTGAAGGTCTTCCTGGCTGGTCTGGGCAACCACGGTCTCGACCTTGGCCTTGAGGTCGGGTGGCAAGTCCGCCAATGCGACGATGGCTATGTTGGTGAATGTCTGTCCGGTGATGCCCTGGTCGGGGCCGGTCTGACCTGGCACGGCTTCCGGTGCCGGTGCGTCCGGGGGAAGGGGTGCGTTTCGGGACTGAGCATGGGCAGGCAAAGCCAGAGTGAGTGCCGCCAGGATGATGATTGCCTTATTCATGATATCTTCCTTCCTTGTTCGAGGAGGGTCGATCGGGATGACGCGCGACAGGGACAGCAAGCCATCGCCTCGAACAGTGTTGCGTGTTCAAAGCGCGAAGTCCGGATTTGTTCCGGCTCCGATCGAATCCAAGGCAGGGACGAGGACGCATCGCTGCCCTGCCTATGGTCGGGGACCTTTATCGCTGATCGCGTCAAACCGTTCGATGTCGTAGCGCGGACTGATCCGCGCCAGTATCTCGACGGAGGGTTTGGCCGCGTCGGGCTGTTTCCAGCTCAGCTCGAAGGAAAATACGAACCGGCCGCGCTCGATGTCGTGCTGCATTCCGAGAAAGCGCCAGCGATAGCCCAGCGGTTGAACCAGCGCGTCGAGGTCAGGCGGAACGCCGTTCGCCGACGAGATCGCCAGGATCGCATGATGGGTTCGTGGGACCCACAGATCGACCTGCTTCAGCACCTGAAGCGTTATCAACGTCAAAACCGTCCCCGCTGTGCCAAGTGCCAGTTGCCCGCCGCCGAAGGCGAGGCCGATTGCGGTCATGACCCACAAGGTGGCGGCCGTGGTGACACCCGTCACGAAATCGCCGCGGCGGAGAATGGCTCCGCCGCCAATGAAACCGACACCCGTCAGCACGCCCAGCGGAAAACGGAGCACGTCCATCACACTGAACGAATCGGGGCCCTTGCCGCCCACCTCGAGCAGGATATTGGCCTGCATCATCGCGATCGCGGCCGCCACGCCGACCAGGATGGTTGTTCTGAGCCCGGCGGTGTGGCCGCGGGCTTCCCTGTTCATTCCGATGATCACGCCGGCAACAAAAGCAAGAGCCAGGCGCAGGGCTAGGTCGGTCAAGGTTGGATGAAGCGGCATGGTCATAGCGGGGACGACTCACGCAACGGGCTCGTTCTCCAACACCGCGGAGCGTTCGATGGTTCCCTAGGTGGAAGGTGAAGCTTCTTGTCGGGTTCAGGCAACCCACGACGTCCCGCTGCGTTTGGCACAGAACGCACTCGGGAGATCTTTCCATGCCGCTCACCGCCTTTGCGCTCAATTGCACCTTGAAGGCCTCCGACGACGCCGAGAAATCGTCCACGGACCGCCTGCTGGCGGATCTGCTGGCGGCAATGGTGCCGCATGGGGTCCGCGGCGAGATTGTTCGCGCCCTCGACCATGACGTCAAACCCGGCGTGCTGTCGGACATGGGCGAGGGAGACGGTTGGCCGCAGCTCCGCAGGAAGATCCTCGACGCCGACATCTTCGTGCTGGGCCTGCCCATCTGGCTCGGCCAGCCGTCGAGTGTCGCCAAGCGCATCCTGGAGCGCATGGATGCGTTTCTATCGGAGACCGACAAACAAGGCCGGATGCCGGCCGCCGGCAAGGTCGCGATCGTGGCGATCGTCGGCAATGAAGACGGCGCTCACGCCTGTCACGCGGCGTGCTTTCAGGCGCTAAACGACGTCGGCTTCACGATTCCTGCCAATGGCGGCGTGTATTGGGTTGGGCAGGCTATGGGCGACGTCAACTATGTCGACCTGCCCGGAACGCCGGAAGCCGTGGTCGAGATGATCGAAATGACGGCTTCGAATGCGGCCCATCTGGCCAGCGTGCTGAAGGAAAGGTAGTATCGCGGCGTCGGAAAGTGAAGAGATTTTCGTGGCGGCACAGAGTGCCCGTTGCCCTGACACCATCGGCCACTCGATGGTTGCCGGGCGCCAGCAAGATCAGTGTCGGCGCCCTTGGGGTCAGGGCTCGTCAAAAGGCCCGGCTCGCCTGGCCAGATCGCGCGATATGGCACCTTCCTCTTCGTCATCGGGCAATGCCTCGTCGCTGTTCTGGTAGGCGTTGTCATCGTCCTCCTCCGGCAGGTCGCCTTCCTTCTCGACGTCGACGACGGCGTCGACATTGTCGGACACCTTGTCTGGAAGAACCCTGCCGCCCTTGATTGCATCCCAGTCCGCCTGCTGGATTGCCGGGGCTTCAGTTTCGTCCCGTTGTTCGGATCGTTGCTTCTTGCGCGGTTCCATCTCATGTCTCCGATATGAACGGGTGCCTCATGTGGCCCCTTTGTCGCTAGTTGCGTCTCTTTCCGCCGCCAGAACTCGGCTATCCTGATGGATCGTGGAATCGGAAAGGCTAACGGATAACCGCCGACCCGGCCCGTTGTTCCTCTCAGCGGGATCGGTTGGTGTTCCGCCTGGGGCCTGGGATGCAGCATCGCGGGGTAGCCGCCGCATTCGCGCAACCAATCCCGCATTACCTCGTTTTGCCTTTGAGACCGGCCCTGAACTTTACCAATTGGAAATCTCAGAGACACTCAAATGAACCCTTCAGCCGAGCCCCGATCACCGTCGGGAAACAATCTCCATATTCAGCCTTTCCATGGAACGGTGACTGTCAGATTCTCCGACGCCATCATCGCCTCCACCGAACATGCGCTGCAGGTCCAGGAAACGGGGAGGGATCCTGTGTTCTACATCCCGTTCCAGGACATCTATTTCGACCTGCTCGAGAAAACCGATACCACCTCGATATCGCCAAAAGGCACTGCGAGCTATTGGCGCGTGCATGCCGTTGGCGGATCGGCGGATGATTTCATGTGGGCGTATGAAGAGCCCGAGGCGCCTGTCCGGGTGCTTGCTCGCCACGCCGCCTTCGATCCCGGCAAGGCTCGCATAGACGCCGATCCCGCTGAAGACGAGCGCCACACGCCTCACATAGTGGAATAGCAGGACAGCGGCAGGATTTATCCAAGGGAACCGATTCCATTGGGTTGTCGTGCGATGACACCGGGCCCAGGTCGCCTTCACGCTGCGCGGTCTTCCTCGAGAATGCGCAGGCCCTCCTCAAATTTCGCGAGGGGAATCCCGGCCCGCCGCGCTTGCCACAGGTTGTCGGCCAGATCCGCACGCTTGACCGGCCGCGCCAGGGGATTTGACGCAGCCCGGCGCACGAAAGCGATTTCGTTCTCGCCAGGCCTCTTCGTCAGTGCATCGACCGCGGCGACAATCGAGGGACCAAAGCCTGCGGATTTCAGCCTCGTCCTTGTCCAGCCCTCCCCTTTTTCGAGGACGTCATGCAGATATGCCACGATCTTCTGGTCAAGGGTTTCGACCGTGTCGACCACGCGCCTGCAGTGTTCGATATAGGGTTGCCCGGTCTTGTCGGTCTGCGATCGATGCGCGTCCTCGGCAATCTTGGCCGCGCGGTAGAGCATGCTCATTGCCAGCCTCCCTTCATTCAATCTGTTCGAACCCGCATTGCCGGGGCGCCTTGTCCGGCCGCCATCGCAGCAGTTTCGTTCCATGGCGAAACCGATTGCCGGTGACATGATCGAAACGGACTTCGACCACCAGCTCCGGCCGCACGGGCTCCCACTCCCCGCTGCGTTCGGTGCTCCAGCGGCTCGGCCCGCCGGGAGCCCTGCCGGTAAAGCCGGGTCCGCCTCTCAGGTTCTCGAGCTTCGCGGTAATTTCTGCCCTGTCGTCCTTGCCGATCGTCGACGTAAACCCGACATGGTCGAGCTTGCCGTGGTCGTCATAGAGTCCGAGCAGTAGGGATCCGACCTGGCTGCTGCCCGTCAGGTAGCGGAACCCGCCGACGACACAGTCCGCGGTGCGCAGCCGCTTCACCTTGATCATGGTGCGCTCGCCCGGCCGATAAGGGTCCGTCAGCAGTTTGGCGATAACTCCATCGGTGGAGCCGTGGCCGGCCTCGCCCAGCCAGCGCCTGGCGGTGGTCACGTCGGTGGTGCGCGGCGACAACCGCAACGAGGAAACGCCCGACCTCGTGACGAAGCGCTCGATCGCGGCCCGTCGTTCCGTCAAGCTCTTGTCGAGCATGATCCCGCCGTCCGGATCGGCGAGAATATCGAACAGGACGAGATGGGCCGGGGTTTTCGCGCTCAGCATGCGAATCCTGCTTTCGGCAGGGTGAAGCCGCATCTGCAAGGCCTCGAAGGAGGGATCGCCATTCACCTCGATGACTATCTCGCCGTCGAGAATGAAAGACTGGGTATCGAGATCGCGCAACAGTGTCGTTATTTCCGGAAAATACCGGCCGAGCGGCTTGCCGGACTTGGCCCTGAGATCGACGCTTGCGGTGCCTTTGAAGGCTAGGCAGCGGAATCCGTCCCACTTCGGCTCATACTGCCAGAGACCGTCGTCGCCCGGCAGTGCGTCGGCCGCCTTGGCCTCCATGGGGCGGGTATCCAAAGGCAGCGGAAAAGCAGCGGCCACGGCTTCTACCACCGCTCTTCGGCGTCGTGGTGCGGCAGGTCCACACCGCAGCATGTCCATCCGAGCCGTTGCGCGGATCCGTAATTGTAGCGTGGCTCGAGATCGGCGGGATCGTCGAAGGTTCCGACATGCAGGGCGATCTCATCCGGCGATGCATCGTAGGCCAACGCGACGGGCGATCCGCAGTCGCGGCAGAAGCTTCTTTGTGCGATGGGTGATGACCTGCGGCAGAAAGGCTTGTTGGAAAGCCATTCCAAGCTGGCTGATGGTACCCACGCCGGGACTGCGAACGCACTGCCGGTCGAGCGTCGGCACATGTCGCAGTGGCAATAGTGAGCGCGCGGCCTGGAGATGGTGCGATAGCGGACGTTGCCGCACAGGCATCCCCCGGTTCGTTCTCTCATTTCTTGCTGCGCGACCATTGGCCGATCTCTCGAACCTCGATGCTGGTCAACGTTCCACCGATGATGTGGTTTCCGAAAGCCCGACGGGAACGAGTTTCGCTGCCTCGCGTTTGGTCGGCACTCGAGAAACTGGGGACTAGCGCAAGGACGTCGACTTGAACGGAACCCCTATCCGGCTGGCATGTACGTTCAGGTATCCGTCCCTGGCCGCCTTGTGCCGGCTCGACGCCGAAGACGACAAAGCGGGTTGCTGCTGATGTCGGTTCCGGGTCTGGTATATGGACCTCTGGGCGATCATTGCGCCCATCTGTGTGTCGACATGCAGCGGCTGTTCGCCGAGCCGTCGGAGTGGGCGACACCCTGGATCACCCGTGTCCTTCCCCGGATCGTCAGCCTTGCCGAAAGATATCCTTCACAAACGATCTTCACTCGCTTCCTTCCAGCGCGAAGCCCGGGGCAGGGCGCCGGCACCTGGAAGCGGTACTATGAACGCTGGGCATCGATGACCATCGACAGGATCGGCGAGGAGATGATCGAACTGCTGCCGCCGCTGGCGGCATGCTGCCCGCCGGCGATCGTTGTCGACAAGCATATCTATTCACCGTGGCCCGAAGGGCATCTGCACACGCTGCTTTCATCCCGCCGGATCGACACTCTCGTCATCACCGGCGGCGAGACCGACGTCTGCGTTCTGGCGACAGTGCTTGGCGCGATCGATATCGGCTACCGCGTGGTTCTGGTGACGGATGCCCTGTGCAGCTCTTCGGATGCAACACACGACGCGCTGATGACCGTCTATCATCAGCGGTTCGCGCAGCAGGTCGAAACGGTCGAGATGGAGACGGTTCTTTCCAACTGGACCTGATCTCGAAGCAATGTCCAGTTCAGGCGCTCAGGTCGATCAAGGCGATGCCGAGATCGGCGTGTTTCCTGCGGCGCAGATGAGCGGGAGACTCGACCAGTGTGACCTCCAAGGTCGGTCGCACCACGCCGCCCAGCAGATGTCCGCCCCGCGTCGCTCCGTCGCTCAGTCCGAGCACGGCATGCAAGTGGAGGCTGGGCTTGCCGTCATCGCCCAAGGCAATGTCGCCGATCGCGCTGAGAACCTCGCACTGCTCGTTGACCGGTATCTTGCGATAGTGCTTTGCCTCGAAATCGAACCAACCGACCGCTGCTCGCTCGAACGCGCCAAGCGCGGTCAGCGATGCGCCGTCGATCTGTTCTTCGCTGGCAAAGGCAGTGAGCGCGCCAATCGCCTCTTCGCCAGGCTCGAGCACCAACACGAAGGTCCTCTGTCCCGCGACTTTCGAAACCAGTTTCGATTTCATTGCCGTTGTCCTGTAGCCAAGGCGCAGAAACCTTGGCGGTGAATTTTCAGGCCGGCCCACTTATTCGAACGAACCGTTCGCGCCCCGGTTCCATATTGCGGCAGGCGCGCGGCGTCGAAGCGACCGGCCAATATCGCTCCGAACGCCTAGCCCTCAGCCTTAAAGTTCTTGGCTTCCTTTTTCACCTCTTTCCTGTCGTTGTCGTGCTTGCGGATGAGATCTTTCGCCTGCTTGGGCGAGACGTCGGTCGTTTCGGCCAGATGCACGGCTTCGCGATCTTCGTCCTGCGGCCGGATCTTTTCCTTGGCCATCGGTCTGTCTCCTTTTTTCCGTGTCATGGGACGTAACCAGACAAGCGCCCCCCGGTTCCATGAAACTGCCCTGCTCGAGGGAGCGCCTGCCTCGGCAGAAGCTATTTCGCGGAGGAACTCGACTTGGGAGAGCGCAGCAAAAGTGCGAGCGGCACGAGCAGGGCGGTCGCGATCGCGGAGTAGCGAAACAAGTCCACGTAAGCCAGAAGCGTCGCCTGCCGGCCTATCGTCTGGCCAATCCAGCCGACCGCCTGGACTTTCGCCTCGACCGCGGGCGAGCCCTGAGCGACGAAATAGTCGGTCATGCGCCGAAGCATCTGCTGATAGACAGGCGAGGACTGCGCCGTGTTGCCGATCAGATGGGTCTGATGCAGTTGCGCGTTCTGCGCCACGACGGTGTTGGAGAGCGATACGCCGACGCTGCCGCCGATGTTGCGGGCGACATTGATCAGCGCCGAGGCCTGGTTGGTCTTTTGCGGCGGCAGGCCGACATAGGCGGCCGTCGAAATGGGGATGAACAGGAAGGGAAGCCCTACCGTGATGAAAATGCGAGCATAGGTGAAATAGCTGAAACCGGCATCCGGCGACAGCGAGGTCAGGTGCCACAATCCCACGGCAACCGCCGACATGCCGATCATGATCAGGTATTTCGGCTGGACGAAACCGGAGGCGAAGCCGGAAATCGGCATCAGCATCAGCATGGCGATGCCGCCGGGCATCATCGAAAGCCCCGAAAGCGTCGCGGTGTAGTCGAAGGTGGTCTGCTGGAGCTGCGGCAATATCTGCGTGGTGCTGAACAGCACCGCGCCGACCGCCATCATCACCAGGAAGGATGTGCCGAACTGGCGGGTGAAAACCAGCCGCATGTCGACGATCGGATCGCGATGGCGAAACTCCCAGGGGATCAGGAAAAGGAACGAGACGGCCGAGATCACGGCGAACGTCGTGATGAAGCCCGAGGCAAACCAGTCGTTGCGCTGGCCCTCGTCAAGGAAGATCTCAAGGGATCCGAGCGCCAGCACGACGAAGATGAAGCCGACCCAGTCGATCTTGAGGCCATCCTTCAGCCTCTCCTGGCGCTCGCGCTCCAGCACGTCTGGTTCGACCAGCAGCCATTGCACAAGGGCCAACGACATGATGCCGAAGGGCACGTTGATGAAGAAGATCCAGTGCCAGGAGAAATGGTCGGTCAGCCAGCCGCCGATGGTCGGCCCGACCGTCGGTGCAACGATGACGGCGATGCCGTAGAGCGCGAAGGCCTGCGAGCGTTTTTCGGGCGGGAAAGTATCGGCGAGGATCGACTGCTCGCTGGGTGCCATCCCACCGCCGCCCAGTCCCTGAAGGATGCGAAACAGGATCAGCATTTCCAGGTTCGGCGCGAGGCCGCAGAGCAGCGACGCGAGCGTGAAGGTAGCGACGCAGATCATGTAGTAGCGTTTGCGGCCGATCACGCCGGCGAGCCAGCCGCTGATCGGGATGATGACGGAATTGGCGACCAGATAGGTGGTGATGATCCAGGTGCTTTCGTCCATTCCGGCCGCGAGGCTGCCGGCTATGTTGCGCAGCGCCACATTGGCAATGGACGTATCGAGCACCAGCATGAAGGTGGCGATGGAGACGACGATGGCGATAAGCCAGGGATTGCGCCCGCCCGCGGCGGACCGGCTTTCGCCGGCTTGCGCGGTCGCCTGGCCGGTCATCGCACCTTGACCGTCGGCACGACGGACATGCCGGGCCCGAGCAGCAGGCCGGTCTTCTTGTCGAAGACGATCTTCACGGGCACGCGCTGCACCACCTTGACGAAATTGCCGGTCGCGTTCTCTGCGGGCAGCAGGCTGAAAGCGGTTCCGCTGCCGGCCTGGATGCTGTCGACGTGGCCCCTGAAGGTCTGCTCCGGGTAGGCGTCGATATCGATCTCGACGGGCTGGCCAGGCCGCATAAGGTCGAGTTGTGTTTCCTTAAAGTTGGCCTTCACCCACACGTCCTCGGGCACGAACATCATCAGCACTTCCCCCGGTTGGGCATATGCGCCCACGGCGGCGGATATGTTCGTCGCCCGTCCGGCCACCGGAGCGGTGATCGAGGTGCGGGAAAGCGCGGTGCGGGCCTGCTCTTCGCTGGCATGGGCCTGGTCGAGTTTTGCCGCCACGCTTTTGCGCTGGGCCTCGAGGACGGCGACTTGTCTCTGGGCCGCCACGACGTTCGCCTGCGAGCTGTCGAGCATCGCCTGGGCCTGGCGAAGCGTCGAGGCAGCCTGTTGCGCCTGCTGCAGCGTTCCGGTTCCCTTGGCAAGCAATTCGCTGTTGCGCTGATTTTCGGCTTTCGCGAAATCAAGCGCTGCCCGGCCTTGCGACACCTGCTTCTGGGCTTGGTCCACCTTGGCCTGCTGCGCTTCGATCTGGGCTGCGATGTCAGCGGTTTCGGCGTCGGCCTGCGCCACCTGCGCCTGAACCTGCTTGAGGGATGCCTGATAATCCCTGTCATCGATGCGCAGCAGGACATCGCCGGCCTTTACGCTCTGATTGTCGGTCACCGCCACATCGGTGATGCGGCCGGCGATTTCGGCACCTATGGTTACGGTACGGGCGTCGATGAAGGCATCGTCGGTCCATTCATACTGTCGCGCCTGGAGCCACCAGATTATCGCTGCGGCCGGTGCCAGCAGCAGAACAAGGATGACCGCCGCGGTGACGTAGGGGTGCCGCCTGAGCGAGCCGAACAGGCCCTCTTTGTTCCCGGCGGAAGCATCGAGGTCCTGTTTCGGTTGTGGGCGCGACGAGGCGCGCTTCGGTCGTGCATCGGGGCGACGTTTTGTTTGAGGTCTTTCGTCGACCGGTGCGACGTCTGGAGAGTTCGTGTCCACGTTAGCGGTCCGCGGTAGGGTTGGTGCGGCAAAAGCCGCGTACTGGAAGGACGTAAATCAACGGACCCGCGTCCGAAAAAGTTCCTGTTTCAGATTGAGGGTTTGTGGCCGGCCGCGCTAGGCGAAGTGCAGCAGCATCATCACCAGCACGATGCCGACAAGTCCCGCAATGAAGATGATACGGCGCGTTCGCGTTCGCAGGATAATCTCGCCTTGCCGCGCATCCTCTGCGGAAAAAACAGGCCCCTCCTTGTCGGGATCGTTGCTCATGAGCTGCTCCTTCCGACGAATTTGGAGTGTCTCAGGCAGCTAAACCTGCTCATCCCGGCAAGGTTCCCCAGAAATCACGGGGGCTGACGGCCGGGGTCACGCTTTGCCAGCCGACAAGCGCAAGCCAGTCCGGGCCACGCCGGGCGCGCCATCAGTCGGCCGGCAACGCATAGGCGATCACGTCGTCGCCGACCTTCGTCTCCATGAAATGATGACCGCCGGGCGCGATCACGACATATTGCCGGCCGCCGACCTCATAGGTCATCGGGGTGGTCTGGCCGCCAGCGGGCAGATCCGTCTGCCAGACCACCTTGCCGGTCTTGATGTCGATGGCGCGCAGCTTGTCGTCCGTCGCCGCTGCGATGAAGATCAGGCCGCCGGCGGTCACGAGCGGCCCGCCATTGTTTGGCGTGCCGATATCCAGCGGCAGCATGGACGGGATGCGCCAGGGGCCATTCTCGACCGCCTCGCCGAGCGGCTTGTCCCAGAGCGTCTTGCCTGTCTTCAACTCGATGGCACGGATATGGCCGTAAGGCGGCTCGGAACAAAGCAGCCCCGTCGAGAGGCGCCAGCCCGCGTTGACGGCAATGGCGTACGGCGAACCCATCTGCGGGTCACCCATGTCCTTGGCCCTTTTCGAAGCGCCGCCCTGTTCGATCGACCTGAAGCCTATCTGGTCCGCCTTTTGGCGCGGTATCAACTGATCATAGTTGGGCATGTCGTTGTAATTGGCGACCAGGATGCCGGCGTCGGTGTCGACGGCAACGCTTCCCCAGTCGGAGCCGCCATTGTAGCCGGGATATTCGATGAAAGGCTTGTCCACCGTGGGGGGCGTATATTCGCCCTGGTAGGAAGCCTGCCGGAACTGGATGCGGCAGTAGAGCTGGTCGAGCGGACTCATGCCCCACATATCCTTCTCGGTCAGCACAGGCTGGTCGAGATGGGCATAGCCGGAATAAGGCTGCGTCCTGGACAATTTCTCTGGTTCGACGCCGCCCGACGGCACCGGCCGTTCTTCGACCGGGAACAGCGATTTTCCGGTCTTGCGGTCGAGCACATAGATCTGGCCCTGCTTGCTGGGCACGATGATTGCGGGAACCTTTCCGTCGGTTGACGGAAAATCGACGAGCGTCGGCTGCGAACCGAGGTCATAGTCCCAAAG
The DNA here is from genome assembly GCF_006442185.1 of Mesorhizobium sp. B2-4-1. NCBI lineage: Bacteria > Pseudomonadati > Pseudomonadota > Alphaproteobacteria > Hyphomicrobiales > Phyllobacteriaceae > Mesorhizobium > Mesorhizobium sp. B2-4-1. The sequence goes on along the minus strand of NZ_VFVN01000004.1, from coordinate 279,277 downwards.
GTCGTGATGGACGGTCTGAAAATGCCAGACCGGCTTGCCCGTCGTGACATCGATGGCGACGATTGAGGAATTGTATTGGTTTTCGAAGTCCTTGCGATCGACACCATAATAGTCGACGGCGGCGTTGCCGAGCGGCAGGAAGACATAGCCGAGCTGCGGATCGGCGGCGGCTACGGTCCACATGTTCGGCGTGCCGCGCGTGTAGGTATCGCCCTGGGGCGGTGCGCCCGTGCGGTCCGGATGGCCCATGTCCCAAGCCCAGACCAGTCTCCCCGACATCACGTCATAGCCGCGCACGACGCCTGACGGCGCATCCTCGGCCTGGCCGTCCAGTACCTGGGCGCCAAGCACGGCAATGCCGCGCACGACGGTCGGAGGCGCCGTCACCGAATACCAGCCGGGCACGGTCTTGCCGAGCCCCTGGGTGAGATCGACGACGCCCTGCTGGCCGAAATCGCCACATGCCTTTCCGGTCCTGGCGTCGATGGCAATCAGCCTTGCATCGAGCGTGCCCCACAGGATGCGTGTTGCGCATGGTCGATCGGCGCTTGCGCCTGGAACGGCGTAGTAGGCGACGCCCCGGCAACTGGCGCCGTATGGGATGGCGGCGTCGGATACCTTCGGATCATAGCGCCACTCCTCCTTGCCGGTTGCCGCGTTGGCCGAGATGACGATGCCCTTGGCCGAACATGCAAACAGGTGCCCGTCCACTTCGAGGGGCGTGTTTTCCGGGGAGTATTTGTCGGTCGCCGCCTTGCTTGGCATATCGCCCGTGTGGAAATCCCAAACTTTGGTCAGCTTCGCGACGTTGTCGGCGGTGATCTGTTTGAGAGGCGAATAGCGGGTGGCAAGTTCCGAGCCGCCATAGACGGGCCAATTCGGTCCAGCCTGGTGTATCGCGACATCGGGCTGAGGGCTGACCGGAGACTGACCAGATGCGCTTCCTGCGGCGGGTGGCGTGACCGGGGCAACCGGGGATGCCTCCTGGGATTGTGCCGAGGGCGTGAAATGCTGAAGCCCGATCGCGCAGCCGACAATGAAAAGGGCAGCGGATGCGGTCGCGCAGCCGCGGTCGCGAACCCGTTTCGCGTGCCCGGCGCGAAAGGCGGGCAAGGTCAAAAGAACGAAGATCAGGATGACCGTCGGCGCGAGCACCCGGGGCATCAACCCCCAGCCGTCCATGCCGATTTCCCAATAAGCCCAGGCGAGCGTCGCGATCCAGGTCAGCACGTAGAGCCAGACTCCGGCGGCATTGCCGCTCAAAAGCAAAACACCCGCCGCCAGGAGAGCCACTCCGGTGGGCAAATAGTACCAGGAGCCGCCCAGCGCGATGAGCCAGGCGCCGCCTGCGCCGATCAGCAAACCAAGTATTGCCAGCAGCACACCCACGAACATGGTCCACCAGAAGGCGACGCCGGAGCGACGCCTGTCGGCGAGATTCGGATTGGCAGAAGTCATGACAGCATTTCCATTACGACAGGCTCATGATTATTTCGAACGCTGGCCGTCCCGCATGGTTGCGATCGGCCGCGGTTTTCGAGGGTGCTCCTAACTCACCATTTTGTGAGCATTCCGCGCCGACGGAACCTTTGTCGCTTTGCCGCCGTTAGGCGCTCGATCCAAAAGCTTGTTCCAAGCGAAAAATCGGCGAGGATGCCGCAGGTCTTTTCCAGCAACGCCAATGGGATTGCCCGCTTCTTTCTGTGGGGTGTTTGCTGTTTCGCGCTTCTGGCGGCCGTCGGCGGCACGGCGTTTTTGCGTTCAGGGTTCGTTACCGGCGTGGGGCAACCGGTGGCCCAGGCCGTTCCGTTCAGCCACAAGCATCATGTCGGCGATATCGGACTGGACTGTCGTTATTGCCACAACGGGGTCGAGACATCAGCCTCGGCGGGGCTGCCGGCGACAGAAGTGTGCATGACCTGTCATTCGCAGCTCTTCACCAATGCCGAGATGTTGGCGCCGGTGCGCGCAAGTCTCGCTTCGGGACAGCCGCTGCAATGGCAGCGGGTCAATTCGGTGCCGGATTTCGTTTACTTCAACCACTCCATCCATATCGCGAAGGGCGTCGCCTGCGAGACCTGCCATGGCGCGGTCGACGACATGCCGCTGACGCGACGGGCGCATTCATTGTCGATGGAATGGTGCCTTGGCTGCCACCGGGACCCAGGTCCCAACCTTCGCCCGCCGCGGGACGTTTTCCTGATGCACTGGAAGCCGCCTGACGACATCGAGCAGATCCGGCGTTCCCTGATCGGCGTGCTCGACATTCATCCCGAGACCATGACGGATTGCTATGTCTGCCACCGTTGACCGAAATCCGGCTTTCGATCTTGCGGCATTGCGGCTCGCCGCGGCGGGGCGCGAGCCATGGCGAAGCATGGGCGAACTGGCTGACACGGCGGAGTTCCAGCGCTTTGTGGAGGCGGAATTCCCCGCGATGGCCGATCGCCTTCAGCCTGGCTTCGACCGGCGCACCGTCCTGAAACTGATGGGTGCATCGCTGTCGCTGGCCGGCCTGACCGCCTGCAGCGAGGCCGAGAGCATCGTGCCTTATGTCCGCCAGCCGGAGAACATCATTCCCGGCCGGCCGCTCTACTACGCGACAGCCCTCTCCAGCGACGGCTACGGCATCGGAGCCGTGATCGAGAGCCATGAGGGCCGGCCGACAAAGGTCGAGGGCAACCCGGATCATCCGGCATCGCGCGGCGCCACCGATGCCGTCATGCAGGCGGCGGTGTTGTCGCTGTTCGATCCCGAGCGATCTCGCACACCGCTCAAGCTGGGCGAGCCCGCAAGTTACGATGAGTTCCTGAAAGATATCGCCGAACTGGCTGGTGGATTCCTCGCTTCAGGCGGGCAAGGGCTGGCATTGCTGCTCGAGGCGACGACATCGCCGACGACGAAGGCGCAGATCGCGGCGCTGAGGGTGCGCTATCCCAGACTTCGCGTCTTCCGCCACGATCCGCTTGCGGCCAATTCCGGTGAACAGGCAACGGGTACATTGTTCGGCAGGCCGTTGACGGCGATCTACCGTTTCGACCGCGCCGATGTGATCGTCAGCCTGGATGCCGATTTCCTGGGCGATGGTCCGGGGCGCCTGGCCTATGCTCGTGATTTCGCGCAGCGGCGACGGGTGCGCAAATCGACGGACACGATGAGTCGCCTCTATGTCGTCGAGACGACTCCCACCATCACGGGTGCTGCCGCCGACCATCGCCGAGCTATCAGGCCAAGCGCCGTCGCAAGCGTTGCGGCGGCGATCAAGGCCGCCCTCGATGGCGACAATGCCGCGGCCGGCTTGTCGCCGCTCGGTCCGGAATGGACAAACGCGCTTGCCGACGATCTGCGCGGCGCCGGCCGCAATGCGCTTGTGGTGGCCGGAGCGCACCAGGCACCGTCCGTGCATGCCTTGGCCCTAGCGATGAATGCCAGGCTTGGTGCCCTTGGCAACACGCTGCAATTGATCGAGCCGCCTGATGCCATGCCGGTGGATGGCGATCTTGCCACGCTCTGCGGGGCCATCACGGATGGTTCGATCGACAAGACCGTCGTGCTCGGCGCCAATCCCTTGCACACGGCGCCATCGGACCTCGATGCACGGAAGGCTTTTTCGAGCCTGAAGCTTCTTGTCCACTGGGGACTCTACCGCGATGAGACGGCGTTTCTGGCTCGCTGGCATATCCCAGCCGCGCACGAGTTGGAGAGCTGGAGCGATATCCGGGCCTATGACGGTACGGTTTCGATCGTGCAGCCGCTCATAGAGCCTCTGTTCGGTGGCAAGAGCCTGCATCAGTTGCTTGCCGCGCTGGGCGGTGAATTCGGCGCCAATGCGCAGGCACCCGTGCGCCGGACGTGGGCCGCCATGGACGAGGTGGCCTGGCGCAAGGCGCTGCGCGACGGCATCGTGCCGAACACTGCTGCTGGTCCCGCTGCCGTTTCGGCACCGCCGGATAGCGATGGCTCGGCACCCAATGCCGCCACCAAGGGGTTGGAGGTTCGCTTCGTCGCCGATCCCTGGCTTCGCGACGGCCGCCACGCCAATTCATCCTGGCTTCAGGAATTGCCCCGGCCGTTAAGCAAGCTCGTCTGGGGCAATGCGGCGCTGGTCTCGCCAGCCACCGCGCAGCGCCTGAGGCTCGAAAACGGGCAGGTGGTCAACCTGGCGCGGGACGGCAGGACGCTGGACGCACCCGTCTGGATCACGCCGGGACAGCCTGACGACACAGTGACGCTGTCGCTCGGTTTTGGACGCAAGGCCGGCTCGGTGGCGGCACTCGCGGGCGGCTACGATGCCTTCGCGATCCGGACCAGCGATGCGCCATGGTTTGCCGACGATGTCGTCCTGAGCCCGCGCGGCGGTTCGGCGCGTGTAGTCACGACCCAACATCATCAAGCGATGGAGGGCAGGGCGATCATCCGCCATGCTTCGCTCGATGCGTTCAGGGCAAATCCCCATTTCGTGCGCGACCACGCGCCCCCAGCGCCCGTGGAATCGCTCTACCCCGACTGGAGCTACGACCAGGAAGCCTGGGGCATGTCGATAGACCTGTCGGCCTGCATCGGCTGCATGGCCTGCGTGTCGGCCTGTCAGGCCGAGAACAACATCGCAACGGTGGGGCCGGACGAGGCGGCACTCGGACACGAAATGCACTGGCTGCGCGTCGACCGCTACTATGCGGGCGGGATCGACGATCCGGACATGTTCTTCCAGCCAGTGCCGTGCATGCATTGCGAGAAGGCCCCCTGCGAGGTCGTCTGTCCGGTCAATGCGACCATCCATACGCATGACGGTCTGAACGCGCAGGTGTACAACCGCTGCATCGGCACGCGCTACTGTTCGCAGAACTGTCCCTACAAGGTGCGGCGGTTCAATTTCCTGGAGTACCAGGAGTTCGACAAGGACAGCGCGGGACCGGAGCAGGCCGTCCACAATCCCGATGTCACCGTGCGTTCGCGCGGCGTCATGGAAAAATGCAGCTACTGCGTACAGCGCATTTCGCAAAAACGGATCCGCGCCCAGATCGAGAACCGGGAGATCGAGGACGGTGAGATCGTCACCGCCTGCCAGCAGGCGTGCCCGACAAAAGCCATCACCTTCGGCGATCTCAACAGGAAGGATTCGCAGGTCGTCCAGGAAAAGGCCTCGCCACACAATTACGCGCTGCTCGAAGAACTGAACACAAGACCGCGCACCACCTATCTGGGCAAGGTCAGCAACCCTAGCGACAGGCTCGCCGCGACATCCGGCTCGGAGGGCGGCGATGGCTGACGTGGCCGCCCGCAGGACGAGCAAAGGCATGACACCTGTGCTGCGCGGGCGTCACGATTTTCCAGAGATCAGCGGCCGTATCAGCGCGGTGGTCCTGCAAGGGAAGTTGCCGCGGTTCTTCTGGTCGGCGTTCTTCGTCTGCTTCGCATTCGTATTGCTGTTCCTCTATTCCATCACCTACCTGGTCTCGGTCGGCGTTGGCGCCTATGGGGTCAACATTCCCGTGGTCTGGGGCACGATGATCTCGAGTTTCGTGTGGTGGATCGGCATTGGCCATGCCGGTACGCTGATCTCAGCGGTGCTGCTGCTGCTGCGCCAGCCCTGGCGCGCCTCGATCAACCGCTTCGCCGAGGCGATGACGCTGTTTGCCGTGGCGATGGCCGGCCTCTACCCTATCCTGCATCTTGGCCGGCCGTGGTTCTTCTATTGGCTCCTGCCCCTGCCCAACACCCACATGCATTGGCCACAATGGCGCAGCCCGCTGGTCTGGGACTTCGCCGCGATTTCCACCTACGCCACCGTCTCGCTGCTGTTCTGGTACACGGGATTGCTGCCTGATCTCGGCGTGCTGCGCGACCGGGCGAAGTCGCGTGGCGGGCAACTTTTCTACGGCGTCATCGCGCTTGGCTGGCGCGGCTCGGCTTATCATTGGGCGCGATACCGAACGGTCTATTTCCTGATGGCGGCACTCGCAACACCGCTGGTCGTTTCGGTTCATTCGATCGTCGCTCTCGATTTCACCTTCGCCATCACGCCGGGCTTCCATTCGACGATCTTTCCGCCCTATTTCGTCGCCGGCGCGCTCCTCTCCGGCTTCGCCATGGTGCTGACCATAGCCATTCCCTTGCGCTGGGCATTCGCTGTGGAAGACCTGATCACGCCGCGCCACATGGACAACGCCGCCAAACTGATGATCGCGGCCGGCATGGTCGTCATTTACGGCTATACATCGGAAGCGTTCTTCTCCTGGTATTCGGGTGAGCCTTACGAGCGCGCGATGATGGTCCAGCGCGCCGTCGGCCCTTATGCGCCGCTGTTCTGGACCATGCTCTTCTGCAATTGCGCGGTGCTGCAACTGCTTTGGTTTCGCCGTGTGCGATCCAATATGCCGCTGCTGTTTTCGATCGCTCTGGTCATCAACATCGGCATGTGGCTGGAGCGCTACATCATCGTGGTGACCGGCCCGAGCCGCGACTACCTGCCGTCGTCCTGGGGCGAGCAGTCGCTGACCTGGCTCGATTTCGGCATCCTGTTCGGATCGATCGGCACCTTCTTCGCGCTGGTCTTCCTGTTTATCCGCATCCTGCCGGCGATAACCATCTTCGAGGTCGAGGAACTGGCCGAGCAGAAAGGCGGCGCGGCATGAGCGTCCATGGCGTCATCGCGGCTTTCGCCGATCCGGATGCGCTGACCAGGGCGGCGCAAGCGATGCGCGACAAGGGGTACCGGCATATGGATGCGTTCTCGCCGTTCGAGGTGCACGGCCTGACAGACATATTGGGCATGCGAAAGACACGGCTGCCATGGGTCATGCTGGCGGGTGGCGTCGCCGGCGGCGTGCTGGTCTATGCATTGATCCTTTATTCCGTCGAGATCGACTATCCGGTCAATGTCGGCGGCCGGCCGCTGCATTCCTGGCCGCCGTTCACGGTCATCGCCTTCGAAGCCGCGATCCTGGCCAGCGTGTTTGCCGGCTTCTTCGGCATGCTGGCCGAGAACCGGCTGCCGCAATATTATCACCCCGTCTTCAACGCCGAGAGCTTCACCTACGCGAGCGGCGGCAAGTTCTACCTGCTGATCGAGGCCACCGATCCGAAATACCGCAAGGGCGTCACCAAGGGGCAGCTGACACGGCTTGGCGCCGAGACGGTCGAGGAGGTGGCGACATGAACCCGCGGCTGCTTTTGCCGGTTTGCCTGCTCCTCGGCGCCTGCAAGCAGGACATGGCCGACCAGCCTCGCTACGATCCGCTCGAAACCAGCAGAGAGTTCGCCGACGGTATGTCGGCAAGGACACCGGTCGAAGGCACGGTGACGCGCGACGCCGACCTGGCGGCGACGCCGGACAAATTCCCGTACCCGATCACCATGGCGCTGCTTCAGCGTGGGCAGCAACGCTTCGATATATTCTGCTCTCCCTGCCACGGCCGCACCGGCGACGGGCACGGGATGGTGGTCAGGCGTGGTTTCCCGCCGCCGCCGACCTACCATCAAGATGCGCTGCGCAAGGCGCCGGACCGGCATTTCTACGACGTCATCACCGACGGCTACGGTGCGATGTATTCCTATGCCGCGCGTGTCGAGCCGCGGGACCGCTGGGCGATCGTGGCCTATATCCGGGCGCTGCAATATTCGCGTCATGCTGCGGCCGGCACGCTGCCCGAATCTCTTCGCGCGAAACTCGATGCCGAGGCGGCACGATGAAGCGCGCCGCCCGGCCCGACGACCACCTCGTCCTGCTGCTCGCAGCCGCCGCCGCAGGGCTCTCTCTGTGCGCGGCCGGGCTGTTCGTCGCCCCGCGCGCGACACTGGCCGGCTGGCTGATGACGGCGGTGTTCCTGCTCGGATTGCCGCTTGGCGCAATGACCCTGCTCATGGTGCACGGGCTGACCGGGGGGCGCTGGGGCGACGCGTTGCGGCCGCCGCTGCGGGCCGCCGTCGCGACCTTGCCTGTCGCGCTGCTGTTGATGCTGCCGGTGCTTGCGCGGCTCGATCTGGTCTTTCCCTGGGCAGGAGCCGACTCCGCGCTGACGGAAGCGGTGCGCCAGAAAATGACCTATCTCAACGTGCCATTCTTCGTCGTTCGTTTCATCGTCTATGCTGTCGTCTGGCTGGCGCTGGCCTGGCTTGTACTTGGCTGGACGGCGCCCGGTTCGGCCGCAAGCAGGACCGGCGGCGGCTACGCCATCGGGCTCGTCGCGCACGGCTTTGCCGTGACGGTGTTTGCCATCGATTGGATGATGTCGATAGAGCCGGATTTTTCCTCCACCATCTATGCGATGCTCGAAGCGGCGGCCGAGGTCGTCGGCGTGTGCGGGCTGGCGCTGGCGGTGCTCTCGGCCGGCCGTGCGATCGAGTCGGCGCCGGGGGGCGAGGAGGACGTGGCGCTCGGCGAAGACCTCGCCAACATGATGTTCGGCTTCATGCTCATCTGGGCCTATCTGGCATTCATGCAGTGGCTGGTCGTCTGGGGCGGCGACCTGCCCGACGAAATCCATTGGTATGTCATCCGTGGTCGAAATGGCTGGCAGTATCTGCTTTGGCTGCTGATCGCGCTGCAATTTGCCTTGCCCTTCGCCGGTTTCCTGAACCGCTCCGTCAAGCGCAGCCGCGTTGGCCTGATAGGGCTCGGCGCGTTCCTGCTGGCCGGACATTTCGCCGATGTCGCCTGGCGCGTCCGGCCGGCTTTGTCCGCCCTCGGTGCAGGAGTGTCGTGGCCGGACCTCGCGGCAATGGTCGGCGCAGGCGGCATCTGGTTCGGGTGCTTCGTCTATATCTGGACCAGGCCTGATCGCATCGTCGTCTGGCGCGGGAGGCTGGCCCGTGGCTAAGGTCGTGCGTCATCCCGAAACACGCGATGTCTGGCCGAGGGCGCTCGTGCTCATTGGCCTCGGCCTGCTTGTCTTCCTGGCGCTCGCCGCGCTTGGGCTGAGACTGATTTTCGATACGGCCCCGTTCTGGCCACTTGCGGGCACGCAGATGAACGGCAGCGCCGCAGGTCCCGCCTTGCAGGATTTCCCCGGGGCCGATCTTGCCGCGTTCCGTCAGCAGGAAGATCGTGAACTCGGCATGCTTGCATGGGTCGACCGCAATGGTGGCATCGCGCGCATTCCGATCGACGACGCCATGAAGCTGATCGCCGCGCAGGGACTGCCGGAGGCGGTAACGCCCGCTGCGGCCGGTGAGGACTGCGCCTTGCTCGAAGGCCAGGTTCCGCGCGCGCCGCAGGCCGGCATTTGCCGCGCCCGAGCGGACGCGGCGCAGCCAAACGCCAGGGCGCCGCAGCAGGGCCAGGCCGCACCGGCCATGGGGGCGAGGCCATGAGGCGTTTGGTCCTGCCGCTCGTGCTCCTGGCTGCAATGACCGCCAGCGTGCGCGCGCGGCCGGTTTTCGAACCGCAGATCGGCGCGCAGCTCAGCCTCGACACAGTCTTCCGCGAGGCTTCGGGCGGACGGCAGACGCTTTCCGGCATTCTCGGCGGGCGGCCGGCGCTGCTCATCTTCGGTTACGACAAATGCCCCAACCTCTGCGGCGTGACCCAGCAGGCGGTTGCCTCGGATCTGAACAAGACCGGCCTCGATCCCGCGACCTACCACGCTCTCTTCGTCTCGATAGATGCTTCCGAGACCGTCGCGGATGCGGCGTCCATCCAAGCCGAAGTGGCGCGGTCCGCCGGTCAGGCAGGGTTGTCCGCGTGGCGCTTCTTGACCAGCGAGGATGGCGCTGGCGCCGCCCTTGCCGCGGAGGCCGGCATCACATTCGACCGGCGCGACCGGATCTCGCAATATGTCCACCCGATCGCGGTCATCGCGCTGACGCCGCAAGGCCGCATCGCGCAAGTGCTTCCGGCGCTGAGTTTCGAGCCGCGAGATCTCAGGCTTGCCCTGGTCGAGGCGTCGGCCGGGCGGCTTGGCTCCATCGCCGATCACGTCTTTCTGCTGTGTGCCGGCTTCGATGCATCAAAGGGCCAGTACACGCCAGCGGTCTGGGCAGTCGTGAAGGTGACTGGCATGGCGACGCTGCTTGGCCTTGGCGCCACCATCCTCGTTCTGTCGCGAAGGAGGCCGATTTGACGTTCGGCATCCCTTTTACGCCGCCGCAGGCCTCCTCGATTGCCGGCAGTGTCGACGCCCTGTTCTACGTGCTGCTTGCCTTCACCGTCGCGCTGGGCGTCTTCCTGACCAGCCTGGTCGTTTTCTACGCCATCAAATATCGCGCCGGCTCCAAGGTGGAGCGAACGGGGGAGCGTGCGCGCAGCACGCCGCTCGAGGTGACCTGGACAGTCGCCAGCCTGCTGATCGCTTTCACCATCTTCGGATGGGGAGCCGTGCTGTTCCTGCGCCGCGAACACCCGCCCCTTGACGCACTCGAGATCGCCGGCCTTGGCAAGCAATGGATGTGGGAGTTCCGTCATCCTGGCGGCCAGCGTGAAATCAACGAACTGCATGTGCCGGTCGGCAAGGCGGTGATCGTGTCGCTGGCATCGCAGGACGTGATCCACTCATTCTTCGTACCTGCCTTCCGGGTCAAGCAGGACGCGGTGCCGGGGCGCACCACGCATGTCTGGTTCATCGCCAGCGAGCCCGGGCGGTATCATTTGTTCTGCGCGCAATATTGCGGCACCCAGCATTCGGAGATGGGCGGCTGGGTGACCGTGATGCCGCCGCAAGAATATGCGGCGTGGCTGGGCAACCAGGGCCAGGGTGAAACGCTTGCGGCCGACGGCGAAAAACTCTTCCGCGCGCTCGGCTGCTCCGGCTGCCACGGCAATTCCACCAAGGTGAGGGCGCCGGATCTGGCTGGGGTCTTCGGACGGCCGGTGGCCCTGGACAATCAACAGACCGTCATTGCCGACGACCGCTATTTGCGCGATTCCATCCTCAATCCGAAGAAGGAGATCGCCGCCGGGTATGAACCCGTGATGCCGAGCTTTGACGGCCTTGTCGACGAGCAGGAGCTACAGATGCTGCTGGCGTATCTCAAATCCCTGTCGCCGCGAGCAACCACGGAAAGCGGGGCGACCCAATGAGCAGGCAAGCCTTGGCGCCTTCGAGCTATCTGCATGGGGAGGCCGGACCTGCCGCCTGGCTCTTGACCACCGACCACAAGCGCGTCGCCTGGCTCTACCTGATGTCGCTGACGGCGTTCTTTTTTCTTGGCGGTGCCTTTGCCGTGATGATCCGGATCGAACTCGCGTCGCCTGCGGGCGATCTGGTGTCGGACGATGTCTATAACAGGCTGTTTTCCCTGCATGGCATCATCATGGTGTGGTTCTTCCTGGTGCCGTCGATCCCCGCGACGCTCGGCAATTTCCTGCTGCCGCTGATGATCGGCGCGCGCGATCTCGCTTTTCCGCGGCTCAATCTCGCCAGCTGGTACGTGTTCATCTTCGGCAGCGCCTTTGCCCTGGCCGCGGTGCTCGCCGGCGGTGTCGACACGGGTTGGACCTTCTACACGCCGCTCTCGACGCTCTATGCCAACGGCTTCGTTTCGATGGCCGCGCTGGGTGTCTTCATCGTCGGCTTCTCGACGATCATGACCGGCATCAACTTCATCGTCACCGTCCACACGTTGCGCGCGCCGGGGCTGACCTGGTTCAGGCTGCCGATCTTCGTCTGGACGATGTATGCGACCGCGCTGGTCATGGTGCTGGCGACGCCGGTGCTGGCCGCCTCGCTGATCCTGATCGTGCTGGAGCGTGCCTTCGGCATCGGCATCTTCAATCCCGCTCTGGGCGGCGACCCGCTGCTGTTCCAGCATCTGTTCTGGTTCTACTCGCATCCCGCGGTCTACATCATGATCCTGCCCGGCATGGGCGTGGTTTCCGAAGTGCTGCCCTGCTTCAGCAAGCGCCCGCTGTTCGGCTACAAGGCGGTGGCGATGTCTTCGATGGCGATTGCCGTGTTCGGCTTCCTGGTCTGGGGTCACCATATGTTCGTATCAGGCCAGTCGGCCTATGCCGGCATCGTGTTCTCGTTCCTGTCGTTCTGCGTCGCGATCCCCTCGGCGATAAAGGTGTTCAACTGGACGCTGACGCTGCGCAAGGGCGAAATCACTTTCGAGACGCCCATGCTTTATGCGCTGTTTTTCCTGGCGCTGTTCACTTTCGGGGGACTGGCCGGCCTGTTCCTGGCCGCTCTCGCCGTCGACGTCCACGTTCATGACACCTATTTCGTCGTGGCGCATTTCCATTACATCATGGTCGGCGGCATGGTGACGGCCTACATGGCGGGGTTGCATTTTTGGTGGCCGAAGATCACCGGTCGCGTCTATTCCGAAACCTGGGGCCGCATCGCCGCGACCGTGACCTTCCTCGGCTTCAACCTGACGTTCTTTCCGCAATTCGTGCTCGGTTTTCTCGGCATGCCGCGGCGCTATCACACCTATCCGCCGGAGTTTCAGTTCTGGCACGTATTGTCCTCGGCCGGCGCGGTCGTTCTGGCCGTCGGCTACCTTATGCCGCTGCTCTATCTCGGCTGGTCGCTGTTTCGCGGCGCGCGGGCGCCGGCCAATCCGTGGGGCGCGACCGGCCTTGAATGGCAGACGGCTTCGCCGCCGCCCCCGCACAATTTCGAAACCATGCCCGTGGTCAAGCGGCCGGCCTATGACTATGCCATGAAAGGCCTGAGGCACGAGACGTTCAGCCCGCACAGGGACGAAGCCTCATGAGCGGGCCGACCGAAAGCATTGCCTTCGATACACGGGCCCGCGAGAAGGCGGCCGATGCGTTCGGCATGTGGATTTTCATCGGCTCCGAGGCGATGCTGTTCGGCGCGATCGTGCTGGTGTTCCTCTACGCCCGATTGAGCTATGGCGCGGCATTCGCCGCGGCGTCGCAACATCTGTCATTGCCGCTCGGCACGCTGAATACGGCGGTTCTGATCACCAGCAGCTTCGCGATGGCGCTTGCCCATATGTTCACGGCTGCCCGGCGTTGGCGGCCCGCCTTCTGGGCCTTGATGTCCACGAGCCTGCTTGGCTGCATCTTTCTGGTGATCAAGGCCGTCGAATACAGCAAGGAATTCAGCGAGGGCCTGGCGCCGGTGCTCGGCGCGTCGTTCCGCTTCGCAGGCCCAGATCCGGCCCATGCCGAATTCTTCTTCGCGCTCTATTTCGCCATGACATCGCTGCACGCGCTGCATCTGATAGGCGGCATCGCGGTGATTGCCGGCATGCTGTTGCTCTGGCCGAGGACCGCGCAGGCGAGCCGGGCGCGCCGCGTGCAGGCGATCGGACTCTACTGGCATTTCGTCGACATCGTCTGGGTGTTCCTGTTCCCGGTCCTCTATCTGATCAACCGGGCCTGATGACGATGAGCGACCTCGCCAAGCTCACATTCGCCTATCTCGCGCTGCTCGCCTTGCTGGCGCTTACCGTCGGCTCTTCGTTTGTCGACCTCGGTGGGTTCAATTCCGCGATCAACCTTGCCGCGGCGGCTGCCAAGACAGTGGTGATCGCGCTGCTGTTCATGCATCTGGCGGGCGAGGGCATCCTCCCCAGGCTCGCGGTCGCGGCGGTGGGCCTGTGGCTGGCCATTCTCTTTGGCCTGACCCTGATCGGGCAATAGCCTGCGGGGCCTAGTGTGGCGCGCGTCATCAACGGTCACGCGGATTGCCCAAGGCTGGATCGCGGCGCCTCGTGTAGCCGTCGACGCGGGGCAAGCCGTCGGCCATTTCGATGAATGGCAGGCGCATATCCCAATAGGCCTGTGCCTGTGGCGGAAACCGCTCCGGAGCGTCCATGAAGCCGATCGAGACATAGAGTTCGTCACGCAGGCCTTCGTCGGCGTAGAAGATCGAGGTACCGCAATCGGCGCAGAAGGAGCGGACGACCCCCTTCGTCTTCGAAAAGGTCTTCGGCTTCCCGGCGGTCAGCTCGACCTGGTGCGGACGATAGCCGATCCAGATGGTCATAGGTCCGCCGATCGCCCGCCGGCAATCGTCGTCATGGTCGAAGCAGGTCCAGAAGGGCTCTCCTTCCATCACCGCCGTGACGGCACCGCAGAAACAATGTCCGCGCTCGATGCGAGCCATGTTGCTGCCCGTTGTCAGAGACTGTCGGTCGTCAGGACGGCGCTTCCGCTGCGGTCGAGCATGAATTTTCTCCGAAGCTGTTGGGGGATCTGATCCTGCGGGGTCAACGCAGCGCCGCCAAATTGGTTTCCGGCCATAGGAGCGGCGGCGGATTCAAATCTGCGCTTCCGGCCTAGCCGCTGGAACCTGCCGGTCGAACCCAGGTTAATGACTGTGCCAAAGGAGGACCGGCCATGACTGGAAGCGAAAATCGCCGCGAGACTGGTGCCACCAAATATCCGGCCAGGAGCGACGGCGATCCCGCCGATTCATTCTCCCAGGACGCCGCAGGCAACAAGCCGCCGGCGTCCGGGCAAGGCCTGACGCGCCCTTCAGGCGAGGTGAATGAGAAAACGCATCAGTCCGAGGGGCAGAATCCATCCCGGCGGGCGCCCCCCGACCAGCCGCCCAGAAAAGGCGCCGGCTCAGCCACTTCTGAGCACTCAAAAGACGGCCAAGTGCCGCCCGGAGGCCGGGAGCCTGGTGCGTTCGACAAGAAATGAACGATTCACAATTGACAAGCCGGCGGTGCTTGTGGATTAGTGAGAACGTTCTCAGAGAACGTTCTCACCGCTGCGGCGGACTTACCTTTTGGGAGGAGGTATGGGTACCGACGAGATCCGGCTGGCTGTTCGCATCGCGAATATTGCAAAATCCTACGGACCCACAGTCGCACTCGATTCCGTCTCCATTGATCTGCGGCCAGGGGAAGTCCATGCGCTGTTGGGCGAGAACGGCGCCGGCAAATCGACGCTCGTGAAAATCCTCAGCGGCGTCGTGACGCCTGACGGCGGATCCATGTCGATCTTCGGCAAGCCTTATGCGCCGCGTGGCATCATCGATGCGCGGGCGCAGGGCGTGGCGACGGCCTTTCAGGAACTCAGCCTGCTGCCGAATCTCAGCATCGCCGAGAATCTCGTGCTGCCGAAAATGCCGAAGGGAAAGCTAGGTCTCGTCTCGCGCCGCACCGCCACGGCATCAGCTGGCAAGGTTCTTAACGACTACGCTCTCTCCCACTTTGATCCTGACACGCCCGTCGGCGTGCTTTCGCTTTCGGATCGTCAGCGGCTTGAGATCGTGCGCGCCTTCACCCATGCCTCGAAGCTCTTGATCCTCGATGAGCCGACGGCCGCGCTGGCGGACGTCGAATGGCTGTTTGAGCTCGTGCGCCGGCAGAAGAACCTGCAGACCGCCATCCTCTACATTTCCCACCGCCTCGGCGAGGTGCGCACCCTGTGTTCGCGCGCCACCATCCTGCGCAATGGCCGCAGCATCGGCACCGTCGAGTTGTCCGGCGCTTCGGACGCGAACATTTTCGAGATGATGGTCGGCCGAAGCGCGCGTGAGACGACCGCCTCGCAGCCTTTGGTCGCCGACACCGCGCCCGTCGCGCTCAGCGTTCGGGGCCTCTCCGGCGGCATTTTGCGCGACGTGTCGTTTGATGTCAGGCGAGGTGAGATCGTCGGCATCGCCGCGCTCGAGGGGCAGGGCCAGCGCGACCTGTTCAGGACGATGATCGGCCTCTCCAAGGCGAAAAGCGGCGGCATCGAGATCGACGGCGTGCCCGCCCAGATCGCCAGCCCGGGCGCCGCGCTCCATTTCGGCAACGGCCTTGCCTACCTGCCGGAGGACCGCAAGTCGGAAGGGATTTTCGCCGGCCTCAGCACCGCCAGCAACATGGTGTTGCCTATCATTTCGCGTATCGCGCAGGGTGGCGTCGTCTGGCCGGCCAGCGAGCGTCGCATTGCGAAAAAAACCGCTGAGGCGGTCGAACTGCAGGAGCGCTATCTGCAGTTCAAGATCGATGAGCTTTCCGGTGGCAACCAGCAGAAGGCGCTTCTGGCGCGCGTCATGATGACGGGTGCGCGCACTCTACTGCTTTTCGATCCGACGCGTGGAGTCGATGTCGGAACCAAGCAGTCGATCTACGAGGCGATCCGGAAGTTCGCTGCCGATGGCGGCTCGGTGCTCTTTTACTCGTCCGAACTGCCGGAACTCGTCCATCTCGCGCATCGCTGCATGGTGCTCTATGGCGGCCGCGTCTTCGCCGAATATCAGGGCGATGCCATCGATGAGCCGACTATCGTCGGCGCGCTGATCGGCCACGCTGCGGGCGCGGTGAATGGAGTGGCCGCATGACCGCGGTCCAGGCAAATCCCGCGCCCCGCCGCTCCGCGTTATGGAGGGCTGTCATCAGCGGCACCGGCATCGTGGCGTTGATCTATGTCCTGCTTTATGCGCTCTACGCGTTCTGGCAACCGGATGCGCTTTCGGTCTACACCTTCACCGATCTCGTCAACAACTCGACGCCATTGGCGCTCGCGGCAGCGGGCGAGACGCTGGTCGTCATCAGCCGCGGCTTCGACTTGTCCGTCGCAGGCGTCGTCTCGCTGACCAATGTGCTGATGGCGGTCTATCCGTTCGATGGTCCGGGCGGTGCGCTGGCCAGCCTCCTGATGTGCTGTGCGATCGGTGGTGCCGTCGGCGCAATCAACGGCATTCTCGTGGCCAGGCTTGGGCTGCAGACCATCGCGGCGACGCTCGGCACGATGATCGTCTGCCAGGGACTTGCGCTGGTTATCCTGGACGCGCCTGGCGGTATGGTTGCCGACTTCGTCACCTATACGCTGACCGACACCCTGTTCGGTATCATCCCGATCGCCGGGCTGTTTCTGGTTGCCGCCATCGCGCTTTGGCTTGCCTTCCGGCGGACCAATACCGGGATCGGCCTCTATGCGATCGGCGCCGACGAGCAGTCGGCTCGCTTCTCCGGCGTGCCCGTGGCAGGGGTACGCATCACGGCCTTTGTCGGCGCCGGCATCCTTTACGGCGTCGCCGGCTTCATGCTGAGCGCCCAGACGGCGACAGGAAATCCGACAGCCGGCACGCCATTCCTGATGCTCACCTTTGCCGCAGTGGCGCTCGGCGGCACGCCGTTGAGTGGCGGCCGGGGCAGCCTCGTTGGCTCGATCCTGGGCGCCGGTACGCTGATGCTTTTGCAGAAGGTGCTTTTCTCGGGTGGGGTCTCGTCCTTCTACACCGGCATATTCCAAGGTTTCGTGCTGGTGCTTGCGATCGTGTTCGGCAGCGCCGTGGCGCGCCTGCTCAAGAAGGAAGAGATCCGGTGAACGCGCATAAGGACGTTGCGACGCGTTTCGAGGCCAACTCCGACCGGCGCGGCAGGCAAAGGCTCGACCGGGAGGTGGTCAATACGCTTGTCGTGTTTGGGCTGAGTATCGTGCTTGTGGTGTGCTCGCGCTTCATCAGTCCGGCGCTGGGTTCCTGGGATCAGGTGCTGACGGTTCTCATCCTCGCGTCCTTCCTGATCGTGTTGTCGTTTGGGCAAGGGCTCGTCATCCTGATCGGTGGGCTCGACCTATCGGTCCCCGCCCTCATCACGCTCGGCGGCGTGTTGACGACGACGTGGATTGGTAGCGGCGATGCCGGCATCTGGTACATGCTGCCGGCCATTCTGGTCATTTGCGCGCTGGTCGGCACGATCAGCGGACTGGGAATTGTCTGGCTGAAGGTTCCTCCCTTCATCATGACCATGGCGACCTCGATCGTCGTGGCATCGGTGGCGCTGGGCTACACCAGCGGGACGCCGCGCGGCGGTTCTCCGTCCGCCTTGCTGTGGCTGATGAAGGAATGGTTCCTCGGCGTGCCGCTGGTCATCTACTTCACCGTCGCTTTCATCCTGTTCGGCTGGTTCTTGCAGAATTTCACTGCGCTCGGCCGCCGGCTCTACGCCCTTGGCACCAACAGGAACGCCGCTCTCATCGCCGGCGTCGCTGTCAATCGGCTCGAGCTCGTCCCCTATGCGATCAGTGCCGCTTGCGCAGGCTTCGTCGGCATGATGCTGGTGGGCTATTCGAACGGGGCGACGCTGAGGATGGGCGACAGCTACATGCTGCCTTCCATCGCTGCCGTCGTGGTCGGCGGCTCCTCGATCCTCGGCGGCAGCGGAACTTTCATCGGGACGGTCGGCGGCGCAATTCTTCTGACGACGCTTGGCACCGTTATCTCCGCTATCGGCCTCAACGAAGGATGGCGCACCGTCATAGAGGGCGCAATCATTGTCGCCGCCCTGCTGGTGCTGCGCGGCGAATTCCTAGCCGATCTCGGAAATCGAATGCTGACGCGGAGGAAGTGACCATGCCTGTGCGTGAAATGGGTTTTGTCCAATTGTGAGAACGTTCTCACAAGCTCTGGTCCGGCACCTGCAAGGGCCAAATTCCAACGGGAGGTTGATCGAAATGAGGCTGTTAAAAAGACTGGGACTGGCCGCGTCGCTGACGCTTGCCACCGCCATGGGCGTTGGGGCGGTTGTCGACCATGCCCAAGCGCAGGACAAGAAGTTCACGATATATCTGTCGCTGAGCTACAGCGGCAATTCGTGGCAGTCGGAGGCCGCGAACATCGTCAAGGCGTTGGCGCAGACGCCGCCCTACGACAAGACGGTGGAGCTGAAGGAAGTCATCTCGGGAACCGACCCCCAGGCTCAGATCTCGGCCTATGAAAGCATGATACAGGCTGGCGCCGACGGCATCATCAGCTTCCCGATCTCGTCGACGGCGCTGAACCGCACGGTCCATCGCGGCTGCCAGAAGGGCGTGCTCTTCTTCATGTACGACGCCACGGTGACCGAGCCTTGCGCCTACAATGTCAGCTATATCACCGCAGGCTTCGGCGAGAACACCGCCCAGGCCTTGGTCAATATCCTGGGAGGCAAGGGCAAGATCTTCCTGAGCCGTGGCGTCCCGGGCAACTCGGTGGATAAGCGCCACACCGACGGCGCGATGCACATTTTCAACCAGTATCCCGGCATCAAGGTCGTCGCGGAATACTACTCCTACTGGGATGACCGCACCACACAGCAGGAGACGGCCAAGGCTCTCGCTGCGCATCCCGATGTTGACGGCATCTGGGCTCAGGCAGGCGAATATGGCGCCGTTCAAGCGCTGCTCGACAAGGGCAACAAACTGGTTCCGATGACCGGCGAGAACTCGGACGGTTTTCGTCTCGGACTGGCAGACCCGAAGATGCAAGGCATGGGTCTCAAGGGTGTGTCCGCCGGTTCGCCGCCTGCTACGTCAGGCTATGCCTTCAAGCTGATGATGGAGATCCTGACCAAGAAGCGCGACCTGAAACCGATGAACATCGAGTACCCGTTGCCTTGGGTGCCAGCGGATCAAGTCAAGCCTTGCAAGGGCGATACCTTCGCCGACGGGTGCAACGTTTTCCCGTCCGACAAGGTTCCGAGTTCCTTCGTCACCGAGGTCTTCAATCCCGATTTGCTGCCGGAACTGTCGCTGCGGTCGGCGCTCGAGGGCAAGCCAACACCAGGAGCGACCATTCAGGCATTGCCCGCGGACGTGAAGCAGGCGCCCGATGCCCCTGGCATCAACTGCTCATCGTGCAAGGCTCCGGCCGACGAATACAAGCTCACCAAGATCGAGCCGACGGTAAAACCCTGACGATCAGCAATGCAACAGGTGGACGGCATCCTGCCGCCCACCTGACTCAACATAAGGATGAGAATATGCCGACTTTTCTGAAACGGGGCAGGGATCCCGAAGCTGTCGCCCAGAGCGATGCGGCCGTCCGGACGACCGTCGAGACGATCCTTGCCGACATAGAAAAGCGAGGCGATACCGCTGTCCGGGAGTTGTCGGAGCGTTTCGACAAATGGTCGCCGCCAAGCTTCCGGCTCAGCGACAGCGAGATCGAGCAGGCGATGTCCAAGGTGTCGGCAAGCGACATCGAGGATATTCGCTTCGCCCAGGCCCAGGTTCGCAATTTCGCCGAGAAGCAGCGCGCCTGCCTCCAGGACCTCGAAGTGGAAACGCTTCCCGGCGTTGTCCTCGGCCACAAGAACATTCCCGTGGAAACAGTCGGCTGCTACGTGCCGGGCGGGAAATACCCGATGGTCGCCTCCGCGCATATGAGCGTGGTGACGGCCAAGGTCGCCGGCGTGAAGAAGATCATCGCCTGTGCGCCGCCATTCCAGGGCGGTCCGCATCCGGCTATCGTGGCCGCAATGCACATGGCCGGCGCGGACGAGATCTACGTTCTGGGCGGTGTGCAGGCCGTTGGCGCCATGGCGCTCGGAACCGAAACCATCGGGCGCGTCGACATGCTCGTCGGTCCTGGCAATGCCTTCGTCGCTGAGGCCAAGCGGCAATTGTACGGCCGTATCGGCATCGACCTGTTCGCCGGCCCGACCGAGACGCTGGTCATCGCCGACGACAGTGTCGACGGCGAGATCTGCGCGACCGATCTGCTCGGCCAGGCCGAGCACGGTCCGACCAGTCCCGCCGTGCTTCTGACAAATTCGGAGAAGCTCGCGCGCGACACCCTGACCGAGATCGAGCGGCAGCTGAAGGTCCTGCCGACCGCCGAGATCGCCGCCAAGGCATGGGCGGACTATGGCGAAGTGATCGTCTGCGCTTCCTATGAGGAGATGGTCGCCGAGGCCGACCGGATCGCATCCGAGCACGTCCAGGTCATGACGCGCGATCCGGACTACTTCCTCGACAACATGCGCAATTACGGCGCTCTGTTTTTGGGAGCGCGTACGAATGTTGCCTATGGCGACAAGGTCATCGGCACCAACCATACGCTGCCGACCAAGAAGGCGGCCCGTTACACAGGCGGTTTGTGGGTTGGCAAGTTCATCAAGACCTGCACCTATCAGCGCGTTCTGACCGACGAAGCGAGCGCCATGATAGGCGAGTACTGTTCGCGCCTGTGTGTCCTCGAGGGATTCTATGGGCATGCCGAGCAGGCCAACATCCGGGTCCGCCGCTATGGAGGTCGCAACCAGGCCTAAGCCAGCGCGCCAACGGAGTTTTCATGTCGATCATCGCCCGCAACAAGAACAGCAAGCCCCGCCTGACCGTGAAGGATCTGGCGCGCGATCTCGGCATGTCTGTTTCGACCGTATCCAGGGCCTTTCACGCCGATGCCGTGATCGCCAAGAATACGCGGGACCTGGTGCTGAACCGTGCGAGGGAGATCGGCTATTCGCCGAACCCTTTCGCGCGCAGCCTCATCACCAAGAAGACGCGTATCGTGGGTATTGTCGTCGCGGACATCAAGAACCCGTTCTATCCGGAAGTGCTGACGCGGCTGACCACCGCCCTTCGTGCCATCGACATGAACGTGATGCTCGTCGCCGCCGACCAGTCGGGAGACGTCGACCAGGCGCTACGCCTGCTGCTCAACTACCAGCCAGATCTTGCCATCATCCTGGCGGCCACCCTGTCTTCGGCGGCCGCGCAGGAATGCCGTAGGGCCGGCACTCCGGTGATCTTTTTCAACCGACTCTCGGCCGACGACCACGCGTTCGGCATTTCCTGCGACAATATACTCGGCGGCCGCAGCATCGCCGACTATCTCGTCGATACCGGCCACCGGCGCCTGGCCTACATCGCCGCCTTGCCCGATGCCTCCACCAATGTCGCACGCCACAGGGGCTTCAGCGAACGCGCCGTCGAGCGTGGCCTCGCCGCGCCGATAGTTATCGAGGCAGGCCAGTTCAGCTATCACGCCGGCTACGAAGCGGCGCGCAAGCTGCGTGACCTGAAAGAGGTTCCCGACGGTGTCTTTTGCGCCAACGACATTCTCGCCATTGGCTTTCTCGACGGCGTGCGGCGAGAGCTGGCGCTCGGCGTGCCGGACGACATTTCGATCGTCGGCTTCGACGATATCGAGATGGCCCACTGGCCTTCGCACGGGCTGACGACCGTCCGGCAGCCCATTGACCAGATGCTCGAGGCCACGGTCAGCCTGGCGAAGGAATTGAGCACGAATTCCGGCCGGGAGCCGATCGTTCAACTAATCCCGCCCGGCGCGGTGATCGAGCGCGCGACGACGCGAAAAAGGCACCATGGCTGATATCCCGGGAAAGCGCTTCTTCGAGCGGGCGGTAAGCGTCCACCGCTATGACTGCGAGGTCGTCGCGGCGCCCCATGTCTCCGTCACCGGAAGCGAGGAACCCGTCGCCACCGTCAACGATGCCGCGTTGACCGACGAAGCCATCGTCCGCTACGTCGTGGCAACCCGCCCCGTCTACGAAGGCCTGCGCCGGCTGATCGGCCAACTCGCTGGCCTGCTGGTCCTGGCTCAGGCCGGCGGACGCCGCGACGTGCTCGATCTGCCTGACATTCCGGTGGCCCGCGAACGGTGGACGGAGGTGGAGCAGCGGCTGGGCGCCTTGCACGCGCCGCATGGGCTCGAAAGCCATTGCGCGCGTCTGGGGGCCGCCCATGCAATGCTGGGCGAGGTCCTGGACGATTTCGGTTCGGCCCGACTGCGGCGCGACTGGCAGCAGGAGCTCGACCGGGCCGGGGAGAGGATCAAACGCGCCTACGCCGGGCTGCAGGCGGCGTCGGAACCGCGGGCCGGTATGACGCCGGTCGATTTCAATCACGCCTGCTGCAGCTGTGCGCAGCGTTGGCGACAACAGGGAGGAAGCAATGAGCCAATATTCGATCTGGGTGCTTGAGTACAGCTACGTCAGCAACTACCACAAGAGCGGCGTGCTCTACGGCGCCCACAACCAGGGTTACGTCAAGCTTCCCTACTGCTACGCGCTGATCAAGGGCAACGGTCGCGTTGCGATGGTCGATGTCGGCTACAACAACAAGGACTACGGCAAGCATCTCGCCGACAAATTTGGCGTCGAGAACTGGCACTCGCCCGAGGCCGTTCTTGGCGAAATCGGCCTCTCGCCAAAGAGCGTCGACACGGTTTTCGTCACGCACGCGCATTTCGACCATTTCGGCAATGTCGAGGACTTCCCGAATGCGACCTTCTACATCCAGGAGAGGGAGATCGCGAAGTGGGTCTGGGCGATGTCGCTGCCGGATCGCATGCGCTGGATGAACGTAGCCGTCGACCCGGGCGACATCGTGCGCGGCGTCGACCTGGCCCGTCAGAAGCGGTTGGTGACGATCGACGGAGCGAAACAGGACGTCCTGCCCGACATCGATCTCCATGCCGCCTTTGACAGCCATACCTACGGATCGATGTGGGTCACCGTGCGCAACGGCAAGGACGACACCTGGGTGCTGGCTGGCGATCTGGTCTACGTCTTCGATAACATCGAGGGCTCGGGAGCTGCCGTCGATATCGAGACGCTCTACGTTCCGGTGGGGCTTGCGGTCGGCAGCCAGACCAATCTCGTTCTCGCCACCGAGGAGATGATGAAGCAGGTGGGCCACGAGGCACGGCGGGTCATTCCCATCCACGAAGAGCGGTTGAAGGACCGGTTCCCATCCCGCATCACTCAGGATGGCCTGCGGATCACCGAAATTTGCCTCGCGGACGGCGAGACGTCACGGGTGCAATGATGGATGCAATCCGCAAAGTCGCCATTGTCGGTGCCGGACTGGTCGGCCGTGGCTGGGCGATCGTCTTCGCCCGGGCCGGCCATGATGTGACCATCTATGACGGCAGCGCCGACATCCGCGCCGCGGTGCTCGACAAGATCCGGGCCAGCCTTGCCGATATGCAAGAGGCCGGGCTGGTAGATGCCGTCGATGCAGTCATGCGGCGGCTGAACGTTGTCGATACGCTGGAGGGTGCGGTAGCGGATGCCGACTACATCCAGGAGTCGGTGCTGGAAGTGCGCGACATCAAGGAGGCGGTCTGTCTGGAGATTGACCGGGCGATGCGGCCCGACGCGGTCGTAGGCAGCTCCAGCTCCGGCATTCCGGCCTCGGCCTTCACCGGGTCCTGTGCCAACCGCCGGCGTTTTCTCGTCGCTCATCCCCTCAATCCACCGCATTTGATCCCGTTGGTGGAACTGGTCCCGGCGCCCTGGACCGACGCGGAGGCCGTTGCGTGGCTTCGAGTGCAGATGCAGGCCGTGGGGCAGGCGGCTGTCATCGTGCGCAAGGAAGTCGAAGGGTTCGTCCTCAACCGGCTTCAGGGGGCATTGCTGAACGAAGCCTGGGCCCTGCTCGAGGAGGGCGTGGCAAGTGCCGCCGATATCGATCTTACGGTGTCGCATGGGCTCGGCTACCGGTGGTCCTTCATGGGGCCTTTCGAGACGATCGATCTGAATGCGCCCGGCGGGATCGCGGACTACGCGAGACGTCTGGGACCGCTCTACCATTCGATCGCCCTCGCCAGGCGCGATCCGGCCCCCTGGCCGGAAGGGCTGATTGCCAAGGCCGAGGAAGCGCGCCGCGAAAAGTTGTCAGCATCCCAACTCGCCGAACGCAGCGCCTGGCGCGACCGCAATCTAATGGCGCTGGCCGCCCATAAGCGAAGCACCGGGGGTTGACACTCAGGAGACGGCCATGACAGCCACACTCACAGGCAAGGTTGCCCTGGTCACTGGAGCAACCGGCGGCATCGGCGCGCGGATCGTATCCAGGCTTGCTGCGGAAGGGGCTTCGGTTGTCATCGGCTACAACCGTTCGCGGCAGGCGGCCGACGATCTGGTTTCGTCATTGGCGTACGGCGATCACTTCGTCGCCGAGGCGACCGTGACGGACAGCGATTGCCTCGCGCGCCTCGCTGGTCAGATCGAGAAAAGCTTTGGCCGGCTGGATGTCCTGGTCAATTGCGCCGGGACAACCCGCTTCGTGCCACATCCGGATCTCGACAGCCTGGACGATGAATTGATCGACCGCATCTTCAGCGTCAACGTGCGCGGTGTGATTGCTGCGACGCGGGCCATGCGGCCGCTGCTCGATCGCACCGGCAGCGGGGTTGTTGTCAACATCTCGTCGATCGCAGGGGTCACCGCCATGGGAAGCAACGTCGCCTATTGTGCGTCGAAAGCCGCTGTCGATAATCTGACCAAGTCGCTGGCGCGTGCCCTAGCCCCGAGAATCAGGGTCGTTTCGGTCTCGCCCGGCGTGGTCGACACCGACTTCATCAAGGGCCGTGACGAATCCTGGCGGGACGAACAGGCAAACCGAACGCCGCTGGGGCGGCTGGGCACGCCCGACGATGTCGCCGAGGCGGTTTTGGCGGCTGCGACCCATCTCCGTTTCGTGACCGGCGTTATCATTCCGGTCGACGGCGGTCGGCCCCTGGCCTAGAGCCCGGGACGGATCAGATCGAACGGACTTCCTTTCGCCATCATCGATCTGCGGTCAAGAAGTGCCTGCTGATTGGTCTAATCCTCCAGCAGATAGCCTGTCCGGTGGGCGAGGGGCTTTTGGCCCACCACCTTGGCAATGACCTGATTGGCGGCGACGAGTTTCTTCAGCCTTCGTGTCACCACGAGCCCGTCGGTGCGCGCCCGTACCGTCACGCGCGCCTCGCGGCCCAGCGAAGAAGGCACGATGATGTCCGCGATCGGCTGTCCACAAGTGACGCGTTCACCCAGTTCGGCGCGGTAGACGATGACACCGAAAGCGGGCGTGCGAACCACATCGCACGCATCGAAGCCGGTGATCTCGCAAAGCGCGGCGGGCGGCAGGCCCGCTTGCCCCGCGACGTAGCCGCGGCGGCGAAGCACGTTGAGCAAGGCGGAAGCGTCAGCCGACGCCATCTCATCACTGATGTCGATGAAGCCGCGCAGTTCCACCGTCGCGGCGAGGCAGCCGATCGGGATCCCCTTATCGGGAAGGGCAGCCGCAAGCCTGATCCAGGGCTCGACGCTTGCTTCGGCGAAGGTTGAGCCGCCCGACGAACCCTGTGAGAACACCGCCCGGCAACCGAGTTCCCGCGCAAGGTCGGACAATTCGGCCGAGATCTCGGGCCGCACGAACAGATGCATCAGTCCTTCGTCGTCGCAGTGCAGATCCAGCACAAGATCGGAATCGAAAGCCTCGCGTGCCAAGGCGGTGTAAAGGGAATCGACAGGCTGCCCTGCGCCGCGTTCGTCGAGAATTTCGCGAATCGTGCTGCGGATGAGCACCGTGTTGTCGTCGGCGCTGCTTCCGAGCCGATCGGCAAGTCGGATGGTCAATTCGCCGGCGACATCAGGCCATTTGCGATTGAAATTCCGGCCGCTGGCCAGATCGTAACGCCCCAGATGATCGCCATTGACGAACTGCGCCAGGCCGAGCGGGTTGGCGTAGGGAACGACGACGATCTGGCCCCGGATTTCGCCGCGCGCCTCGGCGGCGTCAAGCTGCTCGACCAGATGGTGCAATACCAGCAGCCCTGGCGCTTCATCGGCATGCAGCGCGGCATGTATGTAGGCTTTCGGGCGCGCGTCGGCGGCACCATACCGGATGATGCGCACGCTGTGTTGGCTGCCCGGCGTGCCGTTGGCAAGAGGAACATCGAGAATTTCACGAGACATTGGTGGCTCCGGCGAGCGCACGTTCCGATAGCGGGAAGTGGCAATTGAAGACATGGCGGGGATCTTCCCGGTCGGCTGCCCGGGACGGGAAGACGCTTTTGCAGATGCCCTGCGCATAGCGGCAGCGGGTGTGAAACTCGCAGCCCGCTGGGCGCGTCATCAGGCTCGGCACCTCGCCGCTGAGCTCGACCCTGTCGAGCACGGCGTCCGGGTCGGGTTCCGGATTGGCCGACAGCAACGCCTCCGTGTAGGGGTGGCGCGGCTGCGCGAATATCCGCTCAGTCGAGCCGACCTCGATGAAGCGGCCGAGATACATGATCGCCATGCGATCGGTCATGTGGCGCACGACATTGAGATTATGCGTGATGATGAGAATGGCGATGCCGAGTTCGCCCTGCAAGCGTCCAAGCAGATTGAGGACTTCACCCTGAACGGACACGTCCAGTCCCGCGGTCGGCTCGTCGGCGATGATAAGATCGGGTTGCAATGCAAGGGCCCGCGCCACGCCGACGCGGCGCGCCTGGCCTCCGGAAAGCTGGTGTGGATATCGCCGCCCGAAGTCGGCGGGCAGGCCGACCATGTTGAGCAGGCGTTCCGCTTCGGCGGCGGGGTCGCGGCCGGTAATGCCGTGAATGCGGAAAGGCTCCATCAGCAGCGAGCGTACAGTGAGCCGCGGCGACAGCGATCCGACCGGATCCTGGAACATCATCGCCATGCGCCGAAGATGCGGCTTGCGCTCCGTCGGGGCGAGGCCGTTCAGCACCTGACCATCGAAGCGTATCGTGCCGCCCGTCGGCGGCCGCAGGCCCATGATGGCGCGGGCGATGGTGGATTTTCCCGAACCGCTTTCACCGACGAGGCCGAGCGTTTCGCCCTTGCGGATCTCGAAGGAAACGCCGCAGACGG
The DNA here is from genome assembly GCF_006442185.1 of Mesorhizobium sp. B2-4-1. Lineage (NCBI taxonomy): Bacteria > Pseudomonadati > Pseudomonadota > Alphaproteobacteria > Hyphomicrobiales > Phyllobacteriaceae > Mesorhizobium > Mesorhizobium sp. B2-4-1. The sequence continues at coordinate 252,037 of NZ_VFVN01000004.1, read as the reverse complement.
CGTCCACGAACGGGTTCTTAACGCCGCTGGCGAGCGCCTTCAGCGCGCCCATGGTGCGGAAGCGTACGCGAAGATCCTCGACAGAAAGCAGGGGGCTCATACCGGCGCCACCAGCGTGTCGTCGAGACGATGGCAACGTGCGGTGTGCGTTGCGCCGATAGCGCACGGGACAGGACTGTCATCCACGCACCGGGTAAAGGCTTGCGGGCAGCGCCGACGGAAGATGCAACCCGCCTGGGTACCGAGGAGGCTCGGCACCTCGCCTGGGATCGTCGGCAACTGGCGGGTGCGTTGCCTGATGCGTCCGGGATCACATTCGAGCAGCGCGCGCGTATAGGGATGCCCCGGTTGGCGGAAGATGTCGCGCACGGTGCCGTATTCGACCACCTCGCCCGCATACATGACCGCCACCCGGTCGCAGAGCTCGGCGACAGCGCCGAGGTGGTGAGAGACGAACAGGATCGAGCAGCCGATCTCCTTTTGCAGCTCTTTCAACAGATGGATGATCTGCACCTCCAGCGTCGCGTCGAGCGCTGTGGTCGGTTCGTCCGCGATGAGCAGCGCCGGCTTCACCAGCAGCGCCATGGCGATGCAGATACGCTGGCGCATGCCACCGGAAAACTCGTGCGGATAGCCGCCGATGCGGCTCTCCGGGTCCGGAATGCCGACCCGATTGAGCATATCCAGGGCGCGCTGGCGCTTGGCCCGGTGCGAGCCGCCCTCGTGATGCTGGATATCGATCATCTGGCTTTCGATGCTGCGCACAGGGTTCAACGCCGTCATCGGATCCTGGAAGATCATCGACATGCGGTTGCCGAGTAAGCCGCGCCGCTCCGCCGGAGCCATGCCGAGCAGGTCGCGCCCCTCGAACAGGATGGCGCCGTTCACCATCTCGGCATTTTCCGCCAGCAGCCCCATCACGGCATAGGCGAGCGTCGATTTGCCCGAACCGCTTTCGCCGACGATGCCGACCACTTCGCCCGCCGGCACGTCGATATGGATATCGCGCAGTGCATGGGCGCGACCGCGCGGCGTGCCGAAATCGAGAGACAGACCACGGATCGCCAGAAGCGGGTCGCGGTTTGGAGAATGTCCTGCCTGAGCGCCGGGATTCATAGGTCTTTCCGAAGCTTGGGGTCGAAAATGTCGCGCAGCGCCTCGCCGAGGAAAGTGAAGCCCAGCGTGGTTATGACGATCGGGATGCCGCCGGCGATCACCAGCCACACCGTCTTGTGGATATAGCCATAGCCGTCACTGAGGATGGTTCCCCAGTCCGGCGTCGGCGGACGGACACCCATGCCTAGGAAGCTCATGCCGGCCTCCAGCGTGATGACCAGCGGAACATCCATGCTGACCAGGATCAGCAGCGGCCCGATCACATTGGGCAGCACGTGCACGGCAAGGATGCGCACGATGCCGGCGCCCATGGCGCGCTCCGCAGTGATGAACTCGCTCTCGCGCAGTGCGTGGGCCTGCGTGCGCACCACGCGCGCATAGATCGGCACGGACGTGATCGCGACGACGAAGATGACGCTGGCAAGGCTCGGCCCGAGCAGCGTCACCACTGCCAAGGCGAAGATGATGACCGGAAAGGAGCGGATCGTGTCGAAGACCAGCAGCAGCAGATTGTCCAGCCGGCGCGGACCGAAGGCGGCGATGAGGCCGAGCACAAGCCCTGCGCTGAGCGAGGCGCCCAACGAGACGAAGGCGACGAGCAGCGCGATCCTTCCGCCCATGACGACCCGCGAGAAGACATCGCGTCCCAACTGATCGGTGCCGAGAAGAAAATGCAAAGAGGGCGGCGCCAGCCGGGGCCCAACCATGATCTTGATCGGATCGTAAGGCACGATCCAGGTGGCGAAGACCGCAGTCGCCACCATCAGCACCACCAGCACGGCGCCCATCATGCCGAGCGGAGACTTGCGCAATTGCCGCAGGAACATGGCGGCCGCGCCCGGCCCGCGGCGTTCATCGACCGCCTCGCGAATGAGTTGAACTTCGGACACGCTACAAATTCTCGCGGATTCTTGGATCGAGCGCCGCGTTGACGAGGTCAGCGAGCGTCGTGGAGATGACGAACAGAACGGTGGTGACGAGGACCGTGCCCATGACGATCGGATAGTTGCGCGAGTCCACCGCCTTGACGATCAGCGCGCCGATGCCGGGCCGGGCGAAGACCACCTCGACGAAAACCGCCGCCGAGAGCAGGTGCGCCATGCCGACGCCGATGATCGTCACTGTCGGCAGGATCGCGAGCGGCAGCGCGTAGCGCGCCACGATGCGCCGCTCCGAAAGGCCGAAGGAGCGCGCCATGCGAATGTGGTTCTCGCCAAGAATCTCCAGCATGGAGGCGCGCACGATGCGCGAGATGTAGCCCACCCAGCCGATACCGACGACGAAGGCTGGAAGGATGAGATGGACGAACCCGTCGCGGAAGCCTGAGCCGGCGCCGATGGCCGGCAGCCAGCGCAGGCCGACCGAGAAGATCAACAGCGCATAGATCGCCATGACGAAGGACGGGATGGCGATGGTTCCGACCGCGAATACACCCACGACCTTGTCGATCACGGAGTTGCGGCGCAGCGCCGAATAGCAGCCGAGCGGCACGCCGACGATAACGGCCCAGGCGATCGAAACCAGGATGAGTTCGATCGTGTAAGGCAATTGCTCGAAAACGATGGCCGCGACAGGGCGCTGGGTAAAGACATCGGTGCCGAGATTACCGTGCAGCAGCCCCCCGAAGAATGAGACGATCTGCACGGGCAGCGGCTTGTCGAGGCCCATTTCCTCGTGCAATTGCGCCTTCAGTTCCGGCGTCGCACGCGGTCCGAGCAGGACCGCGGCGGGATCGCCGGGAACGGCCTGGATCATCAGGAACAGCAGCGTGACGGCAACGACGACAATTGCCGCCGCCAGCACAATACGCTTGCCAAGATATAACCACATGTTTTGACTCAGCCTGTCCCAGCGACCGCGTCAGAGCGGTTCAGCGTTTGATAGAATCGCCGACCCGCTCTAACCCTTTGTTTTTTCGCAATTCCGGACGGAAAACCGCTACGCACTTTTCCTAGAATGCCCTAGGCCGATTTCGGCTCAAAGCCGAGATAGAGCGGCCGCCCGTCTGGGCGCGTCTCGGCCTCGAGTTGCGTCGTTCGGTACATGATCGGCGAGCCTTCATGGGTGAGGAACCGGTAGGAGCCGGAATCTTCCATGATGTCCTGCATCTCATAATACATCTTGGCCCGTTCCTGCGGGTCTTCGACGGTTACCGCCTTGGCGTTGAGCTCGTCGAAGCGCTCGCTGCGGAAGCGCTCCCAGTTCCACACACCGACCTGGTCGCGCACGAAAAAGGTGGTGGCGTAATAGGGATCCGGCACCATCGAGAAACGCTGCACGATCAGCTGCATGTCCTTCCAACGTTCGCCTTCCGATTCCATGCCGATGGTCCAGAACGAACCGGAATCCTGAACATTGACCTCGACCGTGATGCCGATCTGCGACAGCTGCGCCTGGACCATTTCCGCGATCGTGGAGAAGGTGGTCACGTTGAGCGCGTCGATGGTGAGGCTGAGTTCGGTGATGCCGGCCTTCTCAAGATACTGCTTCGCCTTTTCGAGATCGCCCTCCGGCGGTATCAGCGCTTTTTCCCGGTGTCCCACCAAGCCTGGAGCGATAAGGCCGGTCGCGACCTGGGCCTGGCCTGAATAGGCCGCGTCCATGATCTGCGGCACATTGATGGCCCATTGAATCGCCTTGCGGACATTGACGTCCTTCAGCTTCGGATGGTCCGAGTTCATGCCGATATAGACATAGTAGAGCGAAGGCTTTTCTTCGATCTTGGTGTTTTCGGGCGGGCTGTCCTTCAACGTGGCCAGCGAATCGAGGCTGAAATCGGTGAAGTCGATGTCGCCTGCCTGATAGGCGCGCTCGGCGGTCTTGATATCGCTCATGGGCAGGATATGAATTTCGTCGAAGCCCGGCCTAGGGCCTTTCCATTCGGGATTTCGGGTCAACAGGACGAGCTGGTTCGGCTTCCAGTCCGACAACACGTAGGGACCTGAATAGCAGGGCGGCTTCATGCCGAAATCGCCGCCGTCGGCAACTGCCTTCGTCACCGCTTTTTTCGAGACGATGTGGCCGCAACCATAGGGAAGAGTGATGTTCCAGAGCGGCACGAAAGGCGTCTTGAGCACGATCACGCCAGTATGGTCGTCCTCGATCTCGATGCGGTCAAGCGGACCCCAGTCGCCCTTGACCGGAGAATTGTGCTGGATGACGCGCTCAAACGAGAACTTCACGTCCTCGGCGGTCATTTCGCCAAATCCGCCAGTGAAGTTGATGCCCTTCTTCAGGCGGAAGCGGATGTGCGTCGGATCGATCTGCTCGACGGATTCGGCGGCCTCGAGTTCCCAGCCCCACTCCGAACCCGGTTTATAGCGCGTAAGCTTGGTGTAGATGCAGTTCATGACGTCGACATTGTACGCGTTCTGGTAGAAGCCAGGATCGAGCTTGTCGATATCGGAATAGGCGCGGGCCTTGAGCACCTTGCCTTCGGCCGCCCATACGGCCTGCGACAAGGGCAGGCCGGAGGCGATGATCCCCGCGCCGAGGCCGGCGCCTGCCTGCAGGAAATGCCTGCGATTCAATTTCATTCCATTCACGGTTTCGTTCCCCTTTCAACTGAGCGGGTTTCCCGACGATTGCCGGGATCCCTCTTTTTGGTACCGCGCCGCCTGATGGGGCCGCGAGTTCGGACGGCGCATTCTTCAATTCAGCCGGCAAGCCGGTCAATTTCGCTGCCGACGCAGATGTGAGCGAGATTAGCGTCAGTTCGCGAATGTCACAGCAGGCGACGCTCTATCGCCTCGGTCCATTTCTGTTCGTGGACAAGCTCGTCGCCTTCCCATGCCTCGAGATGCGCCTCGACGTGGAAGTGCGATGGCGTCGCGGTCATGGTCGTTTCGGTCACAGAACGCATGCGCCAATCAGCGCGCGAAAATTCGAACTCCCATTTCGCCTCGGCCCTGGCCGACCCGAAATCGTCGCCGCGGAAGGAATAGCGTTCGCGGCCGAGCGAGGTAATGGTTAGGTCGTTGTCGACGATGCGATAGGTGCCGGCGCCTTCGCCGATCTCAACGACGGTCGAAGCGACTGCCAGATTCTCCGTGATCGTCCAATCCTTTTGCGGCTTCGAGATCGTCTCCACCCGTAAGGGCGGCGCCCCTTCGGGTTCGGCAAAAGGCGCCGGTGCCGGATCTCCGGCGCCCCCGACGCGGACCGGAAGTTCAAGGCGGCAATCCGCCGGATGGACGGTGAGCGTGACCGGCTCGGGCGAAGGCCAAGCGATCGGGAAGTAATTTGTCGAGATGGCAAGGCGTATGCGATGCCCCGCGCTGAAGCGCTGTGCTACGTGCTTGAAGGGGACAGAGGTGCGGTAGCGCCTTGCCGGTTCGAGCGGTTCGGGCCTCTCATGGCTATCGCGATGCGTCAGGTTCAAAAGGCCGTAGCTGACGCGCGTCGTCGCGCCATCGGGGGCGACATCCGAAAGACGGACGGCCACCATGGCGACGGGCCTGTCGCTTTCGAAGACAAGATCGAGCATTGCGTCGCCCGCGATCTCAACATCGTGCGCCAGCTCTTGCGTCTCATAGACCAGACTGCCGGCATCGTCGCCGCGCTGGTCAGCCGGCTGGTCGCCGGGCACGGCATAGGAGCACCATTTGCCGCCACGCAGGCCAACCGACAAGGGCGAGCGGACCGTCTGCGTTCCGGCCGCATCGTCTGCCCGACGCAGGGACAGGCGCCCATTGCCGGAAAGGAAGAAGGACTGCCGCTCGATGTTCGGCGATGGCCATGCCGGCTCCGTGACCCAGCGTCCGGCGCGCGTCTCGTAGGAAGTTTGCGGCGGGGCGCTATCCTGCATGAACAGGCGCAGCATCGGCTCGTCCATGATGCCGGTGTCACGGCCCTTCAGCCATTGATCCCACCAGCGGACGCATTCCTGCAGAAAGCCGATGGCAGGACCAGGCTTGCCGATATGGGGATAAGTGTGCGCCCATGGCCCGACCAGCCCCTTGCGCGGGCCCTGCAGCTTTTCCATCAGGCGGAAGACCGAGCGGCAATAACCATCGGCCCAGCCGCTGACGGCGTAGACCGGGCAGGTGATTGCACCGAAATCCTCGCAGACCGAACCGTGTTTCCAGAACTTGTCGCGGTGCTGGTGCTCCAGCCAGTTCTTCAGCCATAGCCCGCTTTCCTTCAATCGACTGTGCCACAAAGCGCGCCAATTGTGCGGCTTGTTGCGTGGGTCGGGCGGCAGCGTGTTGCGCCCGAACATGATCGCCGCCCAGGAGAGATTGTCGATGAGCAGCGTGCCACCCATGTGGTGGACATCGTCGGCGTAGCGGTCGTCGGTCGAGGCGCAACTGATCACCGCCTTCAGCGCAGGCGGCCGCATGGCCGCGATCTGCAATCCGTTGAAGCCGCCCCAGGAGATGCCGATCATGCCGACGTTGCCGTCGCACCAGGGCTGGGAGGCCAGCCATTCGATGACCGAGCAGCCATCGTCAAGCTCCTGCTGAAGGTACTCGTCGAGCATCAGCCCTTCGGAATCGCCGGTTCCGCGCAGGTCGACGCGCACCACTGCGTAGCCGTGGCCGGCCACGTAGGGGTGCATGACGACATCACGCGCGGCGGTCAGATCGTTCTTGCGATAGGGGATGTATTCCAGGATCGCCGGCACCGGCTTTTGTTCGGCACCCTCGGGAAGCCACATGCGCGCCGCAAGCCGGCAGCCGTCCGGCATCGGAATCTCGAAATGGTCGACCGAGCGGATCGGATGGGGGAAGTTGGACACTGTGCGCATGACGAGGCCTCTGTTGGAGAACGCCACCTTGGGCAAATCGGCGGTGCCGCACAATTTCGCGACCCTTCGCGACTTGACACTGTTCTGGCGTCAGTATGCATTAGGTCATGCAGACCGAACCGCTTCCCCAGAACCTCGCCTTCCTGTGCAGCTATTATCCGTCGATTGCCGCCGTGTGCCGGCGCCTGCAGATCAACCGCCAGCAGTTCAACAAGTATCTGAGCGGCCAGACCTGGCCGTCCCGCCGCAACATGCGCAAGATCTGCGATTTCTTCGGCGTGAGCGAAGGCGAGCTTTTGATGGACCAGCAGCGCTTTGCCGAGATCGTCGGCCTGCGCCGCCGCCCGCTCGGCGTCCATGCGCCATCGGACATGCTGGTGCATATGGAGCAGCTCTATCAGCGTTCCGGCGATCTCGGGCGCTATGTCGGCTACTATTTCCGCTATTTCTACTCGTTCGGCTATGCCGGCAAGATCATCAAATGCCTGGTCGTAATCTATGAAAAGGAAGGCCGCTATTTCTGGAAATGCATGGAAAGGCTCGTCCATTTCGGCAAATATGGCGTAAAGACCTCGAAATATTCGGCCGCCCTGCTGCTGCTCGGCGATCGCATATTCGCGCTCGAATCCGAAACCCTGCTCAAGACCAGCATCACCCAGGTGATCCTCTATCCGAGCTACCAGACGAGCGTCGCCTATCTGGTCGGCATCCAGACGGGCATGCCCCTTTTACGAGGGCGGAGACCCGCAGCCTCGGTCGTGCTTCTGGAATATCTCGGCCGCTCCGTCGACCAGCGCAAGGCGCTGCAGGCCTGCGGCCTATTCGATGAAACTGACCCCGCCATCGATGTCGGCATCCGCGCCATGATCACCAACCGCATCCCCACCGGGACGTTCGTGCTCGAGACGGAAGAGGTGTAGACGTTCCTCCCAACGCGACCCGCATCAGCGCGGGCCTGTCCAACCCGTTCAGCACGAGGTTGTCACCCATGTCTTAGGTACAGTCTGTTACCTATGTCTCCGGGCCGTACAGGTGAGAGGTGGTAGCGGGAGAGGGACTTGAACCCCCGACCCCAGGATTATGATTCCCGTGCTCTAACCAACTGAGCTACCCCGCCAGGGCGGCGAAAGGCCCGAAATCCGCCTTAAATCGCAAGGCATTTCGAGGCGTTCGCCAAGGTCGCGCGGATATAAGGTTGGGAGGGTGAGCCTGTCAAGCTTCGAACCGCTCGGCAGGGGCGCTTATTCTCGCTGCCGAAAAGCTTTGCCGCGCCGATAATTGGTTGCAGCCGCCGGGGTTGAGTTCGAAGAGGCACGTCGCTATGTCTCGGCCACGAGTTTTTAGAGTTTGAGAACAGATGAAGCCGCGCATTGCAGTCCTCGGTTGCGGATACTGGGGCTCCAACCACATCCGCACCCTCAAGGCGCTCGGCGCGCTGCACGCGGTCTCCGACGCCAACCGTGCCCGCGCCGAAGGCTTTGCCAGCGAACAGGACTGCCTCGCGATCGAACCGGACCAGTTGTTCGTCCGCAATGACATCGACGCCATCGTCATGGCGCTGCCGCCGCAATTTCATGCCGAGATGGCGGTGCGCGCCACCGAAAGCGGCAAGGACGTGCTGGTGGAGAAGCCGATCGCGTTGACGGTTGCCGATGCCGAGCGCTCGGTGCAGGCGGCGAAGGACAAGGGCCGCGTCTTCATGGTCGGCCACGTCTTGCGCTTCCATCCCGCATTCGAGACGCTGAAGGCGCTCATCGACAAGGGCGAGCTCGGCGAGGTCCGCTACATCCATTCGCACCGGCTCGGCCTCGGCAAATTCCACACCGAGAACGATGCGCTATGGGACCTGGCGCCGCATGACCTGTCGATGATCCTGGCCATCACCGGCACCGAACCGATCGAGGTGCGCGGCGAAGGGGCGGCGCTGCTCGACAATCTCAGCGACTTCGCGCATCTGCACATGCGCTTTCCCAACGGTTTGCGCAGCCATCTCTTCGCCTCGCGGCTGAACCCTTACCGCGAACGGCGGCTGACCGTGGTCGGCACCAAGGCGATGGCTGTCTTCGACGATGTCGAACCATGGGAGCGCAAGCTCGCCGTCTATCGCCACGCGGTCTGGCAGGACAGCGGCCAATGGGCGTTCACCACCAATGAGCCCTCCTATGTCGCGGTTGGCCAAGGCATGCCGCTGACGCGCGAACTCGAGCACTTCATCCATTGCATCGAAACGCGGGCCGAACCGCGCACCAGCGGCGAGGAGGCAATCCGGGTGCTGCGCATCCTGACCGCGGGTACGGTCACGCACACCAAATCCAATCCCTGAAGAAGATCGGGCCGCGTCGGGGCGGAGAGATCGTTGCCTACTCGGCGGGAACCTGCGCCGGTGACGCGGCAAGTCGGCTCAACATCGCCTCGGCCTCGGCGCCGCGCTCGGAGCGTTCGATGAAGCCGCCGCCGAACACGCGGGCCTCGTTGCCGTCGTCGGAATAGAGCACGCAAGCCTGTCCAGGCGCGATACCGGACTCGCCATCGGCCAATTCGACCGATGTGACGCCCGCCTCGTGACGCAGCATCGCCGGGCGTGGCGGCCTGGTCGAGCGGACCTTGGCGAACAGTTCCAGCCCGCCCGCGGGCATGTCGGCCAGCGCGCCGTCACCAAGCCAGTTCATGTTGCGCAGGTAGATCTTGTGCGTCTCCAGCGCCTCGCGCGGCCCGACCACGACACGGGCGCGCTCGGCGTCGAGATGGACGACATAGAGCGGCTCGCCGGAGGCCACGCCGATGCCGCGGCGCTGGCCGATGGTGTAGCGCAGAATGCCTTCATGGCGGCCGAGCACCCGGCCGTCGATATGGACGATGTCACCCGGATTGGCGGCCGTCGGCTTCAGCTTGGCAATGATGTCGGAATATTTGCCCTGGGGCACGAAGCAGATGTCCTGGCTGTCCTGCTTGGCGGCTACCGTCAGGCCCATCTCCTCGGCAATGGCGCGAACCTGCGGCTTCGGCAGGCCGCCGAGCGGAAAGCGCAGATAATCGATCTGCGCCTGCGTGGTGGCGAAGAGGAAATAGCTCTGGTCGCGATCGGCGTCGACCGGCCTATAGAGCGCGCGATGGGCGCCATTGGCGCCGGAGCGAATGTAGTGGCCCGTGGCCAGCGCGTCGGCGCCGAGATCCTTGGCGGTGGCCAGCAGATCAGCGAACTTCACCGTCTGGTTGCAGGAAACGCAAGGGATCGGCGTCTCGCCGGCGACATAGCTCTCAGCGAAGGGATCGATGACCGCCTTGCGGAAGCGCTCTTCGTAGTCGAGCACATAATGCGGAATGCCGAGCGTCTCGGAAACGCGGCGGGCGTCATCGATATCCTGCCCGGCACAGCAGGACCCGGCCCGGTGCGTCGCGGCGCCATGATCGTAAAGCTGCAAGGTGACGCCGACGACATCATAACCCTCGCGCTTCAAGAGACCCGCGACGACGGACGAATCGACGCCGCCCGACATGGCGACGACGATACGGGTGTTTTCGGGACGTCCGGGAAGATCGAGGCTGTTCATGGTTCTTTCGTTCTGCGCGGCGCTTGCATGCCAATGACGCGAATATAGGTCAAGCTTGGCGGCTGCGCCAGCTTGCGGGACCGATCGGCGGGCAACTGCCGGCCCGGTGACCGCGCAGATTTTTCGAGCGAATCCGGAACTTCCCGGCAGATATTTCAAATGTTTGCGAAAAGACTAACGCGGCGTTCATGATCATTACCTAGCTGTTAGGGTCTGCTTAGGCAATTTTTAAAGCTGTGGCGGTAACGTGGTGGGGATTGGGTCTTTGAGTTTTTTGTAGAGAGTACGATGACCGATCTGGTTAGACCGCGAGTCAAATATGTTATCGGGCCTGACGGCAGCCCTCTCACAATTGCCGATCTGCCGCCGACGAATACACGTCGCTGGGTTATCCGGCGCAAGGCGGAAGTGGTTGCAGCGGTGCGCGGCGGGCTTTTGAGCCTCGAGGAGGCATGCCAGCGCTACAAGCTGACCACCGAGGAGTTCCTGTCCTGGCAGGCCTCGATCGACGAATACGGCCTCGCCGGGCTGCGCACGACGCGCATCCAGCAATACCGGCACTGACGCTCAAGAATCTGCAAAAGGGCGCGAAGTTCGCGCCCTTTTGGTTTCTTGACAGCATTTGCGCGTTTCAGACCGTCAGCACCACCTTGCCGACCGGCTTGCTGGCGAGGAAAGCGTGCGCGGCGCCGGCCTGTTCTAGCGGGAAGGTCTTTGCCACATGCACGGTAAGCTTTCCCGCATCGACGAGCTTGCCAAGTCCCAGCAGGCCTTCGCGGTCGGGAACAACGGACATGCGTTCGACGCGGATGCTTCGCGCCTTGGCATCCGCCCTGGTCTTGTCGCTGATGTCGAGCAGTGACACCAGCACGCCGCCGTCCCTGAGCACCTTCAACGATTGATGGGCGTGCTCGCCGCCCACCGTCTCGAGCACCAGGTCGATGTCCTTCGCCTTGTCGGTAAAATCATCCTTGGTGTAGTCGATGACCTCGTCGGCGCCGAGCTTGTGGACGAAATCCAATTTTTCCGTGCTGGCGGTGGCGGCAACCCAGGCGCCGCCCGCCTTGGCGACCTGCACCGCCAGATGGCCGACGCCGCCGGCCCCGGCGTGGACCAGCACGCGCTGGCCGGCTTTTATCGCGCCATGACGCACGAGGCCTTGCCAGGCGGTGAGGCCGGCCAGCGGCAATGCGCCTGCCTGGACGTAATCGGCGTGCGCGGGCTTGCGCGCGATTTCATCGGCGGGCACCGCGGCCAGTTCGGCATAGGCTGCCGCCTGCTTTGGGAAGCGCGGCATGCCGAACACCGCGTCACCTGGATTCAGGCCGCTGACACCAGGCCCCAGCGCCTCGACGGTTCCCGAAAGGTCCCAGCCGAGGATGAAGGGTGGTTCGCCGAGCAGCGGGTAATAGCCGGCGCGCACGGCGCCATCGACCGGATTGATCCCGGCCGCCTTGATGCGGACCAGCACTTCGCCGGCGTTGGGCGAGGGCGCCGGGCGCTCGGCGATGACAAGGACATCGGGTCCGCCGACGGAATTCTGGATAATGGCACGCATAAGATTTCTCCTGATTGACCGGTCCCACTATCATTTGGAGAGTAATAGTCTCTTGTCCAGTATATACCTTTTTGATATATAGGCACCGTATGGATAGTGATCTCGACTCCCCCTACGGCTATGATGCGTTCCGGCGGACCTGTCCCTCGCACACGGTGCTGGAGACGCTGGCCAGCAAGTGGGTTTACCTGGTTGTTTGTGCGCTGCGCCAAGGCCGGCAGCGCAATGGCGAGCTTGCCCGCAAGCTCGAAGGCATTACGCCGAAGATGCTGACGCAGACGTTGCGCGTGCTCGAGCGCGACGGCCTGGTGCGGCGCGAGGTGTTCGCGGTCGTCCCGCCTCGGGTCGAATATGAATTGACCGAACTTGGCCAGAATCTGGCGGGATTGCTCAACCAGATCAGATCCTGGTCGGAACAACACGTTCCCGACATCAAGGAGGCCCGGGCGCGAGCTGCGGCCGTGAATGAAGGGGAGTGGGCCGTTTAGCGCTCGCCCAATGCGTTGCGCGCCCGCTTGGACGTGCTCAAAGACGCGGATATCGGGCGGTTCAGCCGATCATCGCGCTACGACCGCCAGTTTCGGCCTCGCGAATCTTGGTGTCGCGCGATTCGAGCATTTCCGCCTTGGAAAGCTCCGCTTCAGCTTCGCCGAGTAATGATTCGGCGGCGCTTCGCTGCTGGGCGAGGTCGCCTTGCGAATTTCTGAGGTTGTCGCGGCGCAAACGGGCCGCCTTGGCGAAGGTCGGATAGGCGAAATGATTGATGTCGGTGATACCGGCCTTCTTTTCCTCGGCGCTGATCTGAAGCTCCAGCTCGGCGGCCATGCGTTCGAATTCGGCGATCATCATGTCGAGCTGCAGCAGCTGCCGCCGCTTCTCATTCACCTGAAACTGTTTCAGCCGAACGAGGTTTTCACGTGACTTCATGATTCGGTACTCCCGGAAACGCACACCTGCACATATCGTCCAAACCACTTGGAAAGGCCCAAGCGCTGCCCGTGTCCACCGGCTTTCCCCGCACTATGGGAAACAAAACCCTAAAGTTTTTTGCCGACGGTAACCATTCGTTTACGGGCATTGTTAATCATACGGGTCAGGACTTAAGGCCGGGTAAAAATCCGGCTGGCGACATGGAAGCGATGTCGATGAGTCCCTGGAGTCACTTAGTCCAGGTTTTTAATGTGTTGCATTAGCGGTTTGGTCCTGTGATTCGGTATTAAATTCAAGAGGGTGTAGAAAGTGGTTAAAAAATCTGGTACCGTCATCGACGCGGAATTAGGTTTTGTTAACCATTCCATGGCAGCCTCTGCACCAGGCAATCACTGCTCCGGTCCCGGATGGGTCGCAAGATGGTCCGGCAGCAGAAAAGGGGAATGAAATGCGTGTTCTGCTGATAGAAGATGACAGTGCAACCGCACAAAGCATCGAGCTGATGCTGAAATCGGAAAGCTTCAACGTCTATACGACCGACCTCGGCGAAGAGGGTGTCGATCTGGGCAAGCTCTACGACTACGACATCATCCTTCTCGACCTCAACCTACCCGATATGTCCGGCTACGAGGTCTTGAGAACGCTTCGTCTCTCCAAGGTGAAGACGCCGATCCTCATCCTTTCCGGCATGGCTGGCATCGAGGACAAGGTGCGCGGCCTCGGCTTCGGCGCAGACGATTACATGACCAAGCCTTTCCACAAGGACGAGCTGGTGGCGCGCATCCATGCCATCGTGCGCCGTTCGAAGGGACATGCCCAATCGGTCATCACCACCGGCGACCTGGTGGTCAATCTCGACGCCAAGACCGTCGAAGTCGGCGGTCAGCGCGTGCACCTTACCGGCAAGGAATACCAGATGCTGGAGCTGCTCTCGCTGCGCAAGGGCACCACGCTCACCAAGGAAATGTTCCTTAACCACCTCTATGGCGGCATGGACGAGCCGGAACTGAAGATCATCGACGTCTTCATCTGCAAGCTGCGCAAGAAGCTCGATGCTGCGTCCGGCGGCCAGAATTATATCGAGACGGTCTGGGGCCGCGGCTATGTGCTGCGCGAACCTGAAGACATCCGCGTCAGCGCCTGAGCGACGGCCGCCCGATCGAAATTCCAAACAAAAACCCGGCGTCAGCCGGGTTTTTTGCGTCATAGACCGGTGGTAACCGCGATCCGACGGATCAGGCAGCGATCTTCAGTGTGCGAAAGCGCTCGAGTAGCTGCGGGCGGTTGAACGGCTTCAACAGATAGCCTTGGGCGCCGGCGCGTTTGGCTCGCATGATCGAGGCGATGTCCAGTTCGACCAGCGAGATCAGGATCTGCGGCTTGGTCGGGCTTTCCATGGCGCGCACGCGCCGGATCAGGTCGACCGCCTGTACATCCGGCAGTGCACCGTCGACGACGATGATATCAGGCATATCGGCGGCGCACATCTCCAGCGCGTCAAGCCCGCTGGCGGCTTCGATGACCATCATGTCGGAACCGCCCAGGATGCGCTTCGCAACTTTCCTGATGACGCTAGAATCGTCGACGAACATGCAGCGTTTCATTTCCGGGTCCTCTTTGCCTTGTGGCAATCCGGTCGCGTCGGGGTATCTGCCGCACAGCATAGGCCGATCTGGTAAAGAAGCCGAAAAGCCATTAGGTAAAATTTTTGCAAAGATGCCAATTTGCAAGCTTTTCCTTGCAGATGCTTTGGCCCGCGCTGTCAGGCGAAGTTCATCTTTCGCCCACAGGTCCGTTCAACCAATATTACAGCGCTGAAATACTTTGCTGCTGGTTTGCGCGGATCTCAGGCCGCCGAAAGCACGATCTCTTCCGCGGTCGCATGGATCGATATCGTCATGTTGGCCTCCCGCGCCAGAAGCAGCGTATAGTAAGGCTGCACCGAATGCGCGTCGATCGGTTCCTCCGGCTTGTGGCCGGAATGCAGTTCGAGGAATTTCGGCGGCACCCGCAACATGGGGCCGCTCGCCGAAAGCGCGAAGCGAGGCTCGGTCTCGAGATTCTCCAGCGTCACCGAAAGCTTGCCGCCACGTGGAATGGCAGCGTTGGCGACCAGGATCAGGTTGAGCAGCAGCTTGACCTTGTTCTTGGGCAACAGTGCACGGCTTCCATTCCAGGTGAGTTCCGGCTTCTCGTTCTTGAGGAAGGCGATAGCGACGGCTTCCGCATCGCCGGTGTCGATCTGCATGCCGGCGGAACCCGCCGCGCCGAAGGCGATGCGGGCGAACTGCAGGCGCGCCGAGGCGTTGCGGGCGCTCTGGCGGATCAGCTTCATGGCGTCCTCGTCGGCGCCGCCTTCATCGAGCAGTTCAAGCCCGTTGTTGATCGCGCCAACAGGCGAGATGATGTCGTGGCAGACCCGGCTGCACAAAAGTGCCGCCAGATCGGGTGCGGAAAGGGTGAAAAGATCGGACATCGGCGAAAATCCCTGCAAAAATCCCATAAATCATGGCCGCGCGATCGATCGACGCCTGCCCACGCGAATCACGCTCTCTTCCCGAGCTTTCTGAATACACAGCGCCCGTGCGTGCAGCAACAAACCCAAAATCGCCGTTGGGGCCTATGGCGCGTTCACGCAGGCTGCTTGCCTGTATGAACGACCCCAACAGCCTTCGAACCGCCATCTTCATGTGCGAGTTTAATGGTTGAAAAAGGATTACGGCATAGTTTGCCCCTAACAGCCATCCTTAACGGCCGCCTAAAGAGCCGTACGGGTGCGAGGCGTCGGCGAAAGTGCTCCCTGACGGAGATTGGAAGCATGTTTTCCCGATTCTACGGCCGGAGTTTTCTCCGTGTCCTCTCAATGGCGATCACGCTCATGGGCGTTCTCGTCTTCTCGACATCGGCCCTGCGGGCCCAGGAGTACACCGCTCAGGAGATTGTCGATTCCGGTCACAAGTTCTTCGGCGCGACATCGGGCGGCCTTGCCACAGTCGTGGAGAAGATTTTTGCTTCCTATGGCTTGCCCAATGGCTATCTGCTTGGCGAGGAGGGATCCGGCGCGCTGATCGGCGGCCTGACCTATGGCGAAGGTACGCTCTACACCAAGAATGCCGGCGACCACAAAGTGTTCTGGCAAGGCCCGTCGCTGGGCTGGGATTTCGGCGGCGAGGGATCGCGGGTGATGATGCTCGTCTATAATCTCGATGACGTCGGCAATCTCTACAACCGCTATGGCGGCGTCGCCGGCTCGGCCTATGTGGTGGCGGGCGTCGGATTCAACGTGCTGAAGAACAACAATGTGCTGCTGGTGCCGATCCGCACTGGCGTCGGCGCCCGGCTCGGCGTCAATCTCGGCTACCTGAAGCTTACCGAACGGGCGACGTGGAATCCGTTCTGACCCGAGGTCACGACCGGAATGTGTATACGCTTTCGATGAGAATCCAGATCCGATGACCCATATGCCCCGCGGCGAGCCCTTGCCGCAGCGCCGGATTTCCGTCATGCCAACAGAGTAACGGTCAAAAGTCGCGACGGCTTTTGATCCTCGTATTGTTGCATGTCGGCGCGCGATAACGGATAGTCACTTGGTTCAGTCGGTCCTGTTCTTTGCTCTCGGCTTTCTCTGCGCCGGCTTTCTGGCGCTGATGGTGGCTCCGGCCATCTGGCGGCGGGCGGTCGCCCTGACGCGCAAACGCATCGAAGCCTCGATCCCGCTGACGCAAGCCGAAATCGGGGCCGACAAGGACCGGATCCGGGCGGAGTTCGCCATGGCGACGCGCCGCCTCGAGATGAACGTCAAGGCGCTGCGCGAGAAATCGACCGAGCAGCTCATCGAGATCAATCGCGGCCGCGAGGCCCTGAAGGGGCTGGCGCTGGAGCGCATGGACAAGAACCAGGTGCTCGATGAACTGGCCGCCAAGAACGCGGCGCTGCACCAGCGCGAGGATGAACTGCACCGGCTGTCCGAGCGGCTCAAGGAGACCGAACGCAAACTGGAGAAGCGCGCGCTTGAGCTTGAGAAGCTGGAACGCATGTATGACGACGCCAGCTTCTCCTCCAGCAGCCGCCAGATCGAACTTGTGGCGCGCGAATCCGAGTTGCAGAAGCTCGCCAGCGATATCGCGCTGCTGCGCGGCCAGCGCAAGGAGGCGGACAGGCGCAACCAGGAGATCGCGGCCGAAAGCAAGGCCGCGCGTGAGGCGCTGAAGGCCGAGAGGAAAAAAACCGCCGAACTGGACAAGAAAGTCGAACGGTTGCTCGCCGCGCTTGCCGACCGAGAGGAGAAGCTCGAACGCCGCGAGAAAGATCTGGCGCGGCAGCGCGAAAAAGCGAAGGCCGGGGACGGCGCCTCGGCCTTGCGGTTGATCGGCGGGCAGGTACAGGCGGACAGGCGCGACGACGTCGAAACGGCGATCGCCAGGCTCGACGCCGACCGTGAGCGGCTGGAGGCCAGACTGACGGCACTGGCACGCGAGAACAAGCGGCTGAAGGCGGATCTGTCCGCTGCCGAGGCCGCCAGCCCGCAGGGCGATACACGCCACGCAAGTTCCATGTTGCGCGAACAGATGAATGACCTGGCGGCGGAAGTCGTCAACTTGACAGCCAAGCTCGAAGGGCCGGGGTCGCCGATCGCCAAGGCGCTGGAGGCGCAGCAGGATGCGCGTCCGAACAGCGGCGGCCGCAGCCTTGCCGACCGCGTGCGGGCATTACAGAAGGCGGCTGCGGCAGATTGAATTCAGGCACCGCCAGCGCAGAAATGATGCAGGGCGATGGCGGATGCCGCCGCGACGTTCAGGCTGTCGAAGCCTTCCGACATGTTGATCCGAACAGTATTGAGACGGGCGAGCAGGCTTTCGGGCAGGCCTTGGCCCTCAGTCCCGAGGTAGAGTGCCAGGCGTTCGGCCGGTTTTGCATCGCGTATGTCTGATGTCCCGCGCGGCGACAGCGCAAATTGGGTAAAGCCACGCCGGTCGAGCGTCGCGGCGAACCGCGCGGTGTCGCTGAACGAGGCGAACGGGACCTTCAAGGCCGCGCCGACCGAAACGCGGATCGCCTTGCGATAGAGCGGATCGCAGCAGGTCGCATCCAAAAGGATCGCGTTGGCGCCGAACGCGGCGGCGTTGCGGAAAATCGAGCCCATGTTGTCATGGTTGGCGATGCCGACGAGCACCACGATCAATGCTCGGGCAGGCAAGCCGTCCAGCAGGGCCTCGGCCAGCTGGGGCGTCTCCTTGCGACCAATGGCAAGAATGCCGCGATGCATGTGAAACCCGGCAATGGCATCCATCACAGCCCCGGCGGCGACATAGACCGGCAGGTTAGGAGATGCCTTGTGCAGGATTTCTTCGAGGCCGGCCAAGCGGTTCTCCAGAACCAGCGCCGATTCGGCACGGAAGCGAGCGGCCGACAGTAGCATGTCGAGCACGACCTTGCCCTCGGCAATGAAGCGGCCCTGTCGGCCGGCGAGGTCACGCTCGCGGATGTCGAGATAGGCGGCGACGCGCGGATCCCGCGGATCGTCGATGTGGACAAGGATCATCTGAGCCTCGGCTGACAATCGGAATCGGTTGCCAAGAACACGATGCACGGAGGCAGTGTCAAAGTGTATTTTGCGCGCCCAGGATGGACGCACATTGCGGAAGGCCGCTGGTGGCGTAAACGTTTACGCGACCAGCCGTTCAAGTTCCGGCGCGGCGCAGCCTTTGTGCCATCTGGGACAGATCATCCTTGCCGCTGCCGAAAATGCCGTCGAGCGTGGCAAGCAGTTCGCGCACGGCGTCGGATTTGCAGGAGTAGTAAATCATCTGGCGGTCGCGGCGGGTGTCCACAAGGTCCAGCGCCCGCAACTTTGCCAAATGCTGCGACAGGGCGGACTGGCTGAGCATCACCTTCTCGGCGATGGCTCCGACCGACATTTCACCGTCGATCAGATAACTCATGATCAAAAGCCGTTTTTCATTGCCCATCAGCATCAGAAATTCGGCCGCCGATCCGGCGTTGGCGATTAGCTTTGTCGAGATCATCGATCCCCCATGCTCTTTGCTCATCGAGGCACCATGGGGGCAATGGTGCCTGAATCCATAAACTCAGTTGTGAATGGTCGCCAACGAGTCAGCGCCACAGCCAAAGGGTAGAACATTTCATTCAAATCTCAAGCGTTGCTTTTGATCAAACGTAATTTAAGTGCGGTTATTTGGCGACGTTGCCGCCCGGCCGCTCTTGGCCATGTCGACCAAGACGTGCCTCAACTCATGCGCTGTGACCAAGGGCTGCGGAAAGAAGACCCTGCCGGCATCGTCGCCAGAGGCCAGATCCATGCCGTCGGCATCGAATCCGGCGATGACCCAGCCGTCGCCGGATGCCCGGGCAAAATGATGCGCGTAGAGGGCGACGGCGTCGAGATGGTCCGCATTCATGTGGTCGATCGCGGATTGCTCGCTGGCTGCCAGTTCCTCGACGATCGGCCCGTCGGTGATGAGATCGGTGCGATCAAGCAGGTAGGCCTTGCCGAAGCCGCCGTTCAGGCTGGCGCGCTGCGGTTCGAGACGAAAGATCGAAAAGTCGCCGAGGCCGGCATAGAGGCTGGCCTTCGGATTGTGGTTGAGATAGCGGCGTTCGGCGCGTGCATGCGCGTCCGATCCGCGCTCGATCCGCGCTGCCCGGCAGATCAGCGTCAACCGGGGATGCGCGAGCGGGTCGCCCTTGCCCGGCTCGCCGAGCAGCAGCGAACAGCGCGGGTCCGCAAGTATGGCGGGCGTATGGGCCGAAAGCTGCGACACCAGGATCAGCGGCGTGCCGTCGACGTCGGTGGCGACGCCGACCCGACTCGCCAGCGGCGAACCCGTTTGCGGCTCCAACACCGCCAAGGCGCCGAAGCGGGTGCGGCGCATGAGTGTCTTGGCCTGCCGGACCGCCTCGGCGTCGGTCTCGCGGATCACGTCCTTCGTTCGATCGGCCAAAATGCTCGCCCTGCTAAGTTGATTTGACTATTCCACTTATCAGACGATGGCGCCAGGCTGGCAAGTGCTACTTCGGAGCCATGCGAATGGCGCCATCGAGACGAATGGTCTCGCCGTTGAGCATCTGGTTCTCGATGATGTGCAAGGCAAGGGCCGCATATTCCGACGGCTCGCCGAGGCGCGAGGGGAAGGGCACCGCGGCGCCCAGCGAATCCTGCACCTCCTGCGGCATGCCGGCCATCATCGGCGTCCTGAATATGCCGGGTGCGATGGTGCAGACCCGGATGCCGGAACGGGCAAGATCGCGCGCCACCGGCAGCGTCATGCCGACGACCCCGCCCTTTGATGCCGAATACGCGGCCTGGCCGATCTGGCCGTCATAGGCGGCGACGGATGCGGTGTTGACGACGACGCCGCGCTCGCCGCCCTGCAGCGGGTCGAGCTTTGCGGCGCGGTCGGCGACGAGGCGGATCATGTTGAAAGTGCCGATCAGATTGACTTCGATCACCTTGCGGTACTGATCGAGCGGATGGGGACCATCCTTGCCGATCGTCTTCACGCCGATGGCAATGCCGGCGCAATTGACCAGGATGCGCGGTTCGCCCAGCTTGGCCGCGACCTCGGCAAGCGCGGCAACACCGCTGTCGGCGCTGCCGACATCGCATTGGACGGCGATGCCGCCGATCTCGGCCGCCACCTTGGCCGCCCGATCGACGCCGATATCCAAGATGGCGACGCGGGCGCCCCTGGCGGCCAGCGCGCGCGCCGTCGCCTCGCCAAGGCCGGAGCCGCCGCCGGTAACAACCGCGACCTCACCGTTTGGATTCATGGCGTCATCCTTTCACATGAGAATCAGGCGTGGATCAGGCGCGCAATCGGCGCGAATGGTCAAGCCATCGCGGCAAAGTGCTCGGCGACCCTGGCCTGGTCGGCATGGCAGACCTCGCCCGTGAGCCTTGCAACCGCGCCCGGCATGATCTCGTGCGACAGCAGCCTGTCGAGATCGACGGGGCGTGGCATCGATATCTGGCCGCGCGGGATACGCTTGAAGCCGAGCGGTCCATAATAGGGCTCGTCGCCGACCAGCATGACGGCGGGCGCTCGGGCCTTGGCGGCCGCTTCCAGCGCGATCGCCACCAGCCGGCGGCCGATGCCGAGATTCTTGAAGGCCGGCCGCACCGCGAGCGGCCCGAGCATCAGCGCGCGTCCGGCGCCTGCGGCGATGCGGGTCATGCGAACTGATGCGACCACGAGATCGCCGTCCATGGCGACGAAGGACAGCGCGCGTTCATGCCCGCCGGCCTCGCGGATCTTGTAGGCGGCCAGCACAAAACGGCCGGGCCCGAAGGCTTCGTCATTGATGGCTTCGATCTGAGGGTCATGCGCCGGAGTTTCCGGCAGGTATTCTACGTCGGCAAGGCTCATGGTCTTTGCGTTCCGGTACAGGAGGAAAGGTTTGCTGCAAACGGCAGCATTCGCCAATCAGCGCTTTATCAAGCGTGGGCGCCCTTTCGTCGTCGGTCGAACCGGATCAAAGCAAAATCGAACATGCGGAGTGTCCGCTAGCATCAATTTCCCGCCGCTGCAATCGGCGGTTTTGCAGGTAGAGAGCAACGGGCGCCGCGACGTGCTTGACGATCTGTTCAGCGCCCGGCGATTCCATGCAACGACTTGGAGCCCTACATGATGTTCTAGACAGGAAAGGACAAGCGATGGGATTGCTGGTCGAAGGCAAATGGCAGGACCGCTGGTACGACACCAAAGGCAGCGGCGGCAAATTCGTGCGGGCGCAGTCGCAATGGCGCGACTGGATCACTCGTGACGGGGCGCCTGCCGAAGGCCGCGGCCGCGGCCGCGGCTTCAAGGCGGAGCCCGGTCGCTATCACCTCTATGTCTCGCTTGCCTGTCCCTGGGCGCACCGAACGCTGATCTTCCGGGCGCTGAAGAAGCTTGAAGGCATCATCTCCGTGTCGGTCGTCCATCATTTCATGGGCGCCGATGGCTGGACGTTCCTGGCGCAGGACGGAGCCACAGGTGACACGCTCTATGGCCTGGACTTCCTGCACCAGATCTACACCAGGGCCGACCCTAACTATTCCGGCCGGGTCACGGTGCCGGTGCTGTGGGATAAAAGGGATGAGACCATCGTCTCCAACGAATCCTCCGAAATCATCCGGATGCTGAATTCAGTTTTCGACGCTTGGGGTGACGCCAACCTCGACTTCTATCCGCAGGCGCTACGCGGCGAGATCGACGCGGTCAATGCGCTGGTCTATCCCGCCATCAACAACGGCGTCTATCGCGCTGGCTTCGCCACCACGCAGGCCGCCTACGAGCAAGCGTTCGGGGAGTTGTTCGCCGCGCTCGACACGCTGGAGCATCGGCTGTCGAATCAGCGCTATCTCGTCGGCGAGCGGATCACCGAAGCCGACTGGCGGCTGTTCACCACGCTGGTGCGCTTCGACCCGGTCTATGTCGGCCATTTCAAATGCAATCGGCGCCGCATCGCCGACTATCCCAACCTGTCGAACTATCTGCGCGACCTTTACCAGGTGCCCGGCGTAGCCGGCACGGTGAACCTCCATCATATCAAGTCGCACTATTACGGCAGCCACGAAATGATCAACCCGACGCGTATAGTGCCTGTGGGGCCGGAAATTAACTACGGCGCGGGGCATGACAGGGCACGGTTCGCCAAGGCGGCTGCCTGAACTACCAATAGGGTGATGGCGGCTTCCCGCCAAAAACCTCGGCGATGCGCCGCAGCGTTGCCGGCGTCGTGCCCTGGGGCAAACGGTCGAGCGGAAAGAAACCGGCCTCGGCGATCTCGCGGTCCGGCAGTTTCGGGGCTGTCTGGCTGAATTTTTCGATCAGGTACAGGCCGACATGGTCGCGGCGGCTGGCGCGGCGGTTGAAATGCATCGAGCGCAGCACCGGCGGAGCGGTCAGCGTGATATTGCCCTCTTCCGCCAGTTCGCGCGCCAGCGCTTCGGCCATCGTCTCGCCGATCTCGACTCCGCCACCGGGAAGCTGCCAGCCCGGCACATAGGTGTGGCGGATGAGGAAGAGGGAGTTGGATGCCGTTTCGTGGATGAGCCCGCGCACGCCAAGCGTCATTGGCCGCCGCAGCACAAAGTAGAGATGGAACAGCCTGGCTCGCAGCCCCGGCCAGCCGGTCTGGCGCAAAGTGCTCTCGGGATCGGTCGTCATCAGTCGCGAAACCGTGGGTGGAAAGCCGCGTGCGCGTCGCCTATGAAAGAGAAATGTTCAGGCTCGCACATATTTCCGATATCCATTTGGGGCCACTCCCTGAAGTAACCTATCGCGATCTCGCCTCCAAGCGGGTGCTGGGCTACGTCAACTGGCAGCGCAACCGCCGCCGGCACATGCACGATGCGGTGATCGACACCATCGTGGCCGATATCAAGGCCAGCGCGCCCGATCACCTCGCGGTTACCGGGGATCTCGTCAACCTGGCGCTCGATGGCGAGATCGAGATGGCCAAGCACTGGCTGGAGACGCTCGGCTCGCCGCATGACGTGTCGGTGGTGCCGGGAAATCATGACGCCTATGTGCCTGGCGCCTTCGACAAGGTGTGCCGGTCCTGGGCGGCATGGATGACGGGCGACGGCGTCAACAGTCCGGTCGATCGCAATTCGTTTCCCTATCTGCGCGTGCGCGGCAATGTCGCGTTGATCGGCATCACCACGGCGCGTGCCACGGCACCCTTCATGGCCAACGGCTTCTTCATGGAAGGCCAGGCCGAGCGGCTGCGCAAAATACTCGATGCGACGGCGAAGCAAGGATTGTTCCGTGCGATCATGATCCATCATCCGCCGGTGCGGGGCGCCGTCCCGCAGCACAAGCGGCTGTTCGGCATCGCCCGCTTCCACAAAATCATTCGCCGGCACGGTGCCGAGCTCGTCCTGCATGGCCATTCACATCTGCCGTCGCTGTTTCAGATCGGCCCGCGCGACGCCAAGGTCCCGGTGGTTGGCGTCGCCGCGGCCGGCCAGGCTCCCGGCGGCAAGCCTCCGGCGGCGCAGTACAATCTGTTCGACATAGACGGTGAAAAAGGCGATTGGCGCATCCGCCTGACGCGGCGCGGCTTGACGGGGCCGGCGATACCACCTTCGGATCTGCAGACGCTCGAGCTCGGGGCGCAACCGGCTATGGCCGCAAGCTGAGCCCCAGCGCCACGATACGGTCCCAGAACAGCACGATCGAAACCGCCAGTCCCACCAGCGCGCCTGCGGCGATCAGGCCAAGGCCGGACAGGACGGCCGACCAGCCCTTGCTGCGCGGTGGCGATCGCAAAGGCGGCTCGGCTTCCGGCACCACGTGCCGCTTCATCCCGGGAACGGCAGCCTCGACGCCACCCTCCATCATTCTCTGACGTTCGACGATCCGCTCGGCGACATAGCGCGTCACGGAATCGGCAACCGGCTTCATCTCGCTCGATTCGGCCAGCACCACACGGCCGATGCGGGTGTCCTTCAGGAAACGGTAGGTGCGGCGGTCGCGTCCCATGGCGACATGGCTGACGGCGTCGATCCACAGGCGCGGCTGCAGACCGGACGAGACGACGAAGTCGAAACTGTCCATGTCGGCGGGAACGTCGGCAAAAACGGGCGCGAGTTCGGTGGCAAGAAGGTCGAGCCGCATGCGATGCGCCTCGCGCATGTCGACGACGACGTCGTCGCGATCGGCAAAGGCATTCTTTACATCGCGAATGGCATCGGACAATTTTCTCGACGGGTCGATGATCTTTTCGCCTGCATCCTTCATGGGCGTGGCCTCGCGGGTTTGGTTAACATGGAGTTAACACAGCCGCCGGCAAAATGCACTGGCGAGATCAATGCATCAAGGGTCGCCGTTGGCGGCGCAGACGGAAGAAGTCAGCTGGCCGCGGCGGACAGTTTCACCCGTTGCGGCCCGACGCGGCGATTGCTGTTGCGGCGAATGATCTCGGCGATCAGGTCGGGCGCTTCCTCGGCCAGCATATGGCCGGCCTCCAGCACATGGTGCACATGGAAGCGCTCCGGCGGGTTATCCACTTGGGTAAAGGGTAGAACGGCGTCATCCGATCCCCACGCCACCATCACCGGCATGTTCAGCGCATCGAGCCGCTCGCGCGGGATGACGCCCTGTCGATCGCTCCTGGTCATGGCGGCCGCGATCTCGACGAGCTTTTCGGTTTGTCCGGGGCGGCCGCGCATTTCGCAAAGCAATTCGGCCATGCGACGCGAGGGCGCGGCTCGAGGGCCGGACATTTCGGCGAGGCAGGCCTGGACTTCGGCCAGGTCCTGCGCGCGGGCAAAGCGGCGCAACAACGGTCCATTGATTTCGGGGCCAAAACCGCCCGGCGCCAGGAGCGTCAGCGAGGCGACTTTTGCCGGCTCCGCCAACGCCATCAGCGCGGCAACCGCGCCGCCCATCGAATGGCCGACGAGGTGGACGCGCTTGATCGCGCGTGCGGAGAGGTCGGCAAGGATGGCGTTTGCCGCGACCTTGGCCGGTCCGGCCGACGGAAAGTCGAGCGACAGGCCGTGTCCCGGCAGATCATAGGCCAATGTGCGTACGGAACGCGGCAGCAAGGAGATCACCTCGCGCCAGACATCGTGGCTGCCGCCAAAACCATGCAGCAGGACGATGGTCTTCGAACCCACACCCCGTTCGTCGGCATAAAGTGATGAAGTCATGAAAGATTGAGGCTTTATTCGAGAAGGCGCGATGGAAATGTGGCTGAATTGCTCCTAGTCCAGAGCATTCGCCAGTAAAATTTTCGCGATTAGGCGATTGGCCGAACAGCGAGCCGGCTGCTGGTGGATGCCGCTCCCAAAAGCGACCTCGATTTGGGCGAACGACACGCACGAGCAAAAAGACCTAAGGCGTGTCGCATGAATCCGTTTCGACGCGAAACGCTTTTGGGCCTTTCACTATTCGATGGACTCGCTGTCCGCTTTAAGTCCTCATTTCACGCAACTCCGGAAGGGAACCCGGCACTAGCTGCCCTGGAATGGCTCACATCTAGCTCGCGTTGAAGAGCCCGGCGGCACGCAAGGCGTCGACCAGCCGCTCGGTCAGATCGGCGGGATATTTTCTGTCGATGAAGGTTGCGCGCGGATTGGCGGCGAATTTCGGAAATTCGGTTATCAGCTCATCAAGCAGCCTTCGTGCCTGGTTGTCCCGACCGGCGATCTTGGCGCCGATCAGACGGGCGGCGAGATAGTGCGATTTCGCCGCAGTGGTTCTCAGAGCGCTGCTGGCTATCGCTGCCTTGCTGGTATCGCCCAGCATTAATTCTCCGGCGAAAAGCCCAAAGTCCCACCAGGTCGGGTGGCCGCTCGAGGCATCCACGGCATGCGCCAGAAGAGGTGTTCCTTCGGCGTACCGGCCGGCGAAAACCAGCCCGTAGCCATAGGCGGCGGCCATGGCGAGATCGTAGGGGTTAAGGTCATGGGCCTTGCGCATCCATCGCAGGGCCTCGTCGGCATTGCCGAGGCGCGAATTGATGTAGCCGTAGGAGCGATGTGCGTACGGGCTGGTCGGCCCCATCTGCACGGCGCGATGGGCAAACGTCATCGCCTTCTCGATCGTTGCGTCCGGCGGGTAGGCGTAGTGGTCGGTCACGGCCTCCAAATGCAATGAGGCGAGTTCCGAATAAACCAGTGACGATTTCGCGCCACTGTTGGCAAGGGCTTCGAGGCAACGATAGGCGGTCTCGTGAGTCCTGGCGTTCTGGTCGAGATAGTATTTGTCGTTGAGCAGCAGGCACTGCGTCAGGCCGGTCTCCGCGCCGGACTGCTCGATGTAATTGTAGATGGTGCCAGAAGCGGGAAGTGCCGCACTGAGAATGCCGGATATGCGATCCTCGACTACGGTTGGTGCGCTGTCGGCGGCGGTCAGGTTGCGCGACAACAGCACCCGTCCGGACGCCAAGCTTTGCAGTTCGATGGTAACGTCGCCCGCGTCTGGTCCAGGCAGGATATCGAAAATGAAACTCGTCGCATCGGCGACCGGATCGGCTTTGTCGGTGTTGCGACCGATGAAGTCGATCGTATCAAAGCCGCTCAGGCCGGCACGCAGCGATGCGGCGACGCGACTGGCA
The DNA here is from genome assembly GCF_006442185.1 of Mesorhizobium sp. B2-4-1. Taxonomy (NCBI): domain Bacteria; kingdom Pseudomonadati; phylum Pseudomonadota; class Alphaproteobacteria; order Hyphomicrobiales; family Phyllobacteriaceae; genus Mesorhizobium; species Mesorhizobium sp. B2-4-1. The sequence continues at coordinate 225,060 of NZ_VFVN01000004.1, read as the reverse complement.
TTGGGAGTGTTGGCCCTGAGGGCGATGTAGACGAGCGGCAGCGCTTCGACCATGGGCGACGGCGTGATGCTGCCGGTTTCGCCGGCGGTCTCGGACGTTGCCGGGATGTCGCCTCCCGCCAGCAAGGCACCGCCGCCCTGGCGCAGGATCAGAACGCCCAACATGGCGATAACCACGGCGATCGCGATCCAAAAGAACCTGAGATGGCGCGTCACCGAGAGGCCCGCCGCAGGAACCTGGCCGAGCAAGGCCGCCATGGGTGCGGCATCATCGGCGGCACCGGACTGTTCGGGCAGGCTGGCTGTCGGCTCTGCGTGACTGGCGGCTTCCGCTGCTTGCGGCAGGCGGATGGCATTGAGTTCGTAGGCCGGGACGTAACCGCCGCGCGGAATGGCTATGCGGACCGGCTCGGCAATGCCTTCATTGGCGAAATAATGTTGCAGCAGTTCGCGCAGGCGGCCCGCCTGCACCCGCACGACGGCATCGGTGGACGGATCGAAATCGCCGTCCTTGCCGAAAACATCCATGGCGATGGAAAAGCCCTTGAGCCTGTCGGCTTCCCCGGCCTGCTCGCGCTCGACGAGATAGCGAAGCAATTTGCGCGCGCGCTCGGATCTCCCGAACGTTTCGCTGGCAAGCAGTCGCTCCAGTGTCTCGCGCACTGCGGGGGCGGCAGGCGTGGCATGCTGCAAGTGTCGATCCTCTCGAAGTCGGCACAGGTTGAGGCGCGATCATATCGTTACCGCACCACCGTACAAGCATACACGTATTATGCGATCACGTACCACACCGGATAATTTCCCGGTGGTTAATGACACAAAAGTCGGGACCAATCGCTAAACGACGATGGTCCCGAAGTCGTTCCAGGCCTGTATCAACCGGCTCTTTTGCCGATAATCCGGTTGGCGGCGGACACCACGGCCTCCAGCGAGGCAGCGACGATGTTGGTGTTGATGCCTGCGCCGAACAGCTTGCCGTCAGGATATTCCATCTCGACATAGGAAATGGCCGAGGCGTTCGAACCGCGCTGCATCGAGTGCTCGGAATAGTCGAGCACCGACATATCGACGCCGACATGACGCGACAGCGCATCGACGAAGCCGTCGATCGGGCCTGTGCCTGTGCCTGATATCGTCATCTCCTTGCCGTCGTCGAGAATGACGGCCTCGACAACGCGCCGGCCCTTTACCTCGGTGTCCGGATAGGTGTGGTGATCGAGGAATTTCAGCCTGGCGCCCGGCTGGTCGACATAGGTATCGAGGAAGCGCTCATAGATGCGCCTGGCCGGCACTTCCTTGCCTTCGGCATCGGTGATCGCCTGGATTGCCTGGCTAAACTCGATCTGCAGGTTGCGCGGCAGGTTGAGCCCGTAATCCGCCTGCAGAACATAGGCGATGCCGCCCTTGCCGGACTGCGAGTTGATGCGGATGATGGCTTCGTAGCTGCGGCCGACGTCGGCCGGGTCGATCGGCAGGTAGGGAACCTCCCACACTGGCGTGTTGGCCTTCTTCAGCGCCTTCATACCCTTGTTGATGGCATCCTGGTGCGAGCCGGAAAAGGCGGTGTAGACGAGTTCGCCCACATAGGGATGGCGCTCGGGAATCTTCAGCTGGTTCGAATATTCGTAGACATCCTTCATCCGGTTGATGTCGGAGCAGTCCAGCTTCGGATCGACGCCTTGCGTGTACATGTTGAGCGCCAGCGTGACGATGTCGACATTGCCGGTGCGCTCGCCATTGCCGAACAGCGTGCCTTCGACGCGATCGGCGCCGGCCATCAGGCCGAGCTCGGTGGTGGCGATGCCGGTGCCACGGTCATTATGCGGGTGCAGCGAAATGATCAGGTTCTCGCGCCTGTCGAGATTGCGGCACATCCACTCGATGCGGTCGGCATAGATATTGGGCGTCGACATCTCGACGGTCGACGGCAGGTTGATGATGAGCTTGTTGTCAGGCGTCGGCTTCACGATCTCGGTGACCGCGTTGCAGATCTCCAGCGCCACCTCGAGCTCGGTGCCGGTGAAGCTTTCGGGCGAGTATTCGAAACGGTAGCCGCCGCCGGCACCCGCTGCCATGTCGGTGATCATCTTGGCGGCATCGGTGGCGATGCGCTTGATGCCGGCGACGTCCTTCTCGAAGACGACGCGGCGCTGCAACTCGCTGGTCGAATTGTAGAAATGCACGATCGGGTTGGTGGCGCCCCTGAGCGCTTCGAAGGTGCGGGTGATCAGTTCGGGCCGGCACTGCACCAGCACCTGCAGCGAAACGTCGGCCGGTACGCTGCCCTCTTCGATGCACCAGCGGGCGAAGTCGAAATCGGTCTGCGAGGCCGAAGGAAAACCGATCTCGATCTCCTTGAAACCCATGTCGAGCAGCAGCGCGAACATGCGCGCCTTGCGTTCGTGGCCCATCGGGTCGATCAGCGCCTGGTTGCCGTCGCGCAGGTCGACCGAGCACCAGATTGGCGCCTTGTCGATCACTTTCGAGGGCCAGGTCCGGTCGGTGAGGCCGACGATTGGGTAGGGTTGGTACTTGCGGGCGGCGTCCGGCATGCCGCCGTTCTGCTGGCCCGCCGGGGCCTCGCTTACGCGGATTTCTTCTCGTGCGTTCATCGTCGTTTCTCCCGGCGACCCTCGAATCCGCCTTCAGGCGGATGGGTGGCGAGTGGCGCCTTTACCAGTTTTTCATTCGCTTGATGTGACTGCCAAGGAGCATGCGCTTGCGCGGCGGCTCGACCGCCGGGCGCTCCTTCAGCGAACCCGGCGATCGCCGATAAGGCCGAGAAGAAGCAGCGTCGAGGCAAGCGCGCGCACGGTCTCGCCGGCAAAGCCGGTCTGACGGGAAGCGGTGGTGGCGCGCGTGTTCATGGCGGTTTTCATACAGGAGCGGCCAGCCGGAGGCAAGCCGTACCGAAAGCCATGCCGACAGTCGGGCGCGTGCCGGGCCACGTTCCGTCTGACGTCGTCGCCGACGTGCGTGCCCTTCCAACAGGCCGAGGCCGGACCTGGCCGCCAACGGGACGTAGCGGTTCAATATATAAGATGACCTATGTATTCAAGTTTCTGTGGAAACTTCGGAACGTCTATGGCATGCCGCTGCCGGCGCGGCCCTCCTGCGGCCGATTGCTTCAAACCGTTTCGAAAGACGCGAACGATGGACCAACTGCGAGCGCAAACCCGGATCAGCGATGCGGCGATCAGGTCGGTGATGGACCGGCTGCGCACCGAGCACAGCGAATTCGAGGTCGAGACCGGTGTTGCCGATCGATGGGAACTTCGCCTGTACTACGGTTCGCTGAGCGCGGCACTCGAGGGCGACTCCATGCTGATCCGCGTCTCGGCCGTAGACGAAACCTGCCTGTCCTACATGAAGATGACGGTCGCCGGCCACGTCGCGCAGCACCTTGGAACGACGAGCGGACTGCGCTGGCAAGGCGACGGCAGCGACACCGGCACCCCACTCTTCTTCCGCGAAATCACGGTTGTGTCGTCAACGCGGATTTCTCCGCATATGCAGCGCCTGCGCTTTGCAGGCGATGATCTTGGCCGGTTTACTCATGGCGGCCTGCACATCCGGCTGCTGCTGCCGCCGCGGGGCAGGCCGCCCGTTTGGCCCTCGATGGGCGCCGACGGCCTGCTTGTGTGGCCTGCCGGTGAGGATGCGCTCACCGTGCGCATCTACACGATCCGGGCGGTGGATCCGACAAGCGGTTGGCTCGATGTCGATTTCGTGCTGCACCCCGGCTATGACACGCCCGCCGCCACATTCGCGCAGAACGCGGTGGCGGGAGACGTCATCGGCATGATCGGGCCAAGCGGCGGCGAGACGCCGACGGCGCCGACCCTGCTGCTGGTCGGCGACGACACAGCGCTGCCGGCAATTGGCCGGATTCTGGAGGAACTGCGGCCGTCAACCCGCGTCGAGGCGCTCATCGAGGTCGATGGCCCGGACGACCGCATCGCGCTGGCGCAAGGCGACAACATCGAAATCACCTGGCTTTACCGGCACGACCGCGCGGCCGGCACCGCCGGCCTGCTGGCGGCCGCCCTGCGCGAGCGCAGCCACATGGCGCTTGCCGATAGCCTCTACGTCTGGGCCGGATGCGAGTTCACCGACTTCCGCGAGATCCGCAAGATCGTGCGCAAGGAGTGGGGCCTGGGCCGCGACCGGCACCTGGTAACGGCCTATTGGCGTCGCGACGCGCAGGCCGAGGGCGACGACGAGGATTAGGATCGATCCATAAGTATGCCGGCAGCCGGGGCGGAGCAGCCTATTCCTTCACCGCGCGCGCTACCAGCCGCGCGATGCTCGGGCCAACAAGCAGCACGATCAGGAAACGCGCCGACTGGAGCGCCATGATGAAGGAGATGTCGACGTTCTGGGCGGCGGCGGCGATGATGGCGACGCTGTCCATGCCGCCGGGGCTGGTCGCGAGATAGGCGGTCAGCGGATCGATGCCGAGCAGATGGCTGATCATGAAGGCGAGGCCGCCGCAAAAGGCGATCAGAGCCACGATCGAAGCGACGATCTGCGGCAGGGCACGTGTCGCATGGCGCAGGATCGGCCTTGTGAAGTTCAGCCCGATCGACCATCCGACCATGGCGTAACTGACAGCCAGCAGCCAAGGCGGCAATTGCATCGGCACGCCGAGGCCAAGGTGGATCACCGCGCCGAAGATGAAGGTGCCCAGAAAGGAGGGCGAAGGCAACCGGCAAAGCCTTCCCGCCAGCCCGCCGACCAGCGCGATGCCAATGGTTGCTGCTAAGGCTTGGGCATCGATCGGCGGAAACCAGATAATCGGCGGGATTTCGACGCCTGACGTGTCGACCCACATCTTGGCGACAATGGCCGCCGTCATCGAGACGAAGATGACACGCAGATACTGCATGAAGGCGACGAGGCGCTGGTCGGCGCCGAAGGCGCCGGCCATCAGCACCATTGCGGTGGCGGCGCCTGGGGAGGATCCCCAGACGGCGGTCGTGCCGGGCAGGATGCGCCACCGGCTGATCAGCCAGCCGAGCAGGCTGGACGCCGTGACGGTGGCTGTCACTGCGCCGAGGAACAGCGGCCATTCGGCATAGAAGACGCGAAAAATGTCGGCCGAGATCGAAGCGGCGATGAGGCAGCCGACGATCGCCTGGGCGGAGCCGAACAGAAGCCGCGGCACGCGCACGGTAGCGCCGTTGGTGCCGGCGACGATAGCCGCCAGCATCGGCCCGATGAGCAGCGCCGCCGGCAGCGCGGCCAGTTCGAGCGCACCGGCAAACAGCACGGAAATGACGAGGAGGGCCAGCCATTGCCAAGGCTTGCGCATGCGCGCCATGCGCTCGACGGCCGGCTGGCCAGGAGACGGCTGCTTGGGCGAGGAATCCATGTTCTGGTCTTAGACTGAGCGGTAAGGGATGCGAACCCCCGCTGCATCGAAAAGCGATCGCCTCAGATGTCTGTGCCGAACAGTTGCTCGATTTCTCCACCGCTCATGCGATCGAAACGGTCGGACACCGAAAACTGACCAGCCATAAAGCCAACCCGTCGCGATTGTACTGGCACCGATTGATCCATAGGAATGACCTTGACCAATGACTTGCCAGCCTTGGCGATAATGAAAGGTTCGCCGTTGGCGGCTCGCTGAACGAGACGTGAAAGATTGGCCTTCGCATCGCTAATGTTTACGATCTGCGTCGAGTCGTCCACCCGGATCAGCCCGTCTTGTCGTCAGCCAATCCAAAGCCGCCGACGGGGTTGGTTTCCACCTGGAACTCGAAGCCGGCGATGAAGGGCCTCGCCTTGGCGATGGCCGCCTGGACTTCGGGAAGCTGCAGCGAGGCTTTGTGGCTTGCCTGGTCAGTCCACACTTCTGTGACCCAGATGGCATCGGCATCGGCCGGGTCGGTGGCAACGATATAGCTCAGGCAGCCGGGCAGGGCGCCGGTGCTGGCGCGCAGGACGTCCATGACAGCGTCGCGCTGGCCGCGGGCCGCCCGCATCTTGCCGATCAGACCGTACATCCCTTCGTCTCCCTTCAGCGTTTTCGACAAGAGTATACCGTTCGTCAGTATGCAGGTCGCGGCTCAAGGCATCAACTGGCCACCATTCACCTCGATCACCTGGCCGGTGATGTAGCCGCTCAACAGATCGGAGGAGAGGAACAGATAAGCACCGACGCAATCTTCAGCCGTGCCGGCGCGCCCCTGCGGAATGGTGGCAACCATGCCCCTGATCTGCTCTTCGGTCGAGTAGCGTTCGTGGAACGGCGTGAGAATGGTGCCGGGTGCCACCGCGTTGACGCGAATGCCGAAGCCGATCAGTTCCTTGGCCATGCCGCGCGTGACGTTGGAGACGAAAGCCTTGGCCGAGCCGTAAAGCCCGGCGCCACCGCCGGCGCCGTTGCGGGCGGCGATCGAGGAGGTGTTGACGATGAAGCCGCCTTGTCTCTTCAGCCACGGCATCGCCTTGCGCGAGGCGGTCAGCACCGAACGCGCGTTGAGATCCATCACCGCGTCGTAATGCGCCTCTGTCTGCTCGGCGTAGGGCACGCGGCCGAGCATGCCGCCGGCATTGTTGACCAGCCCGTCGAGGCGGCCGAAATGTTGCGCGCTGTCCTCGACGACACGCTCGACATCGGCGGCCAGCGAAAAGTCGCCCTGGACGAGAAGCACCTCGCCGCCACTGTCGCGAATGGCCTCGCCAAGCTTCTCGGCGGCGTCACGGCTGGAATTGTAGTGCAGTGCGACCAGACATTTCTGCGCCGCATAAGCCAAGGCGAGCGCCGCGCCGATGCCGGTCGAGGCGCCGGTGACCAGCACCGCCTTGCCGGCGAGATCGGGAATGACAAGCCCGAGGGGAGTGGTCGTCGCTGGCACTGTCGTTCCTCCGGGATTTTCGCGGTTCTTCGCGGGGTCTTGCCACCCTTGCATTCAGTCCATGCGGCTTCAAGGCCTGAGATAGGCATAGCCCTGGCTTTGCAGCTCGGCGAGCTTGACGACGCCGCCGCTGTCGGCCACGTGAAAACCGTCGAGCAGGTCGGCGAGCGAAATATCCATGCCGTGCATGGTGTTGGCGCAGGCATGCGGATCGAGCCCTTGCTGGACGAGACCGGTGAAACGACCGGAGATCGCCGCCGATATGCCCTTCGACTTGAAACCGGCAAGAGCCGGACCATGGACGACCAGCGCGATATCGACATTGCCGCCGGTGCCTTCGTAATGGTTCTTGATGTTGCCCAGCACGAAATTGACCTTGTCGAGGTCACTGAGATGATAGGCGACCTTCAATCTCGTGGCCTCGGTGGCCGCGGCTTGCGCCACCCGCAGTCCAATCAGCGTGCCGGCTCCGACGAGAATCGCGCGGAACATGTCGCGTCGACGCATGGCGATGGTTCCCCCCGGGTTGACAGATGGCCGCGAATTGCGTGGCCGCGACGCCGAGTGTAGCATAAATCGGCGTCGCGTCCTGCCGATGCGGAGGGTCACATGGCGTTCGAACAGAGACTGGCAAGCGTCCTGTCCGGAGCGGCCTTGTTGAGCCTGCTGGGCGCGACGGCTTTCGCCGACGAGGCGGCCAAGCTCACCGAACTCAGTCCCAACGGTCAGGACGCCTGTTTTCGGCCGCATCTACGATGCCAACCACCTCAAGGCGCATCCGGAGCAGAAGGTGGCCCGGATCTTCTTCTACTACGGCCATGATCCGGTCAGCAGGCCGAACGAGGAACCGGCCGCGAATGCCGGCACGTCCTACAATGGCTTCGTCACCACCACGGTGCGTGGCGCCAAGGCTCCGGAATGGGCCGGCGGCTGGTGTAGGCACCAATCCGAGGATGGCGCATCAAACCCGATCCATTGCGGCATGGAATGCGACCGCACGCTGGCGTCGCTGAAAGTCGACCACAAGGGCCGGCTGATCCTTTCGGACCTGCAGCCCGATATCTATCTCGATGCCGGTTCCGAGGAGGAACTCGGCACGACTGAATACAACAGGCAGGCGCTGGGGTCGCGGGACGACAATTTCCGCCTCGACCCGATGCCGGCAGCGACCTGCAAGGCGGAGTTCGCCCGCATCGACCCGATCGACCCGGCGATGGGTCCGCCGCTGCGCGACCGGCTGAAGCCCGACCAGGCCTTCTGCTACGGACGCGACTACGATGCCGCGCATTTCGGTTCGCATCCCGACCAACTGACGCAGTCGATCCGCGTGTTCCGTGGGCCGGTCGAACTGGCTTCATTCGCGGCGGGCGGCTACCTTGCCAATTGGCCTGACGGCGCCGACATCGCTGTTTCGGTCACGACGCGACAACAGTCGGGCAAGGTCACGCAGGCCTATTCGTGCCAGGGCGAGGCCGACCAGTGGCGCTGCGCGGCGAGCGCGAAGATGAGCGATTTCTCCTGCGACATCGCGCAGAAGGAGATTTTCCTCAAGCGCGGTGCCAACGGCACGATGATGCTGGCCAATCCCAACAACAGCCTGGCAATCGTCGATCTCTGTTCGAAGGCGGCCGACGGCAAGACCACCTCCGACGACAAGGTCTACCGACTGGAACCGATGCCGCAATCGGCTTGCGCCCCTTGAGCGGAGCCTTGTTTAGGTCGGCGCAAAGGAATATATCTTTGCTATATCTCATTTGAGGATAGCACGATGGACAAAGCAAAAGTGTTCTGGTCAGGCAGGTCCCAAGCCGTGCGCCTGCCGAAGGAGTTCCGTTTCGACACGGAGGAGGTCTCGATACGCCGTCACGGGCAAACCGTCATCTTGGAACCGCTTGCGCAGGACTGGGCGTGGCTCGACCAAGTGATTGGACCGCTTGATAATGATTTCGCCGAGGCAGCACTGGAACGTCAGGACGGGCAGGATCGACCTGCCTTGGACGACGTCTTCAAGTGATCTACCTGCTTGACACCAATGCCGTCATCGCGGTCATGAAGGGCGATGAGGATCTGCTTGCACTGCTGAAACGGCATAGGCCGCAGGACTTTGCCGTCTCGGCGATCGTCGTGCACGAACTGTGCTATGGCGCCGAAAAGAGCCAGCGTCGGGTCGAAAACATGGCGCGTATCGAAGCTCTGCTGTTTCCTGTGCTCGAATTCGATCGGGAAGACGCGAGACATGCCGGAGAGATTCGGGCAACGCTTGCCACATTGGGAACTCCAATTGGTCCCTACGATGCGTTGATTGGTGGGCAGGCGCGCGCGCGGAACCTCACGCTGATGACCCGCAATGTCCGGGAATTCGAGCGGATCAAAGCTCTGTCAATCGAGACGTGGTGAACTGCCTCACGCGAACGGCACCGCCGTCGTGCCCTTCGGCAGCTTGGCCTCATCATCGGGCTCGACATGGATGGTGACGCGCACGGAAGGGACTTCCGCCTGCAGCGCATCCTCGATGCGGTCGCAGATGACATGGCTGGCGCCGACCGACATGTCGGCATCGACGACGAGATGGAATTCGATGAAGGTGGCGCGGCCGGCGATGCGTGTCTTGAGGTCGTGCACTTCGAGCGCGCCTTTGCAATTGGCCGAAATGATGTCGCGGATGCGCATATGCTCCTGGGTGTCGACTGCGCGGTCCATCAGCCCGTTCATCGACGAGCCGATAACATGCCAGCCCTGCCAAAGAATGTTGAGCGCGACGATCACGGCCAGCGCCGGATCGAGGATCTGCCATCCGGTCAGCACCGCGCCGACAAGGCCGGCGAAGACGCCGACCGAGGTCACGACGTCGGTCATGATGTGTTGGCCGTCGGCGACCAGTGCCGGCGATCTTGCGTTGCGCCCTGTACGGATCAGCGCCCAGGCCCAGAAGGCGTTTATGACCGTCGCCACACCGTTGACGGCAAGCCCTTCCCAAGGCTGCTGGAGCGGGACGGGGTGGAGCCAGGATTGCCAGACCTCGTTCAGGATCAGGAGTGCCGCGACCACGATCAGCACGCCTTCCAGGACGGCCGAGAAATACTCGGCCTTGTGGTGGCCGAACGGATGGTCCTGGTCGGCAGGCTTGTAGCTGACCTGGATCGCCCAGAACGCGGCGGCCGAGGCGATGACGTTGACGATCGATTCCAGCGCGTCCGAATAGAGTGCGACGGAACCGGTGATGTACCAGGCGGCAAGCTTGAGTGCGAGCACCACACAAGCGACGACGATCGACCAGAAGGCAAGCCTTGCGACCTTGCGCCTGGTCGCGGCCTTCGCCGCGACCGCCGTCGTGTCCCGCGTTTCGACCATCGTCTCTAGGCGGCCTTGTCCTTGGCCTTGCGCGGCAGGTGGGCGACGATGTTCTCGATGATGCGCATGCCGGCATTGTGGCCGAGCGTCATGATCGATTCCGGATGGAATTGCACCGCGGCGATCGGCTCCTTGCGGTGCTCGAAGGCCATGATGACGCCGTCTTCGGTCTCGGCGGTGACCACGAAATCGTCGGGTAGCCGCACCGGATCGGCGAAGATCGAATGGTAACGGCCGACGGTGACTTCCTTGGGCAGACCGGAGAAGATGATGCCGGGCTTGGAGACGCGAATGCGCGACGGCTTGCCGTGCATCGGCACATGCAGCTGCCGCAATTCGCCGCCATAGGCCTCGGCCAGCGCCTGCAGGCCGAGGCAGACGCCGAAGATCGGCAGCTCGCGGGCGCGCGCTCGTCCGATGGTGGCGGCGCAGTCGAAATCCTTGGGCGTGCCGGGACCAGGCGACAGCACGACGAGATCCGGCTTCAGCCGGTCGAAAACTTCTTCCGGCACGGGGGTGCGCACGGTCGAGACATTGGCGCCGGTCTGACGAAAGTAATTGGCCAGCGTGTGGACGAAGCTGTCTTCATGGTCGACGAGCAGGATGTTGATGCCGTCGCCGACGCGCGCGGTGGTGCGCTCGGTGCTGGCGGCATTGCCCGTCTTGGCGTCGCGGATGGCGGAGAGCATGGCGGAGGCCTTCAGTTCGGTTTCGGCTTCTTCTTCCTCGGGAATGCTGTCGAACAGTAATGTGGCGCCGGCACGCACCTCGGCAATGCCGTCCTTGATGCGGATGGTGCGCAGTGTCAGGCCGGTGTTCATGTCGCCGTTGAAATTGACCATGCCGATGGCGCCGCCATACCAGGCGCGCGGGCTCTTCTCGTTCTGCTCGATGAAGCGCATGGCCCATAGTTTCGGCGCGCCGGTAACGGTCACCGCCCAGGCGTGCGAGAGAAACGCGTCGAAGGCGTCCATGCCTTCGCGCAGCCTGCCCTCGATATGGTCAACCGTATGGATAAGCCGCGAATACATCTCGATCTGGCGGCGGCCGATGACGCGCACCGAACCCGGCTCGCAGACGCGCGACTTGTCGTTGCGGTCGACATCCGAGCACATTGTGAGCTCGGATTCATCCTTCTTGGAATTGAGCAGCTTCAGGATCTGCTCTGAGTCGGAAATGGCGTCGTCGCCACGCTTGATCGTGCCCGAGATCGGGCAGGTCTCGACACGACGGCCGTTGACGCGCACGAACATTTCGGGCGAAGCGCCGATCAGGTATTCGCCTTCACCCAGATTGATGAAGAAGGAATAGGGCGAGGGGTTGATTGACTTCAGCTTGCGCGAAATCTCTGAGGGCTGGGTCTCGCAGCGTTCGTAGAACATCTGCCCGGGTACGACCTCGAACAGGTCACCGCGCTTGAAGCTGTCCATCGCGCGGCGCACAAGACTGGCGTATTCGCCGGGTTCATGGTCGCCGCGCGGCGGGATACGGTCGGCGGTCTTGAACGGCTCGGCGATCTCGTCGCGCGGCAGGCCTTCGGTCGAAAAACCCTTGCCGGCGTAGTCATATCGATCGGTCCAGGCCTTGGCCGAATAATGATCGACGACCAGGATCTCGTCGGGCAGGAACAGCACGAGATCGCGCTGGCTTGGCTTGCGTTCGAGCTTGTAGTCGACCGGATCGAACTGGAAGGCGAGGTCGTAGCCGAAGGCGCCGTAAAGACCGAGATTGGCGTCTTCGGCGGTCTTGAACAAGGCGGTAATGGCGCGCAGAACCGTGAAGACGGAAGGAACGCGGCTGCGCTCTTCTTCGGTGAAGACACGGCCCGGTTTGGCGACGTCGAGGCGGATCAGCTTTTTCGACGCCTCGGCGATCGTGATGTCGGCGATATCGCCGAGCGTCTTGACGATGACCGGCAGAAGCACCTCGCCCCGGCGGTTCAGCGCCTCGATGCGCATGGACCGGCCACGCGCCGAGATCACCAGGGGCGGGTCGATGATGGCGGTGTCCCAACGGGTATAGCGGCCGGGATATTCATAGTTCGAAGAAAACACCGCGCCCCGGCGCGCATTCAGCCCGTCAACATAGGCGTCGATGGCGCCTTCATAGGGCCGGTCGTGGCGCTCGCGGGTGATGGTGATGCCACCCCCGGTCACAAAACTCTCTGCGCCGTTGTCCAAAACCTTCATCGTCATTGCCGTCTCCATCAGCTTCTTGGGCAACGGACCCGGGAATGGCTTGGAAAAAACAAATGGCCGCCCGGACATTCCGCTGCGGCCACCCTCTCTTTTCACGCGCACGCGTTCGAACAGGCCGCTGTCAGCAGGCCCACCACCAAACGGTCTTGATCGAACGCATGTTCATGGCGATTCCCATAGCGGCGATTGAGCGACCGCGCAACTGGATTCGATGGAGGCTCAATCTTCCAGTGTGCCGGACCTTGCGTCGGCGCTCTTCCTGTCGCCCACCAGTTTCAACAGATCCTCGCCGGCGCGGATGATACGGCGCGAGCGCCGGGTCAGGACGATGCCGGCCTGCGGCGCGAACACCTCGGTGCGGCCATCGGCTTCGCCCGGTGCGTGGACGATGACGGCAAGCCGCGTGTCCTTGGCGACGCGGTCGCCGGGCTCCACGTCATAGAGCACGGCACCCGCCCGGGGCGCCGGCATCATGTCGATGTTTTCGAGCGGCGCGACAACCCCGGTGAAGGCACCGGGTGAGGGCAGGGCCGGGTCGGCGACCACGCCGCGCGCCACCAGCAGCCGGTAGAGCCCCGCGGCGTCCGACGCCGCGAACGCGCCATCGACATCGAGGATGCCGCGATATTCGACCGTCGTGACGACGCGCCGGCCGAGCTTCGCCACATCGGCGGGAACGTTCTGATAGGGCATGATCGAGGCGCCCTCGAAAGTGCCGTCCGTGTCTTCACTCCACAGCACCACCGCCTCGACGCCCATGGCGGCGGCGCAGTCGGCCATTGCCGGCCACAGGCTTGTGTGGACATACAGGTAGGAGAGACCCTCGTCGTCGCAATGCAGGTCGAGCACGATGTCGTGGCCGAGCGAAAGCTGCACCAGTCTCGTCTTCAGCCGCTGGTCGGGCGTGCCATGCGCGGTGTCGGGCAGGAGTGCCGTGTCGGGCGCGGCGAGCAGCGGGAAACCGCGGTTGAAGTTGGTGCGCGTGCCCAGATGAAAACGGCCCTGATGTTCGCCGAAATGATACTGGGCGCGGCCGATCGGATTGGCCCAGGGCACGATGGTGATGTCGCCCTTGATGCGCCCCTCCGCCTCGGCCCTGGCCAGCATCGGCATCAGCGCGTCAACGGCGACTACTCCGGGCAGTTCGCCGGCATGGAGTGCTGCCTGCAGATAGGCCGAAGGCGCGGATTCGTCGGTTCCAGCGAAGCGAAACAGCGGGAATTCATAGGAAACGCCCTCGCTGTCGCCGGCTATGCGTTCGATCGATTTCTGCATGGGGTCTTTCTCCGTCGAGAGGCGAGAAGACATGCCTCTTCGACTGTGCGCTTGTCGATTGGTCCAGGCTGTCGCGCTATGGGCGCAAGCAGCTACTGCGCGGCAGGTTGAAGAGTGACGACCGGAGCGCGCTGGTCCAGTGCCCGCGAGGCAACGGCTACGGCGACCGCCAGCAGAGCGAGTGCCGCGCCCACCAGCGGCAGGTTGGCATAGGAAACGCCCCAGGAGAGCGCCACGCCGCCGATCCAGGCGCCGCTGGCGTTGCCGACATTGAAGGCGCCCTGGTTCAGCGTGGCGGCAAGGTTCGGTCCCTCGGAAGCGGCTTCCACGACACGGATCTGCAACGGCGGCACGACGACGAAGACGAGCATGCCCCACAGGAAGACGATGCCTATGGCGACACTGGCGATAGCGCCGAACTGCATGAAGCCGACAAACAGGACCGCCAGCAGCAGCAGCGTGCCGATGACCGTCGGCATCAGCTTCCAGTCGGCCAGCCGGCCGCCGATGATGTTGCCGATGGTCATGCCGGCGCCGAACAGCAAGAGCACCCAGGTGACCGCTGAAGTCGAGAGGCCGGACACGTCGGTGAGATAGGGTTTGATGTAGGTGAAGACGGCAAACAGGCTGGCTGAGGCGAGCGCCGCGATCAGCATGGCCAGCCACACCTGCAGCTTGCCGAGCACGCGCAATTCGCCGCGCAAGCCGTCGCCGCTTGGTTCAGTGACATCCGGCGGCACTAGCCAAGCGATCGCCGCGACCGAGATCAGCCCGATGCCGACCACCGCCAGGAAGGTGGCGCGCCAGCCGAAGGCTTCGCCAAGCGCCGTTCCGGCGGGAACGCCGAGGATGTTAGCCAGCGTCAGGCCGGCGAACATCAGCGCGATGGCGCTGGCACGCTTGTTGCGGGGCACCAGGCTGGCGGCGACGACCGAACCGATGCCGAAGAAGGCGCCGTGGCCGAAGGCGGTGAAGACGCGCGCGCCCATCAGCATCCAGTAATTGGGCGCGATGGCGCAGAGCAGGTTGCCGACAACGAACAGTGCGGCCAGTCCGACCAGCACCGGCTTGCGCGGCAGATGCGCGGTGGCCATCGCCACGATTGGCGCGCCGAAGACCACGCCCAGCGCATAGCCCGTGACCAGCAGCCCGGCCGCGGGAATGGTCACGCCAAGGTCGGCGGCGACCTCCGGCAGCAGACCCATGATGACGAATTCGGTGGTGCCGATGCAGAAGGACGCAATGGCAAGCGCAAGGATCGGCAAAGGCATGGGAGGTCCAGACTGAATCGGTTCAAATGGAAACTGCGCGAGCGCCCCATGGCGCACAAGCGCCATTGCCGCAATGCAGCAATGCAGAAAGCGGAGAGCAAAGAGGCACTGGCAGCGGTGCTTGTGCCGTGCCCTGCCGGGCTAGACGACCCTGACCGAACCCGGCCGAGCGGCCGAACCGACCGGCTGAGCCGGAGTTCAGACCAGCGGCTTCAACTCCTGGGCGATGGTTGGCAGCAGTTCCGAGACATTGGGGTGGATGTGCATGGCGCGGGCCAGCGTGTCCACAGGCGCCTTGGCATACATCAGGTCAAGCACGCAATGCACGGCTTCATCGCCGCCGGGACCAAGCACGCAGCAGCCGAGGATTTCCCTTGTGTCGGCGTCGACGAGGATCTTCATGAAGCCTTGCGTCTCGCCTTTCTCGACGGCGCGGCCGACGCGGGTCATCGGTCGCTGGCCGACCAGCGCGCGGCGTCCCGACTTCTTCACTGACGCCTCGGTCATGCCGCAGCGGCCGAGCGGCGGGTCGATGTAGAGAGCGTAGGCCTCGATGCGGTCGCTGACCTTGCGCGGATCATTGTCGAGCAAATTGGCCGCGACGATCTCGTAATCGTTGTAGGACGTGTGGGTAAAGGCGCCCTTGCCATTGCAGTCGCCCATCGCCCAGATGCCGGGCACGCTGGTGCGCAACTGGTCGTCGACGGTGATGAAGCCGCGTTTGTCGACCTCGATGCCGGCCTTGTCGAGGCCGAGATCGTCGGTATTGGGCGTTCGCCCCAGCGCCAGGAGCACATGCGAGCCGACGGCCGGCGGCTTGCCGGCGGAGAAGGCAACGGCAATATCCTCGCCCTGCCTGGCGAAGCTTATGGCGTCGGCGCCGAGATGGACCGCGATGCCTTCGTTTTCGAGGATCGACAGGATGGCGTCGGACACATCCTCGTCTTCGCGGCCGATCAGCCGCGAGCCCTTTTCGATAATCGTGACCTCCGCGCCGAAGCGGCGGAACATCTGCGCGAATTCGAGCGAGATGTAGCTGCCGCCGACCACCACGAGGTGGCGCGGCAACACGTCGAGGTCCATCATCGAAGAGTTGGTGAGAAAGTCGATGTCGTGAATGCCGGGCAGATCCGGTACCGAGGCGCGGCCGCCGGTGTTGAGAAAGATCTTGCCGGCGGTTAGGAGATCATCGCCGACGCGCACCGTGTTGGCGGATTCGAAACGCGCATGGCCGCGATAGAGCGTGCATTTATCCATGTCGGCGATCCAGGTTTCCAGATTGCCGCGGGCGTCGTTCGACACCTTGTCCTTGCGCGCCTTGACCTTGGCATAGTCGACGCCGACCGGGCCGGAGAGGGTCACGCCATAGTCCGCGGCGCGCCGCGCGAGATGCGCGGCATAGGCGCTGGCGACCATGGCCTTGGTCGGCATGCAGCCGGTATTGACGCAGGTGCCGCCGACCAGCTTGCGCTCGATCAGCGCCACGCTCATGCCGGCCGCGGTCAGCCGGCCGGCCAGCGAAGGGCCGGCCTGGCCGGCACCGATGACGATGGCATCGAAGGTTTTCGCCGTCATGCCACCGCCGCCACGATCAAGAGGCCGCCAACGATCGCGACCGCGTCCTCGATGAAGGCCGCGGGCTGGTCCTTGCCGAAGGCGGCCGCCAGCCGGCCGCGCGCCTCCGCGCCGCCGAGCGTGCCGATAACGGCCCCTATGGCGCCGGCGATCAGGCAGACGATGGTGGCGCCGCCAGTGGCGCCGATCACGGCGCCGCTGAAGGCACCGAGCAGGATACGGGCGCCGAATTGCTGCGGCACCTTGCGGCTCGGCGTCGACGGCAACTCATCGGTGACCAGCTCGACGATGGCCAGGATAGTGAAAATGCCGACAGCGGCCCAGTGGCTCATGAAGCTTGCCCAGGTGCCGGCAACCGGCAGCCAGCCGAGCCAGGCGCCCCAGGCGACGGCGGCCGGCGCGGTCATGGCGCGCAGGCCGGCAATGACCCCGATCAGAAGTACAAGAATGTAAAGCATGTTGATCCCCCTCGATCCCGGGCCGGGACAGCCCTGAAAAGGCAGGCTACCATAGGTCCGGTATTTGGCCAGTACTTGCATAGGCGCTCTCTTACGCCGCAACGGTGCGTGGCAATGATGACGGAGGCACCGCATGGCTGAGAGCGAACGCGCAAAAATGGCGGCGGGCGAGTGGTATACGTGCATGGATGACGAACTGGAGGCGCTGCGCGGCGTGACCGCGGGCGCCGTATTCGAGCACAATTCGCTTGCGCCCCGTCAGCGCGGCAACATCGGGCCGACCTTGCGGGATCTGCTCGGCGGCGCGGGCGAGGGCGCCCGCATCGAGGCGCCGTTCCACTGTGCCTATGGCTTCAACGTCTTCCTCGGCGACGGCGTCTTTCTCAATGCCGGCTGCATCATTCTCGACACGGCAAGCGTGCGCATCGGCAAGGGAACGCTGCTCGGCCCCAATGTGCAGATCTATTGCGCCGAGCATCACAGGGAGGCCGCGGGGCGACAAGCCGGGCTGGAAATCGCCAGGCCGGTCGAGATCGGTGCCGATGCCTGGATCGGCGGCAGCGCGGTCATCCTGAGTGGGATCAGCATCGGCGAGGGCGCCATCGTCGGCGCCGGCGCCGTGGTGACGCGCGACGTGCCCGCGAACATGACGGTGGTCGGCAAT
Organism: Mesorhizobium sp. B2-4-1; assembly: GCF_006442185.1. Classification (NCBI taxonomy): domain Bacteria; kingdom Pseudomonadati; phylum Pseudomonadota; class Alphaproteobacteria; order Hyphomicrobiales; family Phyllobacteriaceae; genus Mesorhizobium; species Mesorhizobium sp. B2-4-1. The sequence continues at coordinate 207,406 of NZ_VFVN01000004.1, read as the reverse complement.
CCGGCGCGGGCGGTCAAACGCGGTTGAGTGCCCGGCGGGCGCTCAGTGCGAAAGCGCGTGCGGCGACCGGTCGCCTTGGTCGGCCCGCCTGGAAAATTCACGCCGGTATTGCGCCGGTGAGGTCCTGAGACGCGCCGAAAAATGCTGGCGTAGCGAAGCGGCGCTGCCGAAGCCGGCCTCGAAGGCCACGACGTCCATCGATTTTTCCGTCGACTCGAGCAGACGCTGCGCCAGTTCAAGCCGTTGCTCGATCAGCCAATCGCCGAAACTGGTGCCGATCGATTTCTGGAAGCGGCGGGTGAAGGTGCGCCGGGTCAGGCCGGCGGCTTCGGCGACGCGGTCCAGGCTGTGCGCTTCGCCGAGCGTCGCGCGCACCGCGTCGAGTGCTTGTGTGAACCTGTCGGTATCGGCGCTCCTCGCCAGCGGACGCTCGATGAACTGCGCCTGTCCGCCTTGCCGGTGCGGGGAGAGCACGATCTGCCGTGCGAGCCGCAGTGCTGCCTCGGCGCCGTAGCGGGCGCGAACGATATGGAGGCAGCAGTCGAGCCCGGCCGCGACGCCGGCCGACGTCACCACGTCGCCATTGTCGACATAGAGCACCTCGGCGTCCACCGCGATGTCGGGATGAAGCTTCTGAAGCCGCTCGGCATAGGCCCAATGCGTGGCCGCACGCCGACCGCCAAGCAGTCCGGCAGCAGCGACTGCGAATGTTCCCAGGCAAAGGCCGACGATCAGGGCACCACTGCGGTGGGCCCGCCGCAATGCCTGGGTCAGCGGTTCCGGCAGCGGGTCTTCGAGATCCCGCCAGCTCGGCACGATGACGATGTCGGCGCCGTCGAGCCCCTCAAGCCCATGCGGCGCGGCGACGCTCAGCCCGGCCTCGGTGTGGACGGGACCGACCTCGATCGCGCAGATGCGGAAGTCGAAGCGCGGCAGGCCGAACGATGTGCGATCTTCGCCGAACACCAGGCAAGGCACGGAGAGATGGAACGGGCTGATGCCGTCGAAGGCGAGGACGGCGACGATCTGGTGGGTCATGTCTTCCGGGGATTTCTGCGCGGGGTTATGCGGATTGTCCCAATTCTTTCGAATGATGTCAATCGGGCCACTTTCGTCCGATGGTGGCGGACCTATGCTCGGGCATCACATCAAGCCTGAAAGGAATGCATCATGTCCGAACCAGCCAGCAAGACGCCGCGCCGCGCGCTCGTCGTCGTGGACGTCCAGAATGACTATGACGGCGGCAATCTCGCCATCCAGCATCCGCCGTTCCGCGACAGCGTCGTCAACGTGGCGCGCGCCATGGACGCGGCAGCCGCGGCCGGCATCAAGGTGGTGGTCGTCAAGCAGATGGCGCCGGAGACGTCGCCAATCTTCGCCAAGGGCAGCCATGGCGCGGAATTGCATCCCGAGATATCGAGGCGGCCACGCGACCACTATGTCGAGAAGACGCTGCCTTCCGCCTTCACCGGCACCGATCTCGAAGAGTGGCTGCGCGCCAACGCTGTCGATACGATCGTGGTGGTCGGCTACATGACGCATAATTGCGACCTGTCGACCATCATCCACGCCGTGCATATGGGCTTTGCCGTCGAGTTCCTGTCCGACGCGACCGGCTCGGTGCCTTACGCCAACAGCGCCGGCTATGCCTCGGCCGAGGAGATCCACCGCGTGGTGACAATCATCCTGCAGTCGCGCTTCGCCGCGGTGCTCAAGACCGCCGAATGGATCGAATGCCTGAAGACCGGCACCTTGCCGGAACGCGACACGATCTTCGGCTCCAACCAGCGGGCACTGTCGCGCAACGCTGCGTAGGAATTTCCGGAAACAGAAAGGGCGCCGCATCGCTGCGGCGCCCTTAGCACTTTTTGGAATTGAGGATTTCTAGAACAGGCCTTCGATCTGGCCGGCTTCGTTGAGGAAGATCTTTTCCGACGACGGCGCCCTGGGCAGGCCGGGCATGGTCATGACCTCGCCGCAGATGATGACGACGAAACCCGCGCCCGCCGAAAGCCTGACCTCGCGCACCGGTACGGTGTGGCCGGTCGGCGCGCCGCGCAGGTTCGGGTCGGTCGAGAAGGAATACTGCGTCTTTGCCATGCACACCGGCAAGTGGCCGTAGCCGGCCTGCTCCCAGGCGTGCAACTGGTCGCGCACCGACTTGTCGGCGATCGCTTCCGAGCCGCGATAGATGCGCTGGACGATGGTGTTGATCTTCTCGAACAGCGGCATGGCGTCGGGATAGAGCGGCGCGAACTGCGAGGCACCGGATTCGGCCAGCGCCACCACTTTCTTGGCGAGATCCTCGATGCCGGCCGAGCCGTTGGCCCAGTGCTTGCACAGGATCGCCTCTTCGCCCATCGAGGCGACATAATCCTTCATCGCCTGGATTTCGCCATCCGTGTCGGAGTAGAAGTGGTTGATGGCAACTACCGCCGGCACGCCGAACTGCCTGATGTTCTCGATGTGGCGGCCGAGATTGGCGCAGCCCTTCTTCACCGCCTCGATGTTTTCCTTGCCGAGGTCTTCCTTCTTGACGCCGCCATTCATTTTCATGGCGCGTACGGTGGCGACGATGACCGCCGCCGCCGGCTTCAGCCCGGCCTTGCGGCACTTGATGTCGAAGAATTTTTCCGCGCCGAGGTCGGCGCCGAAGCCGGCTTCCGTCACGACGTAGTCGGCAAGCTTGAGCGCCGTCGTGGTGGCGACCACCGAGTTGCAGCCATGCGCGATGTTGGCGAACGGGCCGCCATGCACGAAGGCTGGATTGTTCTCCAGAGTCTGCACCAGATTCGGCTGCATGGCGTCCTTGAGCAGCACGGCCATGGCGCCGTCGGCCTTGAGGTCGCGGGCATAGACCGGCGACTTGTCGCGGCGATAGGCGACGATGATGTCGCCCAGGCGCTTCTCCAGGTCCTTCAGGTCGGTGGCGAGGCACAGGATGGCCATGACCTCCGAGGCGACGGTGATGTCGAACCCGGCCTCGCGCGGATAGCCGTTGGCGACGCCGCCGAGCGAGCAGATGATCTCGCGCAGCGCCCGGTCGTTCATGTCCATGACGCGGCGCCAGGCAACGCGGCGGGTGTCGATGCCGAGCTCATTGCCCCAGTAGATGTGGTTGTCGATCAACGCCGACAGGAGGTTGTGCGCGGTGGTGATGGCATGGAAGTCACCGGTGAAATGGAGATTCATGTCCTCCATCGGCACGACCTGCGCGTAGCCGCCGCCGGCCGCACCGCCCTTGACGCCGAAATTCGGACCGAGCGAGGCTTCGCGGATGCAGATGATCGCTTTCTTGCCGATGCGGTTCAGGCCGTCGCCGAGGCCGACGGTGGTGGTCGTCTTGCCTTCGCCGGCCGGGGTCGGGTTGATGGCGGTGACCAGGATCAGCTTGCCGTCCTTGTTGCCCTTCACCGATTTGATGAATTCGGCGGAGACCTTCGCCTTGTCATGGCCATAGGGCAAAAGGTGTTCGGTCGGGATGCCGATCTTGGCGCCGATCTCCTGGATCTGTTTTTTCTTCGCACCGCGGGCGATCTCGATGTCGGACTTCACTTCTGCCATGACGGCTTTCCTCTGGATTGGACGGTGGAGGGGACGGGTTGATCACTGGTGCATGTTCGATACGCCGCGCGGGCAAGGGCATGTTCTAGCCCTCTCGCTGCCGTGGCGTCAACTTTCATGCAACTATGTTTCCTATGAAGAAAATTCCTCTGCGGCGGGCCGACCTGCCTCCGGTTCTTTCTGGCTCCGCTTGCCGCGCCGTATAGAAGCCAGAGCGGGGACGCGTCCGCCGTCTCAAAACAGCCGCGCAATGCACGGAATGCGACAGACACGGCGGCGCAAATCCGCCATCGCCGGCCTAAAGCGCATCGCGCTTCAGGCATTTGTTTCCATGCATATCGTTCTTCCCAGGCCGGACCACTTTTGGGTGACATGCATTGGGCCGACCAGCCCTACTGCGTCAGCACGTTGCTGATTTCGACCATGTTGGAACGCACCCTGAGCACATAGAAGCCCATGGTCGTCAGATGCGTGGGCAGGAGCCAGCCGTCCTCGCGGCCATTGGCGATGATGAAGGGCTGGATGCGCAGCGCCGAGACGAACTGCGCGTCCATCGTATCCCACAGGCTCTGCAGGTGTTTTTCCTTGATGACGTCCTCGAAGTCGGCCTGCGCGCCCTTCATCAGTCCGTAATAGGCGTAGAGCTGGCCATAGGCGAACCAGTAGCGGTCGTCGGCGCGGAAATCGAACCAGCCATTGTTGTGGTTTTCGGCACGTTCCTTGAGGATGGCCGAGGTCGAGCCGATATCGCTGGCGATACGGTCGATATATTGCTTCAGATTGTCGGCGCGGGCATCGAAGGTGGCCTGGCAGGTGGCGAGGCGGGCGTTGAAGGAGCGCAGCTTGCGCACGGCGTCGCGATAATAGCTCGGGGTCGGTGTCTTCGGGCCGAACGGGCTTACACCGAAATACCAGGTGTACTCGTCGAACTGCAGATTGCCGCGCGCATCCTGCAGGTCGGCGTCGATCTGCGATGTCGTACGCACACGGCCGAGATTGTCGGCGAGCTCGGTCGCGGTGCGGCGCACCGCCTGGTTGATGCCGCGCTGGAATGAGGCCTTGTTGTCCATCCACGGCGTGTTGTCCCAGCTGATGCCGAACAGGCCGAGCTTGTAGAGGATCATCGACGAGATCCAGGCATTCTGGTTAACGTTGAAGTCGGTCAAATCGGCGGCAATCTGGGCGATGCCGGAGTTGCCGCAGGTCCTGGCAGTGTCGGCACCGGCACCGGCGGCTACCTGTTCGCCCGCCGAGATGTTGCGCTTCTCGAACGTGTAGGTGTCGGGATAGCTCGGGTTGAAATTGTTCCACCACTGGGTGGCGTAGAAGAAATTGGCATAGAGGCCGAGCAGCACGAGCAAGGCGAGGCCGACCAGGGCCTTGAGGATCCAACCGCGCTGCGTATACCAGCGCCCGGCCCAGATGAACGGCCACAAGATGACGCCGATCAGGAGCCCGATGCCGCGGCCGATCCATTGGAAAATCCTGACGAAGAAGTTCACGATCGGATCGAGCATGGCTGTGTCACCCCCTCAAAGCATAATGTCAAAAAGTTGCGGACTTTTTGGATAACATCATGCGCCAAACAACAAGTTAGAACGAAATGACGGCCGGTTTCGTTCTAGTCAGTCAGGCCGTAAAGGCGCGTGCGGAACGCCACCTTGTCCTTCAGATATGTGGTTTTCAGAATGTCCACAACATGCGATCGCCAGGCGTCGCTGAAGTCCTCATAGTCCTTGTAGAAGCCCTGCTTGTTGAAGACGTAGCGCGAGACGAAGTCCGACGGCACGAAATCCGAGATCAGCCGGTTGGTCAGCCAGGCGTCGGGATGGTCGGGCTTGGCGCGGACCACCAGGAAGCGCTGCTGCGGGAACACATCCTCGATCTTGAGATGGCCGAGCTGGGCAATCTCGCGCTTGGCGGCGTTGAGGAAGGGGAAATTGCCGTCCCTGGTGATCAGGTCGGCATGACCCTGGATCCAGGTCTGCAGCCAGACCTTGTCGACGTCGGTCAGATTGCGGTTCGGCTCGGCGTCGCGGATCAGCGCACGCACCACCATCTCGGCGCGGTGCTCGAGATAGGCCGAGGCTTCGATCCAGGAGGCGCGCGGCAGTTCGATGCGGCCGGTGGCGGCGAGGAACTTGAACACCTTGTCGGCGTCCTTGATCGAGAGATAGCTTACCTGCCACGGCCGCGAGCGGCGGAAACCGGGGGCCGCCGGATCGCTGATGACGGTCGTCATATCGGGGTCGACGAACACGTAGAGCCCGCCGAAATGACTGGTCCAGTAGGCGTTGTGGCGGAAGATCACCTGGTCGGGCACCAGCGCGTTTTCGCGGATGTCGCCGCAGATCTTGGCCAGTTCCACCATGCGGGTGAGCATGGCGTTGTCGCGCCAGGCGTCAGGCTCCTGTTTCAGGCGGTCGACGAGCTTGCCGAGCTCGGCGGCCTTGCCCAGCACATCTTCGGCCGACAGCACCTTGAACTCGACCTGGTTGATCGACAGCAGATCCTCGATATCGTTGACCTTGGGAATGGAATCCTCGATCTCGCCGTAGATGACATCCTTGATGGTCAGCGCGTCGATGGCGCGCTGATTCCTGGACATGAACTCGAGCATCAGCTGCGAGGTGTTGGAGAAGGCGGTGTGCACCACCGACAGGTCGATCTGCGACGGCGTCAGGATGATGAAGCGGCGGTTGACCTCATTGGGATCGAGGTAGCCGTAGTCGCCGCATTCCTCCGCCACTTCCGGCGAAAAACCGGTGCGGTCGATCTGGAAGCTCTTCAGCTCGGTGGGCTCGAGGCCAAAGGCGGCAAGCGCCTTGTTGTAGCGCTCGATGAGATGCGGCTCGTCGACGACGAGCAGCCGGCCGTAAATGAGCTCGTTGTCGCGCAGGAGATCGGGTTTGCGGGCCATTATTCCTTCTCCCACAAGGGGAGAAGGAAAGGCCGGAGCGCATCACGCATTCCACAGCCCCTTTTTCTTCATCTCCTCCATCTCACGCGCTGCCCGTTCGCGCAGCCGCGCGTCGCGCAGCAGCTTTTCCACGGCGGAGTCGTCGGACTTGTCGGAGTAGCGGAACTCGCTGTCGGCGTAGCGGTTGATCTCCTGCATGACCATGTCCATCGAGAACGGGCCGCGCAGTTGCTCGATCATCGCTTTCTTCTCGTCATAGCTCTTGTGCATGAAAACCTCTGGTTTTTCGAACCAGTCGTCGGGAAGCTCGATGTCCATGGCGCGCATCTTGATGGCGTCGGTGACGTTCTTGATGGCGCGGCCGGTGAAGCGCGGCTCGGCCTGCTTGATCAGGTGCAGATAGGTGCCGATGTCGGCCATGGTCTTGGGCGCGCCATTCTCCTTCATGTAGCGCTCATGGACCCGGATCAGCCCGTCCTCCCGCGGCTTCTTGTGCTCCTCATAGGCTTCGGCCACGGCGCGCTGGATCTCCTGCGCGGCGTAGAGTTCGTGGTCGCCGAGCGGGATCTTGTGGTTCTTGCCGGCGAGCAGCACGAAAATGTCGATGTAATCGTCACGCGTCTGCGGCCCGTCGACCAGCCAGCGGGCGCCGGCGCGCTGGCGCAGCGCATCGTCGACATTTTCGGGATAGTTGGAGAACATGCCGAACGAGCAGTTGCCGCGCACCACTGTGGCGGCACCGGCGAAGGCGTCCATCAGCACGCCGGTGATCTCCTGCTGGCCGGCCGAGGCGCGGTCGTCGGAACGGCGCGCCGCCACCTGGTCGACGTCGTCGATGGTGCCGAAACCGATGACGCGCGGGTTCAACACATTGTTGATGAACTGGCGGCAGTTCTGGCCGGACTTGCCCTGATAGGACGAGATCTGGTCGACGCCGAAATTCTCGTAGGCGAAGGGATAACCGGCGACCTGGCAGTAACCATTGACGAGACCGGCAATCATCTGGATCAGCGTCGTCTTGCCGGTGCCCGGCGCGCCGTCGCCGATGAAGGTGAACAGGAAGCCGCCGAGCTCGACGAACGGGTTCAGCTCGCGCTCGAAATCATAGGCCATCAACATCTTGGCGAGCTTGACCGACTGATATTTGGCGATGTGGTTGCCGACGACCTCTTCCGGTTTCTTGAAGGTCATCACCAGCGGCCTGGAACGCTTGCCCGGCGCGACGTCGAAGCCGTCGAGCGTGAAATCGTCGGCATCGATGCGGATATGCGCGTTCTCGAACGGGCCGATACCGTCGAAGCGGCCCTTTCGCGACAGCAGCCCATCGATGGCGACGCGGGCGAAGGCGCGCGCCCTGGTCATCAGGTCGGCATCGTCGGATGCACCCGAAATCGCCTTGTCGAGACCGGCCAGGATCGACTTCACCGCGTCCTGCGGCGTGTCGAAGAGGAAATCCGGCTCGGGAATGTCGTTGGGCGCCTCGCCATCGCTGTCGATGAGCTGGAACAGGTAGGAGGACAGGCTGAAGGCGGAAATGTAAGCCGAGGCCGACAGAAGCTTCTTGAAGGTGGTGGCCTCGTCGCCTTCGAGGGGAGCGCGGGTGTTCCTGGCCTGCAGGCTTTCGAGATCCGAGCCTTCGGCGAAAACATCCGATATGGCGAGCGCGAGCGCCGTGCCGCGCCGGGCACGAAACAAAAGTGTGTGCTGCGGGATGGTCAGCAACTGGTCGTCGGGGTGAACGGCGCCGACGGTCTTCGCCAGCTCGACCTCGCGCGTGCGGCGCACCGAACCGACAGAGACGGTGGAGACGAAGCGGCGATTGGTGCCGGCAAGCGCGGTGCCGGAGGAGCTGGACGGGTCTTCCAGCACGACGATGCGGGTGATGAAGCTCTGCGCGGTGGCGCGGTGCTTCTCGATCGCCGCTTCCGGGATGGTGGTCAGGCCGGTATCCATGAAGGTTGCTCCGTGGTGTGACGGTCAGACGTCCGAGATGACCTGCCCATTCGACAGGATGTGAACCTTGTAGCCGGAAAAGATCTTCTGCGCTTCGCCGGCGGCATAGAGCGCCTGGTAGGCCTCGTGCGGGATCAATGCGTGGTTCTCGTAGCTCGACACGCCCTGGCGCGCGGCCTCGAGGTCGTCGGTGTTGATGAAGAACTCCTGCGTCGTCTTCTCGCTTGAAAACAGCCCCCTGCGGCCGGGTTTTTCGCCCTTGGAGTAAACCTCCTGGATGGTCCAGGTCAGCAGCCAGGCGTTCTCCGGCTTGCGCACCTTGGCCAGAACCTCGGTCACCGTAGAATTGTTGTCGGTGATCCCGGCCGAATAGAAGGGGCCGAGCACGACGCGCCGAAGCTGCTTGGGGTGCAGCGGCTCGAAATCCTTGTCGAGGTTGACGGCGATCGTTGCCGGCGACAGCGTATAGGCCGAGTTCTTCTCGGTGAAATCGTCGAAGCGATGGGCAAGCTCGGGATTGAGCAGGCCATCGACTGGCAATGGAATGTCGATCTGGTCGTTGAGCTTGCCATTGCGGTCGACGAGCTGGCGGATCATGTCTTCGGAGGAATCTTCCACCGTCACCATGTAGACCAGCGGCAGGTTGGCGCTGCCGTCGAAGGTCGCCCAATGGACGAGGTAGTAGGGCCGCGCCGTCTTCGGATTGACGGAAACCTTGGCCGTCTGCGCCAGGGTGAAGGGGCCGAAGGTCTGCTCGCTCTTGACGTCCTCGAGATAAAGCCTCTCGGCCATCGACTTCTGCAGCGCTTGGGGGAATTCCTTGTGGCGCAGGATGAAGTCGGCCATCTCCTCGCGCAATTCGTCGGCCAGCGGGATGTTGGCGAGCCGCGTGTCAGCCTGGCGGCGGTCGTTTTCGAGCTCAAGCAGGTTCTGGAACACCGGGAATCCGCTTTCGGCGCGCGAAATGCGGAACGTGTCCATGAAGCCCAGCCGGTTGCGCCAGCAGGAGAACGACTTGTCGAGCCGGGCGATGTATTCCGCGACGATCTTGGCGACGATGCCGTGCCGGTAGAGCGGCGAGCGATCGTCGCGCATGAACACTTCCAGCCCGCTGAGCGCTGCCGTGATTGCCGAGAAATACCGCGCCGCCGCGTCGTTTTCGGAGGTCATGCTATTGGCCATGGCATTGTCGCACCGGTGCGGGCGGCAATTACGACTGCACGTAATTGGCCGAATTGTGCTTCTTCAGCACTTCGTCGAAACGGCGGGCGAAGGCGTCGTCGGCCAGCTTCTTGCGGCGCTGGATGTCGGCGGTGGCCACCATGTTCTTCTCGTGCATCTCGAGCAGGTCGCCAATGTGCTTCTGCGAGGCGGCACCAATGCCGGCCATGGTCTCCTCGGCGGTGTTGTCGACCTGGCTGCCCAGCGTGTTGATCTTGTGGGCGACGTCCTGCTGAGCCGCGGTCTTCAGCGAATCCTCCAGCGCCTTGTAGAGAACGATGCGCTGCTCGGTGTCGATGGTCAGCTTGTTGATCAGGGTCGACTGTGCGGCGATCTGGTTGTTGAGCGAATCGACGAAGGTCTGGAACATCGAGGTGTAGCGCTCCAGCGTCTGGCTCTCGGCCAGCAACTCCTGTTCCTTGGCCTGCTTCTCATTGTATTCCGTGGCGAGCTTGGAACGTTCGCCTTCGAGCTGCGTGCGTTCCTTCTGGCTGGTGGAGGCCGCGATCTTGTTTTCGATGTCGAGCAGCATCGGATTGAGCTCCTCGATGCGCTTCTGCACGGTTTCCAGGTTGGACATGGTGGCCTTGCGGCGCTCGATAACCTGCGACAGGCTGGTCTCGGAGGTCTTGTAGCGCTGGTCGAGGACTTCTTTCTGCGCCTTCAATATGCCGACGATGGTGTCGGACTTGGCCAGCAATTCCTGCAGGTTGCCCGCCAGTGACATGTTACGGACGCGGTCGGTGCGCAGACGCTGCTTGCGTTGGCTGGAGAAGATGCCGATGAAGTTTTCCCAGCCGGTGTAGTTCTTCATGCTCTCGAACTCGGCGCCGAAAACGTTGGTGGCGTCCTCCAGCCCGATGATCAGGTCGGCAATATTGCCTTCCATCACCTTCTGTTGCTTCAGCACGTCTTCGATGCGGGCGTTCTCGATATCGAAATTGGCGTCGCCGATCTTCTTGTCGGCGGTGGCAAGTTTGTCGAGCACGGCGCCGGACTGGTCTATCTTGGTGCGCATGTCCTGGACGACCTGCTTGGTCCTGGCAATTTCGGCATCGAAATTCTGCAATGTCGCCATAAGGGCCTCCCGCTCCGGCATCAGGTCGCTGATTGCGAACAGCGGCGAATATATGTGGGGCTTCAGGGGATTGAAAGACGTGAAGACAGGGGCGCTTCGAAAACAAAAACCTTGCCCACGCCCTTGAAACGCAATCGATCCGCGATCATGGCGAAAGGATCGTTTGGACTACGCGTGGTTCAACTGTCATTGAACTTCAACGTCGGCGGATGTCGGCCAGGCATTCAGTCCCCCGCTGCCACGAATGCCTGAAATCCGACGGAGCATCGAGCGCGGTGAGGACGGTGGCAGCTCGGCGTCCATCGCGGGGACGGAATAATCCTGGCTCAGGGCTTGGGATCGGCCTTCAGATAAGCGATGACATTGGCGATGTCCTCGTCGTTGTTCAGGCCGGCAAAGGCCATCTTGTTACCGGGCACTTTTTGCCGCGGCGCCTTCAGATACTCGGCGAGGTTGGCCTCGTCCCAGACGAGACCGGCGGCGCCTGCACTCTTCATCGCTTCGGAGTAATGGCCGAGGAAGCTCTCGGCACTGCCGGCGGCGCGGCCGACGACACCCATCAGATGCGGGCCGACCTTGTCGCGGTCGCTCGCTGCTTCATGGCAGGCCATGCATCGGTTGAAGACCCTCTTGCCCAGTGCCGGATCGCCGCCGGCATGGGCGGCAAGGACGCCGGCAAGCAGAAAGGCTGCGGCAGACGAAGCGGCTCGAAACATGGCTATCCCCGACGAGTTCTGGCTGGAACGAGAGGACGCAGAATAGGACCGGGGCCTTAACAAACGCTGCATCGTGGCGGGATCGCGAAAGCCGATCGATGGCGGCAAGTGTGGCGGCCGTGATGCCACAGCCCGGTCAAGGCGCGACAAAGCCGATGAAATCGTCGGGGGCGGCGCGACCCATTTCTTCTTCCCAATGGCGACGGCAGAGCGAGACATAGACGTCCTTGCCGATCGCCACCTGCTCCCCCTGCCGAGCGACCTTGCCGTCGCGGCCGAGGCGCACAACCATCGTGGCCTTGCGGCCGCAGCGGCAGATGGTGCGCACTTCGCGCAGCTCATCGGCTATGGCCAGCAAAGCGCGCGAGCCGGAAAACAGCTTGCCCTGGAAATCCGTGCGCAGGCCATAGCACATGACCGGAATGTCGAGCCGGTCGGCGATCCGGGCGAACTGCCAGACCTGCTCCTCCGCGAGGAACTGCGCCTCGTCGACGAAGACGCAATGCACGGCACCGTGCTGATGATGTTCGGCGACGCGGGCGAACAGGTCGTCGCCGTCACGAAACATCTCGGCTTCCGTTTCCAGTCCGATGCGTGACGAAATCAGGCCGGTGTCGCCCTTGCGGTAGTGGCCGGCGACGAACAGCATCGTCGTCATGCCGCGCTCGCGGTAATTGTACGACGCCTGCAGGAGCATCGTCGTCTTGCCCGCATTCATCGTCGCGTAGTGGAAATACAGTTTGGCCATGGCGCCCTTTTAAGCCCACTTGGCCGGGCCCGGGGAAGGCCCCTGGCAGGCCTTCCACCAAAAAAGCCGGCTCGCATGGAAAAAGCGGCTGACGTGTCGCTGATCGGCCAGCCAGCGCCGTTGATCGTGATTGCCTTAATGCTTGAAACCGCACGAGAATGGTGTTTGGCTGACGAAACAAGGCGGGCACAAAAACCGTGACTTCGCCTCGCCAAAGAATCGAAATGGGAGAAAGTTCATGTCGCGTATGAATTCCTTCGTCGCAGGCCTCGGCCTTGCGGCTTTCTTGTCGACGAGCGCTGCCTTCGCCGGGGATCCGGCTAGCTGCAAGGCGGTACGCCTTTCCGATGTCGGATGGACCGATATCCAGGCGACGACCGGCATCGCCTCGGTGCTGCTCACGGCGCTCGGCTACGAGCCGCAGGTAATCCAACTGTCGGTGCCGGTGACGATGGCGTCGCTGAAGAACAAGGACCTCGATGTCTTCCTGGGCAACTGGATGCCGTCGATGACCAACGACATCAAGGACTACACGGCCGACGGTTCGGTGGAGACCATCAGCACGAACCTGACCGGCGCCGGCTACGGCATCGTCGTGCCGACCTATGTGGCGGATGCCGGCGTCAAGACACTCACCGACCTCGGCAAGTTCAAGGACAAGTTCGACGGCAAGATCTACGGCATCGAGGCCGGCAATGACGGCAACCGCATCATCCTCGACATGATCAAGAACCCGAAGGACAATCTCGAAGGCTTCGAACTGGTCGAATCCTCGGAGGCCGGCATGCTGACGCAGGCCGAGCAGTCGATGAAGAACAATGAGTGGATCGCCTTCCTCGGCTGGACGCCGCACCCGGTGATGGGCGCCATGAAGATCACCTATCTCGACGGCATGGGCGACAGCGGCTTCGGTGCCGCCACCGTCCACACCAATGTGCGCAAGGGCTACACCACCGAGTGCCCGAACGCCGGCAAGCTCATTGCCAACCTCAAGTTCAACCTGGACATGGAAGGCCAGTTGATGGACGCCATCCTCAAGGGCGGCGACGCCCAGACTGTCGCCACCGACTGGCTGAAGAAAAATCCGGATGCCGTGACACCCTGGATCGCCGGCGTGACCACCTTCGACGGCGGCGATGCGGCAGCGGCCATCAAGACCGCACTGGGGAGCTGAGCCGACTGACTTCGGCATGCACGCGTGAGAACAAAAGGGCAGCCACTGGAAAAGGCTGCCCTTTTTCATATGCTGTGAGAAGATGACGTGACGACAGCGGACACCGCGGCAAAGCGATGCCGGTAGGAGAGGGGGCAAGATGGATCCGATTTCCAAATTCCTGGTCAGCTACAAGATTCCCATCGGCCCATGGGGCAAGGCGTTCTTCGGGTTTCTCACCGACAATTTCGACACCGTCTTCAGGGCCTTTTCCAACGGCCTGAACTTCATCCTCGACGGCCTGGTCGACCTCCTGCTGGTGGTGCCGCCGGTGCTGCTGGCGCTCATCATCGCCATCATTGCCTGGCTGCTGCAGCGTTCGCGCCCGCTCGCGATCGGCGTCTTCCTCGGGCTGATCTTCATCATCAACCAGAACCTGTGGAAACAGACGGTGCAGACGCTGGTGCTGGTCGTGGCCGCCGCCGCCATGGCAATGGCCATCGGCGTGCCGCTCGGCATCTGGGCGGCGCACAAGCCGAAGGTCTACCGCTTCATGCTGCCGGTGCTCGACCTGATGCAGACGCTGCCGACCTTCGTCTACCTGATCCCGGTGCTGACCCTGTTCGGCCTTGGCAACGCGCCCGGCCTCATCGTCACCATCATCTTCGTCATCCCGACCGCGGTCCGGCTCACGCATCTCGGCGTCGTCTCCGTGCCCAAGTCGATCATCGAGGCCGGCGAGGCCTTCGGCGCCACCAGGAGCCAGCTGCTGTGGAAGGTCGAACTGCCCTCGGCGCTGCCCACCATCATGGCGGGCCTGACCCAGTCGATCATGCTGTCGCTGTCGATGGTGGTGTTCGCAGCGCTGATCGGCGCCGGCGGGCTCGGCACCGAGATCAACCGCGCGCTCGGTTCGCGCCGCATCGATCTCGGCCTCGAGGCCGGGCTCGCCATTGTCGTGCTCGCCATCGTGCTCGACCGCATGACCCGCATTGGCGTTGGAGGCAAGAAATGACCGTCGCCGTCGATTTCAGGAACGTCGATATCGTCTTCGGCGCCGACCAGGCGGGTTCGCTGGCGCTCATCGACAAGGGCGCGACGCGCGCCGAGATCCTCGAGCAGACCGGCAATGTGCTCGGTTGTGCCGGCGCCAGCCTTACCGTGCATGAGGGCGAGATTTCCGTCCTCATGGGTCTGTCCGGCTCGGGCAAGTCGACACTGCTGAGAGCGGTCAATCGCCTGAACGTCGTCTCGCGCGGCCAGGTTCTGGTCAAGGATGGCGACCGCACCGTCGATGTCGTCACCTGCGACGAGGCTACCTTGCGGCGCCTGCGGCAGAAGCAGGTTGCGATGGTGTTCCAGCAGTTCGGCCTGCTGCCGTGGCGGACGGTGGAAGAGAATGTCGGGCTTGGCCTCGAACTTGCCGGCGTGCCGGATGCCGAGCGCAAGGAGCGCGTCCACAGGCAGCTCAAGCTGGTCAATCTCGAGCAGTGGTCGAAGAAATACGCGCATGAGCTTTCGGGTGGCATGCAGCAGCGCGTCGGGTTGGCGCGCGCCTTCGCCACCGAGGCGCCGATCCTTCTGATGGACGAGCCGTTCTCGGCGCTCGACCCGCTGATCCGCACCAAGCTGCAAGACGAGTTGCTGCAGCTGCAGGCCGAACTGAAGAAGACTATCATCTTCGTCAGCCACGACCTCGAGGAAGCGCTGAAGATCGGCAGCCACATCACAATCATGGAGGGCGGACGCATCGTGCAGACCGGCGCGGCGGAGGACATCGTGCTCAAGCCCGCTAACGATTATGTCCGCGACTTCATCGCCAATGTGAATCCGCTGTCGGTGCTCACCGCCTGGAACGTGATGCGCGATCGCCGCGATCTCGAACAGGGCAAGGACGGCTGGGTGTGGCTCGACCGGCGCAAGACGACGCGCTTCAAGATCGACGACCATGGCCTCGTGGCGGCGGCTGAGCGTGACGGCAAGCCGGCGGTATGGGTGTCCTGCGCCGAGGTCGAAGGCCAGCCCGAGGAAGCGGCCCAGGTGTTCTGGGCCAATCCCGGAACGTCGCTGAAGACCGTGATGCTGGCCATGCACCGGTCGCAGACTGCGCCCGTGGCGCTGTTCGATGACCAGTCGCGCTTCGTCGGCGCGATCGGCATCAGGGACGTGCTGAGCGCGGTGCTGCGGCGGTAATCCCTCAGTCGCGTCTCAAGTCGCCAGCGGCAGACGCAGCTCCGTCAGCAGGCCGCCGTCCGGATGGTTGGACAGGCGGATCTCGCCGCCGGCGGCACGCGCGATGTTGCGGGCGATCGTGAGGCCGAGGCCGAGGCCGCCGGTCTGGCGGTTGCGGGACTGTTCCAGGCGCACGAAAGATCCGAACACGGCGTCGATCTGGGCTTGCGGAATACCCGGCCCTTCGTCGCGTATGGCCAGCGTGATCATGTCGCCCGACCGGTACAGGCTGAGATGCGCCTTCTTGCCGTAGGTGACTGCATTTTGCACAAGATTGGTGACGCAGCGCTTGAGCGCGACCGGCCGCGCCATGCAGATCAGACCGCGCGAGCGCGTATCATCATTGTCGAAGGAGACCTCGGCGTAGCCGTCGGCGATCGATTCCACCAGCGACCAGAAGTCGATGCGCTCGCTCTTTTCCTCGTTCACCTCGAAGGTGGCAAAGTCGATCACCGAGCTGGCGATGCTCTCGACATCGGCGAGATCGTGCGCCAGCGCCTCGCGAACCGCCGACTTGCGCAACAGTTCCAGGCGCAGCCGCATCCTGGTCATCGGCGTGCGCAGGTCGTGCGCCAGCGCGGCGGCCAGGTGCTCACGGTCCTCGACATATTCACGCAGTCTCGCCTGCATGGCGTTGATCGCCTTGGCGGCGGCGCGCACCTCGCGGCTGCCGCTTTCGGCGATCGGCGGGCTCTTGAGGTCATTGCCGATCCGGTTCACGGCGGTTTCCATCATTCGGTAGGGCGCGGTCAGCCGGCGCAGCGACCAGATCGACATGATCACCACCAGCCCCGCTATCAGCGAATAGAGCGGCAGGCTGTCGAAGCTCAGGATCGGGCCGACCGGCGTGATCGGCTCGGTGAAGTTCAGCCATTGGCCGTCGGCGAAGCGCAGCGAGGCGGTCAGCTTGTCACTCTGGGCGAAATTCGCCGCCAGCACCAGGAGATCGCGTTCCACCTGGCCGACGTCCCTGTTCATGACCTCGCCACCGGGGCTGTCGGATTCCTGCGTCGCCGGATCGCGCCGGACGCGCGCGTCGGTGACGCCGAACTTCGACAGCCGTCCAACGAGAATGTCTTCCAGCTCGGCGAGTTCATCGTCGCCGGCGATCGACGAGGTGACCGCGGGGGTGTCTGAGACCGTGAGAGCGTAGGTGGCGTTGAACAGGCCGGATGCGGTCGCCTTGCGCTCCTCGGGCGTGGCGGCATGCATCAGCTGCACCAGCGAATAGGCGCGGTCGTTGAGGCGGTAGAGATCGACCACGTCATTGGCGGCCGCGCGGTCGCGCGACACGATGTAGAGCGTCGCGACCTGACTGATCAACAGGCCGGCAATGACGATCAGCAGCACCCACACAGGCAGGGTCTGCGGCAGGAAACGTCTCATTCGGAAGTCGTTTCGGGGAGGAACTGATAGCCGCCGCTGCGCACCGTCAGGATCAGCTTGGGCGTCTTGGGGTCATCTTCCATCTTGCGCCGCAGCCGGCTGACCAGGATGTCGATGCTGCGGTCGAAGGAATAATCGCTATCGCCGCCGGAGAGTTCGATGAGCTGGTCGCGGGTCAGCACGCGCTGTGCGCTCTTGACGAAGGTCTGCAACAGATTGAACTCCGCCATGGTCAGTTCGACCCTGACATCGTCGGGCGCGGTCAGCCGGCGCCGCGAACAATCCATCGTCCAGCCGGCGAAGCGGTAGATCTGCTTCGATGTGACGCGTTTGGGCTCGGGGGCACCGTTGCGCCGCAGCACGGCGCGTATGCGGGCCAGCAATTCGCGGGGGTCGAAAGGTTTGGGCACATAGTCGTCGGCGCCCATCTCGAGGCCAACCACGCGGTCTGTCGTCTCGGTGACGGCGGTCAACATGATGATCGGCGTCGAATACTGGGCCCGGACGTCACGGCACAGTTCCAGCCCGCTCCTGCCGGGCAGCATGACGTCGAGCACGATGAGATCGACCTGTGCACGGCGCAGGATCGTTTCCATCTCGGTGCCGTCGGCGGCAACCGATGTGTGCAGGCCGCGCTTCTGGAAGAACTCCTGCAGCAGGTCGCGAATGCCCTTGTCGTCGTCGACGATCAGTATGTGTGCGTCGGATTTCACGGGGATCCTGTCTTCGTTGACCTGCCAAGCCGGCAGGCGGCCACCCACACGATAGAATTCGGGCCATATGTTGGCCAGTGCCTTGGATTTCAAGGCAAGGTAAATCTGGCAATCTCCACACCGAATGCGCTGGAGGCCTCCCGCCGGGGCGCACAGACACAATCCAGAAACAAAATTCTATAATCGGGAAAAACTCCTGAAAAACTAGGCCGGCATAACGGTGCCGTGGCGGTCAGGTCATTTGGCCGCGACGCAAGTCTCCGGGTTCACGGATTAACCGATGCCAAGGTTGTCGATCAGTTTGTTGGGTGCGTTGATGGGCATTTCGCTCGTCACAGCCGCTGCTGGACAATCGGATGCAAAAGTGACGCCCACCACCCGGACCGAGCGGTGTGCCAATCTCAGCCACCAATTCGATGAAGCCCTCGAAACCCATGCCGCGGCAACGCAGGTCACCGCGGCAAAGGCACTTCAGAGAAAGGGCAACCGGTACTGCGCCGCCAAGAAACAGGCACAGGGTATCCGGATGCTCGCCAACGCTTTGAAGTTGCTGGGGGTGACACCGAACGACCCGGTTCAGTGACACTCGAAACCCGACCCGCATGAAAAGGAAATGAAGCCATGAAAAAGTCCATCCTCTCCGCCACCGGTCTCGCCGTTGCTCTCGCCTTCGCCATGCCGGCTCTCGGCAACGCCGCTGCCACCACGACCGCCGCTCCGGCTGCTTCCTCGACGACCACCGCTCCGGCGACCACGACCGCCAAGCCTCCGGTGAAGAAGGTCGTTGCCAAGAAGCACAAGAAGGCGAAGAAGACTGTCAAGAAGACCGACAAGAAGGTCGCTCCGAAGGCTTAATCCAGGTCGGGCACACTGCCTGCCTTATGACAAGGCCGCTCCAGTCGCGTTTTGCTGGAGCGGCCTTCTTCCTGTCCGAAAAAGCCGAAGGCCGTGTATCGGCAGTGAAGCGAACGGACAGGTCCGAACGATGTGGCCGAAGCCGGCGCCGGCGGCTTTGTCTCGATCGGCCTTAACCCGATTGCAAGGCCGGCGCCGTAGGACAATCCGCATGAAGAGGCGGCTTTCGTCCATTCTGCGCTCGATCGTGTTCGGCAGCCTGGTCGCCACCGGCGCCGCCCGGCTTATGATCCTGTTCACCGCCAGTCCCGTGCCGGATCCGGCCAGCGGCCGCACCGAGCCGTCACTGTTCGCGCCTGTGATTTCCACCGACTGGGATTACATCACGCCCGCGCAGACCTGGCTGCTCATCGCACTTGCCAGCGTGACGCTGATCTGCGTCGTCGCCTGGCCGGTCGCATCCTGGATGGAACGCCGGTCGGATGCTGCCGGAAACTTGCCCTCCCGGAGCGGCTTCGGCCGCCAGGGCCGTTGAACCGCGGGCCGCACTTCCCACATAGCTCTGTGATTGGACGCTCGCTTTCGCCCGTGCGAAAATAGGGGCGTAGCCGAGGCTCGCGCAATTGCCGGTTCCCATGCCTGAAATCACGACAAAACCCCGTACGCAGACCCTACCCAAGACCGAGCGGCCGAAGCTCTACAAGGTCATCCTGCTCAATGACGATTTCACGCCGCGTGAATTCGTGGTGACGGTGCTGAAGGGCGAGTTCAAGCTCAGCGAAGACCAGGCGCATCGGGTGATGATCACGGCGCATCGGCGCGGCGTCTGCGTCGTCGCCGTCTTCACCAAGGACGTCGCCGAGACAAAGGCGACACGGGCCACCGACGCCGGCAAGGCCAAGGGCTATCCGCTGATGTTCACGACGGAGCCGGAAGAGTAGAGCAGGTTTCTTCCCTTCTCCCACAAGGGGAGGAGGGAAAATGCTCCTATCGTCCTTCGCGGTACCACATCGAACCCATCGCCAGCAGCAGCAGGCCGAGGCCGAGAAAGCCGCCGAACAGCGGAACGCGCGAGACCGCCTTGAGCACGCTGTCGTCGGTGGTGCGCAGGCCGATCCAGTCGGCGCCGGACGCTTCTCCCGAGGACCGTACGGGGACGATCGAGGGCAAGGTCACGTCGCCGCCTCCAAGGGTCGATCCCGCAAGCCTGCGAACGCTGCCGCCGGTGGCTTCGGCGGGAGCCTTCAGCCGGTCCTGCGTGGAAACGACGTCGGCGAATTCGGGTGCGTTGACCGGCCCGACATGGGCGAGCGCGGTAAGGTCGCCATTGCCGACCTGGTAAAGGCCGATCTCGGAGGTCTGGGCGCTGCCCAGGAAGACACCGGGTTCGGATTTCTCGAGCTTGACGGTAATGGTCTTGCCGGAGGGCGTAATGATCTGGGCCGGGCCGGGGTCGTCGGCCATGGTCTGGCGGCGGATTTCCAGCACCATGCCGCGCCCGTCGGCGGTCAGCCGTTCCTCCTCGAGCTCTGGCTCCTTCATCAGCCAGTGGGCGATGCGGCGGTAGAGCTGGACATGCGGGCCGCCGCCTTCGAAGCCGCGCGCCCACAGCCAGCCCTGGTCGGACAGAAGCATGCCGACGCGGCCTTCTCCCTTGCGGTCGAGCAGGAGCAGCGGCCGGTTGTCGGCCCCCTTCATCACCACCTCGCCTTCGGGATTCTGCACGCCTATGGTGCGGAACCAGCGGCTCCAGTGCGGCGGCTCGCTGGCAGAACCGTCGAGACCGCGCGTCACCGGATGGCGCTGGCCGATGTCGGTGAGGCGTGGGTAGAACGCCTTGTCGACGACCTCGCCGGTCGGCATCGCCGGCAGCGCCGACATCAGCGGCGTGCGCGCGATCGAGCTTTCACCGGCATATTCGGGTCCGGCCGCAATCAGCAGCGCGCCGCCTTTTTCGACATATTCGGAGATGTAGTCGTAATAGAGGATCGGCAGCACGTCGCGGTGCTGGTAGCGGTCGAAGATGATCAGGTCGAAATCCTTGATCTTCTCGACGAACAGTTCCCGCGTCGGGAAGGCGATCAGCGACAATTCGTTGATCGGCGTGCCGTCCTGCTTCTCCGGTGGCCGCAGGATGGTGAAATGGACGAGATCGACCGAGGCGTCGGATTTCAACAGATTGCGCCAGGTGCGCTCGCCCGCATGCGGCTCGCCAGAGACGAGCAGCACGCGCAGGTTCTCGCGAATGCCGTCGACCAGCGCGATGGCGCGGTTGTTGGTGTCGGTGAGCTCGCCCGGCTCGCGATCGATGGCGAGTTCGATGATGTTGCGCCCAGCGCCGGGAATGGTCACGTGCAGCGGCATGGCCTGGCCGACGGTGGCATGCTCGACAGCGACCTGCTCGCCATTGACCGAAACGCGCACATCGACCGGCCCGGTCTCGTTGCTGGTTGAAATGACGCGATAGGTCATATCGAGCGGCTTGCCGACGAGGGCGAAGCGGGGCGCGTTCTCGAAACGTATGCGGCGATCCTTCTCGTGGTCGTTGCCGGTGATCAAGGCGTGCAGCGGGGCATTGAAATCAGGCGCGCCGGCGGGTGCGTCATGCACTTCGCCATCGGTGATCATGACGGCGCCGCCGATGCGTGAGGGCGGCACGTCGCGGAAGGCGTTTTCGAGCGCGCCGAACAGCCGCGTTTCCGTGCGTTCCTCGGCGGCTTCCGACTTGCCGGCCTCGACGACGCGGACGTCGAACTGCTTGAAGCGGCCGAGGCGCTGCTCAAGCCCGGCCAGCGCCTCGTCGGTCTGTTTGGTCCGTTCACCGATGTCCTGGCTCTGGCTCCGGTCGACGATCAGGGCAACCACGCTTTGCTGCGGCTCGCGCTCCTCGTTGAGGAACACCGGATTGAAGAGAGCGGCGGCGAGCGCCAGCAATGCGACGAGGCGCAGGACCGCGCCGCGCTGGCGAAACCACAGGCCGACGGCCGCGAGCAGGGCCAGCGGCACCAGCACAAGGGCCAGCAGCGGCCAGGAGATCAGCGGTTCGAAGGAGATCGACCAGTTCATGCCTTACCCTCCCCCTTGCAGGGAGCGCCGATCCGGGGAGCGAGCGCAAGAAGGAGCGTCATCTTACTGGCCCAACCGTTCAAGCAATATGGGCACGTGCACCTGGTCGGATTTGTAGTTGCCGGTCAGCATGTACATCATGATGTTGACCCCGGCGCGCAACGCATAGATGCGCTGCATCGGGTCGTTGGGCACGGTCGGCAGCAGCGGGTCGCCATTCTCGTCGACGGCCCAGGCGCCGGCGAAATCATTGGCGGTGATCATGATCGGCGAGACGCCGTCACCGGTACGCACCGGCCGGTTTTCGGCATTGCTGGCGTCGAGCGATGCCTCGACCCAGAGCGGGCTGCCGGCGAAGCGGCCGGGGAATTCGGGCAGGATAAAGAAGGATTTGGTAAGCACATGATCCGACGGCACCGGCTCCAGCGGCGGCACGTTGAGGTTGCCGAGGATGTCGCGCAGCCGCTCGGTGGCGGGGCTGGTCGAGTCGGCGCCGATGCCGTTGGCGAACTGGTCGCGCGTGTCGAACAGCACGGTGCCGCCCTGCTGCATATAGGCATCGATACGGGCAATCGCGGCCTGGCTGGGCATGGCTGCGGCCGGATCGATCGGCCAATAGATGAGGGGAAAGAACGAAAGCTCGTCCTTGGAGATGTCGACGCCGGCCGGCGCGCCCGGCTCGAGCGCGGTCTTCTCGATGAGGAAGCGGGTCAGGCCCTCGAGCCCGGCGCGACTGATCGAATCGTCGCCGGGCACGCCGGTCAGCACATAGGCGATCCGGGTCTTGGAGATGTCCTCTATGGCGGCGGTGTCGCCAGGCTTGGCATCGTCGGCGCGCGCGGGGCCGACATGGCCGAACAGCGCGCCGAGCCCGATCAGAATGGCCGCCATGGTGGTTACGGCCGCAGCGCGGCGCGGCCTGCGCGTCAACAGGCCGCCCATCCAGAACACCGCCAGCGTATCGAGCACCATCAGCGCCAGCGCGGCGGCCACCAGCGCGCCCTTCAAATTGCGCGATTCGTCAAAGGCATACTGAATTGTGGTGACCGGGACAGTGATTTGCGGGCGCGCCAGCGGCGCAAGCGTGCTTGTCGCATCGAGCAAATTGTGGGCGAAAACGCCGGCTTCCGAGCCATAGAGGCCGGGCGGGTTTTCGAAGGTCACCGGCAGTGTACCGGCGCCCGGCACCAGCGGGCGCGCATCCGGCGTCGGCGGCACCAGCATTCCGTCGGCCGCTATCATGCGGTAGGGCGCCAGCGAGGTGGCGGCGGCTTCGGCATTGGCGATGGCGGCTCCCTGGTTGCGCGACAGCTGCACGATGCGGCGCAGCATCTCGACGAAGCTGCCTGAGATCGGCAGGTTCGACCAGGTTGCTTCGGGCGTGACGTGGAACAGCACGAGCGTGCCCTTGCCCTTCTTCAGGCCGGTGACCAGAGGCGTGCCGTCGGCAAGCGCTGCCCAGGTGCGCTCGACGATATCGGGCGTCGGTTCGGCCAGCACCTGCCTGGAAACGGTCACCTCGGTCGGCGGCGCCAGATCGGCGAAGGGGCCAGCCTTGGGGAATTCGGTGACCGGCTGCGGCGTGGTCCATGACAATGCGCCGCCGAGCGAGCGTTCGCCGGTGCGCAGACGCACCGGCAGCAGGTCGTCGTCATTGCCGGCGGCCGCCAGCCGCGACCCGGCGAAACGCACCAGGGTGCCGCCCTTTTCAACCCAGTCGACGAGCCTTGGCCTGATCTGTGCGGGAATGGTGCCGATATCGGCCATGACGATCATCGCCGGCTTCTGGTCGAGGATCTGCGGAATGGCGTCGGCCAGGTCGGCGCTGGAAGGTTCGACCAGGTCGGCGAAGGGCTGGAGCGCGCGCCTGATATAGTAGAGCGGCGATAGCAGCGGCTGCGCCTGGTCGGCCTCGGCCTGCGACAGGAGCCCGACACGGCGGCGCTTGGAGCTTTCGTCCAGCACGCGCACCGCGCCCGCCTGACGCTCGCCGTCGAGCGCGATCGAGGCGAAATCGTTGCGCAACTCGAACGGCACCGCCATGGTGCCGGTGGCGGTTGATTGGCCGGGTGCGAAAGTCAGCGTCGCATCGGCGATGCGGCGGCCCTTGTCGTCGAAGGCGCCGGCGGTGACTTGCGCCGGGGCCGCATCGCCGGGCGCGCGGATGGCGGTGAGGGCAAAACCGTCGACGTCGTTCTCGGCGCCTGTCAGGCCGGTCAGCGACATCCGGTCGGCAACGGCCCACACGACGCGGGCGGCGTTTTTGGACAGGAGCGTGTTGAAGGCGGCCTCGTCGCCCTTCGCCGCCAGTCCGTCGGCCAGCACGGCGACGCTGGCGCCCGGCAGGCGCTCCAGGGCGGCGGCGACGCGGGCGTAGACCGCCGGCCGGTCGGTCGGGATCGGCCGCGGCTTTGCCGCGCGCAGGCGGTCGAGCGCCGCGGCCGCATCGAAGGGGCCGATCTCGGCATTGGGTTTTTCGGCGGTGAAGGCGATGATGACCGGCACGCCGTTCGAACCGGCGTCGGCGATCAGCCGCTCGGCGGTTGCGATGCGCTTGTTCCAGTCGGCGGCGCTTGCCCAGCCATTGTCGACGACCAGCGCCAGGGCCGCGCCCTCGGCCGGCAGTTTCTCGCGCGGATTGAAGACCGGTTCGGCAAGGGCGGCGACGATGAGCGCCGCCATCAGCAGCCTGAGCAGCGTCAGCCACCAGGGGCTCTGCTGCGGGGTTTCCTCGCGCTTCAGCACGCGCGCCAGGATCTTCAGCGGCGGAAACACCTCGGTCTGCGGCCTGGGCGGGGTCAGCCTGAGCAGCCACCAGATCACCGGCAGCGCCAAAAGACCCCACAGCAGCATGGGCGCGCCAAAGGAAAGCGGCAGCCAGCTCATGCGACGGCCTTTCCTGGCTGATCGCCACCAGCGATCATGCCGCCGCGATCGCCAGCGATCGGCCTGGGCTGATCGCCACCAGCGATCATGCCGGCGCGGCCAACAGCGGTCAGCCCGGGCTGACCGCCATCCGTCATCGCCATGTGCAGGCGTACCAGGGCGTCGGAAGCCAGCCGATCGGTGTGGTTGACGGTGAAGCTCCAGCCGAGCCGTTTGCACCAACTGGCCAGTTCCTGGCGTCGGGCGCCATAGAGCAGGCGATACTCATCGGCCAGCATCTCGGCGCGGCCGGCGGTCAGCTTCTCGCCGCTCTCCGGGTCGGTGAATTCGGTGCGGCCGGCATAGGGGAATGTCTCCTCGGCCGGGTCGGCGACCTCGATCAGATGCGCGCGCACGCCATGGCGGGCGAGCACGTCGAGCCAGGCCATCGTTTCCTCGACCGGGTCGAGGAAATCACTGGCGATGACGATGTCGCAGAAGCGGCGGATGCCGGAGAGATCGGGTTTGGCCGGCAAGTCGCCGGCATGCATGAGCTGGGCGGCGATGCGCTCGGCGCCGTTGCGGGCGGTGAACGGATCGGTAAGGCCGGGCCAGGCGATGCGCTCACCGCTGCGCGACAGCAGCTCGGCCATGGCCAGCGCCAGCACCAGGCCGCGCGATTGCTTGGAAACGGCGGCACCGGTCGATTTGTAGAGCATGGACGGCGAGGGGTCGGCCCACAGCCACACCGTATGGGCCGCTTCCCATTCGCGGTCGCGCACATAGGTGTGGTCGTCGCGGGCCGAGCGGCGCCAGTCGATGCGCGAGGAATCGCCTTCGACATAGGGCCGGAACTGCCAGAAATTCTCGCCGATGCCGCGCTTGCGGCGGCCATGCCAGCCGGCGATCACGGTGTTGACGATGCGGCGCGCCTCGACCAGCAGGTCGGGCACGAGCGAAGCCCGCAACCGGCCGCGGGCGAGCGCATCGCGCGTCGCTGCCGGAGCCTGGAGCTCGCCGATGCGCGCCATCAAATCCCTTTCACGAGCTTGGCCACCACATCGCGCACGCTGGTGCCTTCGGCGCGGGCGGCGAAGGTCAGCGCCATGCGGTGCTGGAGCACCGGCTCGGCCAGAGCACGCACATCGTCGACCGACGGCGCCAGCCGCCCATCATAGAGCGCGCGCGCCCTCGTGCACAGCATCAGTGCCTGGCTGGCGCGGGGACCCGGGCCCCAGGCGACATGCCTGTCGGTTTCGGCGTTGCCCTGGCCGGGGCGCGCCGAGCGCACCAGGGCCAGGATCGCCTCGACCACGCTTTCAGGCACCGGCATGCGGCGGATCAGCGTCTGGATATCCCTCAGCCGCGCCGGCTGCAGCACATTCTGTGCCTTCGCGTCCTCGACCCCAGTGGTTTCCAAAAGGATGCGGCGCTCGGCCTCGAGTTCGGGATAGAGGATGTCGACCTGCATCAAAAAACGGTCGAGCTGTGCCTCGGGCAGCGGGTAGGTGCCTTCCTGTTCCAGCGGGTTTTGCGTCGCGAGCACATGGAAAGGCGAGGGCAGGTCGTGGCGGGCACCGGCAATGGTGACGTGATACTCCTGCATGGCCTGCAGCAGCGCCGACTGGGTGCGCGGCGAGGCGCGGTTGATCTCGTCGGCCATCAGCAACTGCGCGAAGATCGGCCCGGAAATGAAGCGGAAGGAGCGCTTGCCGAATTCGTCCTGCTCCATCACCTCGGAGCCGAGAATGTCCGAGGGCATCAGGTCGGGGGTGAACTGGATGCGGCGCGAATCGAGGCCGAGCACGATGCCCAGCGTCTCGACCAGCTTGGTCTTGGCGAGGCCCGGCACGCCGACCAGCAGCGCGTGGCCGCCGGCCAGAAGCGCCACCAGAGCGCGTTCGACGACACTTTCCTGGCCGAAGATGATGCGACCGACCCCGTCGCGGACCCTAGAAATGTCGGCCAGCGCCTTCTCGGCCTCGGCGATCATGTCTTTTTCGCTGATCGGGCTTTCCTTGACCATCACGCTCATGCAGCATCGATCCTTGTGGTTGGAAATACCAGCTTGACGCAGAATGCCGCGATTCGGCTCCGTCTGGCGCCTGCCTTCAAATTTAAATCACAGAGTTAGGCTGACAAGCGCAACAACAGTGACTATTTCGTGACGATGGCAGAGGGCTCCGAACAAAGACAGCAAAGCCTGGCGGCCGCGACCGAGGCGCGCGGCCTCGAGGCGCTGATCTCGCGTGCGGCCCGCGCCGGCAAGGGGCCGGCCCCGGTGGAGCGCTGGAATCCCGACTTCTGCGGCGATTTGGATATGGAAATCAAAGCTGACGGCACCTGGTTCTATCTCGGCACGCCGATCGGCCGCATGCCGCTGGTGCAGCTTTTTTCCTCGGTGCTGCGCAAGGACGCGGACGGCAGGACCTATCTGGTGACGCCGCTGGAAAAGGTCGGCATCCGCGTCGCCGACGCACCCTTCATCGCCGTCGAGATGGATGTCTCGGGCAGCGGCGAGGGCCAGATCATCACGTTCCGCACCAATGTCGGCGACGTCGTCGAGGCCGGACCGGAGCGGCCGCTGCGCTTCGTCGACGAGCACGAGACCGGCGGGCTGAAGCCTTATGTGCTGGTGCGCGGGCGGCTGGAGGCGCTGGTGGCGCGGCCGGTGATGTACGAACTGGTCGAGCATGGCGAGGAGATCGAGATCGGCGGCAGGTTGATGTTTGCCGTTCGTTCGAAAGGCCAGGCCTATCCGATCATGCCGGCCGACAGGCTGAGGCAGCTGAGCGCGTGACGGACAGTTCATGATGGACCAGGTGACGCCGACGCCCTTTTCCATTGCCGATTTGCGCGCGCGCTTTGCCGCGCAGCCGCAGGCGCATGCCGGCGACGACTATGGCGATCATCGCTTCAATCCAGGCCATCCCCGCCTCCACCGGGCGAAACCGCTGCGCGATGCGGCGGTGCTGATCCCGATCGTCGATCACCAGGGCGATGCCACGGTTCTTCTGACCAAGCGGGCCGAGACGCTGCGCAACCATTCCGGGCAGGTGGCCTTTCCCGGCGGGACGATCGATGCGACCGACGCCAGTCCGGAAGCGGCGGCGCTGCGCGAGGCTTTCGAGGAGATCGGCCTTGGCCGGGACCATATCGAGGTCATCGGCCGCATGCCCGATTATGTCGCGGGCAGCGGTTACAGGATCGCGCCGGTGCTGGGCATCGTGCGGCCGCCTTTCCAGCTGACGCTCAATGCCGAGGAGGTCGACTTGGCCTTCGAAGTGCCGCTGCGCTTCCTCATGGATCCGGCCAACCACATCAGGGACAGCCGCATTTGGAACGATCTCGAATGGTTCTTCTACGATATGCCCTATGGCGACCGGCGCATCTGGGGCGTCACCGCCGGCATCATCCGCACGCTCTATGAAAGGCTCTATGCGTGAAGGTCTCGATCGCTGACAGGGCCGACTGGCTCGGCGACAAGCATCTGCAGCGCCTGCTTGCCATTCTGGCGAGCGGCGGCGAGGCAGCGCGGGTCGCCGGCGGCGCGGTGCGCAACACGCTGATCGGCCAGCCCGTCGCCGACATCGACATCGCCACCACCTGCCTGCCGCAGGAGACAATCCGCCGCGCCGAGGCGGCGAGGTTCAAGACGGTTCCGACCGGCATCGAGCACGGCACGATCACCGTGATTGCCGGCGGCAAGCCTTATGAAATCACCACGCTGCGCGCGGATATCGAGACCGACGGCCGCCGCGCCAAGGTGTCGTTCGGGCGAGACTGGAAGCTTGATGCCGAGCGGCGCGACTTCACCATCAACGCGCTCTACGCGGAAGCCGACGGCACGGTCGTCGATCTGGTCGGCGGCGTCGCCGACATAGAGGGGCGCCGGCTGCGCTTCATCGGCGATCCGGAAGCGCGTATCCGCGAGGACTATCTGCGTATCCTGCGCTTTTTCCGCTTCTTCGCCTGGTATGGCGAAGGCCGGCCGGACGCCGAGGGGCTGAAGGCTTGCGCCCGGCTGAAGGGAGGGCTCGTGCAGCTCTCGGCCGAGCGCGTCTGGTCCGAACTCAAGAAGCTGTTGTCGGCGGCCGATCCGTCCCGCGCGCTGTTGTGGATGCGGCAGGCAAGCGTTTTGACCAGCGTGCTGCCGGAAAGCGAGAAATGGGGCATCGACGCGATCCACGGCCTGGCCAGAGCCGAGAAGGATCTGGGCTGGACCGCGGACCCGCTGCTCAGGCTGGAGGCGATCGTGCCGCCGGATGCGGCGCGCATGAAGACGCAGGCCGAGCGGCTGAGACTGTCGACGGCGGAAGCAAACCGTTTGCGCGACTGGGCGCTTACGCCGGGAATCGAGCCGAAAACGACCGAAGGCGAACTGGCCAAGACGCTCTACCGCGGCGACCGGCAGGGGGTCGTCGACCGGCTTCGCCTGTCACTCGCAGCGGCACGGGTGCGCGCGGTGGACCAGACCGATGCGCTCATCGAGGCAGGCGGCTTTTCCCGACTTCTCGCCTTCGCATTGAGATGGGAAAGGCCCGTGTTTCCGCTCAAGGGCGCCGATCTGACGGCGATCGGGGGGATGCCCGGGCCAAAACTCGGCGCGATCCTCAGGAATCTCGAAGTGGAATGGGTCGATGCCGGGTTTGGGCCCGATCGCGACGCGCTGCTCAAGCGCGCCGCGCAGGCCCTGAAGGCCGGATAGAGCATTCGTCAACGCAATCCGGCGGAAATCGCCGCGATTTCCGGAACTTGCTCCAAATCAGGCCGCGTCGCGGACCTTCTCGATGCGCGAGCGGATCGCTTCGATCATCGTTTCGCGGATGATCGTCTCGCCATGCGTCTCGCGCATATGTTCGACGGCACGGCGCATGACCTCGGCTTCCTCCTCGGCGCGCGTGTGCCATTCACAACCTGGAACGAGCGAGCCGCAGTGGAATTCCTTCATGGGATTTCTCCTTTTCCTCCATGGAGTCCGGTCGACCGTCCTGCAAAAGGCGGCAGGGACTCCGCATCTTCTTGGCACGTTGTCCGACCCTAAGACCGGTTGGACCGCAAGCGGGTGAAACCATAACACAGATGGGGTGGCATTGATTGCCGTCAACGGCAAAAAAGGCGGAGCAGCGCTGCTCCGCCCTCTTACGCCAGCCCTATGGGCAGGTCATCACTTCATGATCTTGACTGCCTCAGCAACCTTATCCTTGCCGCTCATGTCCCATGAAACTCTGACCTTCTCGCCGACCTTCAGGCCAGGATCCTTGAAGGTCCGGGGAAGCGTAAAAGACGATCCATTGTCGAGAACCAGGCTTTTGGCCCCCGTATCAAAGGTCTTGATCGTGCCGGTGGTGTGCTTGACGGCGGCGAATGCCACCGAACCGGAAGCAAGAAGGGCAGCCGCTGCGGCCGAAACAATGATCTTGCGCATTGCGAAGTACTCCTGGAAAGCGCGGGCACCCTTTTGGCAGAGGTGTCCCGCATCGTCC
The DNA here is from genome assembly GCF_006442185.1 of Mesorhizobium sp. B2-4-1. NCBI lineage: Bacteria > Pseudomonadati > Pseudomonadota > Alphaproteobacteria > Hyphomicrobiales > Phyllobacteriaceae > Mesorhizobium > Mesorhizobium sp. B2-4-1. The sequence continues at coordinate 177,450 of NZ_VFVN01000004.1, read as the reverse complement.
TGGGCCGTCCGGTTGCGTCGAGTCGCGATCCGCTTCGTTCTGACGCAATTCCGAACGGAGCACCGCTCTGCACTCCTGGAATTGCGCAGGCGAACCGCCGGCGCTTCCCGACCCGTCCCGACAAATAGCCCAGTCTTTTCCGAAGCCTATTAGACGAAAAAGAAACTTTGCGACGGCTCCCGCGCCACATTCGATGCCCATTTCGAAGCGAATGGGACATCAATGCGGCTCACGGCGCGCTCACCATCTTTTTACGGCCAGCGGGCCTCCGGCGGCAGGCTGGAGAGGATCGAGGCGACATTGCCGCCGGTTTTCAGGCCGAAAATGGTGCCGCGATCATGAAGCAGGTTGAACTCGACATAACGGCCGCGGCGGATGAGCTGTTCGTCGCGGTCGCCATCGGTCCAGTTCTCGTTGAAATTGCCTCGCACGAGATGGCCATAGACGACGAGAAAAGCGCGCCCGACATCCTGGACGAAGTTGAAGTCGGCATTCCAGCCGCCTTTGTCCTCGCCCGAATGCAGCCAGTCGAAAAAGATGCCGCCGGTGCCGCGCGGCTCGTTGCGATGCGGAAGGAAGAAATACTCGTCGCACCAGGCCTTGAATTTCGCATGGTCGGCGACGCCGGCATTCTTCTCGCAGGCGAACTGCATGGCGCGGTGGAAGGCTGTCGTGTCGGGGTCGTCCTGTGTGCGGCGCCGGTCGAGCACCGGGGTGAGGTCGGCGCCGCCGCCGAACCAATGGCGCGAGGTGACGACCATGCGCGTATTCATGTGCACGGCCGGAACGTTGGGGTTCCAAGGGTGCGCGATCAGCGAAATGCCGGATGCCCAGAAGCGCGGGTCCTCCTCGGCGCCGGGCATCTGCTTCCTGAATTCGGGCGAGAACTCGCCGTAAACCGTCGAGGTGTGGACGCCAACCTTCTCGAAGACTCGGCCGTGCATCATCGACATGGTTCCGCCACCACCCTTGCCGGAATCACGCTCCCACGGCGTCCTTTCGAACCGGCCCGGCGACCACGAAGCGAGCGGGCCCTGGAGATCCTGCTCGATCTGCTCGAAGGCGCCGCAGATGCGTTCTCGCAGCGCCTCGAACCACAGCCGTGCCTTCATCTTCTTTTCTTCGATGTCGGCGGGCAGGCCAACCGGTATTTCAGGTCGTTCCAAGTGCTGTCTCCGGTTTCGGGGCGGCCGGCCCCTACAAATGACTCGTCTTTTGCCGGCGCGATCCCTAATCTCTTAGGGGAAAGGGTCAAGTCTGATCTGATCGGAGCAAGGAGACCTTCGTGCGCACCCCGGCAAGACCGCCGCTGGATGGCCTGAAGAAAAAGCTCGATCAAAGCCGGGCTGAACGTGCGCGCATGCCGCGCGACGGATTTTTGCGCGAAACCTTCGTCCTGCCGCGTTCGGACGCCCGCCTGAAGGCAAAGGAATGGTTCGAGCGCTTCCCCAAGCAGGCCTACTGGACCGAGATCGAAAGCTGGTTCGAACGGCCGGGCGATTTGATCGAATTCACCATAAGGCGCCTGCCGGCGGCGGATTAGAATTCCTCGCCCTGTTTACGGGGACAACCCAATACAGGCGTCGCCCCTTGTATCCGCCTTCACTACGCTCAGGCACCTTCTCTCCGTGAACCGAGAGAAGGAAGAACCAGCCTTCTCGCCCCTGTTCCTTCCCTGGCCAGCCGGTCATCCTTGTTGCGGAGCGGACATTTGTCGATCGACATGCAGCCGCAGCCGATGCAGTCGGTCAGCCCGTCGCGCAATTTCTTCAATTGACCGATCTTGCGGTCGAGCCCGTCGCGCCAGGCGGTCGACAGCAGGCTCCAGTCGTCGCGCGTCGGGGTGCGGCCCTCGGGCAGGGATTGAAGCGCCGTCGCTATCTCGGCCAGCGAAATGCCGACCTCCTGCGCGATCTTGATGATGGCAACGCGCCTCAGCACGTCGCGGCCGTAGCGGCGCTGGTTGCCTGACGTGCGGTGGCTGCGGATCAGGCCGCGAGCTTCGTAGAAATGCAGCGCCGACACCGCGACACCGCTGCGCGCGGCCACTTGGCCAACCGTTAATTCCGCTGCTGGCGCCATCTCGCACTTTTCCGCTTGACCTCAAGTTAAGTTGAGCTTGTAGCGAAGAAGCCATCGACATGCAAACGACAGGAGATGGCGATGTGCGCCTGGGTGAGAATGACGGGCGAGGGCAGTGTCGCGGGCGCCGGCGGGACCGTGGCCGCCGCTTCAGCGGATGGCATTCTGGCCCAGTTGTCGCGTGGCTTCGCCGGCCACCATGGCGGCGGAGAGCGCCACATTGATGCTGCGCGCGCCGGCCTGCATCGGGATCGTCAGCCGCGCGTCCGCCGCCTGATGGACCGGATCCGGCACGCCTGCGGATTCACGGCCGAACAAAAGGATATCGCCAGTGGCGAAGTTGAAGCTGGTGTATGGGGTCGCGGCCTTGGTCGACAGCAGCACCAGCCGGCGCGCGCGGGCCTTGCGCCACTCCTCGAAGGCGTGCCAGTCGACATGCCGGGTCAGGGCAGCCATTTCGAGGTAATCCATGCCGGCGCGCCTGAGCGCTTTATCGGAGAGCGGAAAGCCGGCCGGTTCGATGATGTCGACGCCGATCCCGAGGCAGGCGGCGAAGCGCAGGATTGTGCCGGTGTTGCCGGCGATGTCAGGCTGGTACAGGGCGATGCGGAGACGGTCGTTCATTTCCGCATCCTTCTATTAAGTGGCAAATCGGCCACAGCGGCTTCGCGGTTTTGGAAATTGCTGGACCTGCGGGTGGCCATTTTCTGCGAAGTCGGGTATACAGCGTACATTGTCAACCCGAACCGAAGGAGGGGTAATTCATGATGACCATGCACATCCAGCACCCTCTCCGTGGGCCTACATGCCCGCTGGCGGTTTCGGTACGACGGTTCTCCTGATCTCTTAGACGCTTCCGCACCGATTTCCGCCGAAACCATTCCCTGGTCTTCGAAGGAATCCTGCGATGTTTTTCAAGCTGCCGAAGGGGCCGATGGCCCCGCCCCAACGCGTCTCGACTGATCAGCCGCCGATCCCGCGGCAGGACGTCGAGCACCCTTTTTATCTCTATTTTCACACGGAGGACGGACCGATGTTCGATCCCTACAGAATACCGGGCTCGAGGAGCCTGCATATCCACCGGCTGCCGACCTGGGCGCTGCTGATCGGCGAAACCTATTCGTCGGCGGTCCACGCCGAGGTTCGCCGGCGTCCGCATCGCGGCATGCTGCCCGATGTCGATTTCTCGCGCGCGGTTCCCGACCCGAGCCGGCCCTCGTTGGTGCGCCGTATCATCCGGGCGATCCGGCCGGGCGCGAAGATCCGCCTTGTCGACACCGCACCGTCAGGATCAACAAAAGAGCCTGTCGGCGAAAAGCCCGCGAACCGCTATATAGCGCGAAGCAGGGCCGACGGTCCGGATGATTCCGGACCGTCGGCCCTCGGCGCCATGCGGTCCGAGGACGTCGTACGTTCACGCGCCGCGTGAGCGGAAACAGATTTCATGAGCATGACCTATGTTGTTGTTTAGCTGGTTTGAAAAAAGGCTCGATCCGTTCCCGGGCGCGGAGCCGGTCGAGCCGCCCAAGACGCTGGTTGCCTTCTGCCTGCATTACACGCGCGGCGCATGGCCCTATATCCTGGTTGATGCGGTGCTGGTGGCGGCAATCGCCATCGCGGAAGTGTGGATGTTCGGCTTCCTCGGCCGCATCGTCGACTGGCTTTCGGCGCAGAACCGCGAAACCTTCCTGCAGACGGAGGGCTGGAAGCTCGCCAGCATGGCCTTCATCGTGCTGTTCGCGCTGCCTGGCACGGTATGGCTGCATTCGCTGCTCAACCAGCAGACGCTGATGGGCAACTATCCCATGCGTATCCGCTGGCAGGTGCATCGCTATCTGCTCAAGCAGTCGATGAGCTTCTACCAGGACGAATTCGCCGGCCGCATCGCCACCAAGCTGATGCAGACGGCGCTCGCCGTGCGCGAATGCGTGATCAAGGTGATCGACGTCCTGAACTACGTCATCGTCTATTTCCTCGGCATGCTGCTCATCGTCGGCTCGGCCGACTGGCGGCTGGCCGCACCGCTCGGCGTGTGGATGGTCGGCTACATCCTTCTGCTGCGCTATTTCATTCCTCGGCTGGGCAAGGTCGGCGAGGAACAGGCCAATGCGCGCTCGGTCATGACCGGCCGCGTTGTCGACAGCTACTCCAACATCCAGACGGTCAAGCTGTTCAGCCATGCCCGCCGCGAGGCCTCCTTCGCCAAGGAGGGCATGATGGGCTTCCTCGACACGGTCTACCGGTCGATGCGGCTGGTGACGGTGCTGTTCGGCTCGCTCTACATCCTGAATGCGCTTCTCCTGTTCTCGGTTACCGCCATCTCGTTGTGGCTGTGGCTGGGCCAGGCGGTGACGATCGGCGCGGTCGCCGTGGTCATCGGCCTGGTTCTGCGGATGTGGGGCATGTCGCAGTGGATCATGTGGGAAATGTCGGGCCTGTTCGAGAATATCGGCACGGTGCAGGACGGCATCGCCTCGATTTCGCTGCCGCGCCTTGTCGAGGACAGGCCCGGTGCGAAGGAGATCACGGTCTCCAAAGGCGAGATACGCTTCGAGGACATCCGCTTCCACTATGGCAAGCAGAAGGGCGTCATCGAGAACCTGTCGCTGGCGGTGAAGCCGGGCGAGAAGGTTGGCATTGTCGGCCGCTCCGGCGCCGGCAAGTCGACGCTGGTCAATCTTCTGCTGCGGTTCTACGACCTCGAAGCCGGCCGTATCCTGATCGACGGCCAGGAGATCGCAGCGGTGAAACAGGATTCACTGCGCGCCCAGATCGGCATGGTCACGCAAGACACCTCGTTGCTGCATCGTTCGGTGCGCGAAAACATCCTCTATGGCCGGCCCGACGCCAGCGACGACATGCTTGTCGAGGCTGCGCGGCGCGCCGAGGCGCTGGACTTCATCGCCGGGCTTTCGGACCATAGCGGCCGCAAGGGACTCGACGCCTATGTCGGCGACCGCGGCGTCAAACTGTCCGGCGGCCAGCGGCAACGCATCGCCATCGCTCGCGTTATGTTGAAGGACGCGCCCATACTTATCCTTGACGAGGCGACGTCGGCGCTGGATTCCGAGGCGGAAGCGGCCATCCAGGAGAACCTCTACAAGCTCATGCAAGGCAAGACCGTCATCGCCATCGCCCACCGGCTGTCGACCATCGCGGCGATGGACAGGCTTGTGGTGATGGACCAGGGCCGCGTCATCGAGGAAGGTTCGCACGAGGAACTGGTGGCCAAGGGCGGGCTCTACGCGCAGCTCTGGCAGCGCCAGTCGGGCGGTTTCCTGCTCGATGAAGGCCCGATCAATGTTGCAAACGACATTGTTGCCAATGACGTTGGCGCAAAGGGACAAGCCGCTGAATGATGGCCGCCGCCGCATGATGACAGCCGTCTATCGCTGGTTCGAGAACTGGGTCTATCCGTTCAGGGAGCCCACGAATCTTCGGCCGCCGTCCGGCGTCGCCGGCTTTCTCTGGCACTATGTCGGCCAGGCCAAGTTCGCCTTCTTCGCCATGCTGGTCATCGGCGGCATCGCGCCGCTGGTCGAGGCCGGGCTGTTCTACTTTGTCGGGCGGCTGGTCGACATCCTTGACCAGCTTCCCGGCGAACGCAGCTGGCATGCGCTGTGGACGGCCGCCGGGCCGGAACTTGTGTTCATGATCGTCGTGGTGCTGGTCGTCCGCACCATCGTCGTCGGCCTGTCGGCCCTGGTCGACGAGCAGACGATCACGCCCGGCTTCTACAATCTGGTGCGCTGGCAGGCGCACCGGCACGTGTCGCGCCAGTCCTACTCCTTCTTCCAGAACGATTTCGCCGGCCGCATCGCGACAAAAGTCTGGCAGGCTGGGCAAGCGACCGGCGACCTGATGGAAAGCTTCATCGAGGTCGTCTGGTTCATGATCGTCTATACGGTGACGACGCTGGCGCTGGTCGCGGGGCTCGATATCAGGCTCGCAGTGCTGGTGCTGATCTGGATCGCCGCCTTCGCCTGGCTGGCCAGGCTCTATCTGCCGGCAATCCGCAAACATGCCGAGGCGACCGCCGAGGCGGGGTCGATGATCACCGGCCGCATCGTCGATTCCTACTCCAACGTGCAGACGTTGAAACTGTTCTCCGCCGATGGCGACGACCGCTACATCAGGAGCGGCTTCGACATCTATCTCGACGCGTTGCGCCCGTTCACGCGCCGGCTGACCGGCGTGCGCATGGCGCTGACGACGCTGTCGGGCATCATGATCACGGCGATCGGCTGCTTTGCCGTCTATCTCTGGGTCGAGGGCTCGATTACCGTCGGCGCGGTCGCCTTCACGCTGTCGCTGGTGCTGCGGCTCAACATGCTGCTTGGCCGGCTGATGATGCAGCTCAACAGCATCCTGCGCAATCTCGGTGTGCTGGAGAATTCCAAGGCGCTGATCTCGCAGCCGCTCGGTCTGGTCGACGCACCCGACGCCCGGGAACTGGTCGTGGCCGGCGGGCGCATCGAGGTGAAGAATGTCGAGTTCCACTACGGCAAGGGGTTCGGCGTGCTCAACGGCATCGATCTCGTGGTGCGGCCGGGCGAGAAGGTCGGGCTGGTCGGGCCGTCCGGCGCCGGCAAGACCACGCTCGCCAACCTTATCCTGCGGCTGTACGAACTCGAAGGCGGAAAGATCGCCATCGACGGCCAGGATGTCTCGCAGGTGACGCAAAATTCGCTGCGCGCCAATATCGGCGTCGTCAGTCAGGACACAGCACTTTTCCACCGTTCGCTGCGCGACAATATCAAACTCGGCATGCCCGACGCCACCGACGCGCAGGTGATCGCGGCGGCCAGGAAAGCCGAGGCGCATGATTTCATCCTGACCTTGCGCGACAATCGCGACCGACAGGGCTACGAGGCCTATGTCGGCGAGCGCGGCGTCAAACTGTCGGGCGGCCAGCGCCAGCGCGTGGCGATCGCGCGTGTCTTCCTCAAGGATGCGCCGATCCTGATATTGGACGAGGCGACCTCGGCACTTGATTCCGACATCGAGGCGGCGATCCAGGAAAACCTGACGCGGCTGATGGAAGGCAAGACGGTCATAGCCATCGCCCACCGGCTGTCGACGATCGCCGCGCTTGACCGCCTCGTCGTGCTCGACGGCGGCCGCATTGTCGAACAAGGCACGCATGACGAACTGGTGGCGCTCGACGGGCTCTACGCGCGGCTGTGGAAGCGTCAGTCCGGCGGCTTCCTCTATCACGAGGAAGCCGTGCTGGAAGAGACGCGGCCGGCGGAGTAGCGGCATGGGCGCGACGCATGAGACCGACTATCTGCTGAAACGGCTGCGGCCGACGACACCGGCCTTCGATGCGCTGATGGAAGAGAGCCGGCGGGAAGGCTACTGGATGCTGGTGCGGCTCCGCGACGGCTGGGCAGGCGGCCGCAACAAGTTCCTGAAACAGGGGGAGGCACTGTTCGGAGCATGGCACGGCGTCGAACTCGCCGGTGTGTGCGGGCTGAACATCGATCCCTATTTCGAGGGCAGGGACCATGGCCGGGTCCGGCATTTGTTCGTCGGCGCGCGCCATCGGCGCACGGGCCTTGGCCGCATGCTGGTCGAGACCGTTGTCGACAGGGCACGCCGCTATTTCGCCGTGCTCACCACCCGTGCGCCGCAGGAAGCCTTCGGCTTCTATGAGCGGCTTGGCTTCGCGCCGGTGGCGGGCGAAGAATTCGTCACGCACCGGATGATCTTCGAGAAAGGAGGTTGAAAATGTCCCTGCGCCCGCCGTCCCGTCTGACCAGTGCCTCGGCCGCCGAAGCCGCCTTCGACGCGCTCGGCCATGAAGTCCTTGCCGAGAAGGCGGCGGCACTCGGCCGCGCCGGACAACGCGTCGAAGAAACGCTGGCCCGACTGCGCAACAATGGCGACGAGCAGTTGCGTCCCCGGCTGCTCAAGGAGGCGGCGGTGGCGGTGCATGGCTACTTCATCCAGCGCGAACTGTGCGGCCTTCGAAAGCACGATGCCGTCATCCGCGAATACAACATCCCGAAGGCGGTGCTGGTCAGGCTCGGCGCCATGTAGGGTTGGCGCTTGCCGCGCCGATCTCCCTGTGGAATCTCGCCAGGCGGCTGGCGAGCGCTTCGGGGTTCTCATCGGGGACGAAGTGCCCGCTGTCGGCAATGATGTCGCCCTCGACATTCGACAGCCCGGCGGCCCTGAGGCCCTCGACATAGTCGCCGATGTCGCCGGACTCGGCCGAGCCCCTGAGATACAGCACCGGAATCGCTGTCGGCGTCGCGGGCCGCGCGGCATTGGCTTTGGCATCTTCGGGGAAGGCGCGATACCAATCGAAACCGGCCTGGAGGCTTTCAGGCCGGGAATAGGCTCTCGCATAGATTTCCCTGGCCTGCGCCGGGATCGATGTCCGATCCTTCGAAAGCACATTGAAGAAGAAGTCGAAATAGGTGCTTTGGTGGCCGCTCACCAGCGTTTCCGGCAGCGCCGGGACGGCATGGAAGGCAAAGTGCCAGATCCGCGGATTGCGAATGACCTCTTCCCATGGCGCGACACCCGGAACAGCGACATCCATGATCGCCGCGCCGGAAAGGATCTCGGGATGGTCGCGCAGCAGGGCGAACACGATCTGGCCGCCGACATCATGACCGGCCGCCAAGAGGTGCCGCAGCCCGCAGGCCTCGGCAACGCCTCTCATCAGCCTCGCCAGAGTTCTCTTGTCGCCGGCCTCAGGCATGCCTTGCGAGCCGCCGATGCACGGCAGGTCAGGTGCGACGACACGGTACTCGGCAGCCAGCCGGCCGATCACCCCTTCGAACGCATAGGAGCTTTGCGGCCAGCCGTGCAGCAGCAGGAATGCAGGCGCTTCAGCCGGGCCCGCCTCGCGGATCGCTATGCTAAGCCCTTCGATTTCGATGTTCGAGGTTTGCATGTCCTGACCCTGCCGGCTGCCTATGCCATAGATCTAGGCGGCGATCGGAAGACCGACAGGGCTGGATTGTTTGACCCGTTTGCGGACGGAAACCGTTTCATACTTTTCCAGGAATTGCGCTTTTCCAGGAATCACCTGGTCCTGGATCACTCCAGCCACTGGGTAATGAAAGTGCCGTTCTCGTGGATGTCGGTCGTTTCCAGCGGGCCGGGGCCGAGATTGGTGAATTTGTGCGGCGTGCCGGGCGGCACGATGACGATCTGGCCGGCAGAGGCCTCGATCTCCTCACCGCCGACCGTGAACAGGCCGATGCCCTGGCGGATGATGAAGATCTCGGCGTAGGGATGGGAATGCAGGCGCGGTCCGCCGCCGGTCTCCGGCAGGTAGTTGAAGATCAGGCAGGAGTTGGAACCGTAGGGGGCACATTGCAACTCGCCCTTCCAGCGGTCGGGGCGAACAGCCCATTCCTCGCGGTCTATGACATGCGCCATGGGGGCAGGATAGACCCCCCGGAGCCAGGTGTCGAGGCGAGGCTGGCCCCCGGATTCGCTACTGTTTCCCGGCTGTTTGGCGGTGTTTCACGGTCATCCGCCGCCTTGTCGCGCGGTGCCGGATTTCGTCCCCGCGACAATCTGCCCTTGTGCCTTCACCCGTCTGGACAAAAACGGGCTTCACGCATAAACCGAAGTCCAAATGCCGGAGGAATTCGCTAGCCTGTTCGCCATGCGCTGTCGGGTTGGCGTGAATGAGCGGGGAACAAGGCTCGCCCACCGGCACGGAAGAGGCGAAAGGATCAGGCACCCGTGAGCGCAACCGACACCCAGGATCCCAACCGTCGAGATTTTCTCTACGTCGCCACCGGCATGGCCGCCGTGGTCGGCGCGGGCGCCGTCGCGTGGCCGTTCATCGACCAGATGCGCCCCGATGCCTCGACGCTGGCGCTCGCCTCGGTCGAGGTCGACGTCTCCTCGCTGACGCCGGGCATGTCGCTGATCGTCAAGTGGCGCGGCAAGCCGGTGGTGGTGCGCAACCGCACCGAAAAGGAGATGAAGGACGGCGAGGCCGTCAATCTCGCCGATCTCAAGGATCCGATCGCCCGCAACGCCAACCTGCCGGCCGACGCGCCGGCGACCGACGCCAACCGCACCACGCCCGGCAAGGAAGCCTGGATGGTGATGGTTCAGGTCTGCACGCATCTGGGCTGCATTCCGCTGGGCCAGGAAGGCGATTTCGGCGGCTGGTTCTGCCCTTGCCACGGTTCGCAATACGACACCGCCGGCCGCATCCGCAAAGGCCCGGCGCCCGAGAACATGGCTGTGCCGGTATTCAAGTTCATTTCCGATACCAAGATCCTTATCGGTTGAGGCAGGGGATATTTCGATGAGCGAGGGACACTCGACCTATACGCCCAAGACCGGTATCGAGCGCTGGTTCGATGCGCGCATGCCTCTGCCGCGGCTGATCTATGACAGCTTCGTGGCCTATCCGGTGCCGCGCAACCTCAACTATGCCTGGACCTTCGGCGGCATCCTGTCGATCATGCTGGTGGCGCAGATCCTGACCGGCATCGTGCTGGCCATGCACTACACGTCCGACACCAATCTGGCTTTCGATTCGGTCGAAAAGATCATGCGCGACGTGAATTCCGGCTGGCTGCTGCGCTACATGCATGCCAACGGCGCGTCGTTCTTCTTCGTCGCGGTCTACATCCATATCTTCCGCGGCCTCTATTACGGCTCCTACAAGGCGCCGCGCGAGCTGCTGTGGATCCTCGGCTGCATCATCTACCTCCTGATGATGGCGACCGGCTTCATGGGCTACGTGCTGCCGTGGGGCCAGATGAGTTTCTGGGGCGCCACCGTCATCACCGGCTTCTTCAGCGCCATTCCACTGGTCGGCGACTGGATCCAGCAGCTTTTGCTCGGCGGTTTCGCGGTCGACAATCCGACCCTCAATCGCTTCTTCGCGCTGCATTACCTGCTGCCGTTCATGATCGCCGGCGTGGTCGTGCTGCACATCTGGGCGCTGCATGTCGTGGGCCAGTCGAACCCGACCGGCATCGAGGTGAAGTCGAAGACCGACACCGTCGCCTTCACCCCTTACGCGACCATCAAGGACGCGTTCGGCATGATCGTGTTCCTGTTCTTCTTCGCCTATTTCGTCTTCTACCTGCCGAACTATCTCGGCCACCCCGACAACTACACGGTCGCCAACCCGCTGAAGACGCCGGCCCACATCGTTCCGGAATGGTACTTCCTGCCGTTCTACGCGATCCTGCGCGCCATTACCTTCAACATCGGGCCGATCAACTCCAAGCTCGGCGGCGTGCTGTGCATGTTCGGCGCCATCGCCATGCTGTTCCTGGTGCCGTGGCTAGACACCTCCAAGGTGCGCTCGGCGGTCTACCGGCCCTGGTACAAGCTGTTCTTCTGGCTGTTCGTGGCCGATGCCATCCTGCTTGGCTGGCTGGGCTCGCAGCCGGCGGAAGGCAGCTACGTGTTCATGGCGCAGATGGCGACGCTGTTCTACTTCGCCTTCTTCCTGATCATCATGCCGGTGCTCGGCCTGATCGAGACGCCACGCAGGCTGCCGAACTCGATCACCGAGGCGGTGCTCGAGAAGAACAAGGGCGGCAGCGGGCATCCGGCGGGCGCCACGGCCGCACCTGAGACCAAGGGCTGAGCGGTAGAGAATCTAAGGGGATTTGGCATGAAAAAGATTCTCACCTCGCTTGCGCTGATCGGCCTTGTGGCCGCCGGCCTTGGGGCCACGGGCACCTGGGCGATCGCGGCCGAAGAGGCGCATAACGCGGCGGCGCCGACGCATTTCCCGATCAACGAACCGAAGGAAATGGACTGGAGCTTCACCGGCCCGTTCGGCACCTACGACAAGGCGCAGCTGCAGCGCGGCCTCAAGGTCTACAAGGAAGTCTGCTCGGCCTGCCATTCGATGAACCTGGTGGCATTCCGCACGCTTTCGGACCTCGGCTATTCCGACGCACAGATCAAGACGCTGGCGGCCGAGTACACCATCCATGACGGCCCCAACGACGCCGGCGACATGTTCGACCGTCCCGGCAAGCCGTCGGACCATTTCCCGGCGCCGTTCGCCAATGAGGAAGCCGCGGCAGCCTCGAATGGCGGCGCAGCCCCGCCCGACATGTCGCTGCTGGCCAAGGCGCGGGGCGTGGAGCGCGGCTTTCCGCAGTTCGTCTTCGACATCTTCACCCAGTATGATGCCGGCGGCCCTGACTACATCCACTCGCTGCTGACCGGCTACGACCAGACGCCTCCGGCTGGAATGGTCATCCCGGAAGGCACGCACTACAATCCGTACTTCATGTCCGGCGTGTCGCTGAAGATGCCCAAGCCGCTTTCCGACGGCCAGGTGACTTATGACGACGGCGCGCCGCAGACCGTCGACCAGTACTCCCGCGACGTCGCCGCTTTCCTGGCGTGGGCGGCTGAACCGCATATGGAAGCCCGCAAGAAAACCGGCTTCCGGGTGCTGGTGTTCCTGCTCCTGTTCGGCGCACTGGTCTACATGACCAAGCGCAAGGTTTGGGAAGCAGTCGCGCACTAAGCCGCGCGGCCGGAGATTGAAGAAAGGGCGCCCGCGAAGCGCCCTTTTTGCTTCCCGAAGAGGCTGGCGCGTGAGGTGATCGCTTTGTTGTCGAACAAGCCGGTTGGCAGCGCGGCAGGCGATTGCTATTCGACGCCCCGACGGCGGCGAAGGCTTTGCCGCCTATAGGGCGTTTGGGGTTCCATGATGCGGCTCAGCGACTGCCACAACTTCTCCGATTTCCGCCGCATGGCGCAGCGGCGGCTGCCGGGGCCGATCTTCAACTACATCGACGGCGCGGCGGACGACGAGGTCACCTATCGCCGCAACACCGAGAGCTTCGAAACCTGCGATCTCGTTCCCAACGTGCTGCGCGGGGTGAGCGAGGTCGACATGTCGGTGACCGTCATGGGCCAGAAGCTGGCGATGCCGTTCTACTGTTCGCCGACCGCTCTCCAGCGGCTGTTCCACCATCACGGCGAACGGGCGGTCGCCAGGGCCGCTGCAAAATACGGCACCATGTTCGGAGTTTCCTCGCTCGGCACGGTCAGCCTCGAGGAAGTCCGAAAAATCAGCAGCGGCCCGCAGGTCTATCAGTTCTACTTCCATCGCGATCGCGGCCTCAACCGGGCGATGATGCAGCGGGCGCGGGAGATCGGCGTCGAAGTGATGATGCTGACCGTCGACAGCATCACCGGGGGAAACCGCGAGCGCGACAAGCGCACCGGTTTTGCGATTCCCTTCAAGCTCAACCTGGCGGGAATGGCGCAGTTCGCGATGAAGCCTGCCTGGGCGATCAACTATTTCACGCATGAGGCGTTCAAGCTGCCGCAGCTGGACGAGCATATCGACATGGGCGGCGGCACGATGTCGATCAGCCGCTACTTCACCGAAATGCTCGATCCGTCGATGACGTGGGACGACGTCGCCGAGATGGTGAGGCTTTGGCCGGGACCGTTCTGCCTCAAGGGCGTCATGTCGGTGGAGGATGCCAGACGCGCCGTCGAGATCGGCTGCAAGGGCATCGTGCTGTCGAACCATGGCGGCCGGCAACTGGACGGTTCGCGCGCGGCTTTCGACCAGCTCGCCGAGATCGTCGATGCGGTCGGCGACCAGATCGACGTCATCATGGATGGCGGCGTGCAGCGCGGCACGCATGTGCTAAAGGCGCTGTCGCTCGGCGCCAAGGCCGTCGGCGTCGGACGCTACTATCTGTTTCCGCTGGCGGCGGCGGGCCAGCCTGGCGTCGAACGCGCACTCGAACAGATGCGCATCGAGATCGAACGCGGCATGAAGCTGATGGGGTGCAGCTCGATCGAACAGTTGACCCGCCAGAATTTGCGTTTTCGGTGATGGCCATTGCTTCGATGCGAAAGATCGCAGCGCCGGCAGAGGCAAGCCCTTGGACGTATGTGCTCCTTTCGCCGGATGCGCTTGTCTCGGCCGCCACATCGCGCTAGCCGTTGTCGGTCGCGCCGGGATAGGATTTGGCGCTGCGCCATTTCACGCCCTTCCGCCGAAACTGGACCACCCGGAGCCGCCTCATGAAACCTTCGCTCGAAGACACGCTGCTGGCGGCGATCCGCACCATCCCGGACTATCCCAAGCCCGGCATATTGTTCCGCGACATCACCACGCTGCTTGGCAACGCGCGCGCTTTCCGCCGCGCGATCGATGAGCTGGTGCATCCCTATGCCGGCGAGAAGATCGACAAGATCGCCGGCATCGAAGCGCGCGGCTTCATCCTCGGCGGCGCCGTCGCCCATCAGCTCTCCGCCGGTTTCGTGCCGATCCGCAAGAAAGGCAAGCTGCCTTATGAGACAGTGCGCGTCGCCTACAGCCTGGAATACGGGCTGGACGAGATGGAGATGCACAAGGACGGCGTGTCGCCGGGCGAGAAAGTGATCCTGGTCGACGATCTGATCGCCACCGGCGGCACGGCGGAGGCGGCGGTGAATCTCCTGCGCCAGATCGGCGCCGATATCCTTGCCGCCTGCTTCGTCATCGACTTGCCGGATCTCGGCGGCCGCGCCAAGCTGGAAGCGCTCGGCGTGCCGGTGCGGACGCTGATCGGGTTCGAGGGGCATTGAGAGAGCAGTTCTTCCTTCTCCCCCTGGGGAGAAGGAAGAGGCGCCTACTCCACCTTGACCAGCACGGCGCTCTCGAACTCCAGTACCTTGTCGCCGGTCGAATCGAAGGCTTCCGAGCGCAAGGTCAGCACCCGCCAGCCCGGACGTGAGGCGATCGCGCGGTGGGAAAGGGCGGTGCGGGTGAAGGTCACGGTCTGTCCGGCATAGACCGGCTTCAACCATTTCAGGTTCTTGAAGCCGGGCGAGGGGCCAAATTCGGGCGTCGGGCCAGGGCCGCTCCACTCGGCGTCCATGCGGGTTTCGAGGTTGAGTTTCATCCAGGTGGCGGCGGTATGCCAGCCGGACGCACACAGCCCGCCCAGCACGCTCTTCTTCGCGGCATCCTCATCGACGTGGAAGACCTGGGGGTCGTATTTGCGGGCGAAGGCCTTGATCGCCTCGGCTTCGAACGTATGAGAGCCCAGCGTGACGGTGGTGCCGACGCGGAAGAATTCGTCGAGCATCATGCAAGGCTCCCCGCGGCATTGCGCGTGAGGAACATGACGGAATTCTCGAGCTCGAAGACGCTTTCGCCGCGTTGGTTGACCAGCTCGCTGCGCATGGTCACGAAGCCGAGCTGCGGCTTCGATTTCGAAGGACGCTTGGCCAGGACGACGAGGCTGCCCTTGAGCGTGTCGCCGGCCAGCACCGGCTTCTTCCATTTGACCTGATCGACGCCGGGCGCGCCCTGGCAGGTCGAGTCCAGCAGGAAGGCATCGCACAGCATGCGCATGAACATGGCGCAGGTATGCCAGCCCGAGGCCGAGAGGCCGCCCAGGATGCTTGCCTTGCCGGCCTCCTCGTCGAGATGCATCGGCTGGGCATCGAATTCGCTGGCGAACTCGATGATCTCGGCCGCGCTCACCTGTTTGGTGCCGAGGTCGAACGAGGCTCCTTCGACGAAGTCCTCATAGGCCCATGTCTTTCCAGTCATGGCGTGGAATCCGGTTGCCGAACGCGCGATCCACATGGATCGGCAACCCGGATGCAGGCCGGACGGCGTTTGGTCAAGCCCTTTCTGGTGAGCCAGCCGCGGGCGCCCGGCCGGCCGTTGCGATCACAGCCAGCCGCGGCGGCGGAAATACCAGAAGGGCAGGATCGCCGAGAGGACCATCATGGCGATCGCGAACGGATAGCCGAACTCCCATTTGAGCTCGGGGATGACGTCGAAATTCATGCCGTAGATCGAGGCGACCAGCGTTGGCGGCAGGAAGATGACGGCGGCGACCGAGAAGATCTTGATGATGGCGTTCTGCTCGATCGAGATCATGCCGAGCGTGGCGTCGAGCAGGAAGGAGATCTTCTGCGACAGGAAGGTGGCGTGGTCGGCAAGAGAAAGCACGTCGCGCGACAAGGTCTTGATACGGGCGCGGACGTCCTTGCTCATCTTGGCCTGGGTCGCGACATGGGCGAGGAAGCCGGCCAGCCGCTGCAAGGAGATCAGGCTGTCGCGCACGGAGGAAGCGATGTCCTCCTTGCGGCCGATGCCCTTCAAGAGTTCCTGGAAATCACGGTTGCGCTTCGACACCTTGGTCGATCGCGCCTCGAAAATGTCGCGCGAGATCGCTTCGACGTCGCGGCCGGCGCGCTCGAGGATGTCGGCGAGCCGGTCGACGATCGCTTCCAGCAGGCCGATCAGGATGGTGTCGCCGCTGGTGCAGCCGGTCGCCACCTTCTCGGCGCGCAAAGGGAAGGTCTTGAACGCTTTCGGTTCGTGATAGCGCACGGTGACCAGCCTGTTGCCGGCGAGTGCGAAGGTAACCGGCGAGATCAGGGGATCGTCGACGTCGGTCTGGGCGGGCAAGGTGGCGGTCATGAAGTAGGCGCCGTCCTCGATATAGAGGCGGCTGGAAATCTCGATCTCCTCCATCTCCTCGCGGGTCGGAATGGCGATGCCGAGCCAATTCTCGATTGTTGCCTCTTCGTCCTTGGTCGGATTGAAGAGATCGGCCCAGACGACCTTGTCGCCATTGGCCAGGAGATCGTCCGTGAGACGCAGGCGATCATTGTCCACGACGAAAGCCTTGATCATCGCCAGATCTCCCTGCCGGAAAGCGCGTTCGGATTGCTGCGTCGTATCGGATCGCACTAGCCTTCGTGCGCCGAGCCTGTGCCCGCCGCTTAGACTTGCGGCATGACAAAATCAAGACACGCCGGACTTGGGGCCGACACCAGGGGCGCTCAGAAAATTCGTCGAGCAGCCGGCAGCATGAAAGCTTCGACGGGTCGGGTCATCGACCGCGCTTCGGGCTTATCGTGGAGAGCAGGCCGGACCCGCGGGGGTCGGCCTGCGAATGTCCCTATCGGGCGCTCGGCAGGATCTGGTGCAGCACGATGGCCCAGACGGCGCCGAAGGCGATGGACGAGCCCAGAATGTACTGCACGATATCGGGAAGCGTCTTGACGAAATCCGGCGGCGCAAGCGTGGCAAACAGGGCCATCAGGATCGGCAGGCCGACGACCAGCATGTTCCTTTCCGTCAGCGGCGTGCCGCGCACGACGCGGAACCCGTTCATGGCGATGACGACGCAGAGCACGCCGAACACGCCGCCGATGACCGGGCCCGGGATCGAGGCGATGACCGCCGACAGTTTGCCGACCAGTCCGAACAGGACCAGGAAGATGCCTGCCGCGGCGAAGGCGGCGCGGCTGGCGATGCCGGTGATGGCGATGATGCCGGCATTCGACGAATAGCCGGTGACCGGGGTGCTGCAAAGCAGTGCGCTGACCAGGCAGCCGAGGCCTTCGCCGGTGGCGCCCCTGTCGAGCTGTTCGTTCGACAGGGGCTTGTCGATGACGGCGCCGACCGCGAACCAGGTGCCGGTGGTTTCGGCGAGGACCACGATATAGACGATGAGCATCGTGAGCGTCGCCGAGAGCGAGAACGTCACGTCGAGGTTGAGGAATGCCACGCGCGGCATCGAAAACCAGGTCGCCTCGGAGACCGCTCCCATGTTGAGTTGGCTCATGGAGGCGGCGGCCACGCAGCCGGCCACAAGTGCGATGATTACGGAGAGCAGGCGCAGCCAGGCGCCCTTCGCGCCGAGCGCCATGCCGGTCAGCATACAGCCGACGAGCACCGCCGCCGCAACAAAGGCAAGGATGATATTGCCGCCGACGGTGGCAGTGCCGTGGACCGCGAACACGCTTTCGCGGAGTGCGACCGGCATCAGCGCGATGCCGACGACGATGATGATGGCGCCGCCGACGATGGGCGGGACAAAGCGGTCTACCAAGCGATGGAAGATTCCCGTGGGCGAACCGAGCAGCATGACCAGTATGGCGCCGGGAATGAGCGCTCCGATCACCGCGGAAAGACCGGCAATGCCGCCGCCGGCGCCGAAGGCGATAGCCAGCACCGCGCCGATCGGCACAAAGGACGGCCCCTGCACCACCGGCAGGCGCATCAGAAGCTGCGACTGGATCAGGGTGGCGATGCCCGCCGCGACGAAAGCCGACTGGATGAAGGCGCCGGCATCGCCCGCGCTGAAGGCCAGGACCGATGCGATGATGAACGGCACGATGTAAACATCCATCGCCAGCACGTGCTGGAGGCCGAGCAGGGCGGCCTTGCCCAGTGGCAGCGGATCGTCCGGCTGAGCAATCAAAGTGATTTCCGGTGCAGTGCGTTCCATGATGTCCCCTCTGGAATTTCCCGGCCGATCATGGGATCAGTCGGCGCCAAAGGACAGCGGCGCAAAGGTTTGCCAACTGTTTTCTTGCGCGCCATGCAATAACGGCCACACGCGCCAGCGCAACCGGAGCGATCCATGACAAGAGAGGCCTTCACGCTGCTTGGCACCGCCTTCCACACGCCGGAGCGCGGCCGGCTGGAGGTGCTGAAGGACCATCTGTTCAGCATCGATGCACAGGGACGGATCGCGGAGATTGTCGCACCCGGCCATCCCGAATACGCGGCGAGGAAGAGCGATGCCCGCCAGGCGGGCAGCCTAGTGGAGCTCGGCGAAGGCCAGTTCCTGCTGCCCGGCCTGATCGACCTGCACATCCACGCGCCGCAATGGCCGCAAATGGGCAAGGCACTGGACGTGCCGCTCGAGGTCTGGCTGCAAAAATATACGTTTCCGCTCGAGGCGCGCTATGCCGACACCGGCTACGCCCGCGAGGTCTATGCCGACCTGGTCGACAATCTTCTCGCCAACGGCACCACCACGGCGCTCTATTTTGCCACCGTCCATGTCGAGGCCAGCTTGGCGCTTGCCGAGATATGCCTCGAAAAGGGCCAGCGCGCTTTGGTCGGCAAGGTGGCGATGGACGATCCCGAGCAGTGCCCGTCTTTCTATCGCGATGCCGACGCGGCAAGCGCCATTTCCGACACCAGACGCTTCATCGAGGCGGTCAGATCGTTGGATACCGGCGAAAGACCGCTGGTCCGGCCGGTGATCACGCCGCGCTTCATCCCCAGCTGCACGGATGCGGCGCTGCAAGGCCTGGGCGAACTCGCTTCCGAGTTCGGCTGCCACGTGCAGACACATTGCTCAGAGAGCGATTGGGCGAAAGAATTCGTCGAGACGCGCTTCGGCCGCACCGACGCGGCTAGCCTGGACGATTTCGGCCTGCTGACGCGCCGCACCATTCTGGCGCATTCAAACTTCATCGACGGGCAGGATATGGACCTCATCAAGGGGAAGGGGGCTGGCGTCGCGCATTGCCCGCTGTCCAATTTCTATTTCGCCAATGCGGTGTTTCCGCTGCGCGACGCGCTGGACCGGCACATGCATGTCGGGCTCGGGACGGACATTTCCGGCGGCTACAGCCCGTCGCTCTTCGACGGCTGCCGGCATGCGCTGTCAGCCTCGAGGACGCTGCAGAGCGGTGTCCATCCCGGCATGGACGCAGCGCAGCGCGGCGCGCCCGGCGCGCCGATCACGCATCAGGAGGCGTTCTGGCTGGCCACCGCCGGCGGTGCCGAAGCGCTCGACCTGCCGACGGGCAGCTTTCGCGTCGGCCATGAATTCGATGCGCTGCTGATCGACACGACGGCGAAGGCCTCGAACATTCATGTCAGCATGGCGGACGACACGCTCGACGATGTCTTCCAGAAGATCGTGCTCAACGCGGCACCCGCCAACATCGCCGCTGTCTGGGTGAGTGGACGGGCGGTGGTGGGGCAGTAGCCACGTCGCAGTCTCAGATCGGGCCCTATGCGCGCGATGGTTCCTCGGTAAGAGGTTGTTTTTGCGCCTTCAGCAACACGTCCTTGGCGGCGATCACCGCGCCGACCGTGATCAGGACGCAAGCGAGCGCAACAGACCAGTGGAAGAGGCCGAACCCGGCCAGCAGCAGCACGATCACCGAGAACAGCGGCGCGGCATAGGAAAGCGCGCCCAGGATCATGATGTCTCCACGCTTGCAGCCATGGTCCCATGCGTAGAAGCCGGCGCCGAGCGGTATCACGCCTAGAATGACGATAGCGCTCCATTGCGTCATTGTCTGCGGCCAGACAGTGATCTCGAGCGCGAGATGGAGAGTGAAGGCCACGGCCGCGGTGACCAGGCAGTACACCGCCACCACATCGGTCGGCACCTGGCCGAAACGGCGCGACAGGACGGAATAACCGGACCAGACGAAGGCGCAGAACAGGGCAATGACGTGGCCCGGCTTCACGCCGTCGGCAAGCCCCACGCTGCCGCCTTTGGTGATGACGACGATGGCACCCGCCAGGCCGAGCATCACACCGGCTATGTGGTGAGACCTCAGCCGCTCTCCCGGCAGGAAAGCGGCGAAGACGACGATCAGCAATGGCCAGAGATAAGCAATCAGGCTCACCTCGACGGGCGGGGCGGACTGGATGGCGAAAAAGTACGCGCAGTGATAGATGCACAGCCCTGCCGTGCCGATTGCCCAGACCTGCCATGGCTGCCGTAGCGACTTGAGCGCCGACGGGCGGACAATCCAGCTGGCCGCCCCGACTGAGCCTCCCAGCAGAAACGTCATTGCCGCCAATTGAAAGGGCGGGATCGGCCCCGCGGCGGTCGACAGCAGCGCGAGGAACGACCAGGTCAGAATGGCCGAGAAACCGATCAGGGTCGGGATGGTCCTTTTCATATGGTCCCCTTCCGCGTTCACTGAGCCAATAGCGGAAAGGCCTAGCGAGGGCAGCCCGTGCACGGCCTTACCCTGTCGGGAATGCGACCCGGCCTGGTCTGTTCACGCTCCGGTCTGTGGTCCCTGCGGAGATGACCGAAGGATCACGTATTAAACTTGAACAGCATGATGTCGCCGTCCTGGACGACATACTCCTTGCCTTCGTCGCGCGCCTTGCCGGCTTCCTTGGCCGCTACTTCGCCGCCCAGCGTGACGAAATCATTGTAGGCGATGGTCTGGGCGCGGATGAAGCCGCGCTCGAAATCGGTGTGGATGACGCCGGCGGCCTGCGGCGCCTTGGCGCCCTTGTGCACAGTCCAGGCGCGCGTCTCCTTCGGCCCGACGGTGAAATAGGTGATGAGCTGCAACAATTCGTAGCCGGCGCGGATCACCTTGTTCAGGCCGGGCTCGTCGAGGCCGAGCGAGGACAGGAATTCCATCTCTTCCTCGTCGGAGAGCTGCGCAACCTCGGCTTCGATCGCGGCCGAAATAACGACGGTGCGTGCGCCCTGCGCGGCGGCCATCTGCTCCACGGCCCTGGTGTGCTCGTTGCCGGTGGCCGCGTCAGCCTCGGCGACGTTGCAGACGTAGAGCACGGGATGCGAGGTCAGAAGGTTCAAGCCTTGCAGAATGCGCAGGTCTTCCGCCGAGATGCCGTTGAGCAGGATGCGGGTCGGCTTGCCTGCCTGCAGAAGCTCAAGCGCTGCCTCCATCATCGGCAGCACGGTCAAGGCTTCCTTGTCCTTGCCGGACGCGCGCTTGCGGAATTGCGCGATGCGGCGTTCGAGGCTCTCGAGGTCGGCGAGCATCAGCTCGGTCTCGACCGTCTCGGCGTCGGCGACCGGGTCGATGCGGCCCTCGACATGGGTGATGTCGTCATCCTCGAAGCAGCGCAGCACATGCACGATGGCATCGACCTCGCGGATGTTGGCGAGGAACTGGTTGCCCAGGCCTTCGCCCTTCGAGGCGCCGCGCACCAGGCCGGCGATGTCGACAAAGGAGATGCGGGTCGGGATGATCTCCTTCGACTTGCCGATCGCGGCGATCTTCTGCAGGCGCGGATCGGGCACCGCCACCTCGCCGGTGTTCGGTTCGATGGTGCAGAACGGGTAGTTGGCGGCCTGCGCGGCGGCCGTCCTCGTCAGCGCGTTGAAAAGCGTCGACTTGCCGACATTGGGCAAGCCAACGATGCCGCATTTGAAACCCATTTTGTCCGGTCCTATCGGGAATTTGAGATTTGGTGAGGGCTATGGGCGATAGGGGTGATGAACGTCAAGCCCTGTAACGCCGTATGGACCCGAGCTCAGTCCTTGTTGCCGAACAGCTTCTTCAGCATGGCGGCCATCGGGCCGCTCTCCGGCAGCTTGGCGGGCGCCTGTTGCGGCCGTGCCTGGCGGATGTGGCTTTGCTGCTTGGGCGCCGGCTTTTCCGGTTCCACGCCGGCCTTGCCCTGAAGGGCGAGGGCGGCCTTGTTCATGAAGCCGGATTCGTCGCCCTTGACGATCATCGCCGCGTTGTCGGCGACCGCGTCGAGCAGCGGGTCCAGCCAGTCGCGGTCGGTCTTGCCGAAATCGCCGAGTACATGATGCTGCACCATCTCCTTGACGCCGGGATGGCCGACACCGATGCGCACACGCCGATACGCGTTGCCGACATGGCCGTCGATCGAGCGGATGCCGTTGTGGCCGCCGGCGCCGCCGCCGGTCTTGATGCGCAGCTTACCTTCGGCAAGGTCGATCTCGTCGTAGAAGACGGTCAGCGCCCCGGGGCCGAGCTTGTAGAAGCGCAGCGCTTCGCCGACCGACTGGCCGGACAGGTTCATGAAGGTCTGCGGCTTGATCAGGATGATCTTTTCACCGCCGAGCGTGCCCTCGGCGATCAATCCCTGGAATTTCTTAGACCAGGGCGAAAAGGAGTGGCGGCGGGCGATCGCGTCCACCGCCATGAAGCCGACATTGTGCCGGTTGGCGGCATATTTCGCGCCCGGATTGCCGAGGCCTGCAAAGACAAGCGGCATCGTCAGCTCCGGGCGTGAAAAAGTTACTTCTCTTCGGCGGCGGGAGCCGCCTCAGGTGCAGCCTCGACCGTCTCTTCCGTCTCCGGCTTCATCGCCGACGAACCGGCGACGGTCGCGATGGTGAAGTCGCGGTCGGAGATGACGGGCTTGACGCCGGCCGGCAGCTTGACCGACGAGATATGGATCGAATCGCCAATGTCGGCGCCGGTGAGATCGACGGTAATGAATTCCGGGATCGCATTGGCCGGGCAGTGGAACTCGACCTCGTGACGCACGATGTTGAGCACGCCGCCGCGCTTGATGCCGGGCGACTTGTCCTCGTTGATGAAGTGGACAGGCACGTCGACATTGACCTCGGTGTCCTTGCCGATGCGCAAGAAGTCGACATGGACAGGGAAATCCTTGACGGGGTCGAGTTGGAAGTCCTTCGGCAGGACCTGGATCTTCTTGCCGTCGACATCGATCGTGGCGATCGTGGTCAGGAACCCGCCGCCGTGGATCTTGTAGTAGATGTCCTTGTAGGTGAGAGCGATCGCCAGGGGAGGCTGCTTGTCACCGTAAATTACTGCAGGCACTTTACCGTTGCGGCGAACTGCACGGGCGGACCCCTTACCGACCTGTTCGCGCGCTTCGGCCTTGAGCTCGTAAGTATCGTGGCTCATGGCACTTCCTTTCGCGTTGTTCTGGAGCGTTTGCGGTTGGCAATGGGCCTGGACCGTAAACGTCGAAAGCCGCCGGGTGAGGCGGCCTTCCGCCGCGTTGCCTCCAAGGGTGTCTACGCGGGTGGCGGCTCTATAGCGGAAGGCGGCCGGAGGTGCAAGCCAAAGGCAGTCATCCAAAGGCAATGGTCCGGGACGGGACGCCTCGCCCGGCCGAAAGCGCTCGAGGCTTCACGCCGGCGCCGGTCCAAGGTTGTCACTGGAGCGGTTCAGCGTCGATAGGATCGCCGACCCGCTCCAGTTCTTTGTCTTAGGCAATTGCCCGGGAAGGCGCTACGCACTTTCTCCGGGAAAACCGCTGCACATTTTTCCTGGAATTGCCCTATCCGCGCTTTTCGATGACGCCATACAGCACGTTGCGGTTTTCGCCAAAGAACACCTGCGCCTCGACGGTGTTGCGGTCGACGCTGGCATTGATGATGTTCCACATGTCGGCCTCGGAGCGCAGCAGCAACACCCAGTCCATGAACGTTTCCCTATAGCCGGCGTCGGGATTGCCCTCGGCGTAGTTGGCAAAAAGGAACCTGCCGTTCGGCTTCAGCATCTGCAGGCAAGTCTTCGTGAGTTTCACGGCGACGTTGTGCTGGAGGTAGTCGTAAAGACCGGAGGCGTAGATGAGGTCGAACTTGCCCAGCTTGTGGCCCCTGGTGAGCACAGTCCGCACCGAGCCGTCGACGGCCTCGACCGCGGTGCCCTGGAAGTCTCGCGCGATCAATCCAACGCTCTGGGGATCCTGATCGAGCGCAACCCAACGCTTGAGGCGGCCCTCAGCCAAGGCGGTCGAACGATTGGCCTCGCGCAAATGACCGGCGGCGATCGCCAGGACCTCGGCTTGCGGTCCGCTCTTGTCCGCCGTCTCGTCGACATACCGGGTCAAGAGATCGCGCCGTTCCCGCGCCGCCACGCAGGACGGTACGTCCTTGGTATGGCTGTAGAGTGCCTTCCCTGTGTCCGAGGCGCTCGCCACGCTTTCGGCCACGTGCGGATCACAATAGATGTAGTCAAGCAACTGCGCGTCGCCGGAATAGCCCCTGGGCTTGGTGAATGACCACCGGGTGAGCGGGTCCTGGAGAAAGTAGTCAAGGATCGGATGGTTCTGCGCCACCGGGATCAACGACTGCCAAACGTCGGGGTGAACCTTGGCCCGCAGGGCGTTAAGATAGGACAGCAGGCGACGAACGATCTCGGCAGGGTCTTTCTCTTCCTCGACCTGCTGGTGTGTCGCATGGAGAATGAGCGCGAGTTCCGCGCGGGCGGTTTCGAACGCCTCGCCGTGATGCTCCGGCTTTCTTCGAGGAAAACTGCCGGCAATCATCTCGGCAGTAATCAGGCTTTTGCCATCAAAGACACTTTGCACTCGAGCACTCCATAGTTAACAGTCAGTTAACTTATTGCGTACAATGCTCGATTTGCCAATGTCGTCCCGAACGCATTTTAACGGTATGCTTAATTTCCCGCCAACCATGTTCGCGCGTTAAAATCTGCCGCATTGGATTCCCGGCCTGAATTAACCGAAATTTGTTTCGCGCCGTTGCATTGTCGTGCGAGGTGCGCAGTCGCCGTCGCGTCCAAGGAGTTGGCCCGCGTGGGGGCAGAAGCCAAAAAAGAACTTGGAACGCAAAATCCCCTTCAACCAGGATTTGTCGAGAGCGAACGCGTGTCATCCAGACTGGCCGACATGGCGCATGTAGAGCCGTACGAAGCCCGCTACGAGCCGGGGCCCGACGAGCTCCGCGTCCTTTACCGAAGGGAAGCCCAGGCGAAGCGAAGACTGGAAGCCCGGCCTGGGCTTTGGATCGCCGTGGCCATCTATCTCCTGTTTTCGGCAACGGATCTGCTGCTGATCCCGGACGTGGCGGCCTATACGATCATGGCGCGCTTCGCCGTCGGCGTGACCGCACTGTCGATCCTGGAGGCGCAACTTCGCCGGGGAGTGGCCACGGAATGGCTCGACGTGACTTGCGCCGGGGCCATCATTTTCGGCTATATCGGCTGGTTGTTCCCGGCCTTTATGAGCGCGGACAAGGAAGGCGTCGCCTACTATATGGTATTCGGCACCATCTTCATGATGAGTGCAAATCTATTCTTCACATTCAGTTTCAATCTATCGATCGTGACATCAACCATCATCATGTGTGTCTTGTATGCCGTGAATTATTTTGTGCCCGCCACGGTAACATACAAGATGGTATTTGGCGCCTTCTACGTTTCGTGTTTCACATTCACGTCCTATGTGAACTGGAAGCTGAACGAGGAGCGCTACAACGTCTTCCTGAACGCGCTGGAAGCCAAAATCCAGCACAAGGAAGCCACCGAACGCGGCAAGGCCCTGCTGCGGCTGTCGCGGACCGATCCGCTTACGGGTCTGGAGAATCGACGGGCGATCGATGAAAAGCTCAGGGACTACTGGGGGGAGTGGCAAAGGGTCGGTACCAGTTTCGTGGCGATGCTCATCGACGTGGACTTCTTCAAGAAGTTCAATGACTGCTACGGCCACCAGGAAGGCGACCGTTGCCTTATCCATGTCGCCAATGCCCTCCGGGATATGATCAGGGAATACAATGGCTCGATCGGCCGCTACGGCGGTGAAGAATTCATCGTCCTGGCCCGCATGGAGAACAAGGATCAGATCATAGATATCGCGGAAGCCATTTGCCGCACCGTCGAGAACCTGGCGCTTACCCACGAATTGCGGCGCGACGGTATCTCGGTTGTGACGGTAAGCGTTGGCGCTGCATTCACCAGGACGCAGACCGGTGCCAAGCTGGAGAAGATCATCCACGAGGCCGATCGCGCACTCTATCTGGCAAAGGCAGGCGGTCGAAACTGTGCCCGGCTGTTCGACCCAACCGATCCCCAGAGCAGCGACGAGAGCGAGAACATTGCGGCTTTGCTGAAGATCGCGATCGGCCAGGATCTCGTTTCACTCGTTTATCAACCTATCCAGGATGTCGCGACGGACCGGGTTGAAGCGGTGGAGGCCCTGATGCGCCTCAAAATGCTGGACGGCACATCGGTTCCGCCGAGCCTGTTCATTCCCGTAGCGGAGCGAACCGGCGCCATCCTGGAACTCGGGCGCTGGGCCATCAGGACTGTTTGCGCCGAGCTCCTGGCGCACGATCATGTGCGCGTCGTCAGCGTCAACGTCTCTCCGATTCAGCTCAAGACCCCCGGCTTCGCGGCGTCGGTCGCGACCATCCTGGGCGAGACCGGCGTAACCGGCAACAGGCTGGCCTTCGAGATCACCGAGGGGCTGGAGATGGAGATGCACTCGGACATTCTTCGCTGCATCAGCGACCTGAAGCTGCTGGGGATCAAGATCTGGCTTGATGATTTCGGCACCGGCTTCGCTGGCCTCTCGTGGCTTCGCCTGATCGATTTCGATACGGTGAAGATCGACCGCTCCTTCCTTCACGACTGCGCCACCCCGAACGGCAAGGCAATGCTCCAGGACATTGTCGCCCTGGTCCGAAACCGCGGCCACAAAATCCTGGTCGAAGGGGTGGAAACGGACGAGCAGATGGCTCTCATGCGCGAATTCGGCATCGACAAGGTCCAGGGTTTTCATGTCGGCCGTCCCGCTCCGGCCGGGAGTTTCCAGGTTAAACGGACCGTCAAGCGCCCATTCACCGTGCTGAAATCCGCCTGATCAGTCTTGGCTCAGGTCCCGCCGACCCGCACGGCGGGTCGTCGATTTGATCCTCGCCCCGCACAATTCACCGTCGGAACGGCTGCCAGGCGCGGGTGTGGCCAACGATCGCTCGTCAACGCCGCGCACAGCGCCTGGATCTCTCGGTTCAGGCATCGAGTTCGGCCAGCGTCATGCCCGAGCGTTCGGTCGGGGTCTCATTCGGGCGTTGCAGTGGACGGGCAGCTTGCGGCGGCGGTCGGGTCGACCTGTATCTGTCGCTCGTCGGCCTGGCGTCCGAGAATGGCGACGCCCTTGGCCGAAACCGCGCATCTGCCGAACCACTGAAGGGCGCCGCGGCGCAAACTCAATCTCCCTATTCCGCCAGTTTTGAAATCTTCTCGCTCATTTAATTCTACAAAATCGGTAGTCTTAATGAATAAGGACCGCGAGGAGAGCCCGATGACGAACAAGCTGGTGGTGGGAATATCCGGCAACCTGACCCGCCCATCGAAGACCAAGGCCTTTATCAGCCATATCGCCGGCGAGGCGGCGAACCGCATCGGGGCGACCTCGGCTATATACGACATTGAAAATCTCGGTCCGTCGCTGCCGGCGGCAAGGCGCCTCGGCGATCTCGATCCGGCGGCCCGCGCCATCAT
This sequence comes from Mesorhizobium sp. B2-4-1, assembly GCF_006442185.1. Lineage (NCBI taxonomy): Bacteria > Pseudomonadati > Pseudomonadota > Alphaproteobacteria > Hyphomicrobiales > Phyllobacteriaceae > Mesorhizobium > Mesorhizobium sp. B2-4-1. Next base: position 149,640 of record NZ_VFVN01000004.1, on the reverse strand, counting down.
CGAACAACTGGTCGGCGCCGACGTGCTGGTCGCGGGGTCGCCGACCTTCAAAGGCAGCTATACCGGGCTCTTCAAGCATTTGTTCGATCTGCTCGATCCGTCGTCGCTGCGCGGAAAACCGGTCATCCTTGCCGCGACGGGCGGCGGCGAACGCCACTCGCTGATCGTCGAACATCAGCTGCGGCCGCTGTTCGGTTTTTTCGAGGCGCTGACCGTGCCGACCGCGATCTACGCATCGGACAGGGATTTCGCCGACGGCGTCCTGGTGTCGGAGGCCATCCATGCCCGCGCCCGGCAGGCGGTTGCCGAGGTTTCCCGCGTCGTCGGGTCGGCACGCAGCGTCGGCCTCGCCGCCTGAACTCCAAATGGTTTTCGAACAGAGGGACCCAGCCATGACCATCAAATCAAGACAGATCAAGCTCGGCGCCTTTCTACCCGGTGGCGGCCAGCATGTCGCCGCGTGGCGCCATCCCGACGCTCCGGCCGACGGCGCGACCAATTTCGAGTTTCACAAGCAGCTCGCGCTGACTGCCGAACGCGGCCTGTTCGATGCCTATTTCCTCGCCGACAACCTGACGGTCGGGCTTGGCGCCCGCGAAGGCGGCAACGCCAAGATCGCGGGCTTCGAACCGGTGACGTTGTTTGCGGCGCTGGCGCCGCTGACGACGCATCTCGGATTCATCGCCACGGCATCGACCACCTATGAGGAGCCCTACACGCTTGCCCGAAAATTCGCCTCGCTCGACCTCTTGTCGAATGGCCGGGCCGGCTGGAACGTCGTCACCTCGGCGGGCGACGACACGGCGCGCAACTTCAACCGCGACATCCAGCCCAACCATGCCGAGCGCTACGCACGAGCGCATGAGCATGTCGAGACGGTCAAGGCGCTGTGGGACAGCTGGGAGGACGACGCCTTTATCCGCGACAAGAAAACGGGCCGCTTCTACGACAAGGACAAGCTTCACGACATCGACCACAAGGGTGAGCATTTCAGTGTCAAAGGGCCGCTCAATGTGCCCCGCCCGGTGCAGGGCCACCCCGTGGTCGTGCAGGCGGGCCAGTCCGAGGATGGGCGCAAGCTCGCGGCGGCCTCGGCCGAGGTCATCTTCACCGCGCATCAGAACCTTGCCTCCGCGCAGGAATTCTATCGCGACATCAAGGCCCGCGTGGCGGCGGCCGGCCGAGATCCCGAACAGGTGCTGATCATGCCCGGCGTGGCGCCCTTTGTCGGCCGCACCGAAGAAGAGGCGCGAACCAAGTATCAGCAATTGAACGACCTGATCCTGCCCGAGGACGGCGTCGCACTGCTCAACGGGCTTGCCGGACAAACGCTCGATCTCAGGGGCTATCCGCTCGACGGACCGCTGCCGCCGAGCCGCGAAACCGAAGGCATGAAGAGCCGCCAGGCGCTGATCCGCCAGATCGCCGACGAGCACAACTTCTCCATCCGCCAGCTCTATCAATGGGTCGCGACCGCACGAGGCCACTACACCGTGATCGGCAGCGCCACCCAGGTCGCGGACCAACTGGAGGAATGGTTCAGCAACGAAGCCGCCGACGGGTTCAACATCCTGCCGCCATGGCTGCCCGGCGCGCTGGACGATTTCGTCGACCTGGTGGTCCCCGAATTACAGCGGCGCGGCCTGTTTCGTACTGCTTACGAGGGCAGGACGCTGCGCGAGAATCTTGGCCTCAAGCGGCCGCAGAACCCCTGGACGGTTGCCCGTTCGACCGTGCTCGCCGCCGAATGATGCGTTGAAGCGAAAGGCATGAGGATGACTTTGCAGCACATTGAACGGCCGACCGGCATCGGCGCGCATGAAAACGGCAACGGGCTCGGCGCCGATATTCTGAGCCTGGCTGGCCGAACCCTCACGCGTCTGCTGTCGCGCTATGGCGTGCTTTTGGGGTTCCTGGCGCTCTGGCAGGCGGCGGCGAGTGGCGGCTGGGTCAATGCCGCGGTATTGCCGCCGATCGACATGATCGTCGTAGCGCTCTGGAAGGGCCTCGCCGGGGGCAGCCTGCTCGGCGACATCGCCATCAGCCTGCAGCGCGCCGGCCTCGCCTTCGCCGCGGCGGCTACGGTCGCCATCCCGCTCGGCCTCGTCATGGGTCAGACCCGCAGCGTCGAGACGGCGCTCGATCCGATCCTGCAACTGTTCCGGCAGACCTCGGCACTGGCGCTCTACCCCGTCTTCATCCTGCTCCTGGGTCTGGGTGAGGCCTCCAAAGTGTTCGTCATCTTCTGGGCGACGCTGTTTCCGCTGCTGCTCAACACGATCAGCGGCGTCAAGGAGGTCGATCCGAAGCTGCTCGAAATGGCGCGCGTCTACGGCGCCCGGCGGCTGACCATATTCCGGCGCGTCGTGCTGCCGGGCGCCGTGCCTTCGATCTTCGTCGGGTTGAGGCTCGGCGCGACCACCGCGCTGCTGCTGCTGATTGCCTCGGAAATGATCGGCGCCAACAAAGGCATCGGCTTCCAGGTGATGAACGCGCAGTACAATTTCCAGATCCCGCTGATGTTCGCGTCGATCGTCATCCTGGCCGCGCTCGGCCTGATCGCGAACCAGGTGCTGGTCAGCCTGCAGCGGCGGCTTTGCCGCTGGAGCAGTTCCGCCGGCTGAACAGCCGCCCCCATCATCGTCATTTTTGAAAAGTGAAAGGCCGGATCATGACCATCACACGCCGCTCGCTGCTTCTGCGCGCCCCTCTTGCCGCCGGCATCATCGCCGTCGGGCTACCATCGATCGCGCGCTCGCAGGCCGCTTCCGTCAAGATACGCTATCTCGCCAGCCGCGGCAGCATCTCGCCGCATGAGCTTGCCGACCAACTCGGCTACTTCAAGGGCCTCGGCATCGAGCTCGAGAATGTCGGCTATGCCGGCGGCGGCCCGGAATCGCTGTTTGCGCTCGCCTCCGGCAGCGTCGACCTGGGTTCGGCCGCCACGCCGGCCGTGATCAACTCGATCGCCGGCGGCAACGACTTCGTCGCCGCCTATCCGAGCAACGGCATCAACAGCCAGGTCAAAAGTGTTTTCTATGTGCTGGAGGACAGCCCGATCAGGTCGATCGCGGACGTCGCCGGCAAGACGATCTCGGTCAACACGCTCGGCGCCCATCTCGACTACGCGGTGCGTGAAGCGCTGCACAGCGTCGGCCTGCCGCCGGACGCCGCCAAGCTCGTCGTGGTGCCCGGGCCGCAACTCGAGCAGACGTTGCGCTCGCATCAGGTCGATGTCGCCGGGCTCGGCTACTGGCAGGCGACTTTCGCCGGTGCCCTGGTGGCCAATGGCGGTGTGCGCGGCGTGTTCAACGACGCCGACGTGCTGGGCGAGATCGCGGGCGGCTTCATCGTGCTGCGGCGGGATTTCATCGCCGCCAATCGCGACGCCGCCAAGAACTTCGTCGAACAGTCCGCGCGTGCGGCCGACTGGTCGCGGCAGAATCCCGACGAGGCCCGCAAGGTGCTGGCCGAAATCCTCGACAAACGCGGCGAGAACGGCGAACTGGCGCGCTACTGGACGGGTTTCGGTCTGCGCGAAAAGGCGGTGGCGACCGACCGCGACATCGACTTCTGGGTGGCTGTGCTCGAGCGCGACGGCCGCCTGCCGAGAGGCAAACTCAAGGCTGCCGACATCCTCTACCGGCCAGGCGAAAGCAAGACCAATTGAGCAAGGAGGCACCCAGCATGGCCACAGCACGCGGCGAGGTCACGATCCGCGACCTGTCGAAGTCCTTTGCACTCGGCGGGCGCTCGCTCGCCGTGCTGCGTTCGCTCAATCTCGACATCCGCTCCGGCGAGTGTCTGGTCATTGTCGGCGCCAGCGGATCGGGCAAGACGACATTGCTGCGCATCCTTGCCGGGTTGGAAACCGCCGACGAAGGCGCCGTTGCGATCGATGGCAAGCAAATAAAAGGCGTCGGCGCGGAGCGGGCGGTGATCTTCCAGGAACCGCGCTTGCTGCCCTGGCTGAGCGTGCTTGGCAACGTCGCCTTCGGCCTCGAAGTTCGCGGCGTGCCCAAGGTGCAGGCCGAGCGGAGGGCGCGCTTCTACATAGCGCTGGTCGGTCTTGCCGAGTTCAGCGATGCCTACCCGCGGCAGCTTTCGGGCGGCATGGCGCAACGCGTCGGCATCGCCCGGGCGCTGACGGTGCAGCCCGAAATTCTGCTGCTCGATGAGCCGCTCGGCGCCCTCGACGCCATGACCAAGATCTCCATGCAGGAGGAACTGGCGCGCATCTGGAGCGAGGAAAACGTCACCATGGTCATGGTCACCCACGATCTGGAGGAGGCGATCTATCTCGCCGACAGAGTGCTGATCCTGCCCAAGGAGAAAGGCGGCGCGGCGCGTCTGATCACCGTCGACCTGCCGCGCCCCCGTGATCGCAGCGAAAGCCGCTTCGTGCGCCACCGTGAGGAGTTGCTGCGCGAATTCGGCCTGCACTGAGGCCTCGACGCGCTCGCACGTGTCGAGGCGCTTTCCCAGGTTAGGCCTTCCGTGCTTCCTTCATATTGGGCAGGAACACCGTCAACAGGCCCAGGAACGGCAAATACGAACAGATCTGGAAGACGAAGTCGATGCCCTTCATGTCAGCGACGATACCGAGCACGGCGGCGGCGATACCGCCGACGCCGAAGGCGAAGCCGAAGAAGATGCCGGCGATCATGCCGACGCGGCCCGGCACCAGTTCCTGCGCAAAGACGACGATGTTGGAGAAGGCCGACGACAGGATCAGGCCGATCAGCACCGTCAGCACCATCGTCCATTCCATGTTGGCGTAAGGCAGCGCCAGCGTGAAGGGCAGCACGCCGACGATGGAAAACCAGATCATCGCCTTCTGTCCGTAGCGGTCGCCGAACGGACCGCCGAGCAGGATGCCCAGCGCCGAGGCGCCGAGGAACAGGAACAGCATGACCTGCGACATCTGCACCGAAACGCCGAACTTATGGATGGCGTAGAAGGTGTAGTAGCTGGATAGGCTGGCGATGTAGGCGTTCTTGGTCAGCACCAGCAGCGTCAGCACGGCCAGGGCCCCCATCACCTTGCGGCGCGGGAAGGGCGAGACGAAACTGGACGTCTTGCGGTTCGCCTGTGTGGCGCGCAAGCGGCTGTACCACCCGCCGACCTGCCACAACACGACGATGCCGATAAGCGAGCCGACGGCGAACCATGAAATGCTGGTCTGGCCGAAAGGCACGACGATAAATGCCGCCAGCAGCGGTCCCATGGACTGGCCGAAATTGCCACCGACCTGGAACAGCGACTGCGCCAGGCCGAAGCGGCCGCCTGAGGCGAAGCGGGCGATGCGCGAGGATTCCGGATGGAAGATCGCCGAGCCGATGCCGATCAGCGAAGCGCCGATCAGGAGCAGCGTGTAGTGGCCGGCATAGGCAAGCACGATCAGGCCGATCAGCGAAGAGGCCATGCCGTAGGGCAGGGAATAGGGCATTGGCCGCTTGTCGGTGATCATGCCGATCACCGGCTGCAGCAACGACGCAGTCACCTGGAAGGTGAAGGTCAGAAGGCCGATCTGCCAGAAATCGAGGCCGTAATTCTCCTTCAACAGGGGATAGATGGCCGATAGCAGCGACTGCATGATGTCGTTGATGCAATGGCAAAAACTCACCGCCAGGATGACGGTGAAGGCCGTCGCCTGGGCTGAAGCATGGCTGGCGGTCGCGGGAGGGGCGACGGCTGTCGTATCGGTCAAGGCAGGCTCCGTAGTCTTTTTGGCGGGCATACCCGCGGGCAAGCTGGCGGACGCTCCTGCGGCCGCCTTGGGAACGGATGGCTTATAGGCCGCTTGCGGGACGACTTCTTTCGTGGTTTGGTCCAATAGTTTCGCAAGTGGGCCATAGCTTATGCCGCATGGCAGGGAAATTTTTCACGCTGGCAATGCCGACCTCGAGCAGTTGCACGAGCGTCGCTGGCTATGGCTGGAGCAAGTGGCCGGGCCGGCGGTGGCGTTGCCGACCGAATATCCCGACGGCTACCATGTGCCGCGGCACCGCCACAGCCGCAGCCAGTTGCTGCATGCGCTGGTCGGCGTCGTGCTGGTGACGACGCGGCACGGGCGCTGGATGGTGCCGCCCGATCACGCCATGTGGATCCCCGCGGGCACCGAGCATTCCGTCGAGATGCTGGGCGATGTCTCGATGCGCTCGGTCTATGTCATGCCGGGAGCGATCCCCGGACTGCCGGAAGGCTTGCGCGTCGTCGGCGTCACCGACCTGATGCACAGCCTGATCGTTGAATCGGAAAAACTGCCGCAAGGCGGCGTGCTGGAAGGGCGTGGCGGGCTGATCATGAATCTCCTGCTGCACGAAATTCCGACTTTGCCGGAGCGGCCGCTTGGCCTGCCGTTCCCCTCCGATCCCAGGCTGGCGGCGCTGTGCCGGCGTTTCGTGGCGGCACCGTCGCCGCGCGCGACGATCGACGAGTGGGCGGACGCCGCCGGCATGAGCCGACGCTCCTTCACGCGCGCCTTTCATCGCCAGACCGGACTGTCGCTGTCGACATGGCGCCAGCAAGCATGCCTGTTCGCGGCGCTGCCGAGGCTCGCCGATGGGGAGCCGATCACCCGGGTGGCGCTCGATCTCGGCTATGACAGCGTGCCGGCCTTCATCACCATGTTCAAGCGCATGCTGGGCGCCTCGCCGCGCGGCTATATGCGCGGTGCGCGAGATGCCGGCGAAAACCCGCGGCGCATAGGCGGTCCGATCGCCGCTTGAGGCATGCCGATGGCATCAAGCTGATGCGCCAACCTTCGGTCTAAGGTCCATTTGCAGGAGCACTGATTGCACGTTGTAATCGGTTTTGCTGCGCTACGCGCCCGCCGGGATCGACAATTAGTCGAACAGGCTCGACACCGATTCCTCGGTTGCCGTGCGCGAGATGGCTTCGCCCATCAGGTCGGCGATCGAGATGACGCGGATATTGGGGGCGTCGAGCACGCCCTGGGTCGGCTGGATGGAATCGGTGATCACCAGTTCCTGCAGCTTGGAGCCACTGATGCGGGTGACCGCGCCGCCCGACAGCACACCATGAGTGATATAGGCGGTGACGCTGGTGGCGCCGTTGGCCAGCAGCGCATCGGCGGCGTTGCACAGCGTGCCGCCGGAATCGACGATGTCGTCGATCAGCAGGCAGTCCTTGCCGGCGACCGCGCCGATGATGTTCATGACCTCCGATTCGCCGGGACGCTCGCGGCGTTTGTCGACGATGGCGAGCTGTGCGTCGAAGCGCTTGGCCAGCGCGCGTGCACGCACCACGCCACCAATGTCGGGCGACACCACGACGACGTTGCCGAGCTGCTTGTATTTCGCCTTCACATCGCGGGCCATGACCGGCACCGAGAACAGATTGTCGGTCGGAATATCGAAGAAGCCCTGGATCTGGCCGGCGTGGAGGTCGAGCGTGAGCACGCGGTCGACCCCGGCGCGGGTGATCATGTTGGCGACCAGCTTGGCCGAGATCGGCGTGCGGCCGGAGGCGCGGCGGTCCTGCCTGGCATAGCCGAAATAGGGGATCACCGCCGTGATGCGCTTGGCCGACGAGCGCATGAAGGCGTCGATCATGATGAGCAGTTCCATCAGGTGATCGTTGGTCGGAAAGGAAGTCGACTGCAGGATGAAGACATCCTCGCCGCGCACGTTTTCCTGGATCTCGACGAAGATTTCCTGGTCGGCGAAGCGCCTGACGCTGGCCTTGCCCAGCGGGATGTTGAGATAGCGGGCGACCGCCTCGGCCAGCACCCTGTTGGAATTGCCCGCGAAGAGTTTCATGCACCGTTCCTGGTGGAGGATGGAGAGCCCCAACAGACTCGCCTACGCCCTTTAACCGGGCTTTTAGCGGCCCGCGCGGCTATTGCAAGCACCGTGATTGGAAATCCGCCGGCTAATCCTGGGAAATGTTCGCGCCATCGCGTATGGGCAACACTGGGCAGCTGACCCGCCGCCGCTGCTCCTTCCCCTTGTTCGAGCATGGGATTTCCCCGCGGCCGTTTCCATTCGGGTCCGATGGTCTAGCCCGCCTTGCCGCCGAGCCATGCCGCGAACTGGTCGATGGTCTGGTCGGCGATCGCCTGCATGGTGGCTGGCGCCACCGCTTTCCAGCTGTCGCCGCCCCCGCTGGCGCCGGAACTGGCCGAAGCCGCCTTCTGCTGGCCGTTGATGCGATGCAGGCGGTTGCCCGAGGGATCGTAGACGTCCCACACATAGATGACGGTGGTGTCCTTGCCTTCGGAGATCACCGAGAAATAGCCTTTGAGCACATGGGTCGCGGTCTGGTCGGCGCTGCCGGCCAGCGTGATGCCGCGCTGCCTAGCGCGCGTCTGCAACTCCGCCGTCAGCGGCGTCGCCGCTTCCACCGAAGCGCCGACGATCGGCGCGATCTGCAGGCGCGTCCTGGCAAGGATTGCGGCGGTCTGTGCGGGCGTGGCTGACGTCGTGGTCGTTGCTGGAGCGCCCGCCGTGGTCGTGGCAGGGCCAGCGGGCGCCGGGGTGGCGGCGCTGCCCTGGGCTGCCGGCGTGGCCGGCGCCGCGGCCGTGGGCGGGGTGATGGCGGAGGGTTCGAGGACGTCTTTTGCGTTGGTGCAGGCGGCGAGCGCCAGGACCACGAGCAATGACACGGTCGTCAGCTGCGATCGTCTCATTTGCCTTCTAACTCCTTGGCGAAGAACGCCTCCCATCGTGGATTCACTGTACGATCAAGTCGAGATCATGGCGGGAAAGCGGCTTCGGCTGTGATTCGGTCGTGAGATAGGTGCGGCCAAGCGTCATCGCCGTCTCGGTTTCGGAATCCATGATGATCATGTGGGCGAACAACGTCATGTTCGGCGCGATCGGCTCGGGATTGCCCTGGTAGAACATCGGCATGTCCATCCAGGACGGGGTGAAGCGGGCGCCGACCGAGTAGCCGCAGGCATTCAGCCGATGCTTGGTCAGTCCACGTGCCTCCATGACACGGGCATGCGCGTCGAACACATCGCCGAAACTGTTGCCCGGCGTCATCGCCTTCTCGACCGCCAGCAGCGCGGCACGGGCCGCGTCGAACAAGTCCTGGTGACGCTTCGAGGCCTTGCCGGTCAGCACCGTGCGCATCATCGGCGCATGATAGTGATGAAAGACTCCCGCCCATTCGAGCGTCAACTGGTCGTTCTTGGTGAGCTTGCGGCGACCGGCCTTGTAGCGGCACAGCAGCGCGTCGACGCCGGAGCCGATGATGAATTCGTTGGCCGGATAGTCGCCGCCACCGGCAAAGATCGCGCCTTGCATGGCGGCAAGGATCAGCGCCTCGTCACCGCCCTGCTTGATCAGCGGCAAGGCCGCATCCAGCGCGTCGTCGGCCAGGTTCGCCGCCTTCTCGGCCTTGGCGATCTCGGCCGGGCTCTTGAACAGGCGCAGCCGGCCGACGATGCCGGATGCATCGGCGATCTGGCCGAAGGTCTGCAGCTGCTCGTCGAGGCGGCGGCCATTATAGGCGGTCAGCCCATGAGTGTCGTATTCGACCCCGATGCGGGCGCCGAGCAGGTCGAGCTCGTTCAGCAGATTGCGCAGGTCGACGGCCGGATTGGCGCAATCGCGATCGGTCCACAGCACGATGTTGTCGATGATTGAGGTGTGGCGCGCCTGACGCAGGTCGGCCGAGCGGGTCAGCAACACCATGGACCCGTCGGCTTTCACCACCAGGCACTGGAAGAAGCAGAAACCGAACGTGTCGTAGCCGGTCAGCCAATACATGCTTTCCTGCGCGAAGAGCAGGATGGCGTCGAGCTTCTTCTCGGCCATCTCGATCACCAGCCGGTCGCGGCGCGCGTCGAATTCGGATCGTTCAAAATGCAGCGCCATTATTCACTCTCCAAAACGATTGCCGATATCTGCCGGCCGTAATCGGGTTCCTTGCGGTGCGTCGTGCGCCGGTAGGAGTAAAACAGATCTTCCTCGGCATAGGTGCAGCGGCCGAGACCTTGCGCGGTCACACCCGCCCTGTCGAGCCGGTCCACCGTGTAGCGGTTGAGGTCGAACATCGAATGACCGGGATTCGCCGAAGGCGCGAAATATCTGTCATTTTCGCCATCGGCCTCGACGAAGCGGGCGACGAATTCAGGCCCGACCTCGTAGTTTTCCGGGCCGATCGAGGGGCCGAGCACGGCGACGATGTTTTCACGCCTGGCGCCGAGACTTTCCATGGCGGCAATGGTGTTCTCGAGCACCCCCGTGAAGGCGCCTTTCCAGCCGGCATGCGCCGCGCCGATGATACGCGCCGCGGCATCCGCGAACAGCACAGGGCCGCAATCGGCGGTCGAGGCGCCGATGGCGATGCCCGGCCGGTCGGTGACGATGGCGTCGGCCTTGGGACGCTCGCCTGCAAAGGGTCCCCTGGCGACGACGACATCAGGCGAATGGATTTGCCAGGCGGTCAGGAGATGGTCCGCCGGCACGCCCATCCAGGCGGCGACACGGCGGCGGTTCTCGGCGACCAGCGCCTGGTCGTCATCCGAGCCGGTGCCGATGTTGAGGCCCTGATAGATGCCGGTCGAGACGCCGCCGACGCGGGTGAAATAACCGTGGCGGATGCCTTGTGCCTGCGCCAGGTCCAGCAGCGGCGACCGCACGGGATCCAGTTTGGTCTGATTCAGCATGTGGGCGTTGTTGTCCGTGTGGGCGGTTTCGTCAAGAAAAAGTCCGAAGCGAGACGACCGGCGTTCAGCCGCTCTTTTACCGGGCGGGAGATTGGGAGGGGTGACGATGAAAAGTCAATCCGGCGTTGCGAAGGGGCAACGCAACGAATCCGGGGTAACGGTTCCTTCGCCGCTGTGCGGTGAGGGAGCATTGAACGGAAAAACCCGCCTGTGCGGCGGGTCCCTGGCGCAACTCAGCACCATAACCAAATATCTACCATAGTTGCCTTCACCCTGTCAAGAAAAAATTCCTATCATGAGAAGTTGCCGGCCATGAAAAGCTACCGACACAACTGGACTGGCCGTCGTCACGCCTTGTCAATCCGAGCTCGGAGCCTGGGCAAAGGGGCGAACGGCAACGCCGCGCGGCACTATGGCAAGCACCTTGAACAGGTCGCCCATGGCCTGCGGCCCGGCGAGGCGTTCGACATCGCCGGCGATCTTGTCGCGTGCCGCCTGGCTGGCATCGGCGCCAAGCCGGCCGGCGCGCTCCAGAATGCCCAGGCCGAGCAGGAAATCGCCCTGCGTCGACAGATGGGCGTCGAGACCATGCGCGCGCACCACCCCGGCAAGGGCGGCGAAATCGACATGGGAGGTGAGATCGGCTTCGCCGGGATTGGCCAGCACATCTTCGTGATCATGACGACGCAAGGCCTGCAACGTGTCGCCGACACCCGGCCGCAGATGGCCATAGTCGACAAACAGGCCGGAGCCGCCGTGAGCCGCTATGCGCTCGGCGATGGTCGCCATCAGGGCGCTGCGCGCCGGCGCCACTTCGACGATCGCGCCTTGCGGCGCCTCGCCGGCATCGGCGGGCAGCAGCGTCGGGTCGAGCGAGCCGGCGCCGGCGAAGAAGCAAAGATTGTCAGCGCCGTCGAGGCCGATCACGCGCTCGCGCCAGCCGGTGCCGGTGCGGACGAACTGGCGGATGGGGATGGCGTCGAACAATTCGTTGCCGACGATGAAAAGCGGCTGTGGCGGCAGCGTGTCGATGGTCTCGTGCCAGCGAATCGAGAACGGTGTGGCGCCGAGCGTCTGTTTCTGCACCTCGGTCAGGCGAGGGCTGGTCTCAATCATGGCGAAGGCAGCGTCGTTGGCCAGTGCCGGTTCGAGCCGTGACAGGGTGCGAAGCATGTCCTTCATCAGCGTGCCGCGGCCGGGGCCGATCTCGGCGATGGTGACCGGCGTCGGCCGGCCGACCGCCAGCCAGGCCTGGTAGAGCCAGACGGCGACGAGCTCGCCGAACATCTGGCTGATCTCCGGCGCGGTGATAAAATCGCCGGCGGCGCCGAACGGTTCGCGCGTGGTGTAGTAGCCCGCCTCGGGATCGAACAGGCACAATGCCATGTATTCGTTGACGGGGATCGGCCCCGTCGCCTCGATCAGATCGACGATGCGTGCCTTCAGCCGCGTCATGTCGCCTGCGGCCGTGACTGTGGCACCGGCTTGGCTGTCGTCATCGCCCAAATGCCGGCCAGCACCATCGGCGAGGACAGGATCATGCCCATGGTAAGCCAGTTGGTGCCAAGGAGATAGCCGAGCTGCTGGTCGGGCTCGCGGAAGAATTCGACTGCTATGCGCGACAGGCCATAGCCGCAGATGAAGGCGCCGCCGACGAAGCGCGGCGTCTTCAGCTTGAGGCGCGAATGGGTGAGGAAGCGCAGCACGAGAAAGAGCACCAGGCCTTCAAGCAGGGCCTCGTAAAGCTGGCTCGGATGGCGGGTAAACGGCCCGCCATTGGGAAACTCGATCGCCCATGGCACGTCGGTTGGCCGGCCCCAGAGCTCGGAGTTGATGAAGTTGGCGACGCGCACGAGGCCAAGACCGACCGGCACGCCAGCGGCCACGACGTCGAACAGCGACCAGGTGCGGATGCCGCGCTTGATCGAAAACAGCGTCATGGCGAGGATGACTCCGAGCAGGCCGCCATGGAACGACATGCCGCCCTGCCAGACGGCGAAGATGTCGAGCGGATGCGCGATATAGCGCGGCAGGTCATAGAACAGCACGTAGCCGGTGCGCCCGCCCAGCACGACGCCGATGGCCGCCCAGATGATGAAATCATCGAGGTCCTCCGGCTTCATCGGCAGGATGCCGTCGGGCCAGAGTTTCGGATTGGCGGCGAGCCGCTTGGCGTACCACCAGGCGAACAGGATGCCGACGATGTAGCCGACGCCGTACCAGTGCACCGCCAGCGGCCCGATCTGAATCAGCACCGGGTCGATGTTGGGAAAGGGCAACGAGGCCAGCGGCAGCAGGAAATATTCGTTCAACGGGGAGCTCTCGGTTGCGTTTGGCGCGGACCATGCGGCAGGGTTTTGGCGGGGTCAAGGCAAGGTGGTCGGCGTCAAAGATCGGATCGGATCACCGCTTGCAGGCCCATCGCGCCGTGCGGGCGGTGAGCTCAATCCCTTGGCTTGGCGGCCACCAACTGCCGCAACGCGTCGTTGATCCTGTCCTGCCAGCCGGGGCCATCTTCCTGGAAATGATCGAGCACGGCCCGGTCGATCCGGATCGAAACAAGCTCGCGGACGTTCGGCGCGGCCGAAGCTTCGCGAATTGGCGGTGCCGGCTTCTTCACCGGTTTGAAGGCAGCTTCGGCGGCTGCCATCGGATTGGTCGGTCGGCGCGGAGGGGTTGCCATTGGTGACCTGACTGAAGTGTGCTTGAGGCAATACGAGACGAGAACACAATAGGCGAGCTTGCGCCCTCAAGTACAGCTCTGGCGTCGTCCGGGAGCTTCTTACAGGAATGGCACCGCCATGCGCCACAGCAACGCAGATGGAACGGCAACCCTCAACGTTCTTGCATTCGGCGCGCGGCACTACTAACTCAATTTCAGCAACCGAGGATTTGCCATGTCGACCGGACCGAACCGCATTCTCGACGAATTCGCCAAGCTGATGACCGATGCCGCGGGCGCCGCGCAGGGCGTGCGGCGCGAGGTGGAGACCGCCTTCAAGGGACAGGCCGAACGCATCCTGAATTCGATGGACGTGGTGCAGCGCGAGGAGTTCGAGGCCGCGCGCGAGATGGCCGCCAAGGCCAGGGAAGAGAATGCTCGCCTTGCCGACCGCATCGAGGCGCTTGAGGCCAGGCTTGCCGAACTGACCGGGCAGGCCACACCTGCGGCTTCCGCAAAGCCCAGGCCGAAAAAATAATTCGTTAAACTTTTCCACAAAGCACCAGCCTGAAAAGCGCTTTGCCGTGAATCGCTTACCGGCATTGCGTGACTCTGTGTGACAGCGCCTTTCCACATGCGAATGACGCAGCGCGAAAAATTGGGCTGTTCACGCGACTCCCGATCAATAGACTGAATTTGTTGCATGATTCGGAGCAGGGTCATGCGCCGGGCGGTGGGGTCCGGTCTGGGGTCTTTGCGTCGAGAAGTCCTGGCCGTCCGAGTTCTAGATCAGATTGTTCGTCGTGTGTGCCCCGCGGAGCGTGTGGCGCTCCCCTGAACACAGGAAGCATTCCATGGAACTTCTCGAACTCGAATTCTCCCGCGAAATCCATCCGGTGGATGTCATTGAGCAGGTGGCCCACAACAATGACTGGTCCTTCGAACGGGCCGGCGACGACGAAATCTCGATCTCGGTCGCCGGAAGCTGGACCGACTATCACGTCTCCTTCTCGTGGATGGAGGATTTCGAGGCGCTGCATCTGGCCTGTGCCTTCGACATCAAGGTGCCGGAGGCGCGCGCGCTGGAAGTGATGCGGCTGTTGTCGCTGATCAACGAACAGATGCTGTTCGGCCATTTCGACCTGTGGGAGCAGGAAGGCGCGATCATGTTCCGCCAGTCGCTGCTTCTGGCCGGCGGGGTCGAGCCTTCGAGCCAGCAGGTGGAGGTGCTGCTGTCGTCGGCGCTGGAGGCCTGCGAATGCTACTTCCAGGCGTTCCAGTTCGTCGTCTGGTCCGGCACATCGGCCAAGGACGCGCTGGCCGGGGTGCTGTTCGAGACTTTCGGCAACGCCTGACCAAGATGCCTTCGACATGAGTTCAAGCAGCGAGCGCAAGCCCGAGATCAGTTTCGCCGATTTCGATCGTGTCGACATCCGTGCCGGCACGATCATCGAGGCCGAACCGTTTCCGCAGGCGCGCAAGCCGGCGTTCAAGCTCAAGATCGATTTCGGCCCCGAGATCGGGGTGAAGAAATCGTCGGCGCAGATCACCAAATATTATACGCCCGAGACGCTGATCGGCCGGCAGGTGTTCGCGGTGGTCAATTTTCCGCCGCGCCAGATCGGGCCATTCATGTCGGAAGTGCTGACGCTCGGCTTTCCCGACGAGGAGGGCGCCGTGGTGCTCGGCGCCATCGAGCGCAAGGTGCCGGACGGCGGGCGGCTGTTTTAGCCGAGAGGGAGCGTCAGGCGGCCAGCTTCCGCGTCGTGCCCAGCGCCTCCTGGACCGTATCGAGAAACATTTCCGCGCAGGCTTTCCAGCTGTAGCGCATAGCGCGTTCTCGCGCCTGGGCGCGGTCGACATCGAGGGCGGCGAGCGATGCCGCGCGCAGGTCGTTGGAGACCGCGCCGCCGAAGCCGTCGCCGACGATGTCGATCGGTCCCGTGACCGGAAAGGCGGCGACCGGCGTGCCGCTGGCCAGCGCTTCGATGATGACGTTGCCGAAAGTGTCGGTGCGGCTCGGAAAGACGAAAACGTCGGCCGAGGCGTAGATTTCGGCCAGTTCATCGTTGGGGCGGTGGCCAAGAAAATGCGCGGCGGGGTAGCGCGCCTTGAGCTTCGCCAGTTCCGGGCCCTCGCCGACAATCACCTTGCTGCCGGGCAGGTCGAGATCGAGGAAGGCGGAGAGGTTCTTCTCGATGGCGACGCGGCCGACACAGAGGAACAACGGGCCGGGGAAGCCGAGATCCTTCCTCTTGTCGGGCCGGAAATGATCGGTGTCGACGCCGCGCGTCCATGGCCTCAGCTTGTTGAAGCCACGCGCTGCAAGATCATCCGCCAGCGACTGCGTCGCGACCAGCGTGCCTTGGCCGGAATTGTGGAAATCGCGCAGCCAGCGATAGGCCCAGCTTTCCGGCACCGGCAGCCGGGCGCTGAGATATTCAGGAAAGCGTGTGTGGTAGCTGGTGGTAAACGGCCGGCCGGCATTGCGGCAGTAGCGCCGCGCCATGATGCCGAGCGGACCTTCGGTGACGATGTGGATGTGGTCTGCCTTGTAGGCCTCGATCAGGCGCGCGACATGACCTGGCGTGGTCAACGCCAGGCGGATATCGGGATAGGTCGGCAAGGGCAAAGTGCGAAAGATGTTGGGCGTCAGGAAATCCACCGCGACATCGAACGATTTCAGTGTTTCGGTGAGCCGCTCCAGCGTGTGGACGACGCCATTGACCTGTGGGCGCCAGGCGTCGGTGACCATCAATATGCGCATGACGGGCCTTTGCTCGAAAGGTCGGCGGTTGCCTCGGCCCGATGCCCGGACGGCGACCAGCCTGCTGCCCTCGCTTCGCTCCAGCACACCCGGGCGGGTACGGGATCGAAGTCAGACGGCGGGCTCGAATCAAGTGAGGTCGCGCGCTTCATGCGCGCTCTTCAGCATGGTTTCATGACGCGCCAATGAAATCGGCCGAACATGACCTCGTCCGGAAACGATTTCCGCTTCCCGCGATTGAATCCCTGTCAGGCCGGAACCTTGATCACGGCGCGCAAGCCGCCGAGCGGGCTGACGTCGAGCGTGATGTCGCCGCCATGGCTGCGGGCGATGTCGCGGGCGATCGACAGGCCGAGGCCAGTGCCGCTGGCATCGAGATTGCGGGCCTCGTCGAGCCGCATGAAGGGTTTGAACACCTCTTCGCGCTTTTCGGCCGGAATGCCTGGACCGTCATCGTCGATGGTGACGACGAGCGAGCCGCGGCCATGATTGGCGGCCACCTCCACCGTCTTGGCGTAGCGGAAGGCGTTGCCGATGACATTCGACATCAGCCGGGCGAAGGCGTTCGGCCGCACATGCACGGTCGGATCGCCGGAAAGCGTCGTCGACAATTTGCATTTGCGCAACCGAGCTTCCTCGCTCAGCTTCTGGAAATAGGCTTCGAGATCGAAGCGCCCGGTGTCTTCCGAGGCCTCGCCGCGGGCGAAGGCAAGATAGCCTTCGAGCATTGACTGCATGTCGTCGATGTCCTGGTTGAGCGCGGCCTTCGTCTCGGCCTTGCCGCCCGCCAGCGCCAGCTGCAGCTTGAAGCGGGTGAGGATGGTTCTGAGGTCATGGCTGACGCCGGTGAGCATGGCGGTGCGCTGTTCGATCTGGCGCTCGATGCGCTCGCGCATCTGGATGAAGGCAAAGCCGGCGCGGCGGACCTCCTCCGCGCCGCGCGGGCGGAAATCACGCGGCATCGGCCGGCCCTTGCCGAAGCTTTCGGCGGCTTCGGCCAGCGTCAGGATCGGCCGGATCTGGTTGCGCAGGAAGGGAATGGCGATCATCAGCAGCACCAGCGAGGTACCGACCATCCAGATCAGGAAGATGTGCGTGTTCGAAGCATAGGCCTGGCTGCGGCGCACGAAGACGCGCAACACCTTGCCTTCGAGCTGGACGCGGACCTCGATGATGTTGGAGTTGCCGACCGTATCGATCCAGAACGGCCGGTTGATCTGGCGGGTGATCTCGGCGGAGAGAACGTCGTCGAGGATGGAGAAGAACGGCTTCGGCCCGGGCGGCGGCAGCGGGTCGGGCGGCAGGAGGTCGACCTTCAACTGCATGCGGTCCTGGGCGATGCGGATGATGTTGGCGTAGTCGGCGTCGTGCGGATAGGTCTCGATCAGGTCGATGATGGCGGCGATGTCGCGCACGGTCGCCTGCGACAGGCGCTGCGTCACGGTCGCCCAATGCCGCTCCATGAAGACGAAAGCGACCACCGATTGCAGCAGGATCATCGGCGCGATGACGATGATCAGCGAGCGCGCGTAGAGGCGCTTGGGCATGTAGAGCGAAACGAGGCGCCAGAACCGGTTCCAGACGCGCGGACCCCTCTTGAGCAGCCGTGTGGAGCGGGTGCTCAAGCCGTCAGATTCCGGCTGTTCCAGTTCCGTGGTCGCCATTCACCTTTCGCTCGCTCCGTGGCCGTCAGGCAGGCCGAAGGCGGTAGTCTATTCGACGCTGAGCCGATACCCAATACCGCGGACCGTCTGCAGCCAGACCGGATTGGAGGGATCGCGCTCGATCTTGCGGCGCAGCCGATTGATCTGGACGTCGATGGTGCGTTCGCCGACATCCGATTCGTCGCCGACCAGTTCGTGGCGTGGAATGGTTTCGCCTGCGCGCGCGGCGAATATCGCCAGGATCTCCTGCTCGCGATCGGTCAGCTTCAGCGCCTCGCCGCCACGCTTCAATTCGCGCCTGGCGATCTGGAATGTGTAGGGACCGAAGACGAGCTGCTCCACCTTGGGCGTGGTCGCAGGGCCGCCGCGGCGCAGGATGTTGTTGATGCGCAGGATCAATTCGCGCGGATCGAAAGGCTTTGGCAGGTAATCGTCGGCGCCGGCCTCCAGGCCGGTGATGCGGCTGTCGGTCTCCGATAGCGCTGTCAGCATCAGGATCGGCACGTTCTTCTCGGCCCGCAGCGCCTTGGTCAGATCGACGCCGTTTTCGCCGGGCATCATCACGTCCAGCACAAGAAGATCGAAGTCGAGGCCGGCGAGCTTGCGCCGGGCTTCGCCCGAATTGCCGGCGACGGTGACGCGAAAACCGTTTTCGGTCAGATATTGCTTGAGCAGGTTGCGGATGCGGGTGTCGTCATCGACCACAAGCAAATGCGGCGCATCGTCGTCCGGTGCGGCCGCGTGATCAGCGCGTTCAGTGCTCTCCATGGCTTTTCCCTGACATTTTTGCGGACCCAACGTCGATCTGGGCTCTCAGTTCCGGATTGACCATTGCTTCGAGGAAGCGTTCCACCTGGGTCCGTTCGGCGGCTCCGGAATCTTCCAATGCAGCATGGATGCGGCGCGACTGTGGCCGTGCCAGCGCCAGCGCCAGCGCGCGGCCCTTGGCGGTCGGATACAGTTCGCGCTGGCGACGATCGCGCGGCCCTTGCAACTGCACGACATGGTCGGTGTCGATCAGCTGCTTCAGCACGCGCGCCAGGCTCTGCTTGGTGATCTTCAAGACATCGAGCAGTTCGGCGACCGTCAGGCCCGGCCTGCGGTTGACGAAATGCAGCACCCTGTGGTGGGCGCGGCCGAAGCCATAGTCGGCCAGGATCTGATCGGGATCCGAGGTGAAATCGCGATAGGCGAAGAAAAACAGCTCGATGAGGGCGAAATCAATGCCATCCTCGATTGACATCGCGGTCCTGATCGGTGTCCCGGCTGCTCGGCTTCGATCCGTCATCTTTTCTCCATGGGCAGGGAAGATTATGTCAGTACTATTGACGTAATTTCCCTGCAATGGTAATTTTTGACAAGGTTTTGGGCGGATTGCGAACGAAAAGGCAAGGCAGGCCGGGTTTTCCGGAACTTCCTGAGTTTGCCAGAGCACGATTATCCGCCTACCTTTCCAGACAGCGGCAGGCGCCCCAACCAGATGGCGCGGCCGACAAGAGCACGCAACGAACAACGATATGCGGGCTGCCGCCCGCGGGAGGTTACCATGGCATCCGTTCCCTTTGATCAACTGGACGGCTTCATCTGGATGAATGGCGAGTTCGTGCAATGGGGCGAGGCCAAGATCCATGTGCTGACCCACGGCCTGCACTATGCCAGCGCGGTGTTCGAGGGCGAGCGCGCCTATGGTGGCGAGATCTTCAAGCTCAACGAGCATACCGAGCGCCTGCATGAATCGGCGCGGCTGCTCGGCTTCAAGATCCCCTATTCGGTGGCCGAGCTCAACGACGCCTCCAGCACCCTGCTGAAGAAGCAGGGCTTCAAGGATGCCTATGTCAGGCCGATCGCCTGGCGCGGCAGCGAGCAGATGGGCGTTTCGGCGCAGAACAACCGCATCAATTGCGCCATCGCCATCTGGCAGTGGCCTAGCTACTTCGATCCGGCGCAGAAGCTGAAAGGCATACGTCTCGATATGGCTGAATGGCGCCGGCCCGACCCGCGCACGGCGCCGTCCAAATCGAAGGCTGCAGGCCTCTATATGATCTGCACCATGTCCAAGCATGCCGCCGAGGCCAAGGGCTATGCCGACGCCATGATGCTCGACTGGCGCGGCCAGGTCGCGGAAGCCACCGGCGCCAACATCTTCTTCGTCAAGGACGGCAGGATCCACACGCCAAAGCCGGACTGCTTCCTCGACGGCATCACCCGCCGCACGGTCATCGGCCTCGCCAAGGACCGCGGCCTGGAGGTGGTGGAGCGCGCCATCATGCCGGAAGAACTCGAGGGCTTCGAGCAGTGCTTCCTGACTGGAACGGCAGCGGAAGTGACCCCGGTTTCGGAGATCGGGCCGTACCGATTCGAGGTCGGCGAGATCGCCAAGACTCTGATGAATGACTATTCTGCGGCCGTTCAGCCGAAGCACGCGATCGCCGCAGAATAACGAAAGTCACAGCTTTTCACGCAAGCAGGGGCGGTTTTCGGGCCGCCCCTTTTATTTCAGCGTTTCTGCATTTGACTTTCGCCGAATTCAGCGTCTCCATGATGGTGTCGGCCCGGGAGGCTGGCAGCTATGGAGGGACTGGTAAGATGGACATGAATACGCTTCTTCCGATCATCGTTCAGATCATTACAGGCATCATCGGTGGTCAGGCGGTCGGCGCGGCGATCAAGACGGCGGCGCTGGGGCAGCTTCCCAAGATCCTGGGCGGCGCCATTGGCGGCGTCGGCGGCGCGGCGATCCTCGGCAGCCTGCTCGGCGGCACAGTCGATCCGGCAGCGGCTGCGGCAGCGACGAGTGGTCTGGGCAGCGCGCTCAACCTGCAGAACATCGTCGGCGGCGCCGGCGGCGGCGCGATCCTGACCGGCATTATCGGCGCGGTCATGGGCGCCATGAAGAAGTAAGCCTGCGATCTCGGGCTGGCCAAATGGGCGGCTTCGGCCGCCCATTTCTGTTTCCAGAGCGCGCCGCATGAATGCGTTTCGACGCGACGCGCTTTGGAACGACCGATCCCAAGGGTGGACGCCCTTCGCTCGCGCCTCTACATCACGGCGTGAACATCGAAAGGACGATCATGGGTCAGCTCAATGCCGGCATCGTGCCGGTCACGCCTTTCCAGCAGAATTGCACGATCCTGTTCGACATGGACGACAAGCACGGTGTCGTCGTCGATCCGGGCGGCGATATCGACAAGGTGCTGGCGGCGCTGAAGGACAATGCGATATCGGCCGGCGCGATCTGGATCACGCATGGTCATATCGACCATGCCGGCGGCGCGATGGAGTTGAAGGAAGCGCTCGGTGTCGAGATCATCGGCCCGCACGAGGCCGACAGGATGTTGCTCGACAATCTTGAGAACCAGGGCGAGCGCTATGGCATTGCCGGCGTGCGCAACTGCGTGCCCGACCGGTTTCTCACCGAAGGCGAGACGGTCTCGTTCGGCTCGCATCTCTTCGAGGTGCTGCATTGCCCCGGCCACGCGCCCGGCCATGTCGTCTATTACAACCGCGCGGCCAAATTCGCCCATGTCGGGGACGTGCTGTTTCGCGGCTCGATCGGGCGCACCGACCTGCCGGGCGGCGATCATGCGGCACTCATCGCCTCGATCAAGGACAAGCTTTTGCCGCTCGGCGACGACATCGGCTTCATCTGCGGCCACGGTCCGGGCGGGCGTTTCGGCGAGGAGCGGCGGAGCAATCCGTTTTTGACGTGAAGCGCGTCGCGCCGAAGCCGGTGCCGGCTTGACAAAAAAGCGCCGGCCTTGCGGTCAGCGCTTTTGTTGAGGCAGGGAAGCCCTTGATCAGTTAGCGGTGCAGAAATGCTGCTCGCCGTCATTGCCGGTGAAGGTGCCGGTGCGGGCGTTGAAGGTGCGGTACCGGTCGGAGCAATAGTCGTACCAGCCGCGCGTCCACGGTTCGGCATAGCGGTCGGCGTAGACCACTTGCGGTTCGGCATAGTAGCGGCGGACCGGCGCCGGGCGAATCCGCACATCGCGATCGTAATAGCCATCATCGTAGTAGTCGCGGGGCGGCGGCTGCTGGTTGGCCAACGCACCGCCGATCAGCGCGCCGGCCGCGAGGCCGAGGACGCCGGCGGCAACGGCATCGCCATGGTCATGATGGTGGCGGTGACGCCAATCGCCCGCATTGGCCGCGGGCAAGGCCGCGAACGTGGTGGCAACCACTGCGGCGGACAGCACGGCTGTCTTGAAAATTCGGTTCATGTCGATCTCCTTCGTGCCGGCCCGTAAGAATTCCGGGGATGCGGTCCGGCTTTACGAAAGATTAATATGAGACCGTGGCTGAACGGGGGCTGAACGAATTTTTGCCTGACCGGAGGGCACGGGCATCAACTATCGAACGCTCCAGGGAGCGAAGCTGTCCTGCCAGAACAGCCGCCGTTCCGGAGCAGGCTCAGCCGATCGACAGGTTGACGGCCTTGGGACCCTTGCCGCGCTTGTCAGGCTCGGTGTCGAATGTCACTTTCTGCCCATCCTCAAGACCGGGAAGACCCGACGCCTGCACGGCCGAAATATGAACGAAGACATCCTTCGCGCCATCATCCGGTGTGATGAAGCCGAACCCTTTGGCATGGTTGAAGAATTTGACGGTGCCGGTCTGCGGCATGGGAAGCTCCTTTGATCCCATAAACTCCAGTCTCGGGCCGGCAAATGCCCGAATGGAAATTTGTCCTTTATTTTAGCGTCATCGGCAAGAGAAAGTTTTGCGGGCACTTAAAGCGCGTCGCGCTTTAAGTTTTCATTATGATGCATGTCGTTGACCCGACACCGGATCCACTTTGGGGCGACAGCATTTTTGCTGCGCTGCGACATGAAAAAGGCGCGACGAAAATCGCCGCGCCTTCAAAATTCGTTTGCCTCTTCCGAAGTCATTCAAGCTTCGGAGCCTCAGTCGCACGGCCAGGAAGGGCGTGCTGCTGGCCGATGGCTCAGGCGGCGCGGAGGTTGACGGCCTTGGGGCCTTTGCCCATGCGATCCGGCTCGACGTCGAAGGTGACCTTCTGGCCGTCGACGAGCGTGCGCAGGCCCGAGGCCTCGATCGCGGAAATGTGGACGAATACGTCCTTGGCGCCACCGTCGGGCGTGATGAAACCGAAGCCTTTGGTCGCGTTGAAGAATTTAACGGTGCCGGTCTGGGCCATTGGGGAAACTCCTTCACCCGTTCAGTCTTGATGGTCCTGCCCGCCACCTCGCGTCGAGGGCAGTTCCCGGTGGTAGCTTTCGGCAGTCATGCATTGGCGCATGGTCAAACCCCCCGCCGAAAAACGGGGCCGTCAGAGATTCACAGTATCGGGGAAAGGTCGTCCAAAACGTTCCGCTCTCCGGGTCGCAAATGCCCGAACACGGAATTTATCGCACGGAAAAGTGAAGGTTGCAAGATAGCGCCGCGGGCCGCCCCCGATGGGCGCGTCCCGACTCATGAATCGACCAATCCGAGCATCGACGCGCCGCAAATAGGCCTCGTTGCCTGAGGGGTCATCGGCCACAGCCCCGTCACGCATGGGCCAGCGGCGGCGACGGCTGGCGGTGCGAGGCGCCGGGATAATCCAGGCGACGTTCTTTTTAGCAGCCGGCTGCAAACGAGGGTTGCAATCGGCGATGGAATGCGGAGGATCGCAACAGCGCGACTGGTTTGAGCCTTTGCTTCGTGAATATCATTGTCCCGAACAGCTGCGTATTTGGAGCGGCACGCAGCGAGGCGAGGATCGAGGGAGAGACGATCATGAGGTTTCTTGCGGCAATCTTCTCGCGACAGGGTTTTGTCGTCCTGTTCCTGTCGGCTGTTCTTGCCGCCTGTACAGTGGTCGTCGACGACGGCCCGGGACCGCGGCCACGGCCGCCGCGGCCGGGACCGCAATTCTGCACCAAACAGTACGAGCCCGTCTGCGCCCGGCGCGGTGGCGACCGCCAGACCTTCGCCAATGCCTGTCTTGCCGACCGGGCGGGTTATGGCATCGTGCGCGACGGTCCCTGCCGTGACGGCGGCGAGGGTGGCGGCGAGCAGACTTTCTGCACCCGCGAATACGCGCCGGTCTGCGCCCGGCGCGGCGGAGAGTTGCGAACCTTCCCCAACGCCTGCGAGGCACGCGCCGCCGACTACCGCATCGTTGGCGGGGGCCGCTGCTGAAAGGCCGGGTGTTCGTCTTTTCCGTACTTTGGGAAACGCGGATGCCGTCTAAAACAAATTTCGGGGACGTGTGACGGTCACAACGCGGATGGATAGGCGCCGTCGGCCGGGCCGGAGTAAAGCTCGCTGCCGTGCTCATCGCAGATGCGCACGCGGTCGGGGATTTGCGGCATTGCGAGCGTATGGAAGAGCGCGGTGGCGCCCTGCCAGGCTGCGCGCAGGGTAGGGGCTTCCAGCGACACCTTGTCGAGCGTCGCTTCCTCGGCTTCGCGCGATCGGTAAAACTCGATGACGAAATTCAAGGACGCCTCCATGATGCGTTGTTCCGCCAGGGAGATTCTCCGGCAGGAGATTCTGCGGCAGGGATGGGCGCGGAAGAAGTCGTCCGCGATCAGCTCTTCGATTTCGGCTTCAGGCCGCTCTCGGCCTGCTTGACCGACGAGCCGAACGGGGAGGCGGGCTTGGCCACCACCTTGTCCTTCTTGGGCTTTCGTGTTTCGCGGTTGCTGCGCTGTTGACCCTTGGCCATCTTGTCTGCTCCTCGTGCTGGTGGTCTGGCGGCGCCGGGGTCTCAGACCGCCGGATTGTTGCCAACAGTCGGATTGTCACCAATCGGATTGTCGGCTGGTTCGAGATTGTCTTCCGTGGTGACCCGCTCGTGGGTCTCCTGCTCGCTGCGGATGCGGTACTGCGGGGAGCCGTCCTTGACCGGCAGCCTGCTCTTGATCTCGAACAGTTCCGTTGTCTTGTTGAGGAGCCCTGTGCGGCTCTTCATGCGCACGGTCTGGCCGACCGCGAAGAGATGCGAGGGCGTGTCGGTGCGCGGACGCGCATTCTGCTGGAAACGGATCATGCTGCATTCTCCCTGTCGCGCTTCAGCGCTGTTTCGAGGTCCAGGTAATCGATGGCGACGAGTTGACTGGTGGTCGGGTTTTTCACCGCTCTTGCCGGCAAATGGATGAAGGTGGCGACGCGGCGCCAGGCAAGCCGCGACATGCCCTCCATCAGCTCTTCGTCGTGATCGATGTCGTAGTCGCCCGCCGGCAGTTGCCCTTCCAGCCCGCCGAGTACGAAAGGAGCCATGAAATGTGCGACGGAATGGGTCGTGCGGTCCGGCATTGTCCTGCCTTGATGTTTTAAGCCCTGTGGCGACATGCGAGGCGGAGAGCCTCAAAGCAAAAAAGCGGGGACGAGCCCCGCTTTCCTATTTCCGGCAATCGCTGGAAATAAGCCATTTTCGAGAGCTGCCAGTACATCCGTGGTCAGCGGTCATCGAATTCGGCCGGATCAGATCAGTTGCAAATTGGCGGCCGACTCGCGGCCCTTGGCATCACGCTCCAACTCGAATTGCAGCTTCTGGCCTTCGGCGAGGCCAGGAAAGCCCGCGCGTTCCAATGCGCTGACGTGGACGAAAACGTCCTTGCCGCCGTCGGTTGGTTGAATGAAGCCAAAACCCTTCTGGCCATTGTAGAATTTCACGGTTCCGGTGTTCATGGGTATCTTTCGAAGAATGAGAACGGTCGCGGAGCAAATGCGCCGCGCTGCCGATATCGATGATTTGGAGTGAGATTGGCGGGTCGAGAACCTCTGACGCCGCGAAATGCCAATTCTGGCCCAAACGCTTATATATATGTAGCTCGACTTTGCATGGGTTTCAAGAAGATTTGGAAAAATAAGTAAGCCAAAGGAAAAAGATTGCTGCGTCCATTTGAAAAACTCTGCTATGGTTTGGTGATATTTTCCAAAAATTCTCAAAAAATCATTTTGGGGTCCGCTCCCGAAATTTGCGTTTTATTTCTCCAAAAAGGACAAAAACCATGGTTTCTGCGAGAAGCTCAAGAGGCAATACCACAGCGATCAACCCGCCTATCAGGCCGGCCACCGCATATGCCGTCGCCATCGGGCGTACCGGCAAACCTATGATCGTCAAGTCGGCGCGGCTGACCATCAGAAGCGACGAGGCTGAAAGGCGGACGATCGCCGATACTGACGGAACGGTTCGGCGCGCCAGGCAGACGGCTGAGACCAACCGGCTGATTTGATCTTGTCCGCGCCGATGGCAAGCGCAAGAAACCAAGCAAAGCCTTGAACCCGCCGCGCCAATGGCCTAGATCGCGGCAGGCGGACAAACACGGCAGGTTTCCCATTAACAGAGATCAGAGACGAGCGGCGGGTGCTGGCGCCAACTCCGGCTCGGGCGGACAGCCGCCGTCGAGTCTCGACCAGCATGTGCAGAGGGCGCTGCAACTGCATCAGGCGGGGCGGCGGCAAGAGGCCGAGGCGCTCTATCGGCAAGTGCTGACGCACAAGGTCAACCATGCGGCGGCTGCGCATTTTCTCGGTCTTTTGCTGCACCAGACCGGGCGCAGCGCCGAGGGGCTCGGTCTCCTCGAGCAATCGGTGCGCTTGCAGCCGAAGAATCCGGATTTCCTCAACAACCTCGGCACGGTGATGCGCGATCTCGGCCGTGTCGCGGCGGCCGCCGACTTCTTCCGCGGCGCGGTGGCGCTGCGGCCGGACCAGCTCGCGGCGCGCGACAATCTCGGCTCGTCACTGAAACAGCTTGGGCAGTTCGAGGGCGCCGAGGAGATCTATCGCGGCACGGTCGCGCGCAATCCCTTCCATTTCCGCGCCCGCATCGGGCTTGCCGAAACCTTGCAGGAAGCGGGGCGCCTGGACGAGGCGCTGGCCGTCTTTCGCGGGGCGCTGTCGATCCGTCCGAAGGACGCCGAACTGCTGCACGGGCTGGGCGTCGGGTTGATGGAAAAAGGCGAGCTCGACGAGGCGGCCGACCTGTTCCGGCAGGCGCTGGCGGCCGATCCCGGCATGGCGCGCGCCTGGCTGATGCTGACGCAGGTCAAGCGTCAGAAGGAGCGCGATGCCGAATTGACCGGGATGGAGGCCCAGCACGCCAAGGCGCTGCCGGACAGCCTGGCGCGCATGCAGCTTGCCTTCGGCCTCGGCAAGGTCAATGACGATCTGAAGGATTATAACAGAGCCTTCGACTATTTCGCCGAAGGCAATGCCATCCGCCGCAAGGGCATCGACTACGACGCGGAAAGGACACGCGCCGAATTCGAGGCTATGAAAACGGTGTTCGACAGGGATTTCTTCCAGAAGCACAGGCCCAGCGCGATCTCCGACGATACGCCGATCTTCGTCGTCGGCATGCCTCGTTCGGGCACGACCCTGGTCGAGCAGATCATCGCCAGCCATCCGCAGGTCTACGGCGCCGGCGAACTCGGCATCCTGAAGACGGCGGTCGGCAGGCAGTTCCCGGCGACCATGCCCGGCGGCTTCCCCTGGGGCGTTTCGGATGCGCCCGATACGGATTTTGCCGAGGCGGGACGCGCCTATCTCGACATGCTGCATGCCCGCTATCCGCACATGCGCCACGTCACCGACAAGATGCCGGGCAACTTCCTGCTTGTCGGCTTCATCCACATGATGATGCCAAAGGCCAGGATCATCCATTGCGCCCGCGATGCGGCGGCAACCTGCCTTTCGATCTACAAGGTGCATTTCCGCGGCGACAGCCACCGCTACGGCTATGATCTGGGCGAACTCGCCGATTTCCACAATCTCTACACGGACATCATGGCGCATTGGCACAAGGTGCTGCCTGGCGTCGTGCACGATGTGCGCTACGAGGATTTCGTCGCCGACCAGGAAGGCCAGAGCCGGGCGCTGATCGACTATCTCGGGCTGCCATGGGACGATGCCGTGCTGTCGTTCCACCAGACCGACCGGCCGGTGCGCACGGCTTCCGCCGCGCAGGTGCGCCAGCCGATGTATCAAGGCTCGGTCGACCTGTGGAAGCGCTACGGCGACAGGCTGAAGCCCCTGCTGGACAGACTGGCTTAATGCGGCTCGGCATTTCCGGCGGAGCGCTCCCGCTCCGCCCAAGTGCGTTGCCTACAATTCCATGAACGTCTGGAATCCGCCGAAGATCATGCGCTTGCCGTCGAACGGCATTGTCGACATATCCGGCTGCAATCGTGGATCGGCCATCACCTTGGCCATGACCGCGTCGCGGTCCTGCCTGGATTTGTAGACGATCCAGGAAAAGATGACGACTTCGTCGTCCTTGGCCTGCACGGCGCGTGGAAACGACGTGACCTCGCCATAAGGCACATCGTCGCCGACGCACTCGACATAGGCGAGCGCGCCGTGTTCCTTCCAGACGGCGCCGGCGGTGTTGGCCAGCTTCTTGTAATCGTCGAGTTTTGCCTTTGGCACGGCAAGCACGAAACCGTCGACATAGGACATGGCAATCTCCTTGTTTGCTGCATCCGGCGCCGGGCCGGCAGGGATGCGACCCGGGGCAGGTGGGCGCGCACTTCTCGCCGAGAGTGCTGACGCCCGCTATCGAATTGCGACGGTTATTGCTCCACTGGAGCGTTCATCGCCCATGCGACTCCGAAAGGGTCCTTCACCTGGCCCCAGCGGTCGCCCCAGAACATCACCTGCAGCGGCGTCACGATCTCGCAGCCGGCGTCGACCGCGCGCTGCCACCAGCCGTCGATCTCGTCGCTGCCGAGATGAAGCTGGAGCGTATAGCCCTGCGGCGCCTGGTGCGGGTGGCCGTGCTCGGGATAGGCGTCGCCCAACATCAGCGTCGAGCCGTTGATGTGGAGGTGGACATGCATCGTGCGGCCTTTTTCGTCCGCGGGGTAGGCAAAGACCTGTTCGGCGCCGAACGCCTTCTGGTAGAATTCGGCAGCCTTGAAGGCGCCGTCCACCTGCAGATAGGGGGTCAATCCGCCGAGCACTTTCGCCTTGGGCTGAACAGGGGTCTGGTCGGTCATTGCGTGTTCCTCTTCACGTTTGATTTGGCCTTGCGGACATAGGACGCGTGAGGTGACGGCGGTCCTACATGGGCTTGAAATTTTTCTCGTGGGCCGGGCCCGGACTGGCCGGGCGACCGGCGAACTCCAGCAATAGACGCATGGCTCGGCCGTTCATATGACCCTGGCCGGGACGGCGGCTGAGCGGCGGCTGTTCTGCGCGTCGAAGAGTTCCGGAAAGCCGATGTCCTTGCGCAGTTCGACGGGCAGCGAAAGCAGGATGCGCTCGCTGCGATGGCGGGCACGCGCCGCCGCATATCGGGTTGCGATGCGGCCGATGGAGGAAAGGACGGACATGATGCATTCTCCCTGGGTTGGCGCCGGCATCATCGTGTCGGCATCCCAAGGACGAGGCAGGTTCAGGCGATCCGACAGGTCGTCGTTTTTTTTCTCGCAGCGTTTAATTTCTCATTCGAGCGCCACGGCCTACGCAACCTTGAGCGTCGGAATAGCCGAAACATCCACCTCACGTTCGGCATGCCAGGCATCGAAAGCTGCCTGCATGCGAAGCCAGATCGCGGCCCCGTCGCCGAACAGCTTCCCAAGGCGGGCGGCTACAGCCGGTGAAACCGGCTTCTTTTCGCGGATGATGTCATAGAGCTGCTGCCGGGAGATGCCGAGCAGGTTTGCAATTTCCACCTTGGTCTTTCCAGTTGCCGGGATAATGTCCTCAAGCAGCGCTCCCGGGTGGGAGGGACAGAGCTCGATAGGACGCGTCGGCTCGTGCACGCTCATTGGTCGAACTTCTCCAATCTGGCCGCCTCAGTGGTATTGCTCGAAATCGACGCGGGCGGCGTCCTTGCCGTCGAATTCAAACGTGATGCACCACGGGCCGTTGACGTGGACCGTGTAACGGATGGGATCGAAGCCTCTCAGCGCATGGAAGGCAAAGCCAGGAAGGTTCATCTCCTCCGGCTTTTCTGAAGCTTCCAGGCGGTCAAGCCGGACAAGATGCGCTTGTGCATCTTGGCGTCGATCTTGCCGGTTTTCCCGGTTTGAAAGAGCTCTGACAGGGCCTTGTTCCTGAAAGACTTGATCATGACGTATGTAAACAGATCGCTTACAAGATTCAAGGACCTGTAAGCGGATAATTTACAATCCGATCTATCCCGCCCCTTCAGCCACTGAGCGGAAGAACTCCTCGGGATCGTCGACTTCGGTCAGCCGCCGCCTCTCGATCAGCCAGAAGCGGTTGCCGATGGCACGGATGAAGGAGCGATCGTGCGAGGCGAGCACGCAACTTGCCTGGTGCTTGAGCAATTCCTCCTCCAGCGCTTCCTGGCCGTCGATGTCGAGATGGTTGGTCGGCTCGTCGAGCAGATAAAAATTCGGATTGGCGAGCCTCAGCGCCAGCATCATCAGCCGCGCCTTCTGGCCGCCGGACAGCACACTGATCCTGCGCTCCTGCATCTCGATGCCGACGCCGGCGCCGGCAAGCAGAGAGCGGGCGCGCTGTTCGCCGACATCGTAACGGCGCGACACCATCGCCAGTGGCGTATCGTCGCCGCCGATGCCGGACAGCGCCTGGTCGCTGTAGCCGAGCACCGTCGACGGCGTCACCTTCACGTTCTGAACCGTGTCGGGTTCGATAATGGCGTTGCGGATCAGCGTGACGAAGCGCGACTTGCCGACGCCGTTGCGGCCAAGCAGCACGATGCGGTCGCCCTGGCAGATGTGGCGCTTGCCGGTCCTGAACAAGAGCGTGCCGTCGGGCGTTTCCACCGCCGCGTCGTCGAGCGTGATCAGCACCTTGGCGTGCGTGCCGCGATTGGCCAGCCGGATCGCCCCCGCCGATTTCTCGTGATGCGCCGGGGCCGCCGCGTCCTCAAGTCGCTCCGCGCGCTGCTTGAGCTGCTTGGTCTTGACCGTGAGAAGGTCGCTGCCCGAATTGATGCCGATATTGTTGAGCTTGGCAGCCTGGCGTCGCAATTGCTGCGCCACCTTCATGTCGCGCTGGAATTTTCGCTCGGTCGAGGCATCGACCTCATCGAGGGCCTGCCGGGCGCGGGAGTAGGGAAGGGAAAACACCGGCGACTGGTCCGGGCGCAGGAACAACGTGCGGTTGGTGGCGGCGTCGAGAAAGGCGCGGTCGTGGCTGGCGATCACCACCGGCACCTCTCGCGGTAGCGCGTTCAGCCAAGTTTCGAGCTGGCTGATGCGGGCAAGGTCGAGATGGTTAGTCGGTTCGTCGAGCAGCAGCATGTCGGGATCGGTGACCCAGACACGCGCGATCAGTGCCAGCCTCTGCCAGCCGCCGCTCAGCGCCTGCATCTCTCGCTCGCGCATCGCCTCAGGAACGTCGAGCGAATCCAGCACCACATCGACACGCCATAGTTCGCTTTCGGCTTGCTCGGGCGGCAAAGCGTCAGCCACCACCTGATGAAAGCTGCGGCCAAGCAGGGCAGCAGGAACGGACTGCTCGACATGGCCGACGCGCAAGCCGCGCGTGCGGCTAATGTCGCCGGAGGTCGGCTCCATCTCGCCGGCCAGGCATTTGAGCAAGGTCGACTTGCCGCGACCATTGGCGGCAACGATGCCGAGCCGGTCGCCGCTGCCGATGGTGAGGTCGAGATTGGAAAAGAGCGGCGCACTCATCGTGACGCCGAGGGATTTGAGGCTGATCAGGGCCATGTCGATTTCTCTGGTCTATCCGGAAAGTCCGGCTCAATGCACTTTGTCAGTGCGCAAGCGGCCATCAGGCTCGGCAATGCGCACCACGAAGGGCAGACCAAAAAATCGAAGCGGGAAAAACCCGGACCGTCCCTGGTCAGCCCTGCAAGCAAGCTCGCAGGGCGGAAATCGGGCCACGCTGACGATGGTGATCGATAAACACGCAGCCCTCCTTTCAAGACGTTTGGGTGTGGGGACTGAGTACACCAAAGGTCATGCGCTGGGCAAGAGGAGGGTAGCGTCGAGCGGGGCGCTGAAGCTGCCAATCTCCCCACTCGCGGGGGAGATGTCCGGTCCACCCTCCGCAGCTGCAGCGCAGCTGCTGTGGAGGACGGGCAGGACAGAGGGGGCGCCGTCCCGCCGGCCTTTCGAACGAACTACTTTCCGGGCCGTCCTGTCTTCGCGGGCCGGCGCTTTTCGCGGCGGGCGTCGCCGGGGTCTTCATAAGAACCAATGCCGGCGCGTTGGCGCACGACGGGTTTGTCCTCGCGTTCCTTCGCGCCCCCGTCTGTCCTGCCGGCCCCAACAACGGGAGAGATCGGCTGAGGCTTCGCCGGCACTTTTCCCTCGACCGGTTTCTCGGTGCGGCGCACGGTCATCTCGTCGAGAGAGTTTTTCTTGAACAGCGGTTTGGTCGGCTCGCCGGGAATGCCGAAATCCGAGCCGTGTGCTTCGGACGCCGATTGTTTCTTGAACAGCGAGCGCGACACGGCACCGGCCGGCGTCGGCATGTCGGTGCCTGGGCCCATGTCGTCGATCGACGGTTTGGCGAACAGGGGCTTCTTCACCGGCACCGCGCCATCGGCGCCCATCTCGTCGAGATCGGGCTTGCGGAAGAGATTGGGCCGGGCAGCCTTGGCTGCCTCTTCGGCGGCGCGTGCTTCGTCGAGCTTGCGGAACCGCTCCTGTTCCTCCGATGTACGATGCCTGGCCACGCCCTTGTTGTGCTTGCCTTTTTCGCGGCCCGAGACCGGGCTTTCCATATCGGCGTATTTGGCCAGCGGATCATCGGAGATCGACATCTCCATCTCACGCAGCCGCTTGATCTCGTCGCGAATGCGGGCCGCCTTCTCGAAATCGAGGTTGGCGGCGGCGTCGCGCATCTGCTTCTCCAGCGCGTCCAGATGGGCCTTGAGGTTGTTGCCCATCATGGCGCCGGCGCTGTCGGTGAACTGCGAGATATCGGCGCGGACATGGTCCTTCTCGTAGACCGAATCCAGAATGTCCGAGATGCGCGACTTGACCGATTCCGGCGTGATGCCGTTGGCGGCGTTCCACTCCATCTGCTTTTCGCGACGGCGATTGGTCTCGGCCATGGCGCGTTCCATCGAGCCGGTGACCTGGTCGGCATAGAGGATGACCTTGCCGTCGACATTGCGGGCGGCGCGGCCGATGGTCTGGATCAGCGACGTCTCCGAGCGCAAAAAACCTTCCTTGTCGGCGTCGAGTATGGCGACGAAGCCGCATTCGGGGATGTCGAGGCCTTCGCGCAAAAGGTTGATGCCGACCAGCACGTCGAAGGCGCCGAGGCGCAAATCGCGCAGGATTTCGATACGCTCCAGCGTGTCGATGTCGGAGTGCATGTAGCGCACGCGCACGCCTTGCTCGTGCAGATATTCGGTGAGGTCCTCGGCCATGCGCTTGGTCAGCACGGTGACCAGCGTGCGGTAGCCGGCCTTGGTCGTCTCGCGGATCTCCCCGACGACGTCGTCGACCTGGGTCTTGGCCGGGCGCACCTCGACCGGCGGGTCGATCAGGCCGGTCGGTCGGATGACCTGCTCGGCGAACACGCCGCCGGACTGCTCCATCTCCCAGCCGCCGGGGGTTGCCGAGACAGCGACCGAGAGCGGGCGCATGGCGTCCCATTCCTCGAAGCGCAGCGGCCGGTTGTCCATGCAGGAAGGCAGGCGGAAGCCGTATTCGGCAAGCGTCGCCTTGCGCCTGAAGTCGCCGCGATACATGCCGCCGATCTGCGGCACGGTGACGTGGCTTTCGTCGATGAAGACCAGCGCGTTGTCGGGAATATATTCGAACAGGGTCGGCGGCGGATCGCCCGGCTGGCGGCCGGTGAGATAGCGCGAATAGTTCTCGATACCGGCGCAGGAGCCGGTGGCTTCCAGCATTTCCAGGTCGAAGCGGGTGCGCTGTTCCAGACGCTGCGCCTCCAGCAGGCGGCCGGCGCGCTCGAGCTCGACCAGACGGTGCTTGAGCTCTTCCTTGATCGACTTGATGGCCTGGTTCAGCGTCGGGCGCGGCGTCACATAATGCGAATTGGCGTAGATCTTGACGCTTTTCAGCTCGCCCGTCTTCTGGCCGGTCAGCGGGTCGAATTCGGTGATCGCCTCGATCTCGTCGCCGAACATGGAGATGCGCCAGGCGCGATCCTCAAGGTGGGCTGGGAAGATTTCGATCGTGTCGCCGCGCACGCGGAACGAGCCGCGCACGAAATTGATGTCCTGGCGCTTGTATTGCTGGGCGACGAGGTCGGCGAGCAGAGCGCGCTGGTCGAGCCGGTCGCCGATCTGCATCTGGAAGGTCATAGCCGTATAGGTTTCGACCGAGCCGATACCGTAGATGCAGGAGACCGAAGCGACGATGATGACGTCGTCGCGTTCGAGCAGCGAGCGCGTCGCCGAGTGGCGCATGCGGTCGATCTGCTCGTTGATGGAGGATTCCTTCTCGATGAAGGTGTCGGTGCGCGGAACGTAGGCTTCCGGCTGGTAATAGTCGTAGTAGGAGACGAAATACTCCACCGCATTGTCGGGGAAGAATTTCTTGAACTCGGAATAAAGCTGCGCCGCCAGCGTCTTGTTCGGCGCCAGGATCAAGGCGGGACGCTGCGTCTCCTCGATCACCTTGGCCATGGTGAAGGTCTTGCCCGAGCCGGTGACGCCGAGCAGCACCTGCGTGCGATCGTTGTTTTGGACGCCCTCGACCAAGTCCTTGATGGCGGTTGGCTGGTCGCCGGCCGGCTCGAAATCCGACACCATCTTGATGGTGATCCCGCCCTCGGACTTTTCCGGCCGGGCCGGGCGGTGCGGCGTCCACAGCACGCCGTCCTTGTGCAGCGGATTGCCGGATTCAATCAATGCCGAGAGAGCCGCCACCGTCGCGGTGACGCCGCTCGATGTCATCGTCTCGGCTTCCTCGAGCGAGACGTCGAGGCCGGCGACGGGATTGAGGCCGGCCGCAGCGCGCTCGCGGGCTGTCGCCGCGCCGCCCATCGAGGTGCCACGCGCCGTGCGCCCGGGCGCCGCGGAGCGCTCGGGGATCTTCTTCGATGGCTTCGGCGACTTGCCGCCGTCCTTGCCGGCCTGGCGCCCTTCGCGTTCGGCTTCCTGCTCGATCTGCTCGGCCCAGTCCGCGACCGAACCGGTGAGCGGCGTGCCGGACAGTTCGGGCTGGGGCATCTCGGCGAAGCCGCCTTCGTGCAGCGGCTCCGAGGCGTCGAGGAAATCGGTCAGCGGGCTGCGCCGCTTGGGCGCGGCGCGGTCGTCATTCGCCGTCGACGGCGTTCTCTTTTCGGTGGATTTGGCCATGGCCGGAATATGGGAGGTCTTGGCGAAAATGGAAAGAGCGCGATCAGCCGAGGCGCATCACCAGATGCAGCTCCTGACAGAAGGCTGTCAGGAGGAGGCAAGTGCCGGTGATGCCTGCCTATTGCGGTCAGGCGCCGCGTGCGTTGTCCGCCACGCGTGTCGGCGATCCGTTCAGGCGCGGCACCACGACGAGGCGCTTGATTTTGCCCTTCTTGAAGGCGGCGAGGAAGCGCGCATAGTCCTTGAACGCGACGCATCCACTGGACTGTGCGTAGCGGCCCCGAAGCAGGTAGGTGTGGGCCAGCAGCCCGTCGCGGTTGTATTTATTGCGGCCATCGACGGGTGTCAGACGCAAAGCCTCGACACCATGAAAGCGCGACTCGCGCAAGGACAGATTGTAGGTGTTGGGCGGTGTCGGTCCGCGGTTCTTCTGATCGGCATAGCGCGGCTGGTCCGCCATGGCGCCGATGCCCGAATGCGCTTCGAGCCTCGAACCGTCGGGCATGTAGACGGTCTTGGCGCTGATGTCATAGATGGCGACACCGCTGCCGGCTCCGCTCCTGGAGCCGCCCGGCGCGTTGAACAGGTTCCTGAACGCCTGGCCGAGGCCGCCCGAAGGCGTGTCTGGCTTTGCATAGGCCAACGCGTCGCCGCCATCCGCCGGCCGGCCCTGCCGGGCCGGCTTTGCCGGCTGGGCTTGCTGGATCGGCTTTGCCGGCTGGGCTTGCTGGACCGGCTTTGTCTGAGGTGCCGGCTTCTGCTGCACGACCTTGGGCTGTTGAGTCGGCTTTTCCTGCTCCACGGACTTCAACGGCTCCGGCGCGTCGAATTGCGGCCGACGGGTCGGCAGCGGCACGTCATCGGTGAGCGCGTCGGGCAAGGCCGCGGCATCGCCCGGCTGTTCCTGCTGGGTTTCGACAGGCGAAACCGCGACATCGGCCGAAGAGTCCGTCATCGGCAATGGCGAGGCGAATGCCTCGTCCTCGACAGGCAGCGAGCGGGCAAGCGCGAGGGCCAGTTGCGAATTGTCCGGCGTGCCGGCATCCGGCTGGGCAAAATGCATCGGCTGCGGCGCTGTCTGGACAACCACCGAGCCGGTGTCGATCCGGGCGAAGCGCTCCGCCGCGGGTGCCGGCAAGTCTTCAGACAGGCTGGCGACGAGCTTGGCGCCCGGCACCAGCGATGCCTCGGCGACCTGTGGAGCGGAGGTCGAGATGATAGGACGGGCGGGTGCGCCGGCCGTGGCCACGGGCTTGGCCGCGTTGGCGAAGGCGGCGGCGAGCTTGCTTGGCGAGAGAGATGCTTCCATGCGCTCGAAGCGCTCCTGCGAGGTCGTCTTGGCGACCGGGACCGGGTGTGCCGTGGACGCGGCCACGAGGCGCGCCGACTTTTCCGCTCGAGGAGCGAGCGCGGCCAGCCTGAAGCATCCGGAGCCGCATTGCACGGCGTGGTTCTGCAGCGCCTGCGTGCCGCCATCGGCGTTGGCCAGTGCGAATGGCGCAGCGGGCATCAGGAAATGCTGTTTCAGCGGATCGGCAAGAGCGAGCGAGCCCGGCATGGCCAGCCTCTGCGGCA
Source organism: Mesorhizobium sp. B2-4-1 (assembly GCF_006442185.1). Lineage (NCBI taxonomy): Bacteria > Pseudomonadati > Pseudomonadota > Alphaproteobacteria > Hyphomicrobiales > Phyllobacteriaceae > Mesorhizobium > Mesorhizobium sp. B2-4-1. The sequence goes on along the minus strand of NZ_VFVN01000004.1, from coordinate 113,130 downwards.
GGACGCTCGACGTCGACGACAGCGAAGCGCCGACGGAGCTCAGACCAGCCATTGTCCCGACCAGCCACAGGCCAACGGCAGCGCTGACGCCGGGCACCGCGACCCAGCGGACGATCCGCTTAGAGTTGAAGGATGAGGCACGTGACGCATTGTCGGCAGCTTCGCCGTCCCAACGCCTGTCCCCGACAATTTTCTTACTCAAGAACGCCATTCAACCAATCTTGCTCCAATCGGCTCCCACGTCCGCGGCTGTGATAGCCGCGACGACCATTCTGTGAGTGATCCCAGGTGGTCCCCGACGCGTTTGCCGCGCCTGTCTTTGGTTGCCGATTGCTTCAAAATATGGACAAAGTTGGTTAACCAATCCCTCTCAAAACCAACCGAGAGACGTGGACTTTGTGCCAAAAAAGGCTCGTCCACGACCATGAACGCGGTATTGCAGCCCTTCCAAGAGTATTTTGCTGCCTGCTTTTAACGGCCGAGTCAAGCAAAACAGCTCTTGCTAATTGAAGCGAATGGCCGTTTCAGCGGGGCCGCGACGGTGGCGCGTGTCATTCCGTACTCCCGAGAAGGCCCAGTGCGTCGCCCCAAAACTGCTATCCGCCCGCAGCAGATAACCGGCCCGTACCGCGGTTTCGCGGCGACCATTGATCGGCCACCGTGTTGGCGCGGCGGTTCGCGCCGGAGGAGGCGGAAGCGGTGCTGTACCAAGGCGCGATTTTCTAGGGTTTGCAATGGAGCTTCTACCTCCCCCTTGTGGGGAGGTTGGACCGCAGGTCCGGGTGGGGGGCTGGCGCTGACCGCCCAGGAACGCAGCCCTCTTGGGCCCTCAGTTGAACCACAGCGCAAACGTCAGGAAGCCACCGCCGCCGAACTCGCTCTGGATCTGGTCGAAATCGTCGCTGGTCAGGATCCTGCCGCTTTCGAGATAGGGCGCGATGGCCGGGCCGGTGATCGACAGCACCAGGTCGAAGGGTTTCGGCTCGTCGAAGAAGCGCTTCATGTTGATGCCCTTGCCGGTGATGCGGAAATGCGGCAGCAGCACGCGGCCTTCGAGCAGGTCCTCGGCCATGGTCAAGGTGGCGAGCCAGGCCGCGACCTGCTGCTCTCCGACTTCGAGGCCGGTGAGCGGGTTTTCGCCCTTCTGTTGCGGTCCCGGCAGCCATTCGCGGTCATTGTCGGTCTCGGCGCGGATCGCCTTCCAGTCCTCGCGCGACAGCCGGATCATCTCCAGCAGGTGACGGCGCGCCGCCTGCCGCCGCTCGGGCTCGACCACCGGCCAGTTGACAAGATGCACCAGCGAGATGAAATCGGCGATGCGCCATTCCGAGGAGAAGATGCTGCTGCCCATGTCGCCAGCCGGCGGAACGAGGATGTCCTGCAACGGCAGTTTTGCGCGCGGGAAGAGCATGTGGAAGGAACCGTCGAACGTGCTCCTGAAATCATGCGCCAGCCAGAAATCGGCCTGCGCCATCAGGAACTCGGCATAGCCCTGCAGCCAATAACCGTCGGCGCGGTCGAAGCGGAAGGTGAGCGCAGGCGCGGCATCGTCGGGCGCCACGCCGCGCGACAGCGAGGCCATTATGGCGGCAATGCTTTCGTCCGGCGCGATCGTGCCGTCCTCGTTAAGGTCGATGCCGACTTGGGTGAGGTCAATGACAATGCCGATATCGGCATCGGCAGGCACCGAGCCCAGCGTGGCTGCGGATTTCTCGAGCCGGTTGCGGAAGGCGACCAATATGGCGCGGAACTGTTCGTAGGTCAGCGGTTCGGGGTTCGGGTTTTCCGGCACAGGCAGCCGCATCAGCGGCAGCATGAAGGATCGCGGGCTCTCGAAGCCGTGGCGGTGCAGGCCGCTGGCCAGCAATTCCAGCGCGGTGAAGAATTCGCCGGCGCCGGCGGCATAGGCGGATGCCGGGTCGGTGGATGCGGCTGCCTCCAGCGTCGAGAGCGCCGTGTCGCGCGCGACCACGGTTTTGGCCTCGAACAGAGCGGCCGCGGTTTCGGGCATGGCGGCCTGCGCCGAAGACATCGGCAGAACCAGAGCAAGTGCCAATGCCAGCAGACTTGCCAGTGGTGTCATTTTCCCCCTCCCATGCGCGTCGTGCCGGCAATCATACACGCATTTGCAATGCCGCGTCTGCCGGGCGCTGATGCATGATTGCCATTGGCTGGCTTCAACGCGCCCGGCAGACGGTCTACACAGGGCAAACGATTGGACGTCGCGTGTCGAACTATCCGCTCTCCTACAAACTGTCGTGGCTGCCGCGATTCCTGAAACCGTCGCTGTCCGGTGGTGTGCAAGGCTTCGCGCCCGTGGCCGGAACGATGGTGGATCGGGCGCCGAAACGGACGGTGCGGCTCGCCTTCGTCGGCGACATTTCGGCGGTGGCCAACCGCAGCGCGCCCGACTGTGATCCGGTGATCAAAACGCTGCTTGGCGCGGCCGACCTGGTGATCGGCAATTGCGAAAGCCCGATCGTGGACAAGCCAAGCGCCGTGCTCGGCACCAGGCTCGGCACCCATCACGCGATGAGCGAGCGCTTTCTCGGCGACGCGTTGGCGGCAGTCGGCATCTCGCGTGAAAGACTGGTGCTGTCGCTGGCCAACAACCATGTGCTCGACCAGGGCGTCGCCGGTTTCGATGAGACCGTGGCGGCGCTGAAGCGGCTCGGTATCGGCACTATTGGCCTCGCCGGCAACAGCCCGGTGCAGCCTGTCGAAGTCGGGCCGCTGACTGTCGGGTTCGCCGCCTTCACGCTGTGGCGCAATGCGGGCGAGGACCTGTTCGCCGGCCGCGTTTCGATGGCCGGCGATATTGCCCACCTGCGAGGTGACGGGTTCGATCTCCTCTGCGCCGTGCCGCATTGGGATTGGGAGTTCCGCCACTTTCCGCGCGCCGAAACGCGGAGACTGGCGAGGCGCCTGGCAGGGCAGGGCGTCGGGCTGATCGCCGGCCACCACGCCCATGTCGTGCAGCCGGTGGAGTGGATCGGCGATACGATTGTCGCCTATGGACTTGGCGATTTCCTCGGAACCGCCCTTATCCGCCAGCCTTGGCCGGGACGCATTGGCGGGATTCTTGTCGCCGACGTCAGCGCCGATGCGGGAACGCGGGGGTCAGTCATTTCCTACCGGATGCATCCCTTTGTGCGGCTGCGCGCCGGGGATCATGAGCGGCTGGCGCCGGTGGAAGGATTGGAGGGCCGCATGCGTGACAAGGTGGAGAGGCGGTTGAGCGCGGTCTTTCCGTAACTACAGGTGGTGGACATTGGCCAAGATCGCCATGTCGGCGCTTTTCCAAGCGCTGATGATTGGCGAATGAAGAGGCGGCGCAAGCATCTGTTGAAGAGGCGCTACAGTCGATACTTCAGACAAAACCGGCTATCATGAACCGGTCCAGGCAAGCGGGGGTGGCGGTGGAAACAGCGGATTTCATACCTGGCGACGCCGTGGTTGCCGGCATCCGGAAAAACATCGAGGCTTATGAAGCGGCGCGGGCCTCCGTGGTGCGGCAGGTACGCTGGCGGGTGCCGCTGTTCGTCGGTTTGGTGCTGGCGACGGTGGTGCTGATCGCCTGGCTGTTCAACAAGGTCGCCGATCCCAACGAGCAATGGTTCTCGACGCCGCATGTGTTCCTCTATGTCGTCGGTTTCGCGGTTTCGATCCTGCTTTATTTCCAGGCGATGAAGCCGGCGACGCGGCTGCAGCAATCATTTCGCCAAACACTGCTGCCCATCATCTTCGGCTTCATCCGCGACGTGCGCTACGCGCATGGCGGGCGGCCAAATTCCTTCGACCGGCTGCCGCGCGAGGCGGTCGGGCCGTTCAACCGGCAGTCGTTCGACGATGTCGTTTCCGGCCGCTACGAAGAGTTTCCGTTCGAGCTCTACGAAGCGGAACTGCGGGAAGGGACAGGCAAGGGCTCATCGACGGCCTTCAAAGGCGTGATCGTCGCCTTCGAAGCCATCGAACCGTTTCCGGGAATATTGGTGGCGACGCGGCGGACCAATGCCGTCGTCGGCTTCTTCCGTGGCATGTTCGCCAGCAAGATGCAGGAACTGTCATCCGGCGTGCCGGAACTGGATGCCGCCTATGAGTTCCGCACCGACAATGCCGAGGCGGCGCAGCCATTGGTGACCGGCCGGTTGGCGCAAGCGCTGAAATGGCTGGGCGAAACCTGGCCGGAGGAACCCGCGCGCGTGGCCCTCAACGGCAGCGACGGTTTTCTGCTCCTGCCGCAGGCGAAGAATTTCTTCGAATTGCCCGCCATTTCGGTGCCACTGGACGCCAGACCCATGTCGCGCCGATGATATCGGATATGGGCGCGATGCTGGCGACGGCAGCGCTGGTGCGCAAGATCGGCGCCAGGGACGAAGCGGCTTGATCAGCCGGCGTTCCCGTCAGCAATCGAAGCCGTACTTTTCGCGCATGTTGTCCGCCTCTTCTTTCGACATTCGCTTGAACATCACGCAGATCGTGAAGCTGCCGACCTGATGGCCGTCCCGCGTATATCCCCAGTCGGAAATGTCGTCCCTGGTGAATTCTATGTTCTGGCCGAGCACGACGTTGTGCACTGCCTCCGGCTCATTGGCCAATATGCCGACAAACCCTGTCCCGGCACGGCGGAACGGTATGACCCAGAAGTGCTCGGTGACATGCCCATCCCGCACCTTGACCTTCAACTTGAACCTACCTGTGCCGGAGGGAGGCATTTCGGACAGTGCCAGGAATTCATCGAGGCCGGCGAGCGCCTGCGCGGTCGCCGCCGCCATGTCGGGATCGCCCGGAGCGAAGATGATCCCCTTGTCGTCACCCGGATCCACGCCTTGCGCGCCGACCGATCCCGGAGCAAGCGCCAGCATCAAGGCTGCCGCAGTTCGAACCGCTGGTTTCATGGAAGGCCCCCCTTCATCGTTGCGGTCGACACAATGCTGCATCCCCATCCGGTTTGCAACCTTTGCGCGAGTCTTGTCTCTTCAGGTCCAAGGTGGCGGCGACCGTTGATGACAGACCGGGATGGTGACGCCGGTGAAGAAAGTTTCGTCCCTACAGCTTGCTCGGCACCAGGCCAGCCAGCCAGTTGGCTGACCGCTTGGCCATGTCGGCGGTCGCCGATACAGCGCGGCCAAGATCGGTCTTGACGACGGCATAGCCGTTTTTCGTACGATAGAGCACGCCGGTGCCGCCATCGACCACCTGTTCATAGGCGACCGGCCGCGCGGCGGCCGCTTCCATCGCCGTCGTCGGCGAGCCGACCGGGACCGTCGGCCTGTGGCTCAGCTCGGGCGGCAGCGTCGGTTCAACGGCGCGGCTGGCGGGCCTCAGCTCCGGGCGCGAAGCGGTCGCGGCCAGTTGCGAGGAGGACGCGGAACCTTTCGCGCGGCAGATGCCAGAGACGAGCGGATAGTTGAAATTGCGCTCGTGCAGCATCTGGCTCTTCATCGCCGCTTCGCACTCGGCGATGGTCGACCACTTGGCCGGCGTCTCGCCGATATATTCGCAAAGCTTGGCGTCGCAGTCGCAGCCGACGATGGTCATGGCGACAAGGGCGGTCTTGATCACGGTCTCGTCCCCTCGATGTGCCCCTCGGCAGCCCATTCAGGTGCATGTCGCTGTCCAAACCGGTCCCTGAGCGGAGCCCGCGGGCACGCTTTGGGCGACATGCGACAGTCCATCGCGCGCGAACAAGGCGGGATTTGGCCGCGATTGTGAAATGAGCGTGGCGTGGCGCTCGACACGGCCGTTCTCCGCGCAGCGTGGCCGAAAGGCCTCAGTAGTCGTAGACGTGCTCCAGCCTGGCGCCTGACTTGATCAGCGCCGGCAATACCAGATGCAGCCTGGGTACGGCTACGACCATGCCGGTGCGGCGTGTCGATGGATCGGCCGGCAGCGGATAGCTGAACAGGATGCGCATGCCTTCGGGGACGGCGATCGAATCCGTGGAGAGCACGGTGATCATGATCTCGTCGTTGCCGCCGATCTCGACGAATGAGACGCCCTTGTCGATCAGGCGCGGGATCATCTCGGTGAACACCTGGTAGCGCTTGGTGACGAAGACGGTGCCGTCGAGGCCGTAGTCGCGTTCGAGCAAGGTGTCGGCTTCGTTGCGCGTCGCTTCGCCGACCGGCCCCTTGGCCCAGACATGGACGTCGAGCAAGGCCGGATCGGATGTTGCCGCGAGCGCCTGTCTGATCAGGTCGGCAGAGAACTCCTTGATCGTGTCGGCGAGGCCGAAGGCAAGCTTGCGTTCGCTGGAGCGCACGGCGCTATCGCCCGGCGCCGGCTGCACGGCGAAAAGCCCGGCGCGCTTCTCGGCATAGGGAAACTGGTACCACGGCCCCTGGTCGAGGAAGGCGGCGTATTCGGCCGCCACCTTGCCCTGGTAGATGTCAGTCGCCGTGCGCCTGCCCGCAATCGCCTCGGTGATGCGGCCGATCGTGTTTTCATAAGCCCATTGCAGGGCATGCTCGATCGTGTGGCTGGTGCCGATGACGACCGGCATCTGGTGGTTGGCGTAGTTGAACTTGTAGGCGGAGCTGGCGCGGATCACCATGGCGTAGTCCTGCCAGAAGCGGCCGACATAGGCGAAATAGGGAAAGCCGCTCGGCTGGTCCTTGGCGACGAAGCCGGCATATTCGCGCGCAGCATAGACGATGGCCCATTCCGGGTAGGTGAGGAAGGTCGATTCCTCAGGTCGCTGGTAGCCGGGGATTTCGGCGCGCACCCTGGCGGCGAGCGCCGGCGGCGGTGCACCTTCGGCGATACCCGGCAACGGTGTCTTGTCCAGCGACGGCGTCGTCAGGAAACCGTAGGCCAGCCCGGCGATCGGGATCAGGACAATGATGACGATCAGCCAGAGGATCGTCCTGATGATACGCTTCATGAAGCGAAACAGGACCATGGCCGGTCAGGCCAGGGCGGCGGCAAGCTTCTGGATCAATGTCATGAAGTATCCCCCTTCAGCGAACCCGCCTGCGAACGCAAACGGACTCTGACAGGGCGATACTAACCGATTTTGGCGCGCGGTGAAGCGGCGCCCGCAACTTCGCCGGGAAGGCGCTTGAGCGGGAGGGAAAAAGACAGTCGGCGCCGGGATTTCTCCCAGCGCCTCCCTGTCAGACCAGGACACGGTCACGGCAGCAACTCCCCTAAAGTCGTCGCACCAAGCCGGCCTTGATTTTGACGGTCCTGCCAGTCGCCGCCCGAAGGCCGCGCCCGTTCCAGACCACGCCGGTCTCCACCCTTGCGGGCTTTGCCCTGCGGCCATCGAAGGTTTTTGCCGTCCTTCATGGCAGCATCGGTCCGCCGTCGGCGTTGGCACGCTTTCCGCGACCCCGTAGGTCTCGGCTTCCGTCCCTCGAAGCAGGCGAGCCTGCTCTCGCTTCGGGCCGTACGGGCCTCAGGAAATCCGCCTTTCACCTTCGCCTTTCGGCTGGGCGATCGGTAGCCGCCTGAGATGGGTTAAACTTACGCCGGCCAAGGATGTTGGGGAATGCCCGCGGGCCTGTGGATAGCGGGATTATCGGGGACCATTGCCAGAAGTCTCGGAATTTCGCCCTCCAAGGCCTTAGACAGCCTGCCCTGCTTTTTCGGGACGCGAACCGAGAGCGCCTATTGCTCAGCCGACGGGCGCGGGCTTCAATGCCGGCAAACGATCGGGCAGTGCGTGCCTGGCGCCTTGCGGGGAGGGATGCGCATTGAAGGTCGGGGTGGTGCTCAATCCGATTGCCGGCGGCGGCTGGCTGAAACGGCACTGGTCCGAGGTCGCCGCTTCGTTGAAAAATCACTTCGGCGATTTCGAACTGCGCGAAACGCAGGCCGAAGGCGATGCCGAAAGGCTGGCGCTCGACCTCGCGGCAAACGGGTTCGACCTGGTGATCGCGGCCGGTGGCGACGGCACGGCCAGCGAGGTGGCCGACGGCCTGTTGCAGGCGTCCAAGGAAAACGGCCGCGCGTCCGAACTCGGTCTGCTGCCGTGCGGCACGGGTATCGATTTCGCGCGCGGGCTCGGCCTGCCGAAGGAGGTGGACGCGACGCTGAAGCGGATCGCCGGGGCCAAGGGCAGGGCGGTCGATGCAGGGCGCATCTGCTATATCGACGACCATGGCGCGCTGGCCAGCCGGCACTTCGTCAACATTGCGAGCCTGGGGCTCTCGGGCGCTACCGATCGCGCCGTCAACGCCGACAAGCGCAAGGGCAAGGTTTCGGCCAAGACGTTGTTCCTGTGTCGCACCGTGGTCGAATTCGCCCGCTACCGGTTCCAGGATGTAACGATTTCAGTCGATGACGGCGCGCCGGTCGAGGCGCGCATGGCACTGGTCGCGGTGGCCAATGGCAAATTCTTCGGCGGCGGCATGATGATCGCGCCGGACGCCGAACTGACCGACGGCCAATTCGACATCGTCATCCTGCGCGCGGCCAGCAAGCTGAAGCTGATCTGGGATATCCGCCTGCTCTATGGCGGCAGGCATCGCAACCATCCGGCCATCACCATCCTGCGCGGCAAGAAAGTGGTTGTCGAACCGCTCGGCGACGTGGAAAAGAACGGCGCGCTGGTCGACATCGACGGCGAGTCGCCCGGGCGCATACCAGCGACCTTCGAGATCCTGCCCGGCGCTCTGACGCTCAGATATTGAATCAAGACGTTGCGGCTTTGATTCAGGTCGCTCCGGTCCTGATTCCAGATGAGCGCTCAACCTTTTGAAACCGCTTCAAGTTTCCCGGATTCAGATTTCCAGTTTGGACGGAAAACCGGGCGCGCGCAGGTCGGCGCCGACAGCGTCCTCGAGCAATTTGACGATCTGGGTCGACCAGGCGCCGCCGCCGTAAGCCGCCTTGCCCTGCTCGAAAATCGCATTGACGCGCGATGCCAGTTCCACCGGCACACCGAAATCCCGACCCATGCCCAGCGCGAAGCCGAGGTCCTTCAGCGCCAGGTCCATGGTGAAGCCGATGTCGTAGGAGCCGTTCAGGATGAGTTGGCTTTCGGTTTCGTGGACGAAGCTGTTGCCGGAGGAGGCGACGATGGCGTGATAGGCTTGGGCGAGGTCGAGCCCGCCTTGCCTGGCCAGCATCAGCGCCTCACCGGCGGCGACGAGATGGATGAAGGCCAGCATGTTGGTGATGACCTTGATCACCGCCGCCGAGCCGATCGGGCCCATCAGGAACGACTTCGCGCACATCGCATCGATGGCAGGGCGATGACGCTCGTAGAGGGCGGCATCGCCACCGACCAGCGCGGTGATTTTCCCGGCCGCCGCCAGATGCACGCCACCGGTGACCGGGCATTCCAAGGTCTCGATTCCCCTGGCCGAGGCGAGGCCCGCGAGGCGCACGATCTCGTCGCGGCCATTGGTCGACATCTCAATCCAGGTGCCGCCGGCGGGGAGGCCGTTGAGCAGTCCAACAGGCCCGGCGAGAACCGCCTCGCTGGCCTTCGGCGATGGCAGGCAAGTTATGGCATTGCCCGCCCGCTCAGCCGCCTCGGCGGGGCTGCCGGCAGCAATAGCGCCGAGCGCCACGAGGCGCTGGACGGCGGTGGGCTCCCGGTCGAACACGGTGACGGCAAAACCGTTGCGCACCAGGCTGGCGGCAAGTTTGCCGCCGAGATGGCCAAGGCCGATGAAGGCGTAGCGTTCGCTCACGGCATCAGCGGCGTTTGCATCATCTGCAAATGCAGGTCCTTGCCGGTGTAGGGGTGAGCGTCGCAGACGTCTTCGTTGAGTTCGACGCCGAGGCCAGGTTCCTTCGACGGGATGACGTTGCCGTCCTGCCACTCGATCTTCTTCTTGAGCAACGTGGCGTGGAAACCGTCCCACTGCTTCAGCGATTCCAGGATCAGGAAGTTGGGCAGCGTCACCGCCAGCTGGATGTTGGCGGCGCCGACGATCGGGCCGCAATAGCAATGCGGCGCGATCTGGATGTGGTAGGCCTCGGCCATGGCGGCGATCTTCTTGGTTTCGAGAATGCCGCCGGAGCGGCCGAGGTCCGGCTGCAATATGGTCGCGGCGCGGTTCTCGATGACGCGGGCGAATTCGAACTTGGTCGTCAGCCGTTCGCCGGTGGCGATCGGGATGGAAGTCGCGCGGGCGACCTGCGCCATGACTTCGGGCATATCGGGCGGCACCGGCTCCTCGAACCACAAGGGGTCATAGGGCTCGATGGCACGGGCAAGGCGCAGGGCGCCGGAGGCGGTGAACTGACCGTGCGTGCCGAACAATATGTCGGCACGCGTGCCGACCGCCTCGCGGATCGCCTTGATCATGCGGGTCGAGACGTCGATGTCGAGCAGGCGCGGCTGGTGGCCGTCAAAGGCGGTGTAGGGACCGGCCGGGTCGAGCTTGACGGCATTGAAACCCTGCTCGACATATTCGAGCGCGCAGGCCGCCGCCATTTCGGGGTCGTTGTAGACATTCCTGCCGTCCGGGGCGTCCTCGGAATGGACGCTGCCGGTATGCGGATAGAGGTAAGTGTAGGAGCGCAGCGTCTCGTGCACCTGGCCGCCGAGCAGCTTGTAGACGGGTTTGTCCGCTTCCTTGCCAATAATGTCCCAGCAGGCCATTTCCAGCGCCGAGAAGCAGCCCATGCCGGACACGTCTGGCCGCTGCGTGAAGCCGGAGGAATAGGCGCGGCGAAAGAAATTCTCGATGTCGTGCGGATCGCGGCCGACGAGATAGCGCTCGGCCATGTCCTCGACCATCCTGGCCGTGACATGGGCGGAGAAGGTGGCGTTGTAGGCCTCGCCGTAACCCACCACACCGCCATCGGTGGTAAGCTTGACGAAGATGAAATACTTGCCGCCGATGCCGGGCGGCGGATTGCCGACAACCCAGGTCTTGACGTCGGTGATCTTCATTCTTGGTCCTCCAGAACCAGTTCGGCGCCTTTCCATCCGGTCAGGATCGAGGCGGCGTTGGTGTTGCCGGTGATGTTGTCGGGAAAGATCGAGGCGTCGATCACGCGCAAGCCTTCTAGCCCATGTACCTTGAGCCGCGGATCGACCACGGCGCGCGCGGGATCGGGTCCCATGCGGCAGGTCGAAACCGGATGATAGACGGTGCCGGAGCGTTTCCTGAAATCCGTGATCAGGTCGGCGTCCGAAGTGATTGATGGGCCTGGCAAAACCTCCTCCGCGATGATCTCGGCCATAGCCGGCATCGAGGCGATCTTGCGCACGAATTTCACCGCCGCCAGCATCTCCTCGACATCGGCATTGGTTGAATAGGCGTTGGCGACGATCTTGGGATGGTCCAACGGATTGCTGGAGCGGATCATGATCTCGCCGCGGCTCGACGGGCGGCAGTTGGACAAGCCGATGGAGAAGCCAGGCCAAGGGTCCGGCGTCAGGATCGGGCGCTCGCCACTCTTCGGGATGACGGTCGAAAACGCCTGGAAATAGAGCTGCATGTTGGGGCGCGAAAAGGCCGGGTCGGTGCGGAAGAAGCCACCGCCGTGGTTCATCGACAGCGACAGCGGGCCAGAACGCGTCAGGATGTATTGCATGCCGACCATGAGCTTGCCCCACCAGGGACGCAGGATCTGGTTCAGCGTCGGCAGCCTGCCCTTGAAGGTGTAGTTGATGCCGACATGGTCCTGCAGATTGGCGCCGACATTCTCGTTGGCGTGAATGACCGGGATGCCAAACCCGTTGAGCAGCGCCGCCGGGCCAATGCCGGAGAGCTGCAAAAGCTGCGGCGAGTTGATCGAGCCGGCGGACAGGATAATTTCGCGGCCGGCGCGGGCCGTCTTCGTCTGGCCCTTCTGCAGATATTCGATGCCGACCGCACGCTTGCCTTCGAAAAGGATGCGGCTTGCCAGCGCGTTGGTCTCGACACGGACGTTTGCGCGCTTCATCGCCGGGCGCAGGAAGGCGCGCGCGGCCGACATGCGGCGGCCGTTGCGGGTCGAGATCTGGTAGACGCCGACGCCTTCCTGTGCAGCGCCGTTGAAATCGGGATTGAACGGCAGGCCGGCCTGCTGGCCGGCGGCGAGGTAGCGCCTCGTCAGCGGGTGGACGGCATCAGACGTATCGCTGATGTGCAGCGAGCCACCTCTGCCACGCCATCTGTCGGCCCCGGCTTCATTGTCCTCCAGCGCCTTGAAGGCCGGCAGCAGGTCGTCATAGCCCCAGCCGGGATTGCCCGCGTCGCGCCAGTCGTCGAAATCCTCGCGCGCGCCGCGGATCCACACCATGGCGTTGATCGAGCTGGACCCGCCAAGCAACTTGCCGCGCGGCCAGTGGTCGACATTGCCGCCAAGACCGGGATCCGGCTCGGTCTTGTAGTTCCAGTTGACCGTGGGATCGAAGAAGATCTTGCCGTAGCCGAGCGGCATCTGCACGTAGAAGCGGCGGTCGCTGCCGCCGGCTTCGAGCACAAGCACCGAAAAGCGGCCCGAGGCCGACAATTTATCGGCGAGCACCGAACCGGCCGAGCCGGAGCCGACGATGATGAAGTCGTAGGTCTGCATGATGGGTATGGCCGGCTCCGGAAATCTGGCCGCAGCCTAGACGGGGCGGGCTTGCCGCGTCGCTGGGCCTTCCGGCATGCGTTGTGAAAAAAGCGACCGCGATGCCGGATCCAGTTGCGGGGAACCCTTAACAATCCCGCTTGATACGCATGGGGTCGACAGCTTATGCGAGGACATCGGCCAATCTGCGCAAGGCAGGAGATCCCATGCGTGTCCTGTCGGATGCTTTCATTCCCGAACTGCCGGGTCACTACAAGGGCAAGGTCCGCGAGAATTACGACCTCCCGGACGGGAGGCGCATCATCATCGCCACAGACCGCCTCAGCGCCTTCGACACCATCCTGACCTCGATCCCGTTCAAGGGCGAGGTCCTGACGCAGACGGCGCGGTACTGGTTCGAGGAAACCGCCGATATCTGCCCGAACCATGTTCTCGAATATCCCGACCCGAATGTCGTCGTCGGCACCAGGCTCGACATCCTGCCGGTCGAGATCGTCGTGCGCGGCTATCTGGCGGGCACCACCAGCACCTCGATCCTGACCCGCTATCGTCGCGGCGAACGGGACATGTATGGCATGCGGCTGCCGGACGGCCTGCGCGACAATGAGAAGCTGGCCGAACCGATCATCACGCCGACCAGCAAGGCCGCGCATGGCGGCCATGACGAGCCGCTGTCCAGGACCGAGATCATCGAACAGGGCCTGCTCACCCAGGCGCAGTGGGACACCGTCTCGGGCTACGCCTTGAACCTGTTCGCCCGCGGCCAGGCGCGTGCCGCCGAACGCGGCCTGATCCTCGCCGACACGAAATACGAATTCGGCATCGACCAAAACAGGACGATCATCCTGGCCGACGAAATCCACACGCCCGACAGCAGCCGGTACTGGATCGCCGGGAGTTACGAACAGGCCCTGGCGAACGGCACTCGGCCGGAGAGTTTCGACAAGGATTTCATCCGATCGTGGGTGACGGCGCGCTGCGATCCCTACAGGGAGCCTATTCCGGAAATCCCGGATGAGATCGTCGAACAGGCCTCCAAAGTCTATGCGCAGGCTTACGAGGCCATCACCGGCAAGACGTTCGTCCCCGACGTTTCCGGGCATACTGTTCTGGATCGCATTCGAGCGAACCTCGAGCGCTATTTCTAGAAGGCCGCGAGCCCTTGCGGGGGGACTCGAAATGAAGGTCCGAGCCGTGGATCGCGATCGTCTCGCGTTGACGCGTTGGCGCCTTGACGATACGGGATCAGGGCAGTCAATCTCTGGGGATAACTCGCATGGTGCATTACGCGGACGGGCGGCCGATCGGCGATCTGACGCTGCGCACGCTGGCCATGCCTTCGGACGCCAATGCCGCCGGCGACATTTTCGGCGGCTGGGTGATGGCGCAGATGGACCTGGCCTGCGGCATCCGCGCCGCCGAGCGCGCCAAGGGCCGCGTGGTGACGGCGGCGGTCAAGGAGATGTCCTTCGCCAAGCCGATGAAGATCGGCGATACGCTGTGCATCTACACCCATGTCGAGCGCGTCGGCCGCACCTCGATGACGCTCAAGGTCGAGGCCTGGGCGCAGCGCTATCTCTCCGACCTGATGGAAAAGGTCACGCACGCCGATTTCGTCATGGTGGCGCTGGACGGCGAGGGCAAGCCGAAGGCCGTTCCGGCCGAAAGCTAAAGCCTGGGACCGCTGTGAAACTGTCTTTCAGCCCTGCGGCGGCGGTGCGGACACGAAGACAATCAGTCAATGATTGCTGAACGACTGTAGAATTTCAGCCATGCAGGCCATCGAATTTCGCACGCGCGGCCCGTACGCGCGTGGTGTTCCTGCGCGCCCATTCGCCGAGCGCGCTGACGGGGACCAGCAGTTCATGGCCGAGTTCGGTCAGCTCGTAGTCGACGCGCGGCGGAATGGTCGGGAACACGGTGCGGGTGACGAAACCGTCGCGTTCCAGCCCTCGCAAGGTGGTGGTCAGCATCTTCTGCGAGATGCCGCCGACAGCCGCGCGCAGCTCATTGAAGCGCAGCGGTCCGTCGCCGAGCTTGCCGACGACGAGCACGGTCCACTTGTCGCCGACGCGCTGCAGGATTTCCGAAACGGCACGGCAGTCTTCGGTGTTGTGCGGGTTCCTCAGTAACAAAAAGGTGCCTCCTTGCGCATGAAGTTGACAGGAACTCATATAGCCCCGGTATCCAAACGATACCAGTCTTACCTGCCCAGGAATTGCTTACCAGGAGAGCCCCTATGTCCAAACCCAAGATCGCCATCATCGTCGGTTCGACACGCGCCGCGCGCTTCGCCGACGTGCCCACCCAATGGATCGCCAAGATCGCCAAATCGCATGCCGATATCGAGGTCGATGTCGTTGACCTGCGCGATTTCCCGATGCCCTTCTTCGATGAGGTCGCATCCTCCGCCTGGGTGCCATCGACCAACGAGGTGGCGCAGCGCTGGCAGAAGAAGGTCGCCGAATATGACGGCTTCATCTTCACCGCCGCCGAGTACAATCACGGCCCGACGGCCGTGCTGAAGAACGCCATCGACTACGCCGCCAATGAATGGAACAAGAAGCCGGCCGGCTTCGTCGGTTATGGCAGCGTCGGCGGTGCCCGTGCTGTCGAGCAGCTGCGCCTCCACGCGGTCGAATTGCAGATGGCGCCGGTCAAGTCGGCCGTCCATATCGCCTGGGGCGATTTCCTCGCGGTGCGCCAGGGCGAGAAGAAGCTCGAGGAGATCGAGCACCTGAACCAGGCCGCGACCGCGCTCGTCAACGACGTCGCCTGGTGGGCCAAGGCGCTCAAGACCGCGCGCCAGGCCGACGCCATAGACGAGGAAATCAAGGCGGCCTGACCGCCTCGAAATCATCCTCCCAAGGATGTGGGGCGGCGCTTGCGCCGCCCTTTTCAATTGCGAAAGGCTGCTTGCTCGTCCCGCCCTGGTCGTGGCCGGATGACGCAGTCGGCAAGGCGATGCTTTTCGTTCAGTTCGTCGGCGTGGTGCTGGCCCCATTGGCACAGCGCCAGCAGGATGGGCTCGAGGCTGAGGCCGAGCGGCGTGGCGGAATATTCGACGCGCGACGGAACTTCGGCGAAGATTTCGCGGCTGACGAGACCGTGCTCCTCCATTTCGCGGAGCTGCTGGATCAGCACTTTCTGGGTGATGCCCGGCATCAGCGCCTTGAGTGCGGTCAGCCGCCTTGGGCCGTCGAAGAGATGGTAGAGGATGACCGCCTTCCAGCGCCCTGCGATCACTTTCAGGGCGCGCTCCGCCGGCAGCATCGGCAGTCTCTTGGTTATTCCCGCCATGGTCACCACCTGGTCAGCAGGGGACAAATGAGTGTGTAGTCGAGGTCTCGCAGATAGTGGCAAACCGCGGCCGATGCCATAGCGATCGGAGTTTGCCATGAAAGCCGCACAATTCAGCCGTTTCGGCGGCCCCGAGGTGCTGGAGACTGTCGACCTGCCGACACCGGAGCCGCAGGCCGGCGAGGTGCTGATCCGCGTTCATGCCGCCGGCATCAACTTCTTCGAGGTGCTGATGCGCGCGGATCGTTATGCGGTCACGCCGCAATTGCCGATGGTTCCCGGCGTCGAGGCGGCGGGGGTCGTGGAGGCCGTCGGGCAAGGGGCGGACGATACGCTGATCGGGACCCGGATCGCGGCGCCTTTGTTTGCCTCGACACGCCCCTTTGGCGGCTATGCCGAGTATGTGACGATCGACGCAGGCTTGGCAGTGCCCCTGCCGTATCCGCTTTCGTTCGAGGAGGCGACGGCGTTGATGGTGCAGGGGCTGACCGCCTTTCATCTGTTGCGGCAAAGTCCGCCGGCGAACAGGACGGTTTTGGTTCCCGCCGCCGCGGGCGGGGTCGGTTCGTTGCTCGTCCAGTTGGCGAAGCGCCAAGGCGCGCGCCGGGTCATTGGGCTCGCCGGCGGCAAGGCCAAGCTCGACGTCGCCATGTCGCACGGTGCCGACATCGCCATCGATCGTCATTCCGGAGACTGGGTGGCCGAAACCAGAGACGCCGCGCAGGGTGGTCTCGATACGATCTATGACACCGTCGGCGGAACGATGACCGGGGACTTCCTCGATATGCTGGCGCCCGGTGGCGAGCTCGTGTTTGCAGCACTTGGCCGCTATGCGCTTGGCGTTGCCCGGCTTGAGGCGATGATCGGCAGGAATCAGTCGTTGAAGGGCTTCGCGCTGCTCCCGCTGCTGTCCCTTGGAGTGCTGAGAGCGAGCCTTTCGGAGCTTTTCGATCTGGCTGCCAGCGGCGACATTGTCGTCACGACTGGCGGGCGCTTTCCGCTCGACCAAGCCGGCGAGGCGCATCGCCTGCTCGAAGAGCACCGCTCGATCGGCAAGGTCGTGCTGATGCCTTAGTGTCGGGCTGCCGGGCAATCCGCTGGGGATGGAAATAGCCTTCGGCCCAAAATCGTGCGTGTCAAACGCCCGCGATCGCGAACAGCCAGGCGAGGATATCGAACAACAAAAGAACCAGCGCGATCTGCAATGCTACCCGAAGCCGCTGGATGATGCGCCAGTTGCTGGCCATGTCGGCCTTGATGCGAAGGGCAAGCGCGCGCTGCATGGCCGATATCTTCAGCGGCCTGTCGCCATCGACATATTGATGGAGCAGCTCTTCCGGATCGAAGCGGAACGTGTATTTGTGATAGGGCCAAAGCAGGAAGACGATTAGTCCGCCGATGCCGAACAGCAGGGCGACTGCGATCCAATCCCAGAGCCCGAGCCCGTCGGAAAGCGCCCTTGCGCCAAGCAACGAGTTTACAAACGCGGTGGCGAAGATGAGGCTGCCGGCGCGCGTGTTCATGTTCTCGACGAGATTCTGCTGATGATTGAGGCCTCGCACCGCCTCCTGATAGATAAATGCCAGGCGAGGATCGTCGTCGGCAGGATCGCTTGCGACTGCCGTGTTGCTGTCTCCGGCGCCGGTACGTTCAGTCATGAGAATGCTCTATGCCGTATCGGTCATGCGTCACCTTAGCTCAAAATCCCTTGGCGCTAAAACGTGCCGGAGCATCAGTGGCGAGGTGAAACCACTTGGCGTCGCAGAAAAGCCGAACCAGGCGGGAAACGCCATGCACGTTTCCTGGAGTTATTCTAGCCACCCCATGAAAGCGCGAAGCGCCGATCATTGTAGTCTTTGAGATATCGGGAGTGGATCGGCGCGGCGAGATGCCGGGATTTCATGTAGACGTATGCCGAGACAGGCGGCCCGCCATCGACAGGCTCTGCTTCGATCAGCACGCGCAAATTTCCGGGCTTGCCAACGGATTCGATCCTGTCGAGGTTTGCCAAGGCGCGATCGTCCACGGCGTAGAGTTCGCCGCCGACCTGGAAGCCGACGCCTGGTTCATTGAACATCATCGGAGCGAAGCGAGGTCCAGCGATCAGCATCGGGAAGCGCTCTCGCGTCCTGTAGGCGCCCAGAAATGCGGCTTCGGACAAACCCTCGCCGTGAAGGGGAAAGCCTTTCTTCAAGGTACCAAACACGAAGAGTTTCCGCATCATGCGCGGGGAACGCCGGCCAAGCTTGGAAGTTCATCTGTTTTCATCGGCGTTCGGGGCAGCGGAAGTGAGCAGGACAGCGGATTCAGCATCGTATCTGGGCTGAGGCGTGGAGCTGTGAAGGTTGCTTTCGCGCGATGCCGGACCGATACGGGTTGGCCCTCCATATGGGCGGAGCTGCCATCTGGCTCGGCCGTTCTGCCCTGATATATCCGGCCGCGATCCATCACATGAGCAAAGCCCCGTGAAGTCATCCAGCCTGGCAGGCGTCGTTTCCCCCATGATCCCGGTGCTGGTGTGCGCGCTCGGCATCTTCCTTCTGTCGGGGATGGATGCGGCGATGAAGGTTCTGGTCATTGCCGTGGGCGTCTACAACACGGTGCTATGGCGCAGCATGCTGGCGACCGTGGTCGCGGGCGCCGGCTGGTCGGCAGGGTCGCGTTCATTTCCCGCCCTTTCCGTGTTGAGGCTGCATGCGCTGCGTGCCGTTGTTGTCGGCATTGTCTTGCTGTCGTTCTTCTGGGGGCTTGCCAGGCTGCCGCTGGCGGAGGCGATCGGCCTCAGTTTCGTGGCGCCGCTGTTTGCGCTCCTGCTGGCCGCGCTGTTGTTGGGCGAACGGATACAACGGCAGGCGATCTGGGCATCGCTGGCCGGCATTGCCGGTGTCGCAATCATAATAGCCGGGCAGTTCGGGCATGCGACCTATGCCGAGGATGCCCTGCTCGGCACGGCCGCCGTGCTGGTATCGACGGTGTTCTACGCCTACAACCTGATCCTCGCGCGGCAACAGGCGCTGCTGGCCAAGCCGATCGAAATCATGCTGTTCCAAAACCTTTGCGTTGCCGTCATCCTCGGTCTCGCGGCACCCTGGCTTGCCATTGCGCTGCCAAGCGAGCTCTGGCTTCCTCTCGCCGGGGTGACGGCGCTTTCGCTCGCCGGCCAATTCCTGATGAGCTGGGCCTACGCGCGCGCCGAAGCGCAATATCTGATCCCGACCGAATACTCCGCCTTTGTCTGGGCGATCGCGCTTGGGTGGTTCTTCTTCGACGAGGCGGTGACCTGGACCACGCTGGCGGGAGCGGGCCTCATCGTGGCCAGCTGCCTGATCGCCTCGCGCTCGAACCCGAAGCTTTCCGAACCGATCGAAGCCGCGGTTTGACGGTGTTCCCCTGCGACAAATAGCAGGCACTGCGCCGCCGGCCCGAGGCCTGTTCCCTCGCTCGATGCGCCAGCCCTTGAATTCGCCCATCGCTCCAGAGCGGCAATGTTACGGCCCGCCAGAAAGCCGGAATCGCTTTTTTGTGACCTACGCCAGGCGTGGCAGCAAGTATATCCCCGTTTTCTCGGTATAAGCGCAAATTTTATTAAAAGTTTTACCGACTTCATTACGATTTATAGACCATTTCTTGGCCTCTAGTGCTTTCGTTTCGAAAAATGTCACCCAGCAGTCGATGTAATGCTGAACTGTGTGGCAAGCTCCTGGAACGACATCGTGCATGGCAACGTTGCTCCGTAAGCGGTTGCCGTTTCGAATGACCTGAACAGGCGCGAGGAAAGGATTTCCTGATGAGCACCGTCGTGAACGCCAAAGGCATCCCTCTCCCCTACACGGGCACGTCCACCCATTGGTTCTCGGCGACCGGATCCGGGCCGGAATTGCACGGCACCTCCGGCAACGACTCCTTCTGGGGGGACGCCAGCGTCAACGTCACCATCTATGGCGGCGCGGGCGACGACTATTATCACCTCTACTCCACCAACAACAAGGTGGTGGAGAATCCCGGGGCAGGCACCGACACGATCGACACATGGATGAGCTACAAGCTCCCCGACAATTTCGAAAACCTCGTCGTCACCGGCAACAATCGCTATGCGTTCGGAAATGCGTTGGACAACATCATCAAGGGCGGCTCCGGCCATCAGACGCTGGATGGCGGCCAGGGCAACGACGTGCTGATCGGCGGCGGCGGCGCCGACACTTTCATCATCACCAGGGGCAATGGAAGCGACCTGATCACCGATTTCGGCGCGAACGACACGGTCCGCCTCAATGGCTACGACTTCACGTCTTTCGACGACGTCAAGGCACATATGACCCAGGCAGGAGCGAACCTTCTGCTGAATCTCGGATCCGACGAGGTGCTGGTGTTCAACAACACGACGGTGGACAAGCTGGCGCCCAGCCAGTTCGAACTGCCGATCGACAAGTCCGGAATGACGCTGTCCTTTTCCGACGACTTCAACACGCTCAGCCTTTGGAACGGCCATAACGGCACCTGGAATTCCAACTTCTGGTGGGGAGCGCCGAACGGAAGCACGTTGAGCAGCAATGGGGAGCTGCAATGGTACATCGACGCCAATTACGGCCCGACCAGCTCAGTCCACCCGTTCAGCGTGGAAAACGGGGTGCTCACCATCACTGCGGCGCAAGCGCCCGAAGACATCAAGCCACTGATCAACAATTACGAATACACCTCGGGCATCCTGACGACCCACGAAAGCTTCTCGCAGACCTACGGCTATTTCGAAATGCGGGCGGACCTGCCCGAAACGGCCGGAGCCTGGCCGGCCTTCTGGCTGCTGCCGGAAGACGGCTCGTGGCCGCCGGAACTGGACGTCCTGGAAGCGCGCGGGCAGGATCCGAACACGCTCATCATGACGGCGCACACGAACGAGACGGGACAGCACACCAAGGTCTCTTCCTCGGTGAATGTTTCGGACACCGACGGCTTCCATACCTATGGCCTGCTGTGGACACCGGATACGCTCGTCTGGACCTATGACGGCGTAAAGGTCGCCGAAGCCGCGACGCCGTCCGACATGCACACGCCCATGTACATGCTGGCCGATCTAGCCGTCGGCGGTTTTGCCGGCGCGCCTCCCGACCATCTCGCCACGCCGGCGGAGATGAAGATCGACTATATCCGCGCCTATACGCTGGATGACCTGCAGCACCACCCCCTGGACGTTGCGGGCGACCACTCGGTCTGAGCGCCGATGTCTCGGGACATGAGCCGCCAAGGGAGCGCGGGAACGATGGGACAGTCAGGTCTGCGGGCGGTCTTGTGGCGCGCCATCGCCGATGTCGGCGTTTTCTCGTTGCTGATCAACGTCCTGCTGCTGGTGATCCCGCTCTATCTGTTGCAGGTGTATGATCGGGTCCTGCCTTCCTCCAATGTCGAGACGCTTGTCTACCTGTCGGTCATCGCGGTTCTCGCGCTGGTCTTTCTGGGCTTTCTGGACGCGGTGCGCTCCATTTACACGCAGCGCGTCGCGGCCAGCATCGACAGCAAGCTCGGGGCGGAGACGTTCGCCGCTTCGCTTGGCGCCGACCACGCCTCCGCAGGCCTGTCGCCATTGCGTGATCTCGCCTCGGTATGCGCCTTCATCAGGTCGCGCGGCGTGGCGGTCCTGTTCGACCTGCCGTTTGCTCCGTTCTTCCTCGGACTGCTCTACCTGATCCATCCCGTCCTGTTCTGGCTCACCCTGGCTGGCGTGGCGATGCTGCTTGCACTGGTCCTGGCAACCCAGCTTGCCATCGGCAGGAACGACGCTTTGTTTTCACGACGTTCGGCGGTCGCCAGCCAGTCGGAGCAGGCCTTTGCCCGCGACGCCGAGACGCTGCGCGCCATGGGCATGGTCCAGAACGCCGCGCGGGCTTGGGGAAAGCACGTCGCCGAAGCGCTGATCGTTCACGACCGCGCGTCGACGGCTAATGCGATCTTCAGCGGAACGTCGCGGGCGGTGCGGATGATGCTGCAGCTGGCGATACTGGGCGTGGGTGCGTGGCTGGTCCTGCAAGGCAAGATGACGGCCGGGATGATATTCGCGTCTTCCCTGGTATCGTCGCGCGCGCTGCAGCCGCTCGACCAACTGATCGGCTCGTGGCGGCAGATCGTCGACGCCAGACGATCGTGGAAACGGCTGGAGGCAACCCTTTCGGCACGTCCGTCCGCGGTGCAAAAACTGGCCTTGCCTGATCCGTCAGGCGCGATTTCGGCGCAGGATCTGATCTACGTCGCGCCGAATACGCCCGGCGGTCCGCCCATCGTCAAGAGGCTGAATTTCCACATCGGGGCCGGCGAGGCGGTGGCGATCGTCGGCCCGAGCGGAGCCGGCAAATCGACGCTCGCCAGATTGCTTGTCGGTGCGCTCCAACCGGTCAGCGGCTCGGTCAGGATCGACGGTGCCGATCTCAGGACCTGGGACGAAAAGCAGCTTGGAAGGCATATCGGCTATCTCGCGCAGGAGGTGGAACTGTTCCCGGGATCGATCGCGGAGAACGTCGGCCGCTTCGACCCCGACGCGGATGACGCCTCGATCGTCGAGGCGGCAAAGCGTGCCCAGGCCCATGAACTGATTTTGACGCAGCGCGACGGCTACCAGACGATGATCGGTCTCTCTGACAGGGCGCTGTCGGGCGGCGAGCGCCAAAGGATCGGGCTGGCGCGCGCCCTGTACGGCAACCCCAGAATTCTCGTCCTGGACGAGCCCAACGCTCATCTCGACGGCGCCGGCGAAGCGGCGCTCGAAGCGGTGCTCTCGGATGCGCGGTCGGCGGGGATTACCTTGATCGTGATCACGCACCGCCCTTCGATCGCAGCGGCCTGCGACCGCGTGATGCTGCTGCGCGACGGCGCGATCGAAGCCTTCGGCCCGAGCAGCGATTTGCTGCGGCAGCCGCTCGCCGGCAATTCTTCCCGGCAGAATACGGTGGTGACGGGGTCGTTCGCCACGACCCTCCGCAGCGCCCCGCAAAAAACCCGCTTTGGATCGTAGATGATGGCAGTGCACAGCCTCGCCGGGGAACGCAATCCACGCACCGACACAGGGCGCGTGGCATTCGCCGGTTATGCGGCGATAGCGATATTTGCAGGTTGCTTCGGTTATTGGGCGGCCTATGCCCCCTTGTCCGGCGCGGTGATCACGCAAGGAACGATCTCGGCGATGGGAGGCAACATCCTCATCCAGCACCCCGAGGGCGGCATCGTCCAAGAGTTGCTGGTCCACGAAGGCGATCGCGTGCGGCAGGCGCAGGATCTGATCGTGCTGGATCCAACCGCCGCGCAGGCCGAGCTCAACCGGCTGACGAGGCAGTCGATCGCGCTCAGGGCAAGTGCGGCGCGGCTAGAGGCGGAGCGGGACGGGCTGGACAGGCTGGCGCCGATCACAACAGCGGCGCCGGCGCCGCTTCAGCACGATTTCGAAATGCTGGTTCGCGAACAGCAGAAGGAATTCGACGCCAGGCTCGCCCGGTTCCGGTCGGAACGATCCATCCTCGCGCAGCGGGTCGCCATGCATCGCCAGTCCGTGGTGGGATTGAACGCCCAGAAACAAGCCATCCAGCAGCAGGTAGACGTGGTGAAAAAGGAGCTCGGCATCAAGACCAGCCTTTTGGACAAAGGCCTGACCAACCGCACCGAATACTCCCAGCTTCTGCGCAGCGAAGCCGACCTCGTCGGCCAGGCGGGAGCGCTGGAGGCCAGTCTTGCATCGGCCAGCACCCAGATCGTCGAGGCGCAGGAGCAGACCGAGCGCTTGACCACGCAACGGGTGGAGGAGGCGCTGACGAAGTTGGACGAGGTTCGCTCCAACCTGGCCGACGTCGAGGAACAGATCAGGGCGGCCGCGGCGGTGCTGCGGCGCACGACAATCAAGGCGCCGGCAGCGGGCATCGTGGTGTCGTCGACCTACAATTCCAAGGGCAGCGTAGTTGCCCCGGGCGAAAAGATCATGGAGATCCTGCCGACGGCATCGGGATTGGTCGTCGACGCGAAGCTGCGGCCGAAGGACATCGATCAGGTGCGCGTCGGCCAGCCGGCGAAACTGCGATTGTCCGCCTTGAACACGCGGCTCACGCCCGAGGTTCCAGCCACCGTGACACAGATTTCCGCGGATCGGCTGATCGACGAGGCTACGCGTGAACCCTATTTCCGGGCGAAGCTGAAGATCGACGACCTGCCATCCCGCGTGAAGCCCGAACAGCTCTATCCCGGGACGCCGGTCGAGGCGTTCATCAGCACTGGCGACCGGACTTTCCTGGAATATCTCGCGCGGCCGATGCTCGATTCGTTCGCCCGCGCCTTCAGGGAGCAGTAGGCGCGGACGGACGGCCAATGACCGCTTGGCCCGAGGCAAAGTTGGAACAATCAGCGCACCACTTCGCGGTGGCCGCTGGGCAGGCGCGTGGCGATCAGCTTATCGATGCGGCGGCCGTCGAGATCGACCACCTCGAAACGCCAGCCTTGCGCGTCGACGCATTCGCCGGTCGCCGGCAGATGGTGCATGTGCGACAGCACATAGCCGGCGACGGTCTCGTAGTCGCGGTTTTCCGGCAAGTCGATGCCCAGCACCTCGGCCATCTCGTCGGCCTGCATATAGCCGGCAAGCAGCCATGAGCCGTCGTCGCGCTTGACGGCATTCTCCTCCTCGCCGGCTTCGAGGTCGGAACGGAAGACACCGGTGATGGCCTCCAGGATGTCGGCGGGGGTGACGATGCCTTCGAAATGGCCGTATTCGTCGTGCACCAGCGCCATCGGCACGTCGGATTCCTTCAGCGTCTGCAGCACGTCGAGCGCGTCGGCCTGATCGTGCACGATGGGCGCGGTGCGCACGTGCCGACGCGGGTCGAGCGCGCGGCCGCCCAGCAATGCCGCGAGCACGTCGCGCGTCTGGACGACACCGATCATGGCGTCGACGCCGCCGTCGCCGGCGGGCAAGCGCGAATGCTGCGTATCCATCAGGAGCTTGCGGGTGGTCGCATCGTCGGACTGGAGGTTGATCCAGTCGACCTCGGTGCGCGGCGTCATGACGGCGCGCACGGCGCGGTCGCCAAGCCGCATGACGCCGGCGATCATGCGGCGCTCGTCGGACTCGATGGTGCCGTGATGCTCGGCCTCGGCGACCAGCATCTTGATCTCCTCATCGGTAACCTTCTCCTCGCTCTCGCCGCGCTGGCCGAGCAGCCAAAGCACGGCGCGGCCCGAGATATCGAGCAGGAAGACCAGCGGCGCCGAGACGGTGGCGAGGACGGTCATGGCCGGGGCGGCGCGCACGGCGACCCGCTCGGGGTCGCGCAGCGCGATCTGCTTGGGCACGAGCTCACCGATGATCAGCGAGGCATAGGTGATGATGGCCACGACGATGCCGACGCCGAGCGGATCGGCGATGTTTTCGCGGATGCCGTTCGAGGCCAGGAACTGCGCCAGCCTTTCGCCGAGCGTGGCGCCGGAAAAGGCGCCGGACAGCACGCCGACCAGGGTGATGCCGATCTGTACCGAGGACAGGAACTTGCCGGGGTTGGAGCCAAGCGCAAGCGCCCGGCCGGCGCCCTTAACCTCGCGATCGATCATTGCCTTGAGGCGGGCCGGCCGCGACGAGACGATGGCAAGCTCGGACATTGCCAGAAGGCCGTTCACGCAGATGAGGACGACCACGGTGGCGATTTCAACATATAGCATCAGGGGTCAATAGCATTGCCGTGCTGGATTGGAAAATAGTCAGCAGCCGTTTTCAGGAAGATGACAGCGCATGCGGCCCCGTCAGGTGGCATCCCAGGGCGGCGCCGAAAAATGCTCGACCAGCGCATCGACTACGACGCGGACCTTCGGCGTCACTGCTCGCGTCACCGGCCAAACGGCGTGGACGGCAATGTTTTCGACGAGGCGGTCCGACAGCACCATTTCGAGCGCACCGCTCCTGAGGCTGTCCGCCGCCAACCATGTCGGCAGGAAGGTGATGCCGCAGCCGGCAAGGGCGGCGTCGAGCATCGGCTCGCCATTGTCGAGGACCAGCCTTGCCCGCGGTGTGAACTTTCCGATTTGGCCGTCGGCGTGCCTTATGGTCCAGGGATGGGCGACGCCGTTACGGGTGTAGCCGATCAGCTTATGAGCGGCGAGCTCCTCGATCGTTCGCGGCCTGCCGTGCTCCTCGAGGTAGGCGGGGGCGGCCAATACGCACGAGCGTTGGACATAGAGCCGCCGCGCCGCGAGCGACAGGCTGTCGTCGAGCTCGCCCATGCGAACTGCCAGGTCGATGCTTTCTTCGATGAGATCGACGCGACGGTCGTTGAAGGAGATCTCCATCGCCAGATCGGGGAAGCGCTTGGAAATGTCGAACAAAACTGGGGCAACGCAGCGCTGGCCGAAGGCCGACGGCAAATCGACCCGAAGCCGGCCCGAGGGCACTTGCCGGTGCGAGGCAAGCAGCGACTGGGCGGCTTCGATTTCGGACAGCGCCCTGACGCAGGCTTCGTAATAGCTGAGGCCTTCGCTTGTCGGGCTCAGGCTGCGGGTGGTGCGATTGAGCAGACGCACGCCAAGCCGATGCTCCAGCTGTGCGATCGATTTGCCGACCGCCGATTTCGTCACGCGCAGCCGTTCTCCCGCACTGGTGAAGCTGCCGGCTTCGATCGTTTGAACGAAGGCGACAATGCCCTGCAGATCGGCGGATTCCATGGCTGTGTCCCTATTGTAGAATAATGATCTTCAATTCGTTTCCAATTATGCCACATAGAAGCACTTTTTTCTATAGTGGAATGACGTAAAGATCTCGCCAGCAACTCAATCCGGAGCAGACGAGATGAACAGGGACATCAACAGATCCTGGCAAATGACCGGTTTTGGCCTGTCCAAGCTGCAACCGGCGCAGGGAAAGATACTCGCACCTGGGCCTCATGAGCTGCTGGTGCGGATCAAGGCCATATCGCTGAATTACAAGGATCGAATGATCCTAGACGGGGTGCTGATCCCGGACCTCGTCTTTCCCTTCGTGCCGACATCGGATGCGGTGGGCGAGGTCGTGGCGGTCGGCGGCGGCGTCAGCCGCTTCCAGGCCGGGCAACGCGTGCTGGGCCAAGTGATCGCCGACTGGCCTGACGGCGATGCGCCGCCGGTGCTTCACCAGCACACGCTGGGATTGTCACTGCCCGGCACCTTGTCCGATTACGTGCTGCTTCACGAGGATGCCGTCGTGCTGGCGCCGCCTTCGCTCAGCGACGCCGAGGCCTCGACGCTGCCGATCGCGGCGCTGACGGCGTGGTTTGCCTTGGCGGAGGCGACGAAGCCGGTGCCCGGCCAGACCATTCTTATCCAGGGTACCGGCGGCGTGTCGCTGTTTGCACTGCAATTCGCGGCCGCTTTCGGCCTGCGCGCCATCGTCACCTCGAGCAGCGACGACAAGCTCGAACGGGCCAGGAAACTCGGCGCCTGGCAAGTGATCAACTACCGCACCCAGCCGGCATGGGACGAAGCCGCGCGTGACCTGACGGGTGGAACCGGCGTCAACCATATCCTGGAGATGGTCGGCGGCGACAATGCGCGGCGATCGCTCGATGCCCTGGCCGCCGACGGCCGCCTGTCGGTCATCGGCCTGCTGGGCTCGATGGAACTCAGCTTTCCGATCGTGCCGTTCCTGCGCAATCGCATCGTCGTGCAAGGGATATCGATCGGTCATCGCCGCGCCTTCGAGCGGATGAACCAGGCGATCGAGGTGCTCGGTATCCGGCCGGTGGTCGACAAGGTCTTCGGCTTCGAGGAGGTGGAGCAGGCCTTCCAGCATCTGGAGAAGGGACCGTTCGGCAAGGTCGTGGTCGCCACGAGCTGACTTCAGGCATCATGGCAGTTGCTTCAGCACGCCGAGCACGGCCTTGCCGTCGGTGAAATAGGGGTCGCCGCCGCCATTGCGCCCGTGCGTGGTGGCGCCGATGCCTTCCAGGTCGCTGGTTGAGATCAGCATTCCGGCGGCGGTCAAATCCTGGATAAGAAAGTCGCGTTCGGCATCGATGTCGGGGCCGATATGATGGGTGATGGCGCCGGTGTCGTGGCTCAGGCCCACGCCACGGTCGAAACTGGCCGAGCCCAGCCATAGCGGACGGCCGTCGTCGCCGGTGGCATCAGTCTGCCAGAAGCGCACATGGTGACGGCGGTCGGCGCTGCCGCCGACCGGCTTCTCGAAGGCAAGATCCTGAGCGCGGCCTTCGAACAGCAGCCGGCTCACCGGCGCGTCCGGATAGGGGCGCGAAAACAAGACGCTTTGGCCAATATCGATCGCGGTTCTCAGCGTCACGGCGTCGGCCGTGTCCCAGCCAGCGACGGCGAAGGCATGGACAACCTCCTTTTGCGTGCCGATCAGGCCGACATTGATCGGGTCGCCCGGAATGCCTTGCGGGGTGTGCGTCACCATCTCGAAGCTTTGGCTGCGAAAGCCGCGATCGCGAAACGTCCAGAATTCCGGCGCGGCGACATAGGCCAGCACCAGATAGGTCGCCAGGAGCAACACCAGCCAGGTCGCAGCGCGTCGTCGGAAGCTTCGTTGGCTCATCGATGCCGCTCGAGTTCTACGACGTCACTGTAGGCGGCGAAGCCGCCGCCAGGCAAAGGGATCAGCGGCAGGCGCGATAGCCGCTCTTGCGGTTCTTGATGTCGAAGTGGAAATGGTTGCGGTGGTCGTAGTTGTAGCCGGGGCCGAGCACGGTGGTGAAATACTGGCAGCCGTCGGCGCGCACATTGTTGAGGAAGCCGCGGGTGCGGAAGGCGAACAGGCCGGGCTTGCGCACGTCGATGTCGTCGCCATTGTTGAGTTCGATGCTCATGACGTCGAGCGCGTTGCCCTTGCCGTGTTCCGACAGCACGCCTTCGCCGGCGATATTGCGGCAGGAATAGCTGGAACCCTGGTGGATGGTCCTGACGCCGGAAAAGTAGCGCCAGCGGGCGGAAGGAACGAGCTCGTTCTTCGTCCACGCGGCGAAGCTGGCGGCCATGTCGCAGGTCAGCGTCGCGGCGGGCTTCATCTCGACGCTGCCGATGGCCGAAACCTTCACCGGATAGTCGATGCCGCACTGGCCTTCATGGATCGGCGCCAGGTCGGTGAAGGTGACGCCGAGGCGCCTCAGCTGCTGACGGCAGTCGGTCTCGCTGGCCGGCATCTGCTCGACCGGCGACATCGGCTCGTCCATGCGTGGATAGGCGGCCTGCGTCATGTAGGGATTGGAAGGAACCAGCCGCTGCATGCCTGAATATTGCGGCACGGCCGCGGTCTGCGCGCCGACATCGACGGCTGGCTCCAGTGCCAGCACGTTGCCGGTGTTGCAGGCCGACACCGCGGCCAGCGCAAGCAGGGCGGCCAGCCCGCCGGCCGCGGCGCGCGCGCGTTTCGATTGCCGCGCAAGCGCCAGCGCGGCACGAAATATCCCGTCCATCGGCAGTCCCTTTCCCGATAGGCGGGATTTTAACGATCAACGGTAAAGGAAAAATCAGCGCCGGCGTTCATGCCTGCGGCCGAATTGCGGCATCGCTTCTGAGCCGGCCCTACTGGCAGAAGGTACCGCCGTGGCGGCGCGGCTCGAGGTCGAGGTGCAAATGCAGCGAATGATCGGCATCGCTGCCCGGGCCCAGCACGGTCTTGAACGGCCCGCAGGCGGCCTTGCGCACCGCGTCGAGGAATTTGGCGTCCTTGTCCGGTGGCGCCGGGCCGACCTCGATCGTCCTGCCGTCCGCAAGTGTGAAGCTGGCAATATCGAGCGCATTGCCGAAGGCATGTTCGGACAGTTTGCGCGTGCCGTTGCGTGGCCGGCACACAAAGGCCGATGCCTGGCCGATCGATTTCAGGTCGGTGCCGAATTCGGCTTTCGCCGCCGGCTGGATGACGTTGCCGGCAAAGCGTGCCGCCGCCTCGGCCATTGCGCAATTGAGCTCGGCGCCCGGGGCAATGGCGATCGACTTGCCAAGGCTCTTCAGCACCAGGGGATAGGGGATCGAACAGCCGATATCGCGATCGCTTTCAGCCTTGTGCTCCTCGAATTCGACACCGAGACCCCTCAGCCGCTCGCGGCAGGCGACTTCCTCGGCAGGCATTTTCGCGTCTGGCAGGTCAGCCGAACGCGGATCGGGAAGCATCTCCTTTTTGTCCGCGTCCGCCGGCTTTGGCGGCGGTGGCGGGGCGAGGGCCGGCGGCTCAACCTCCGGTTCCGCAGTCTCAGGCCTTTGTGTCGGCGTCGGCGCCACGGCTGGCGGCTCCGGTTCGCCTTTCGCATCGGCTGGCGGCTCGGGCCGGGCTTGTTGCTTCCGAGGGGATCCTTCCTCCTGAAACCGGTCGGATGTTGCGGCTGGATTTTGCGTGTTCGGTTCTGTCGCCTCTGGCGCGTCAGCGGGGCGCGGTTCAGGCACTGGGACATCCGCACGTACCGGCTTCGGATTTTGCGTCCTCTGCCGTGCCGGCTTCGGCTTGCGATGCCTTTCGCCGCGCGGCTTCAGCGGCCGGTCAACCCGCGGCGTCAGTGGCTGTTCCACCCGTGGTGAAAGCGGCTCGTGATGCCTGTGACGATGCCTGGCATCGGCCGGCGTCACCAGCAGTGCTGTCACGACCATGACCAATGCAATCCTGTATTTTCGGGAAAAGCTCAGTGTTGCCATCGCCTCGAAACGGTGCCGGGATGCTCGAAGTTGCCTGGAAGGCGCTTAGGCCCGATCACAATCGATTACCGGCGCGTTACGCACCGATCGCTTCCAGCCCTTCCTCCAGCCAATCGGCGAGCAACGGCAAGCCGAGCAGGTATTTGGCCGTGTGCTTGTTGGCGCGCTCGCGCGCGGCGGCGACGGCGTCGGCCCATTCCGAGGCATCGTAGTCGCCACGGCCGACCCAAGCGAGCGCGACGAGCTCGGCCGCCTCGTCGACATTGAGGTCGTTGATCAGCTCGCGCAGTTCCTCTTCGGTCAGGTTTTCCGAGCTTTCCTCGGCGAGTCCGTCATGATGATGATTGTCACGGGTGTTTCCATCGAACTCGATTTCGTGTTCGGCGCCGTCGGCATAGTCTTCATTGATCGCGGCGCTCAACGCCTTGCATTTGAGGATGAACAGCCGCACGGTGTCGGGCCCGATCGTCAAATCCCATTTCTTTTCAAGCCGTCGCTGCACTGGCGGTCTCCGCTGGCTCAGCTTTCATCGCCGCCGATGATAGCGGATTTCGAGCATCCGTCACCTCATGTTAGCCCCTTGCTTTTTTCCGGGATGAAACCGCCGACACGCTGCGTTAGTGTTGCATTCTCACCCCTCCAGGAGGCTCCGATGCATAAAAGAGTGCTGATCCAGGCGGCGAGCGCGCTTCTCGCTCTGCAGTTCCTTGCCGTTCCGGTGTTTGCCGCAGGCAGCGGTGACGACACCAGTACGACCACCAAATGCAAGAAAGGCATGGTCTGGGACAAGAAGAAGAACAAGTGCGTCGCACCCCAGGAAGGCATGCTGGACGACGACAGCATCTATGATGCCGGGCATGACCTGGCGATGGCCGGCCGCTATGACGAGGCGATCGCCGTGCTCAGCCTCGCCGCCAACAAGCAGGACCCGCGCATCCTCAACTATCTCGGCTATTCGCACCGCCATTCCGGCCGCGTCGCCGTTGGCCTCGGCTATTACGAGGAAGCGCTGCGCATCGATCCCAACTACACGCTGGTGCGCGAATATCTCGGCGAAGCCCATCTCCAGATCGGCGACCTGGCCGGCGCCCAGCAACAGCTGATGGAGATCGAAAAGCGAACCGGCAAGGGTTCACGCGAATACGGCATGCTGGCCGAACAGATCGACCATTTCATGAGGAGCTGACCCCCCTCAATGCCTTTTCGAACCGGCCGCGAGCAATCACGGCCGGTTTTTTGTTGCCATGCCGGCTCCTGCGACGGCGCGCGCGAAAACGGTGATGATTTCTTCAGAAACCGATTTTTGGGCGTGAAAAGCCCGCAAAGATTGCTATATTCAGGGAAATTGCGGTGAACGGTTCCGTTAGCCCGAGGCTGCCGGACCGTTTTCTTTTTGCACCATCGATAAGGCTTTCCCCGAAATGCGGGGGTGGCGGCAGGAAAGGTCAGGTATCATGAACAAGGTCCCGATGACAGGCGAGGGGTTCGCGTCATTGAAGGAAGAACTGCGCTGGCGCCAGCAGGAGGAGCGGCCGCGCATCATCGAGGCGATCTCCGAAGCGCGCTCGCACGGCGACCTATCCGAAAATGCCGAATACCATGCCGCCAAAGAGGCGCAGAGCCTCAATGAGGGCCGTGTCAACGAGCTCGAGGATCTCATCGCCCGGGCCGAAGTCATCGATGTCACCAAGCTCAGCGGCGACAAGGTCAAGTTCGGCGCCACCGTGGTGCTGGTCGACGAGGACACCGAGGAGAAGAAGACCTACCAGATCGTCGGCGATCAGGAGGCGGACGTGAAGTCCGGCCGCATCTCGATCTCCTCGCCGATCGCGCGGGCGCTCATCGGCAAGGAAGTCGGCGACGCCATCGAGGTCAACGCGCCGGGTGGTGCAAGAGGATACGAGATCGTCCAGGTGCAGTTTATCTAAGGGGTTCGAGGGGCGCTGATCTGCGCGTTTTTAGCCAAGGTTGGCGCCGCCCCTCATCCGCCTGCCGGCACCTTCTCCCCGTATAGTGACGGGGAGAAGACGGCTGAACGCGAAGTCGGCGTCTATTCTGCAAACGCTTAAAATTGGCGCAGTCATCGGTGAAGGTGTCCTTCTCCCCGGCAGGGCGATGAGGGGCAGCGCCAGCTTTCCGATTGAATAGATCAGTTCTTGCCAGCGCCGGCCTGACCATGCGTCTGGTGCTCCAGCAGCCTCTCAGCCTCAGCCACCACCCTCGCGGGCGACACTCGCTCACCGGGCGCGGCCTGCAGCGTCGATGCATAGGGGCCGCGCGGACCGGTCAAACCCGGCTCCGTGGCCAAAAACACCGCGACCGTCGGCAGGCCGAAGGCGCTGGCGAGATGCGTGAGCCCCGTATCGGCGCCGATTACCAGCCTCGAGCTGCCCAGGATCGCCGCGATGTCGGCCAATGGTGATTTTGGCACGATGCTCGTCGATGGAACTGCCCGGGCGATCGCTTCAGCCACCGCCTGTTCGCGCTCGTCCGACCAGGTCGTGACCGGCGTCATGCCGCGCTCAACCAGCAGGCGGCCGGTTTCGATCCAGTCTTCAACAGGCCACTTCTTGTCCTCGCGGCTGGTGCCGTGCAGCAGGAAGGCCGTGTTGCCGGCTATGCCGGTCAGATTGCCGGGCGGCGGCACAATGCCCGAATCCAGTATCGAAAGATCGGGCCGGTAACCCAACGCCTGCCCGAAAAGCCGTCGCGTCCGCTCGATGGCGTGCAGGTTGCGGGGGACGGCGTGGCCGACGTCGTAAAGCAGCGTTGCCGAAGGCTCGCGCGCGCTTGAGCGGTCGAAGCCGGCGATCGGCGCCTTCGCCTGCCTGGCCACCAGCGCCGATTTCAACAGGCCTTGCGCATCGATGACCAGATCATAGCGGCACGCACGCAAGGCGCGTCGCAAGGCGGTCGCCTCGCGCCAGGTGGCCTTGTCGAAGAGATGTTTTCGCCAACGCCGGATGGCGACCGTGTGGATGGTTCCGACTGCGGGGTGCAGCGCGACGATGCCGGCGAAAGCCTCCTCGACGCACCAGTCGAAGGCAATATCGGGCCGTGCGCGGCGCGCATCCTGGAGCGCCGGAAAAGTGTGGATGACATCGCCCATCGACGAGGTCTTGACGATCAGCACCTTCATGCGGCGGCCGGGATGTCCAGCAGGCGGTCCGCCGCCGCCATGACCCGTGCGACCTCGAGCGTCTTCAGGCAATTGAGGTGGCCGAGCGGACAGATCTTGCGGTGGCAAGGCGAGCAGGAGAGGCCGAGCCAGACCAGTTCGCGCCGTTCGGCCAGCGGCGGCGTATTCTGTGGCGAGGTCGAACCATAGACGGCGACAACCGGCGTGCCGACCGCCGCCGCAACATGCATCAGCCCGCTGTCGTTGGAGACCGCCAGCCCGGCGGCCGCGATCAGGTCGATGGCGTCCTCCAGCCGCGTCTGGCCGGCCAGGTCGACCACGCCAGGAGCGAGGGCTGCGATCTCCGCGGTCACGTCGCGGTCGTTCTTCGACCCGAACAGCGCGACCTCGAACCTTCTGGCCATGAACTCCCGGGCAAGGCCGGCATAGTGTTCGCTCGGCCAACGCTTGGCCGGGCCGAACTCGGCACCTGGCATCAGCGCCACGAATTTCTGCGACCCCAGGCCGAAACGGTTGAGCAGGGTGGCCTGGTTGTTGGCGTCCACCGTCAGATGAGGCGCCCGAAAATCGCCACCCTGTGCAAGGCCGAAATAAGCCTGCGCCGTGCGCCGTTTCACGGCCTCCGGCAGCGGAACAATATCGGTCAACAGGCCGTAGCGCATTTCCCTGAGATGGCCGAAACGGCGTGGAATGCGGGCAAAGAACGGGATCAGCGCCGACTTCCAACTGCCTGGCAGGATATAGGCGCTGTCGTAACGGCCGCGCAGCAGGCGGCCGAAGCGGCGGCGGTGTGCGAATTCGAGCGCGCCGGGTTTCAGCGGGAAATCGATCTGCTGGCGGACCTCAGGCATACGCTTGACCAAAGGGGCCGCCCAGGCTGGCGCCAGCACGTCGATCGCCGCATTTGGATGAAGCTCCTTCAGCGCCGAGAACAGGCACTGCGCCATCACCATATCGCCCACCCAGCGTGGGCCGATCACGAGGATCGCTGGGCTTTCAGCCATTCGACATAGTCTCTGACGCCGGTTTCGACGCTGCGGAATTGCCCGTTGTAACCGGCCGCGCGCAGACGCGACATATCAGCTTGCGTGAAGCTCTGGTAGCTGCCCTTGAGGTGGTCGGGAAAGGGGATGTACTCGATCTCGCCCTTGCCCAGCGTGTCGATGACGGTTTCGGCAATGGCGCGGAAGGGTTGCGCCCGGCCGGTGCCGCAGTTGAAGATGCCGCTCGCGCCGCGCTTCCACAGCCACAGATTGACATCGGCGACATCGCCGACATGAATGAAGTCGCGGCTTTGCTCGCCGGGGCCAAAGCCGTCATGGGCGCCGAACAGCTTTGGATTCTCGCCACGCCCGACCTGGTTGAACAGATGAAAGGCGACCGAGGCCATGGCGTCCTTGTGCGCCTCGCGCGGCCCATAGACGTTGAAGTAGCGCAGGCCCGCGACCTGCGAATGATCGGTATCGAAGACATTGCGCCTGACATAGTCATCGAACAGCTTTTTTGAATAGGCGTAGACGTTGAGCGGCCGCTCAAGCTCCGCGTCCTCGCGGAACTCGGAGCCGCCGCCATAGACCGATGCCGAGGAGGCGTAGAGGAAGGGCACGCGCAGCGCCAGGCAGGCATGCAGCAGCCGCTTCGAATAGGCGTAGTTCACCTCCATCATGAACTTGCCGTTCCATTCGGTGGTGGTCGAGCAGGCGCCCTGATGGAAGACGGCCTCGATGCGGCCGAGCCCGCCGTCCTCGAGGCGGGCCAGGAAATCGTCCTTGTCGAGATAATCGGCGATCCGCAAGTCAGCAAGGTTGGCGATCTTGTGGCCATCGCTCAGGTCGTCGACAACCAAAATGTCGTCGTGGCCCTCCGAATTGAGCGCGGCGACGATATTGGAGCCGATCATGCCGGCGCCGCCCGTGACGATGATCATGAACGCCTCTGGTTGCTTGCGATTCCGGCCCTTATAAGGGAGGCTTACGAAGCTGTCGACAAAGCAGCGTTGCCGGGCGGCACTGGGATCCGCAAGAACAATCGAGGGGTGGACCCGCCCGCGATTGTCCTGCACGGCACAGCGCGCCACAGTGGCGCCGCAAAGCTGACGCTTCAGTCGGCTCGCGCCGCCGGACGCGATCATGAGGGCCAGGAATGCCATCGACAGAGCTGCTCGTCGCGTTTTTCGCCACCACCGCGATCTTCGCCTATATTCCAGGCCCGGCCATGCTCTATGCCGCCGCGCAGACGATGGCGCGCGGCCGCTGGTCCGGCCTGACGGCGGCGCTCGGCATTCATCTGGGCGGCTATGTTCACGTCTTTGCCGCCGCCGCCGGCCTGTCCGTGCTTTTCCACGCCGTGCCGCCGCTCTACATGGCGGTCAAGCTCGTCGGCGCGCTCTACCTGATCTGGCTCGGTGTGGCGCTGTTCCGCAAGCGCGCGGAAGGCGACATGGCACTGCCGGCGATCGAGCGGAAATCGGCTTACCGCGCCTTTTTCGAGAGCATCGCCGTCGAGGTGCTCAATCCGAAGACCGCGATCTTCTTCATGGCCTTCCTGCCCCAGTTCATCGATGCCTCTGCCGCATTCCCGGTCTGGCTGCAATTCGTCGTGCTGGGCACGACAGTCAACCTGATGTTCTCCTCGGCCGATATCGTCTGCGTGTTCCTGGCTGGTGCCGTGATCGGCAGGCTGCGCCGCTCCAGCAGCGCCCAGCGCATGATGCAGCGAGCCGGCGGCGCGGTGCTGGTCGGGCTTGGCGTCCATGTCGCCTTGCAGAAGAGTTGACGAGGCCAGCCGGCGTTGCGCTGGCTCGAATTGCGGTATATCGGCATCGCCATGAACGACCGATCCCGGCCAATTTGTCCTCCATGCATCTTCAAAACCGGTTTTTGCGCGTTGCCAGTGACATGACCAAGCACGACCCACTTTCCCCCGAGCCCTTGCACCGCGCCATCGCGCACTTCGGCCAGGCCACCGTGCTGGTGGTCGGCGATCTCATCCTTGACCGGTTCGTCAACGGCATCATCGAGCGGATTTCGCCTGAAGCGCCGATCCCGGTGCTCCATGGGCGCGGCGAGAGCCTGGCGATGGGCGGCGCCGGCAATGTCGTGGCCAACATCATCTCGCTCGGCGCCGCCGCCATTCCGGTCTCGGTGATCGGCTCTGATACGGCAGGCGACAGCCTGGTGCGCATGCTCGGCGAGCTTGGCGCCGACACGACAGGCCTGGCGCGGGAGCGCGGCCGCATGACGTCGTCCAAGAGCCGCTTCAGCGCGCTCAACCAGCAGGTGCTGCGCTTCGACGAGGAAGAGATCAAGCCGCTCGGCGCGGCGGAGCGCGCGGCGCTGGTCCGGCATTTCCGCGCCGCGCTGGCGCACGCCGACATCGTCATCCTGTCGGATTACGGCAAGGGCATCCTGCTCGACGGCGTCGCCGGCGAATTGATCGCGATCTGCCGCGAGGCGGGAAAGCCGGTGCTGGTCGATCCGAAGGGCCGGGATTATGCACGCTATGCCGGCGCGACCGCCATCACGCCCAACCGCAAGGAACTCGGCGAAGCGGTCGAACGGCCGGTGTTCAGCGATGACGAGATCGTGGCCGCGGCGCGCGAGCTGCTTGCGGCGCATGGCTTCGACTTCGTCGTCGCCACGCGCAGCGAAAAGGGCATGAGCGTCGTCGGTCCGACGGAGGCGCGCCACATCGCCACGCAGGCGCGCGAAGTGTTCGATGTGTCGGGCGCCGGCGATACGGTGATCGCGACCTTCGCGCTGGCGCTTGCCGCCGGCGCCGATCCGGCCGCGGCCGCCTCGATCGCCAATGCAGCCGGCGGCGTTGTGGTGGGCAAGCGAGGCACGGCGCGGCTGACGGTCGAGGAACTCAACGGCGCGCTGTTTCGATCGCACGGTCCGAGCGTCCACAGGGATGCCATCCTCGACGCCAAATCGGCCGCACGGCTGGTGGCGGCGTGGAAGGAGGAAGGCCTCAGCGTCGGCTTCACCAATGGCTGTTTCGACATCCTTCATGCCGGCCATGTCAGCCTGCTGCACGCGGCGCGCAGCCAGTGCGACCGGCTGGTGCTCGGCCTCAACAGCGATGCCTCGGTGCGCCGGCTGAAGGGGCCGGAACGGCCCGTCAACGACCAGCACGACCGCGCCTGCGTGCTGGCGGCGCTCGCGTCGGTCGACGCGGTGGTGGTCTTCGACGAGGACACGCCGCTGGCGCTGATCGAGGCGCTTCTGCCCGACATACTCGTCAAGGGCGCCGACTACACGGTCGACACCGTGGTCGGCGCGGACGTGGTGCAGAAAGCCGGCGGGCGCGTGGTCCTGGTCGATCTCGTCGCCGGCAAGAGCACGACCGGCACCATCGGCAGGTTGCGCTCGGCCGGCAACAAGAATTGAGGGTTTCATGTCCGAACTGAACGATTACCTGGTCCGCTCGGCGGCCGCGATCACGGCGCTGGTCGAGCGCGATCTCACAGGCGCGATGGAACGTGCGGCGACCGCGATCGTCGCCGCCCTTTCGTCGGGCAAGGCGCTGCTGATCTGCGGCAATGGCGGTTCGGCCAGCGACGCCATTCACATCGCCGGCGAACTGGTCGGCCGCTTTCTCAAGGAGCGCAAGGGCTACAATGTCATCGCGCTGCCGGCCAATGCCGCGGTGCTGACCGCCTGGGGCAATGATTACGGCTTCGACACCGTTTTTTCGCGCCAGGTCGAGGCGCATGGCGCGGCCGGCGGCGTGCTTCTGGCGATCTCGACCAGCGGCAATTCGCCGAGCATCCTGGCGGCCGCCGAACAGGCACGGACCATGGGCATGACGGTGATCAGCCTGACAGGCGACACAGGCGGCAAGCTCGCGCCGCTCACCGACATCCTGCTCAACGTGCCCTCGACCTCGACGCCGATCATCCAGCAGGGGCATCTGTGCCTCTACCATCACCTGTGCGAGGTGGTGGAAGCGCGCCTCAGCAATGGCTGACAAGGCGCCGCACCCGCTGGCCGAGCCGGGCCTGTGGGTGGAGCGGATCGGCGGCAGGGTTTTTCCCGCCGGCCAGCCGGCGCTGTTCCTCGATCGCGACGGCACCATCAATGTCGATACCGACTATCCCAGCGATCCGGCCGAGATCGAGCTCCGGCCGCAGATATTGCCGGCGATCGCCGCCGCCAACAATGCCGGCATCCCGGTCGTGGTGGTGACCAACCAGTCCGGCATCGCGCGCGGCTATTTCGGCTGGAGTGCCTTCGCCGATGTGAACCGCCGCGTGCTCGACCTGTTGCGCGATCAGGGCGTTGTCGTGGACATGGTGCTGGCCTGCGCCTACCACGAGGCCGGCGTGGGGCCGCTGGGCATATCGGATCACCCGATGCGCAAACCCAATCCCGGCATGCTCTTCGAGGCGGCGAAACGCCTCGATCTCGATCTCCGGCGGTCGGTGATCGTCGGCGACAAGCTGGCCGACATGGAGGCAGGCCTGGGCGCCGGCCTGCCGCAGGGCTGGCTCGTCGACGGCGAGGCGCAGCTTCGCTCCGGCTTCGTCATCAGGCCCTTGCGGGACAGCAGCGACCTCGACGGCCTGCTCGCCGCCATAGGGCGGCTCGATGGCCGGGATAAGCGGTCTTGATCCGGACCTGACCGCTCACGCCGGTTCGCTGCCTTGCGAGGCCTCATACAGTTTGGCCTCGGTGGCGAAGGAATAGATCATCACCGACATCGAATAGACGAAACCGTGCCGGCCGCACAGGAAGTAGCGCTTGGCCAGATAGAATTTCAGGAAGTTGCCGAGCGGCGAAAGCACCAGCCGCACCAGGCCCGGCTTCTTGCCTTTCTCGACCAGGGTGGCCGCCTTGAGGCTGGAATAGGCATTTGCCCGGGCCAGATCCTCCTCGACCGATATTTCGCGGCGATGCAGCAGCACGCCGTTTTCGATCGTGCTGGTCTCGCCGGAAACGCCGAAGGATTCATGGACCCGCGCGGTCACGTCCATGGTTGCGCCTTCCCGGCGGAAAAGCCGCAACAGCCTGTTGTGCAGCACCCAGCGATGGGCATAGCCGTAGCCCTTCAGCCAGTCGCGGCGGCGGATGTACCATCCGCTGATACCGGCGTTCGCCGTCTCGACTGCCGCCACGATCGACTGCCGCAGCCGGTCGTCGACGCGTTCGTCCGGGTCGATCGAAAGACACCAGGGCTGCGTGGCGTGGTCGAGCGCGAATTGCCGCTGATGCGGAAAACCCGGCCAGCCATTGTGCAGCAGCTTTATCGGATAGCCCTCAGCGACAAACTGCCGAACGATGTCCAACGTGGCGTCGGTGGAGCCTGAATCGACGATGACGATCTCGGCGCAAAAATCGATGCTTTCGAGGCACGGGCCGATCATATCGGCCTCGTTCATGCAGATGATGAGCGCCGAAATCGGGCTTGCAAACCTGGTCATGGTCCCTTCCACGGCGGATCGTCCTTGGAACTTACGCTGCTTGGGCAAGGAAACCAATCAGGCGCCAAATCGCACAGGACGATCCGGCTGCCTGCGCCTGTCCGTTATCAACGCGGCGGCGATGTGGCGAAATTCCGGAATTCGCTTTGGCCGGGCGCCGCAATCGATCGGCGTCACGGCCGCTCGAACGAGACCAACCCTTCATCCTTGACCCGGCGGATGGTGAGGGCTGTGCGCACCGTGTCGACGTTCGGCGTGGAGGTCAGTTCCTCGATGACAAAGGTCTGGAAGGCGCCGAGGTCGCTTGCCACGCAGTGCAGGAGGAAATCGGATTCGCCCGACACCATCCAGGCATCGCGTACGACCGGCCAGCCGCGCGTGCGCTCAGCGAAGATGCGAAGCTCGGCATCGGCCTGATGGTGCAGGCCGACCAGGCAGAAGGCGACCACGTCGAGACCGAGCGCCGGCGCGTTGAGCAGCGCCCGATAGCCGCGAATGATGCCGGCTTCCTCCAGTCGCTTGACGCGGCGCAGGCAAGGTGGTGCCGAAATGCCGACGCGGTTCGACAGTTCGACATTGGTCATGCGTCCATCTGCCTGCAATTCGCGCAGGATCTTCCAGTCGATTGCGTCGAGGTCGGCCTTGAGCGGCATTTCGGGGCTTTCGATGATTGCGGGTGGCGAAAGAATCTTGCGGGATTTTGTAATTAAACGACTTTGCTGTCCACGCCATCCCCCACGCGGAAATCCACGCAGCACCAGAGCGGTTCGCCCGGTGCGACAAAGCTTTCCGGGGACGAGCGCCAACTTGCCTTGCTGGCGTCGTGGGCAACACTTACATTACGCGCGACATCGACGAGTTTTCCATGCCGCAAACGCCGGCAGCCCTCCGCAGAGGCTTTTCATGACCACCAAGCACGCGCCTGTCCTCATCATCGGTTCCGGCCCGGCCGGTTATACCGCGGCGATCTATGCCGCCCGCGCCATGCTGAAGCCGATGCTGGTCGCCGGCCTGCAGCAGGGGGGCCAGCTGATGATCACCACCGACGTCGAGAACTATCCCGGTTTCGGCGAACCCATCCAGGGTCCGTGGTTGATGAGCGAGATGCTCAGGCAGGCAGAACATGTCGGCACCGACATCATCGCCGACATCATCACCGAGGTCGATCTCAACGTGCGGCCGTTCCGCGCAACGGGCGATTCCGGCACCGTCTACACGGCCGATGCCCTGATCATCGCCACCGGCGCGCAGGCCAAATGGCTTGGCATTCCGACCGAACAGACGTTCATGGGCTTCGGCGTATCGGCTTGCGCCACATGCGACGGCTTCTTCTACCGCGGCAAGGATGTCGCGGTGGTCGGCGGCGGCAATTCGGCGGTGGAAGAAGCACTCTATCTGTCGAACCTCGCCAAGAGCGTGACGGTCATCCACAGGCGCTCGGACTTCCGCGCCGAACGCATCCTGCGCGAGCGGCTCTTGAAGAAGGACAATGTCCGCGTCATCTGGGACACGGTTGTCGACGAGATCACCGGCCGTCCGGGCAAGACGCCACTGCCGCCTTCGGTCGAAGGGTTGAAGCTGCGCAACGTGGTGACGGGTGTCGAGACGCAGCTCGAGGTCGACGGCGTGTTCGTCGCGATCGGCCATGCGCCGGCGGTCGAGCTGTTCGTCGGCAAGCTGAAGCAGAAGCCGAACGGCTATCTGTGGACGGCGCCGGATTCGACCCGCACCGACGTGCCCGGCGTGTTCGCCGCCGGCGACGTGACCGACGATATATACCGCCAGGCGGTGACTGCGGCGGGGCTGGGCTGCATGGCGGCGCTCGAGGCGGAGAAGTACCTGGCCGGCATCGAGGTGCATCGCGAGGCGGCCGAATAGCGGTTCGCAAACTGTTGAAAGAACGGCTTAGAAATGCCGTGTAAAAGCCTGATTTTTCATTCAGACGCCAAACAGGAACGAGGGGAATCATGGCGTTGGACTGGGACAAGCTACGCGTGTTTCACGCTGCGGCGGAAGCGGGGTCGTTTACACATGCGGCCGAGACGCTGCACCTGTCGCAATCGGCGATTTCGCGCCAGGTCAGCGCGCTCGAGCACGATGTCGGCGTGCCGCTGTTCAACCGTCACGCCCGCGGCCTGGTGCTGACCGAACAGGGCGAGATGCTGTTCCGCACGGCGCATGACGTGCTGATGAAGCTCGAGACCATCAAGTCGCGGCTGACCGAGACCAAGGACCGCCCCTCCGGCGTGCTCAGGGTCACGACCACGGTCGGGCTCGGCGCCGGCTGGCTGACCGAGCGCGTGCAGGAGTTCATCGAGCTCTATCCTGAAATCAGCCTGCAGCTGATCCTCGCCAACGAGGAGCTTGACCTGACCATGCGCCAGGCCGATTGCGCCATCCGGCTGCGCCAGCCGCAGCAGCCGGACCTTATCCAGCGCCGCCTGTTCACGGTGCATTTCCACCTCTATGCTTCGCCAGGCTATATCGCCAAGCATGGCAGGCCGGCTTCGGTGGCCGAGCTCAAGGCGCATCGCATCGTCACTTTCGGCGTGCCGGTGCCCGCGCATCTGTCGGAGCTGAACTGGCTGGAAACGGTCGGCGATTTCGAGGGCGGCCAGCGCGTGCCGACGCTGCAGATCAATGACATATTGTCGATCAAGCGCGCGGTGCAGGGCGGCGCCGGCATCGCCATGCTGCCCGACTATGTCATCTCCAAGGATTCCGGCCTGGTGCAGCTCCTGCCGGAAACGGAGGTGCCTTCCTTCGACACCTATTTCGCCTACCCGGACGCGATGAAGAACCAGGCGAAGCTGCACGTGTTTCGCGACTTCATCATCGCCAAGGCGCGGAGCTGGTCGTATTGATCCCGGAGATCGCGCAGACCCTCACCCCCGCCAGCGCGTCAGGCGGGGCAGCCAGCCGGGCACGTTGCGGCGGTAGGCTTCGTATTCGTCGCCATAGCGGCGTGTGAGCGTCGGCTCCTCGTACAGCTTGACGAAGGTGGCCATGGCCGCGGCTGCCATGGCCGCGTAGGCGACAAGCGTCCAGCTTGAAAACAGCAGTGCCTGGCCGATGATGATCGACAGCACCGCCACATACATCGGATTGCGGACATGGCGGTAGAGCCCGCCGACCACCAGTCTCTCGGTCGGGGCGACCGGAGCAGGCGTGCCGAGGCCTTCAAGCGCAAAGCAGGCGAATGCATGCAGCAGCGCCGCCACGGCGACCGCGATGAGGATCCAGCCGAGCGGGGCAAGACCCGGCAGGCTCGACCATGGCC
Source organism: Mesorhizobium sp. B2-4-1 (assembly GCF_006442185.1). Lineage (NCBI taxonomy): Bacteria > Pseudomonadati > Pseudomonadota > Alphaproteobacteria > Hyphomicrobiales > Phyllobacteriaceae > Mesorhizobium > Mesorhizobium sp. B2-4-1. The sequence continues at coordinate 69,885 of NZ_VFVN01000004.1, read as the reverse complement.
GGTCCCAGCGATCCGTCAGCAGCCACGGCACGAGGCCGGCGACGATACAGGGTGCCGCGATGAAGAACGCAGCACTGCCGGCGATCGCCGAAATGGTCCGCATTGCTTGTCTCCCGCCTGAAGCATGTCACGCCCAAACCGATTCCCGCGACGCGCTCAAGTCTTTGTTGTTCACGTCGCTGCCGAACCGAGGACACTTTGCGCGACATGCATTAGTTGCCTCGGAAATAAACGCCTGCTGCCTCATTCCACGCCATTGCGCGTTTTTGACATTTCGGGATGAAAACCGAGCGTGATTCGCGATTCCGCCGTGACAATTGTCTCATTGCGGGTTCCGCTTCGGTGATTCTGCTGGTCCTATTGGGTCCAGAAATGGCTTAGACCACAGCCTGCGTCTTTTTGCATGCGTGTGTTGCAAAATAGATGCTTGTTTCTTGGGCATGATGAGCACATATATAGTTCATCTCCTGGGCGCGTTCTCCTCCCATTAGCGCCCTCGAGTGTTCCCCTCTGGAGGTTAGCCTTAACAGGCACTTCCAATCAAACTCAGCCGGATCTTCATTGATCCGGCTTTTTTGTTGCCCGGACGCTGCCGGAAGGGCGGGAAAATCCACCGAAATAGCCACGTAACAGTGACATGTAACCTCTGGTAACATGTCAAAGGCGCTCGGCTCCTGCTAAGCAGATCATAGGACGCGGTGTGGTCGGACGGGAGATGGGGGCATCACTCGGACGATCCGGGCTCAGGCGGCTACCGCGTCCGAACCTTCTTCCGCCGAAGCGGCGACTTCAAGATGCGGCGGACCTGCCGTTTCTCCTCCCAAGAAAACGGTCCGCAAACAAAACGGCGTCCGGCCCCCCCGGGCGTCGTTTTTTGTTTGCGCCCTCTCGAACAAGGTTCGAGAGGGCACTCACCCAAATCTTTGTGGATGTCGATGTCCCAAAGCCGAGATCACTTTAGACGACATGCATCAGTATCAGGCTGCCTTGCCGTTGGCATTCATCGCTTCGTCGGCGAGCCGGCCGGTGAGTTCGGCCATGTGGTCGAAGACGGCGCGGTAGCTGGCGACGCCCGAGGTGGCCGAGCGCAGCTCGATGATCAGATCGCCGATCTCGGATTGCGGCATGGTCGCCTCGACGACATCCCATCCTGGCCAGCCGGGCCGCGCGTCGTAGCCGAGGATCTGGCCGCGCCGCTGCGGGATCAGCGCGATGATCTTCGAGGTCGCATCGGAGGGCGTCACGATCTCGACCTTCATCACTGGCTCCAGGAGCACGGGCGAACAGCCCGCCATGCCTTCCTTCATGGCAAGCTTGGCCGCCATCTGGAAGGCCATGTCGGAGGAATCGACCGCGTGGTAGGAGCCGTCCGACAGGTTGACGGCGACGTCGACGACGGGAAAGCCGAGCGGGCCCGACTTCAGGTAATCGCGTATGCCGCTTTCGACCGACTGGATGTAGGTCTTGGGCACCACGCCGCCGGTGATGGTATCGGTGAACTGGAAACCTGCGCCGCGCGGCAGCGGCTTTATCTCGATCACCACATCGCCGAACTGGCCGTGGCCGCCGGACTGCTTCTTGTGGCGGCCGCGCTGCTGCGCCGATTTGCGGATAGTCTCGCGGTAGGGCACCGCCGGCGGATGGCCTTCGACCGGAATCTGGTTCTTGCCCTCGAGCCGTTCGCGTACGACGCGCAGGTGCATTTCTCCATGGCCCGACAGCACGGTCTCGGCCGAGTCCTGGTTATGATGCAGGCTGAGCGAGGGATCTTCTTCGGCCAGCCGTTGGATGGCGGCCGACATCTTCACCTCGTCCTTGCGCTCCTTCGGCCGCAAGGCGAAAGCGAAGACAGGCTGCGGCGGCTCGAACTGGAGCAGCGGCTTCATGCCGCCCTTGGCCGAGGTCAGCGTCTGGCCGGTCTTGACCGCGTCCAGCTTGCCGAGCGCGACCGTGTCGCCGGTCTTCGCCGCGGTGAGCTTCGACTGGTCCTTGCCAAGCATCCTGTAGATGCCGGACACCTTTGCCATGTCGCCGCCGGGCAGCCAGAGCTCGGAGCCATCGGCGACCTGTCCCGAAAGGATGCGCGACACCGACAATTTGCCTCCGTGCGGTGTATGGATGGTCTTCATCACCTGAACCACGGTCGCGTTGCCTTCGGGGGCGCCGAGCCGTTTGCGGGTCGCGTCGATGTCGGGCGCATCATGGCGGATCGCCTTCAGGAGACGCAGCACGCCATTGCCTTTCTCTGCGGTGCCGATCAGCACCGGCGTGACGGCGCCGTCGCGCAGATCCGCGGCAAGATCATCGAAGACCGCGTCCTTGGGCGGCTCGATCTCCTCGAGCAGCTGTTCCATCAACTGGTCGTCATGGTCGGCCAGCCGTTCCAGCATCGAAAAACGGGCTTCCAGCTCACGCGCCTTTTCGTCGCCGGGTATCTGGGCCACCTCGCTCTCGGCATATTCGCGGTAGATGTAGGCGCGTTCCAGCGCCAGGTCGATCGAGCCAATGACGACGCCGTCCTTGCGCAGCGGTATCTGGCGCAGAAGCAACGGCACCGCACTTGCAGGCTGCAGCATCTTCAACGTGTCGCGCACGCCGGCAATCGCCTTGTCGACCTTGTTGAGAAACAGGATGCGCGGCACGCCGAGATCGTCGAGCTTGCGCATGATGAGCTGGAGGGCGGGGATCTTCTTCTCGTCGGCCTCGGCGACGACCACCGCGAGGTCGCAGGCGGCCAGCACCGGTTCGGCCTCGAAGGAGAATTCGATCGATCCGGGACAGTCGACGAAGGTGAACTGCTCGCCCATGAATTCCGTGGTGGCGAAGGTCGCCTCGACGCTCATGGCGTGCGCGCGCGCCTCGGGCGAATGATCTGAAACGGTGTTTCCCGAGGAAACCGGGTTCTGGCGGGGAATGGCGCCCGTGCGGGCCAATATGGCTTCGAGAAGTGTCGTCTTACCGCTTGCGAAGGGACCGACTATGGCAATGCATTTCGGTCCCGTGCGTCTTCCTCCGGCGCGATTACCCATGACTGACCTCCACTCAGGCGTTTCCCTGGAGACCGACTGGCATTCATGGTTCAGGCCAAGGTCAGTCGGTCCTGAGCGGCGGCCGGCCTGTTCGACCGTCGCGGGCGGGCTTGTCTTCAACCGGCCCAAAGGTATCGTCCCACTTGTTTGCCGGCAGGGCAAGGAAAATAGGTAGCCTCAAGGGCCGAGCGCGGTGCGGTTGCCGCTGATTTGCAAGCCGAACAGACCGGTTGCGTCGACGGCCATATCGGCCGAAACTAGGGTCTCGAAAGAAGAGCGGCGTCGCCGCCGCCCGCATCGCCACCAGTTCCAGGGATCGAACGATGAAGATCATTGCTTGCGGCAGCACGCCGACCGTCATCGCGCCGGAAAAGTACTTCACCGGCCGGGTGCTGCAGACGCCGATCATCGAGAAGGAGGCTCCGGCACGGCTGCGGGCGACATTGGTCAGCTTCGAACCGGGCGCGCGGACCCACTGGCACACGCATCCGCTTGGCCAGACGCTGTACGTCACGTCGGGCGCCGGCCTCGCCCAGACCTGGGGCGGTCTCATCCAGGAGATCAGGGCAGGGGACGTCATCTCGTTCGCGCCAGGCGAAAAGCACTGGCATGGGGCCGGGCCGAAAACGGCGATGACGCATATAGCGATGCAGGAAGCGCTCGAGGGCGTGCATGCCGACTGGCTGGAAGCGGTGACGCCGGCCCAATATGGCGGCTGAGTACCGTGTCGAGCCGATCTAAAAACCCGGCGTTTGGCCGGGTTTTGTTTTCACGATCAGGTCAGTGATGCCGTAAAGCGCTGGATGCGCGTGCACGCCTCCTCCAGCAGCGTCTCCGACGTGGCGTAGGAGATGCGGAAGTTCGGACCGAGGCCGAAGGCCGAACCGAATACCACCGCCACGCCCTCGGCCTCGAGCAGCTCCGAGCAGAAGGCCTCGTCGGTGTCGATCACCTTGCCGGCCTTGGTCTTCTTGCCGATCAGCTGGGCGCAGGACGGATAGACGTAGAAGGCGCCTTCCGGCGACGGACAAGAGATGCCGCGCGCCTGGTTGAGCATCGAGACGACGAGATCGCGGCGCCCCTGGAAGATCGCCTTGTTCTTGGCGATGAAGTCCTGCGGGCCGTTCAGCGCTTCGACCGAGGCCCATTGCGCGATGGTGCAGGCGCCCGACGTCTGCTGGCCCTGGATCATGTCCATCGCCTTGATCAGCTGGACGGGACCCGCGGCGTAGCCAATGCGCCAGCCGGTCATGGCATAGGCTTTCGACACGCCGTTCATGGTCAGCGTGCGCTCATAGAGCTTCGGCTCGACCTCGGCGATGGTCTTGAAGACGAAGTCGCCGTAGGTCAGATGCTCGTACATGTCGTCGGTCAGCGTCCAGACATGCGGATGCCTGAGCAGCACGTCGGCGAGCGACCGAAGCTCGGCCTCGGTGTAGGCGGCGCCCGACGGGTTCGACGGCGAGTTCATCAGCAGCCACTTTGTGCGCGGCGTGATCGCCTTTTCCAGCACTTCTGCCGTCAACTTGAAGCCGTTGTCGATCGAAGTGTCGGCGAACACCGAGGTGCCGCCGCAGATCGCCACCATCTCGGGATAGCTGACCCAATAGGGCCGGGGGATGATGACCTCGTCGCCAGGGTTCAGCGTCGCCATGAAGGCGTTGAACAGGATCTGCTTGCCGCCAGTGCCGACGATGGTCTGCTCCGGCTTGTAGTCGAGATTGTTCTCGCGCTTGAATTTCTTCGCGATCGCTTCGCGCAGCGGCGCGATGCCCGACACCGGCGGATATTTGGTCTCACCACGGCGGATGGCCTCGATCGCCGCATTCTTGATGTTGTCGGGCGTATCGAAATCCGGTTCGCCGGCACCCAAGCCAATGACGTCGCGGCCGGCATTTTTCAGCTCGCGGGCTTTCTGCGTCACCGCGATGGTGGCGGAAGGCTTCACGCGGGAAAGGGTGTCGGCAAGGAAGGCCATGACCTTTTTTCTCTCCAGAAAGGATCAGCGCGGCCAGGAGCGGCCGCGGCGCTTCTCATGTCGCATCATTCCCGTGAGTGCAAGCATTGTCGGCTGGGCCAGTGCCGCAAGGAGGTCAATGAGCCGTGATCGGCAACAGAAAGTTCATTAACGGGCGGTAGAGGCTTGCGTGGCAGGATCGTAACCCAATTGCGCCAGTTCGCGGAGCGAGGAACCTTGTCGCGCAGCATCGGGCTTGCCCATATCATCCGTCATGATGACGGCACCTCGTCAGGTGTCTGGGGCATTTATACGTTGCAAAGCGCCTTCCAGCCGATCTTCGCCTTCAGGGAAGGCAAGCTGTCGGTTGCCGCCTTCGAGGGCTTGATCCGGCCGTTCCGCGACGGCGAACCGCAATCGCCAATGAGCTTCTTCAGCACCTGCCCGGCCGCCGACCGGCTTCATGTCGAGGCGCTGACCAGGACGCTGCATCTGCTGAATGCCGGCGCCTGCCTGCCGCAGGAAGCGTCGATCTTCGTCAATTTCGATCCGTCGGTGTTCACCGAGCGCGCCGTTGCCGACAATGCCTTGCGCGAAATGCGCCTGGTGCTGCACGAGGCCGGCATCGATCCGGGCCGTGTCGTGTGCGAGGTGACCGAGCAGCGTCCAGCCTCGCAGGAGACCCTGCACGGTTTCGTCGCGGCGTTGAAGGGCAACGGCTTTCGCATTGCCGTCGATGACTATGGCGCCGACGATTCCGACATCAACCGCATCAAGGAGTTGAAACCCGACATCGTCAAGTTCGATGCCCACTGGATCACGCAGTTGATGGCGTCCGGCGCCGGCTTCGCGCTGCTGACGTCCATGGTGAAAAGCTTCGAGGCACAAGGCATCCGCACCGTGTTCGAGGGCATCGAGGAAGGCTGGCAGCTGGAGCTGGCCGAGAAATCCGGGGCTTCGATGGTCCAGGGTTTCGTGCTGGCACGGCCGGAACTGGCGCCGACCAGCTTCCGCGTCTTCGGCGAGGACGGGCCATCGCCTGCCGCCGACAGTGCATCTTCCGTCCCGGCAGCCGCGCCGCATACCGCGCGGGCGGCGAAAGCCTTTGGGCGCAGGGGCACACGATGAGACCCGAGCGGCGGCGCGATGTCGGCGATGCGATCTTCATGGACGAGGTCGGTATCGAATATGGCGTTTATGGCGACTTCCGCCTGCGCAGCGCCTACCAGCCGATCTTCGCGCCGCGCGGCCGCTTCCTGCACGCAATCGCGGTCGAGGGCCTGATAGAGCCGCATCGCGCCGGCCGGCCGGGCGCCGCACGGGCGTTCTTCGAAGGCGTCGCGGCCGAGGACCGGCTGTTCGTCGAAACCATGTGCCGCGTGCTGCATCTCAGGAACTTCCGCAACATCGGCGTCGACGGGCTCGATCTGTTCTTCAACTACAATCCATTGGTCAACGCCCACCGGGGCCGGGCCTTGGCCGAAATCCGGCTGATGAGCAGGCATCTCGGCGAGCTCGGCCTGGCCCCCGGCATGCTGGTCTGCGAAATCACCGAACAGGCGGCCGACGACACGCTGCTGGCCAGGCTGGTGCGCGAGATGCGCCGCGACGGCATCCGCATCGCCATCGACGATTTCGGCACCGGCCACTCGACCGAGGAGCGGGTCAGCCTGCTCAAGCCCGATATCGTCAAGATCGACGGTGGCTGGTTCGCGCAATTCTGCCGCCACGCCGCCGCCGAGCGGTTCTTCCGCCCGCTGGTCTCCAGCCTGCACGACCGCGGCGCCAAGGTCCTGGTCGAGGGCATCGAACAGCCCACCCATCTGCGCGTCGCGCTCGATGGCGGCGTCGACCTGCTGCAAGGTTTTCTACTCGCCCGGCCGGCGCTGGCCGGGGTGATCTTCGACGAGCGACCGCTCGCCATCGACGCGCTGCTGGGCAGGGACAGCAAGGTGGTGCCGCTGTTCGGGTAGCGCCGTGTGCTACACATCAGCGGCGCTGATCGTCGCGCCAAAACTAATCATTGGTGAGGACGGCGCGGCTACGATAATCGCGTCTGCACATGGCAGCGCTCGGGGGACCAGCGATGATACTTTACAGCATGATCGACAGCGGCAACTGCTACAAGCCGCGCCTGCTGATGGCCAAGCTCGGCCTCCCTTTCACCACTGTCGAGGTGAGTTCGCACACGGGCGATACGCGAAAAGCGGATTTCGTCGCCAAGAATCCGAATGCCATGGTGCCGCTGCTGGAACTCGACGACGGAAAGCGGATCGCTGAATCCAACGCCATCCTGCTCTACCTCGCGGAGGGCACGCGCTTCCTGCCCGCGGACAAGTATGAGCGCGGGCTCGCCTATCAATGGCTGTTCTTCGAACAGTATAGCCACGAGCCCTATATCGCCGTGCGCAAGGCGCTGCTGACCTTTCCCGAAAGGGCCAAGGACGCGACGCCCGAGCGGCTGGCGGTGACACTGGAGCGCGGCAACAAGGCGCTCGGTGTCATGAATAAATACCTGGAGAACAACGCGTTCTTCGCCGGAAACGCCTACAGCATCGCCGACATCGCGCTTTACGCTTATACGCATACGGCGGAGCAGGGCGGCTTCCAGCTCGACGCCTATCCGGCGGTGGCTGCGTGGCTTGACCGCGTGGTGGCGGATCCGGGGCACGTCTCTATGGAGTGGGTAGGGTAATTTTATCCTCAACCTCGCCACCGCCCCGCGGCTCTTTTGGGCGAGGCGCGCCAAACAGGCGCGAGGCCCGGCCACCCATCGTCCGAGAAGCTGCGCGGGAGCTATTTCAACAAATGGTCGTAGTAGGCATGGGTGCCGATCCAGAACCAGATCACATCTTCATTGTTGCGTATGGCAACAGCCCGGTAGTTTCGTCGACCCGCGCCGACCAATAGCAACCGACCTGCTTGAAATGTAAGGAGGGATGAAAAGGATCGGAACGCAGTATGACAAAACGCCTGTCCGCCTTTGCTTTGATCGACGACGACAGTTTTTCATAAGCCTTCCAGAATGATGGAGAGGCGACGTTGTTCACAGAGGCCGAGTCCGGCCGGCGCGATGGTCAGCCAATGCCTGTTCGGCAAGCTTGTCCAATCGCCCCGCCCTCACGTCGGTCTCGATCTGCCGATCCCACAGGTCCGCCTGGAGCGCCTCGAACCATGCGGCAAACGCCTTCGGCTCCTCGGGGCTCAGTTCGGTGATGGACTTTTCGATTTGCTCAAGCTTGGTCATGGCCGGATAATACCACTCTAATGGTACCACAGGTGGGACTCTAGGTTCGGCTTTACATGCCTGGAATCCAGGCAAATAAAAAGGCGGGACAATGCCCGCCTTCCCATTTCGGTAGCCTGATCGGGAGCGTCCGGTCCGGGCTGGCAGCTATCTGCTGATCCGGCTTGTCGGGTCTTTCCGCTCCGGCGCGCTTCTCGCGCGACCGTCAGTACATCCGTGACTTGCCGCGCGCCCCGGGCTGTCGCCCGGCGCGCGCCATTTTCAAAATCAGGCTGCCTTGCTCAGAGATCCAGCGGACGACTTGCCAGTGCGGCGGTCCTGCTCGATCTCGAAGTTGATCTTCTGGCCTTCGACCAGGGTCGACAGTCCAGCGCGCTCGACAGCGGAGATGTGGACGAAAACGTCCGCGCCGCCCGCGTCAGGCTGGATGAAGCCGAAGCCCTTGGTGGCGTTGAACCACTTGACCGTTCCAGTTGCCATAAAAATAGTCCTTCACATTTGCTTTGGTTTGACTGAACCGAGGTCCAGCCGGTGTGCATCGAGATTTTGGAGATAGACGTCAGCAAACGCGAAGATCGCGAGGCCCGGATCGATCGGCCGAAATATCAATGGGGCTGATATAGGCTGCTTTCGCACGAAATACAAGACTGCGTGAGAAAGCCGTGATCGAGGGACCGCCCAATGGCCGCCCCAATCCGGTGAAACCGTTGCGTCAGATGGCGCTGTCCGTGAGCCGCGCATCAGGGGAGAGGACCATGAAGACCATTCTGCTGGCAGCATGCCTGACGCTGATTGCCGCCGAGGCGCAGGCGATCTCGCGCTACGATCCGACGCGGATGGAGTGTGGCCGCGTACAGGCGACGATCGCGCGGCAGGGCGCCGTCATCCTGCGTTACCAGTCGAGGCGGGTACCGGGACTGCCACTCTACGACCGCTACGTGCAGAGCCAGCAATTCTGCACCATGGGCGAGGTGAGGACACGCGCCTATGTGCCGAGCGCCGATACGAAATCCTGCCCGGTCTACAATTGCAAGCGACCGGACAACGACCGGCGTTTCCGCCGGCGGTTTTTTCATAACGACTAGGCCATAGCCTGGCGCGGCTGTTATCGCGTCAAAATCCGAACGAGACCTGCGCTGGCGGCGGCGGGCCGACGCGCACGCCTTCCATGGCCAGCATCTTTTCCTTGGTGGTCGAGCCGCCGGGCGCGGAGAAGCCGCCGATCTTGCCGCCGGCGGCGAGGATACGGTGGCAGGGAATGACCAGCGGCACCGGATTGGCGCCAAGCGCGGCACCGGTTTCGCGCGGCAGGCCGGCATGGCCGGCGCGCTTGGCCAGTTCTCCATAGGTGGTGGTTTCGCCATAGGCTAGCTTTCGCGCCGCGCCATAGATGGCGAGGCGGAAATCGTCGATGCCGTCGAGATCGACCGGCACGCCGGAGAAATCGATATCCTCGCCCGCCGCATAGGCCTTGATCGAGGCGATCAGCTCGACCACCCACGGCGGCTGCACGGTAGCGGCCGAAACGCCGGCGTGGCGCATCAGCCGCCGCTCGACCGCCTCGCGGCTGCGTTCGGGCAGGCAGAGCCGGATCAGGCCCTTTTCGCTCCAGGCAATCCCCATGAAGCCGATCACTGTTTCTAACACTGCGTGGCCGGCTGTGATCTGCGACGGCGTTTGCATGGCGTGCTCCTTTCGCAAAATGGCCAGAAACCGGCATTCATGCCGGTACATATCAGGAACAATATGGCATTTCGGCCCGAGTCTCGCCACCCGAAAACCACCTGAGCGCCCCGATTGCTCGCCAGGAATCGCTGGTGTAAGGGATTTCTTAACATCCGACGAACCGGACCCGAACGCGGCTTGCCAGCAAAACAAACCCTTATCGCGCTCGGCGTGATCGCGGCCATGGCCTGCGTCAGCGGTTGCACGTCGACATCGCAGATGAAATCCGCGTCTTCCCTCACCGAAACAGCGACCGTCGCCGGCACCGATGCCGGCTTCACCATACCGTTGCCGGAGACGGTTTCGGTGCTGCCGGAATCGTCGGGGATTACGCCCGTTCAAACCGCTGAGTTGTCCGCCGGCCCGACCACACAGGCGGCCGCGGCAACCGCGGCCTTTGCCGGAGCGACCCCAACCGCACCGGCCGTGCCGGCGGTGATGACCGCCAATGCCTGGCAGGCGCCGCCGCCGGCTGGCGCCGGCGCACCAATCAAGGCGGCAGCCACCTACGCCACCGCCGGGCTCATCGTGCCGGCGATCGCCAGGAACGATCAGAAAGCCATGCCCGGCGTGCAGCAGGCGGCCTATGTTGTGCCGCAGAATCCGGCTGCCCTCGTCCAGTTTCCTGCCGCTCCGGTGCAGGAAGAGCATGCGACCGGCGTGCGCGGCGATATCGACCGGCTGATCGTAAAATACGCCGCGTTTTATCAGGTGCCGGTCGACCTTGTGCGCCATGTCGTCAACCGCGAAAGCACCTTCAATCCCAAGGCCTACAACAACGGCCATTGGGGGCTGATGCAGATCAAGCACGCGACGGCGCGCGGCATGGGCTATGACGGACCGGCCAGGGGCCTGTTCGATGCCGAAACCAACCTGAAATACGCCGTCAAATACCTGCGTGGCGCCTGGCTGGTGTCGGACGGCAACGCCAAGCGCGCCGACTGGCTCTATCAGACCGGCTACTATTTCGACGCCAAGCGCAAAGGCCTGCTCGAGGCGACCGGCCTCGGCGTCGACCGCAAGCGGCGCCGCCTGCTGCCCGACGCCTGAGCGAAATGCCCGAACCGCGCCCGCCGGCTCCGAACGACATCCGGCTGCGCAAGATCCTCGACGAGACGCTGGTTCCCGCGCACTGGTCGGATGGCTTTGTCATGCGCACCCTCGAGCCCGGCGATGCGCCGGCCTTGCATGCGCTGCTGACCGAAGTGTTCAACGATGGCGCCGACGGTCCGTTCGACGAATGGTGGCCACGCATCTCAGGCGACCCCGAATTCGATTCTGCGCTCTGTTTCCTCGTCATCGACGCCAAGGGCCTGCTGGTGGCGGCGGCGCTGTGCTGGACGAGCGCCTTCGTCAGGGATCTCGCCGTGCATCCGCAGGCGCGCGGCAGGGGCATCGGCGAGGCGCTGATGTGGCACGCCTTCGCCGTCTTTCGCGAACGCGGCGCAGACCATGTCGACCTCAAGACCAACACGGTGGAAAACGCCGCCGCTGTCAGGCTCTATCAGCGGCTTGGGATGAGCCCTGTCGCCTGGGAAGGCTGAAGCCGCGGCCCGGCCCACCGCCGCTCGCGGGCATCGCTCGGGAACCCAGAGCGCCGCTCCGCATTCAAAGAGTGGTGGAGGGGTCCGACGAGCTTCCGGAGCCTCGAAGGCTTGCGTCGCCGTTCCGAAAGGAGATCCTCCGCCGCCATGAGGCTCTTTCACGCATTTGCCACGTTGGTCGCTGCCGCGATGATTGCGGCTGTGCCTGCGCGAGCCGTCGAATTGTCGATCGTATCGGGCGACACAGGAATCGGCATCAAGGTGCTGCGTGAAATCCTCGACCGCTATGAGAAGGACAGCGGCAACAAGGTCAGCATCGTCGTCATGCCGGCATCCGGGACCGACCAGTTCGGCCAGTACAGGCTGTGGCTTGCCGCCGGCAATAGCGATATCGACGTCTACCAGACCGATGTGATCTGGGCGCCGCAGCTCGCCAGCCAGCTTGTCGACCTGACCGCGGCGACCAAGGATGTCGTCGGCGCCCATTTCCCCTCGATCATCCAGTCGCAGACCGTCAACGGCAGGCTGGTGGCGCTGCCGATCTTCACCGATGCGCCGGCGCTCTACTACCGCAAGGACCTGCTCGACAAATACGACGCCAAGGTGCCTGCCACCTGGAAGGAGCTGGCCGACACCGCCAGGCTGGTCATGGACAAGGAGCGGGCTGCCGGCAACAAAGACATCTGGGGCTTCGTCTTCCAGGGCAATGCCTATGAGGGGCTGACCTGCGACGCGCTCGAATGGGTGATGTCGAATGGCGGCGGCCAGATCATCGAGCCGGACGGCACCATCTCGATCAACAATCCAAAAGCGGCGGCAGCGCTCGACATGGCCAAAGGCTGGGTCGGAACCATCGCGCCACCCGGCGTGCTGGCCTATCAGGAAGAGGAATCGCGCGGCGTGTGGCAGACCGGCAATGCGGTCTTCATGCGCAACTGGCCCTACGCCTATGCACTCGGCAATTCCGAAGGCTCGCCGATCAAGGGCAAGTTCGACGTAGCGCCGCTGCCGGCCGGCACCGGCGAAGGCGCGCGTCCGGCGGCGGTGCTGGGTGGCTGGAATCTTGCCGTGTCCAAATATTCCAGGCACCCGGACGCGGCGATCGGGCTCGTCAAATTCATCGCCTCGCCCGCGATGCAGAAATACCGCGCGCTGAGGAACTCCAGCCTGCCGACCATCCAGGCGCTCTATGACGATACCGACATCGCCAGACAACAGCCGATCGTTCCGCGCTGGAAGCAGATCTTCCTCAATGCGGTGCCGCGTCCCTCGGCCGCGGCCAGGATCAAGTACAACGAGGCGTCGAGCCAATTCTGGAACGCCGTCCACAAGACGCTGTCGGGCGATGGCGCCGCGGGCGACAATCTGGCCGACCTCGAAGCCATGCTGACCAGGCTGAAGGGGCGTGGCTGGTGACGCCACAACGCGCCTCCATGTCCCGCCCGGCGCGAGGGATGACAGAAGCGGAGCCGAGGACTGAAGCCGTCGCGACCCGCCGCCCGCGCTCGCGGCTGATGCGCCAGCGCGTGCGTTCGGCCTGGCTGTTCCTGGCGCCGATGCTCCTGGTGCTCGCCGCCGCTGCCGGCTGGCCGCTCGCCCGCACGGTCTATTTCAGTTTCACCGACGCTTCGCTGGCCGATCTTGACGCCCGCCAGTGGGCAGGCTTCGCCAATTACTTCTCGGTGCTGCGCATGCCGAGCGGCCGGGTGCTCTACGATGGCGTGCTGGCCGACCCGGTGTGGTGGAGCGCCGTCTGGAACACGGTGCGTTTCGCGGCCCTTTCGGTTACCTGCGAGACGATCCTCGGCATGGTCGTCGCGCTGGTGCTCAATGCCGAATTCCCGGGCCGCGGCATCGTCAGGGCGGCGATCCTCATCCCCTGGGCGATCCCGACCATCGTCTCGGCCAAGATGTGGCAGTGGATGCTCAACGACCAGTTCGGCATCATCAATGTGGTTCTGCTCAATCTCGGCCTGATCGACACCAAGATCGCCTGGACGGCCAACGCCGACACGGCGATGGCGGCCGTGCTGGTCGTCGACATCTGGAAGACGACGCCGTTCATGGCGCTGCTCATCCTTGCCGCGCTGCAGATGCTGCCGCGCGAGATCATCGAGGTCGCGAGGCTCGACGGCGCCAATCCGTGGCAGATCTTCTGGCGGGTGACCTTGCCGCTGATCCGCCCTGCGGTGATGGTGGCGGTGATCTTCCGCGCGCTCGATGCGCTGCGCATCTTCGACCTGATCTATGTGCTGACGCCCAACAACGTGCACACCAAGTCGATGTCGGTGTTCGCGCGCGAGAACCTGTTCGAGTTCGACAAATTCGCCTACGGCTCGGCCGCCTCGACGCTGCTGTTCCTCATTCTTGCCCTTCTCACCACGGCCTATATCCGGATCGGCCGGATCAGCCTCGAGGGGGGCCGCTGAGATGTGGATCCTGAAGCGGACGGCTTTCTACCTGCTGGTCGCGGTCATCGTGCTGGTCGCGGTATTCCCCTTCTATTACGCCATCGTCACCAGCCTGAAATCGGGGACCGAACTGTTCCAGGCCGACCTCTGGCCGAAGACGTTCAGCCTCGGCAATTACAGGAATGTGCTGACAGAAGGCGCCTTCGCACGCAACCTGATCAACTCACTGGTGGTCTCCGGCGCGGTCGTCGCGCTCTCGCTGTTCCTCGGCGTCACCGCGGCCTACGCGCTGGCGCGCATCCGTTTTCGCGGCCGCTCAGCGCTACTATTCGCCATCCTGTCCGTTTCGATGTTCCCGCAGGTGGCGGTGCTGGCCGGGCTGTTCGAACTGGTGCGGATGTTCGGCCTCTACAATTCGCTTCTCGCGCTGATCTTCTCCTACATGATCTTCACCTTGCCGTTCACCGTCTGGGTGCTCACCGCCTTCGTGCGCGACCTGCCGGTCGAGGTCGAGGAGGCGGCGATCCTTGACGGCGCGACGCCGTGGATCATCATCACGCGCATCTTCCTGCCGCTGATGTGGCCGGCGCTGGCGACCACCGGGCTTTTGGCGTTCATCGGCGCGTGGAACGAGTTCCTGTTTGCGCTCACCTTCACCTCCAACAACGCCCAGCGCACCGTGCCGGTGGCGATCGCGCTGCTGTCGGGCAATTCGCAGTTCGAGATCCCATGGGGCAACATCATGGCCGCATCGGTGATCGTCACGGTGCCGCTGGTGGTGCTGGTGCTGATCTTCCAGCGCAAGATAGTCTCGGGCCTCACCGCCGGCGGCGTGAAAGGGTGAGGGGAAATTGTCGGAACCGGCCGCAGCGGAGCGTCCTTAGGTCTTAGAGCAACCGCGCCGGGACGCCGGCGCTGTGACCAAGGAGCCGATCATGATCACCTTCCCCAACGAATCCGCCAGATACCGCGCCGCCCGCGAAAAGCTGCTGAAGAAGGAAATCGAGCTGCGCCGTGCCATGGAGGATGTGGCCGTGGCACGCCGCGCGTTGCCGCCGGGCGGGCTGGTGCCACAGGATTACGTGTTCGACGGGCTGGATGCCGAGGGCAGGGCGGCCGAGATAAAGCTGTCGGAACTGTTCGCACCCGGCAAGGACACGCTGATCCTCTACCAGATGATGTTTCCGCGCCATCCGCAGGAGACGCGCGACGTGGCAATGACGGGCGGCACGGCGAAGCTGGCACGGCCGGACCAGCCATGCCCGTCCTGCACGGCGCTGCTCGACCAGTTCGACGGCGCGGTCGGCCATCTCCAGGCGGCCGGGTTCAACTTCGCCGTGGTGGCGAAAACGGCGCTCGGAAACCTCGTCACGCTCGGCCGGGACCGTGGGTGGAAGAACATGCGGCTGGTGTCGTCGGCCAACAACAGCTTCAAGCGCGACTACAATGCCGAGGATGCCGACCGCGCGCAGATCCCGCTTTTGTCGGTGTTCAACCGCGACGCTGACGGCATCAGGCATTTCTGGTCGTCAGAGCTGGGCTTCGCCCCGCCCGAGCCCGGCCAGGACCCGCGCGCCATCGGCACCTGCGAGATCCTGTGGAACCTGATGGATTTCACCCCGGAGGGCCGGCCGAACTGGCACGAGCAGCTGCAATATGGCGAGGCATGCTGCTATTGACGGCAAGGTGCCCCGGCGCAACTTCCGCGCATCTGCGGCGTTGGAATCCCGAGGGAACCATTCCGACCGGAGATTGCAGATGAAAACGCTTCTGACCATGACCGCCGCGGCCTTGCTCGCCGCCGCGCCCGCCGCGCTTGCCCAATCCACCGCCCAAACGACGCCGCTGGCGGCCGACAGCAAGGTCGACACGCAGACCTTCATCAAGACGGTGCCCGGCGCCAACGAGTTCGAGATCCAGTCGAGCAAGCTCGCCGAGCAGAAATCGGCGTCGGCCGACGTCAAGGCCTTCGCCAAACAGATGATCAAGGACCACACCAAGGCCGGCGAGGACTTCAAGGCGGCGCTCGCGCAGGGCCAGACCACCGCCTCGACCAAGCCGGCCGGCCCGGCGCTTCAGCCGAAAGAACAGGGCCAGCTCGACGAACTCAAGGCCGCCAGCGGCAAGGACTTCGACACCAAATACATCATGATGCAGACAGCAGCTCACAAGGACGCCGTCGCGCTCTTCAGCACCTACGCCCAATCGGGCGACGATCCGGCGATGAAGGAATTCGCCAAGAAGACGCTGCCGACGCTGAAGATGCACGAGAAGCACGTGAAGGAACTGGGGGCCGCGCATCAGGGGTGAGGGCGGTCAAGAGGGAGCTGAACCGCAGACGATAGCACTCTACGGCGCCCCCCTCTATCCTGCCGGACATCTCCCCCACAGGTGGGGAGATTGGCTGTCGCGAATGCTTTCGCTAATCTTCAGCGCTGGAAGAAAGAGCGCCGTCGCCGAAGCTGCCAATCTCCCCCCTCGTGGGGGAGATGTCCGGCAGGACAGAGGGGGGCGCCGTAGGGAGCGACGGCTCAAATCTCGCAACAGGGTTCTTCCCATGCCTGCGTGGGACTACACTGCCGCACCACCACCCCGAGAGCACCCATGCCCAAACTCGACCTCGCATCCCTGCCCATCCGCAAGGGCTCGGGCTATCCCGCGCCCTTCGATGGCCCTTGCGCCGGCCGCACGCGCCGCCGGCTTGGCGATGCCGGCGGACTGACCGATTTCGGCGTCAACCTGATGACATTGCCGCCCGGCGGGTGGTCCAGCCAGCGCCATTGGCACAGCCACGAGGACGAGTTCGTCTATGTGCTGGAGGGCGAGTTGACGTTGGTCGAAGATGGCGGCGAGACGCTGCTGAGCGCCGGCGACTGCGCCACCTTCGCCAAGAACAGCGGCAATGGCCACCATTTGATCAACCGCTCGTCCACGCCGGCGCTCTATCTCGAGGTCGGCTCGCGCAACCCGGACGATGTCATCACCTGCTCCGACATCGACATGATGAGCCCGAGTTCGGACGGCCGCTTCCTGCACAAGGACGGCACGCCTTATCCGGGGCAAGGGTGAAGGCTGGACAACGCGTCGGCGCCAGCCCCCTCTCCGTCCCGGCTTCGCCGGGCCACCTCTCCCCCATTTCATGGGGGCGAGGAAAAGCCAATCACTGAGGTCGCGACACCGGAACGCTTGGGTTCCTCGCCCCCACAAGGTGGGGGAGAGGTGGCCCGGCGAAGCCGGGACGGAGAGGGGGAGCGCCCTACGAGATTTCGCAGGCGAGGACGAGTTCCGGCTCTGGACTGCGGGTCGGCGCTGGCGTTCCCCGGCCGGCACTATAAGCTCCCCCAAACCCAGGGAGCACCACCATGAAGAAAGAAATCATCGAAGTGCCCGTCATGTCGGACAAGGTGCGGGCGCTCGGCCTGCCCTGTTCGACGGCGGTGAAGGCCAACGGATTCGTGTTCATCTCGGCGACGCCGCCGGTGGACATGGTGACCGGCGAGATGGTGCGCGGCGACATCGAGGTGCAGACCGAGGCGTCGCTGAAGGCGCTGAAACATTGCCTGGAAGCGGCCGGCACCTCGCTGGACAATGTCGTGATGGTGCGCATCTACGCCGTCAATTCCGGCTTCTACAATGCGATCAACCGGGTTTATGCGAGGTACTTCTCGACCAACCCGCCGGCGCGGAGCTTTGTGCCGGTGGCTTCTTGGCCGATGGAGTTTGACATCGAGATTGAGTGTGTGGCGGTGGGGTGAGCAGGCTCCAATGGCCTGCATCCAAGTGAAGAGTAACCCCACTCCTCTCGCCAAGGGGGAGAAGTTTTCTCTGTCGCAGATACAGCATATTCTAGATACGTTCGGTCAATGGTCGAAGCAAATTGAAGGTGTTTCTAAAACGAACCGGAATAAAAAGAGCCTAACGTTTCCAAAGAACAGTGTCGATTCGTCTGCCGACTATTTGATAGCGCTTAAGAATCCGAGGAGAAAGTGACCTTTGATTTCCCGTGGGAGTCATCGTCTCGGAATTTTTTACTGATTGGCTGTCGCCTTAAGCAAAATACTCCTGCAGCGGCCTGACCTCCAAACTCCCCGCCTTCAACGCCGCGATCGCCTCGGCCACTGCCGCCGCACCCGACAGAGTCGTGTAATACGGCACCTTCTGCATCAGCGTCGCTCGCCGCAACGACTTCGAGTCCGACACCGCCTTCTGCCCATCCGTCGTGTTGAAGACGATCTGGACCTGGCGGTTGCGGATGGCGTCCTCGATGTGGGGGCGGCCTTCGAGCACCTTGTTTATCTTCTCGGCGACGACGCCGTTTTCGGCGAGGAAGCGGGCGGTGCCGGAGGTGGCCATCACCTTGAAGCCTAGCCCGGCGAGGCGTTTGACCGCCGGCAATATGCCCTTCTTGTCCTCGTCGCGCACCGAGACGAACAGCGTGCCGGAGCGGGGCAGGTCGACGCCGGCGCCCAACTGGCTCTTGGCGAAGGCCAGCGCGAAGTCGCGGTCGAGGCCCATGACCTCGCCGGTCGAGCGCATTTCCGGGCCGAGCAGAATGTCGACACCGGGGAAACGGGCGAAGGGGAAGACGGCTTCCTTGACCGCGATGTGGCCCGGATTGCGCGGGTCGGGCATGGCGCCGTAATGGGCGAAGGCGTCTTCCAGGCTCTCACCGGCCATGATGCGGGCGGCGATCTTGGCGATGGGGCGGCCGATGGTCTTGGCGACGAAAGGCACGGTGCGCGACGCGCGCGGATTGACCTCCAGCACGTAGACCGTGCCGTCCTTGATCGCGTATTGCACGTTCATCAGGCCGCCGACATTGAGCGCGCGGGCAAGCGCTGCCGTCTGGCGCTCCAGCTCGTCGACCAGCTCGGAAGGCAGCGAGTGAACGGGGAGCGAGCAGGCCGAGTCGCCCGAATGGATGCCGGCCTCCTCGATGTGCTCCAGAATGCCGGAGACGAAGGTCGCCTTGCCGTCGCAGAGGCAGTCGACATCGACCTCAATTGCGCCCGAGAGATAGGTGTCGAACAAAAGCGGGTTCTTGCCCAGCAGCGTGTTGATCTGGCCGGTCTTGTCGTTGGGGTATTTCTGCTTGATGTCCTCCGGCACCAGGCCGGGCACGGTGTCGAGCAGATAGGATTGCAGCATGCCCTCGTCATGGATGATCTGCATGGCGCGGCCGCCCAGCACATAGGAGGGGCGCACCACCAGGGGGAAGCCGAGCTCGCCGGCGACGAGGCGGGCCTGCTCGACCGAATAGGCAATGCCGTTCTTCGGCTGGCTGAGATTGAGCTTGTGCAGCAGCTTCTGGAAGCGGTCGCGGTCCTCCGCCAGATCGATCATGTCGGGCGAGGTGCCGAGGATCGGGATGCCGGCCTTCTCCAGCGCATCGGCGAGCTTCAGCGGCGTCTGGCCGCCGAACTGGACGATGACGCCGACCAGCTCGCCCGACGCCTGCTCGGCGCGCAGGATCTCCAGCACGTCCTCCGCCGTCAGCGGATCGAAATAGAGCCGGTCCGAGGTGTCGTAGTCGGTCGACACGGTCTCGGGGTTGCAGTTGATCATGATCGCTTCATAGCCGGCGTCGCGCAGCGCAAAGGCCGCGTGGCAGCAGCAGTAGTCGAATTCGATGCCTTGGCCGATGCGGTTCGGGCCGCCGCCGAGGATGACCACCTTCTTGCGCGACGACACCTGCGCCTCGTTGGCGAGCGCGCCGGCGAAGGGCACTTCATAAGTGGAGTACATGTAGGCGGTCGGCGACGCGAACTCGGCCGCGCAGGTGTCGATGCGCTTATAAACCGGATGAACGTCGAGCTTTTCACGAATCTTCTGAACGACTTCCACGTCGCTCTTCGTCAATGAGGCGAGGCGGGCGTCCGAAAAACCCATGGCCTTCAGCATGCGCAGATTGGCGGCGTCCTCAGGCAGGCCGTGCTCCCGGATGCGGGCTTCCATGGCCAGGATGCCTGCGATCTGCTCGAGGAACCACGGGTCGATCTTGCACATGGCGTGCACGTCTTCCAGCGAGGTGCCCATGCGGATCGCCTGCGCCACCATGCGCAGCCGGTCGGGGGTGGGGGTGCCAAGGGCGGCGCGGATGGCGTTGCGGTCGTCGACATGGCTGGCGGGCGTGGTCCCATGGCCAAGGCCCGGAATCTCGATCTCGTCGAGGCCGGTGAGGCCCGTCTCCAGCCCGCGCAGCGCCTTCTGCAAGGATTCCTGAAAGGTGCGGCCGATAGCCATGACTTCGCCGACCGACTTCATCGCGGTGGTCAGCACCGGCTCCGCGCCGGGGAATTTCTCGAATGCAAAGCGCGGGATCTTGGTGACGACGTAGTCGATAGACGGTTCGAACGAGGCGGGTGTCGCGCCGCCGGTGATATCGTTCTCCAGCTCGTCCAGCGTGTAGCCGACGGCAAGCTTGGCCGCGATCTTGGCGATAGGGAAACCGGTCGCCTTGGAGGCCAAGGCAGAAGAGCGCGAGACGCGCGGGTTCATCTCGATCACCACCAACCGGCCATCGGCCGGGTTGACGGCGAACTGCACGTTGGAACCGCCGGTCTCGACGCCGATCTCGCGCAGCACCGCGATCGAGGCGTTGCGCATCATCTGGTATTCCTTGTCGGTCAAGGTCAGCGCCGGCGCGACGGTGATCGAATCGCCCGTGTGCACGCCCATCGGATCGATGTTCTCGATGGAGCAGACGATGATGCAATTGTCCGCTCTGTCGCGGACGACCTCCATCTCGTATTCCTTCCAGCCGAGCACGCTCTCCTCGATCAGCACTTCGGTGGTCGGCGAGGCGTCGAGGCCGGACTGGACGATGTCGAAGAATTCGGCCCTGTTGTAGGCGATGCCGCCGCCGGTGCCGCCCATGGTGAAGGAGGGGCGGATGATGGCGGGCAGGCCGACATGGTCGAGCGCCTGGGCGGCGATCGCCATGGCGTGGCTGATGTAGCGCTGCTTGCGGTCGCCTTCGCCGAGGTTCCAGCTTGTCTCCAGCGCATCGAGCGCGGCGTCGAGATTGTCGGGCTTTTCGGCCTTCAGCGAGGCGCGTTCGGCCTCATGCATCTTGCGGTCGGCATTCTTGACGTCGGTGGCGTTGGCCAGCATCGACTTCGGCGTTTCCAGGCCGATCTTCTTCATCGCCTCGCGGAACAGCGCCCGGTCCTCCGCCTTGTCGATGGCCGTGGCGTCGGCGCCGATCATCTCGACATTATAGCGTTCCAGCACGCCCATGCGGCGCAGCGACAGGGCGGTGTTGAGCGCGGTCTGGCCGCCCATGGTCGGCAGCAGCGCATCGGGTCGCTCCTTGGCGATGATCTTGGCCACGACCTCGGGGGTGATCGGCTCGATATAGGTGGCATCGGCCAGTTCCGGGTCGGTCATGATGGTGGCCGGATTGGAGTTGACCAGGATGACGCGGAAACCCTCTTCCTTCAGCGCCTTGCAGGCCTGCGTGCCGGAATAGTCGAATTCGCAGGCCTGGCCGATGACGATGGGGCCGGCCCCGATGATCAGGATCGACTTGATGTCGGTGCGTCTTGGCATCTTTATGAATTCCGTTCGGCGAGCGGCTTGCACGAAAAACCGGGACGGGAGACCCGGCCGGTTGTGCTTGCGATTCTGGTATCAGGCTAGGAGGGCCTTATAGGGAAGAGTTTTGCCGGATGTAACCCCGAAAATGAGGGCGGTAGGGCGGTAGGGCGGTAGGGCGGTAGGGCGGTAGGGCGGTAGGGCAGTCACTCCAGGCACTTCACATACTGCCCTACTGCCCTATTGCCTTCCAAACTAATGCCCAAACGCCACGGCATCCGTAATCTCGAATCGCTCCGAGATGCCGACGCGGATCATGCTGAGGCTGCCTTCGCGGGTGAAGCGGAAATCGCTGTCGCCGTCGGAACCTGCGGGCAGTCCGCCGTAGAAGGAGATGACGCGGCTGCCGCCATCGGGCCAGGTCACGGTGACGTCGGCCTTGTCGCTGCCCTTGTGCTCGACGCTTGCCGCGCAAAGGGTCATCGGCTGGCCGACATTGCGCGCGCAGGGAATTTCAATGGCGGCGCCTCCGGCGGTGGCCTCCGCCTGAGGCGGATTCTCCCCAGTGGGCGGCGGTTCATTCGCCACCAGCGCCAGGCCGTAAGCATCCTGCATGGCAACTGCCGCCGCGGATTTCGGCGTGGTTGCAGCCGCGTTGTCGGCTCCGCCCAGCCTCGCCGTCAGGTCGGGCGGCAACGCGGGCGGCGGAGCGGCCGTCGGGCCGGCCGTTGCGTCGAGCGCCTGGCCTCCATCCGCCTGATCCGGATTGGGCAGGGATGCCGGATTGACGGGGTTCAGGTAGCGGGCAGGGGTCCAGCCGCTGATTTTCGGGTTCTCGGCCTCGACCTTGCACCATTGCCGGCCGTCTACGTCGATGCAGCCGAGATTGTTCACGCTGGCGCCATTGGCCAGCCGCGCCTCGGTCTTGCCGATCGGCGATGGCTGGGCGCGGACGTTGAGGAGATCGTCGGGGGCGAGGCCGGTGATGATGGAGATGAACGGCCCATCCTCGGCATGGGCCACCGTCAGAAGCACAGGAGCGGCGATCAGCGCGAAGAGCGTCGTTCGGAGCGTAGACCGGCGCTTCATCGCTTCGCCGTGGCCGATAGATTGCATTACCAAAGGCACCGCCAGATACGAAAACGCCGCCACACGCGAAGCCGATTTTATAGGCGACGACGCTGCGCCATGTCCAGAAGCGAGATTTTCTTCCGGCAGGGACGGAGCTGCGTGAGGGCGATGATCGGAGAGCGGGGAGAGAGCTCAGCCTGGCATGCGCTTGCTCGCGGCATGAATGCAAAAAGCATTCAGCCGGGCATGAAGCCGGTTCGCAGCGCATGGGCCCATTCGGGCCGTCCCGCCTGTTCGGCCTGGCCAGCGGCCGCCTCGTGATCGTAATCGACGGCGATGGCCTCGAAACGGTCGGGCCGGCCGGGCTCGCCTGAAGTGACGATGCCATAGCGCGCATGCGGCGCGCCCTGCTCGGAGGAATGCGCCGGCGGCGTCGAGTCTTCATAGGCGGGACAGCCGACGCTGCCCGGGTTGAAGATCACCGGACCGCCGGGCAAGCGGATCAGTTCGGCCCGGTGGCTATGGCCGCACAGGGCCAGGCGGCAGGCCGGATCGAGCGCCTTCAACCGCCGCCGGATCGCCGCCAGCGGCGCACGCACCAGCCGGCCGTCGGCGATCGCATCGAGCAGGTATTTCTCGTCGTGATCGGGCCTGGCATGAAAAGCGATCACGCCGGGCGCGATCTCCAGCGTCAGAGGCTGGGCGAACAGCACCTCGCGCTGCGCCCCGGTCAGCCGTTCCTGCGCGTAGATGTCGGAGGCCCACATGGTCTCATCGGCCGGATCGGCGGCGACGCGGCGGTCATGATTGCCGCGCACGGTCGGCAGGTCCAGCGCTTCCAGCCGCGCAAACGTCTCGCGCGGCCAGAGCGGACCCGAAACGCTGTCGCCGAGATTGACCGTGATATCCGCGCCGCCGCGCCGCTCGAGGTCGGCGAGCACGGCGTCAAGCGCCAGCACATTGCCGTGGATATCGGCGAGGACAGCAATGCGCATGGGGAGCTCCGGTTGTGAGGCAGCGTTTCCTCTCCCCACTTCCGTGGGGGCGAGAACCCAGATCCCGCGAGTCAGGCCGTCACTTCGATATCATGGCCGCCGACCGCCGGCAGCGCCGGATCGTCGCCTGCGGCGGCAATAATGCTGTCGAGCAGGCCGGGGAAGCGGGCATCGAGATCGGCGCGGCGCAGCGTGATCATGCGGTTGGTGCCGGCCACTTCTGCGCGAGTCACGCCGGCCTCGCGCAGCTTTGCCAGGTGGTAGCTCAGATTGGTCTTGGAGGCGAGATCGAGGAATTTGCTGCAGTTCAGCGGCACGCCTTCCTTGCTGGCGAGATAACGCACGATCGCCAGCCGCGTCGGGTCGCCGAGCACGGCGAGCACGATCGGCAGGCTGATCTGGTCCGTATTAGGATGTGGCAGGCTCATGGCTGCAACCTAAGCACAGTTCCGGCCGATTTCAACGCACCCGCTCCGCGTCTGCCGTGCACACCGCTCTCCCTTTCACGACCGTGCTGACACAGTGCTGTCAGGATGGTTGTGCTATTTTTCCCTGGCTTCATTGACATCCTGCCGGGTTATGTCCAATTGTTCAATAACTTTTGAACTAAGGACACATCGCCATGGACAAGCGGATCTTCTGGCTTGCGCTCGGATCGTTTGCGATCTCGACCGAAGGCTTCGTCATCTCCAGCCTTCTGCCCGACATCGCCTGGGATGCCGGCATCTCCGTTCCGCTCGCCGGCACGCTGATCACCGCCTTCGCGCTCGCTTATGCGGTCGGCACGCCGATCCTGGCGACGCTGACCGGCGAATGGGACCGGCGCCGCGTCATCCTGTGGACGCTGGTGTTCTTCGTCATCGGCAATGTTGCCGCGGCCTTGAGCTCCTCCTTCGAAGTGCTGCTCGCCGCGCGCATCATCATGGCGCTGTCGTCTGGCCTGTTCGCGGCGACCGCGCAAGGCACGGCGGTGGCGCTGGTCGATGACCATCACCGGGCCCGCGCCATTGCCGTCGTCGTCGGCGGCACCACGGTGGCGGTGGCGGTGGGCGCCCCGCTCGGTGCGCTGGTCGCGGCGATAGCCGGCTGGCGCGGCACGTTCTATGCCATCGCAGGCCTCGGCGCGCTCGCCGGCGTCATCCTCTGGTATCGGCTGCCGCGCGGCATCATCGGCACCAAGCTGCCGCTGAAGCGCCGGCTGGCGGCGGCAATGCGTCCCGGCGTGATGCCGATCCTGGTGACGACCACGCTTGCCCTCATTGGCGCCTTCACCGTGTTCAGCTTCATCGCGCCGCTGGCCATCGAAGCCAGCGGGCTCTCCCCGATAGCGCTGCCCGGCATGCTGCTCGCTTTCGGCGTTGGCGCCGTCATCGGCAACATCGCCGGCGGCCAGGCCGCGGACCGCTTCGGCGCTACGCGCACCGTCGGCTGGTCGCTGGCGCTGAGCGCTGCCATGCTCGTCACCTTCTCGCTGATCCCGGCCTTCCTGCCACATCATCTCGCCGGGCCGGCGCTGATGGGCATGATGGTGCCATGGGGCATCGTCGGCTGGGCCTTCCCGCCGGCGCAGGCGAGCCGCATCATCAAGCTCGCCCCCGACGCTGCCCCGATCGTGCTGTCGCTCAACGCCTCGGCGCTCTATCTCGGCGTGGCGCTCGGCGCGGTGGTTGGCGGCGCCGTGCTGCGCTATGGCGGTCCGGCCGATCTGGGCCTCATCGCGGCCGTCTTCCCCGTCGTCGGGCTCGGCATCGTGCTGGCCGGCCGGATGCTGGCGCGGCCGGTCGCCATGCCGGCGGAGTAGAGGGCGCCGAGCTTTTCGTCACTGGTTCTTACGCGGCCGCTTCAACTGGAGGGAGCGGCCGCCGGCGTTTCGAGGTCCAGAGAGGCCACATCATCCAGCGTCGCACGCAGCTTCGCGGCTTGCTCCGCGCCGATCATCTCCTCGAAGCGCTGCTGGGCGACACTCCACAGCCTGATCGCCTCTTCGAGCTTGGCCTGGCCGTGCGGCGTCAGCCGGACGCGCTTGACGCGGCGATCGTCCTTATCGGGGAAGGTTTCGACATAGCCGTCGCGGACCAGCGGCTTCAGCGTATGGCCGAGCGCCGAGAGATCCATGATCAGCGCCTCGGCAACGGTCCCCATCGCCGGTTCGCTGCTGGCACTGATCTGAAAGAGCAGGCCAAATTGCGTGCCTTTCAGCCCGGAAGGCGCAAGCGCGTCGTCGTAGAAGCGGCCGAGCCTGCGCGCGGTGCGCCGCAAGGTGGCATTGTTGCACCGGCTGAATCCCGGTTGCTGAAGATCGGTCATGTCAACTCCTCGCTGGCAAAGCCTGTGCCAGCCTGCCGCAGAAATAGTTTTCGCGGCCGCCGTTGACAAGATAGTGGCATATACCTACTTCGCCGAAAGTGGCATATGCCACCAATTGACGATCGAGAAGCTCGGCAGCCGGCGCATCCGTCGAAGCCGAACCAGAGCGAAGAGCGCGAAAGGAACAGGACAATGAGCAAGAATGAGAAGAAGGGCACCGCCGTCATCACCGGCGCTTCCTCCGGCATCGGCGCTGTCTATGCCGACCGGCTGGCGGGGCAGGGATATGATCTGGTGCTGGTGGCGCGCCGCGCCGACCGGCTCGAGGAATTGGCTGAAAGGCTGCGCTATGCCTATAGCCGCAAGGTCAGCGTGATCAGTGCCGATCTGGCCGACGACGATGATGTGCGGCGGGTGGAGCGGGCGGTATCGACGGATGACAGCGTCACGCTGTTGGTCAACAATGCCGGGCTTGGCGGTGCGCAGGTGGTTGCGACGGCGGACGCCGATGCGGCTGAACGCATGATCAAGGTCAATGTGATCGCCCTGACGCGGTTGACGCGTGCTGTGCTGCCGGGATTTCTCGCGCGCAACCGCGGCGCTATCGTCAACATCGCCTCGGTGCTGGCCTTCGACACCTCATTCGGCGGCATCTACAGCGGCACCAAGGCCTATGTCGTCAACTTCACCGAAGCCCTGCAGCGCGAGGTCGCCGGCACCGACGTCCAGGCGCAGGTGGTGCTGCCGGGGGCGACCCGGACCGATTTCTGGGAAGCCGCGGGAAGCGATATCGACCAGCTTCCGAAGGAAATCATCATGACCGCCGACGATATGGTCGATGCTGCCCTTGTCGGCCTGGCCAGGGGCGAAGCCGTCACCGTGCCCGCGCTTGCCGATACGGCCAAGCTGGACGCCTTCCTTGGCGCCCGGCAGACCTTCTACGGCAGCCTGCACGCCGACAAGCCAGCCGCACGCTACGCGGCTTGACAGGATTCGGGTTCCTCGCCTCGCCTTGCGGGGGCGAGGAACCCAGGTTCTGCAGGCCCATCTTACGCCTGCCGCCACATCGGAATGATCGATGCCGCCAGCACCAGGCCGAGCAGGATATTGAGCGCGCGCCATTGCTGCTCGGTCTTCAGCAGCCGGGCGAGCAGCATGCCGGCCACACACCATAGCGACAGCGAGAAGGCGGCGGTGAGGCCGAAGGTGGAGCCGAGCAGCAGGGCCAGCCGCGCCGGCCCGTCGGCGAGTGCGGCGAAGGATGCCGCGGCTCCAAGCCCCATCGCCCAGCCCTTGGGGTTCAGCCACTGAATGCCGGCACCGCCGAGAAAACTGTTCGGTTTGATCATCGTCACATCGAGCTTGGGCGCCCCCGCACGGCCAATCTTGAGCGCCAGCCAGACGAGGTAGAGTGAGCCGGCGATCTTCATGGCAAGCTGCAAGGACGGCATGGCGAGAAGCAGGCCGGCCAGTCCGGCGGCCGCCGCCCCGGTGACTGTGGCCAGGCCGGCCGCGCTGCCAACCACCAGCGGGATGGAGCGGCGAAAGCCGAACTGCGCGCCCGACGCCGTTGACAAGGTGGTGGCGATGCCGGGCGTGCTGGTCGCCACCAGGGCGAACAGGATCAGCGGGATGACGGGTTGGAGCATGCGGCGTCCTCTGTCGGAGGCCTCATGTTAGATGCAGCCGCATATCAGTAAATGCAATGTTTACGATGACAAGCATTAGCATCTATAATGCAGGACATGATCCGCAACCTCGATACGACGCTCATGCGCACCTTCGTCACCGTCGCCGACAAGGCCAGCATGACGGCGGCGGCCAATGCGCTGCACCTGACGCAAGGCGCCGTCAGCCAGCAAGTCCGGCGGCTGGAGGAGGCGCTCGGCCGCAGCCTGTTCGAGCGCGACCGGCGCGGCTTGCGGCTGACCTCTGCCGGCGAGCGGCTGTTCGGCAAGGCAAAGCGGCTGCTCAGCCTCAACGACGAGATCTGGGCCGAAATGGCTGCCAATGCCGTGGCCGGCCAGGTGCGGTTCGGCGTGCCTTACGACCTCGTCGGCACGACGCTGGCGCCGGTGCTGAAGGCCTATGCGCAAACCTATCCGCAGGTCGAGATATCGCTGGTCTGCGCCTCCTCGCCGGAACTGGCCGCGGCGCTCGCGGCCGGCACCATCGACCTGGCGGTCATCGAGGAACGGGTGGGGGCGTCGGATGGCGAGTGCCTCGCCATCGATCGGCTGGTGTGGGTCGGCGCCAAGGGCGGTCTCGCGCGCGCCAAGCGTCCCCTACCGGTCTCGATGGTCGCCGACAGCTGCGCCTTCCGGCCGGTGGTGCTTTCGGCGCTCCACGAGCATGGGCTGGAATGGCGCACCGTGTTCGAGAACGGCAATATTGACGCGACGACCGCAACGGTGCGTTCCGATCTGGCCGTCACAACCTGGCTGGCCTCCACGGTGCCGGCCGATCTCGACATATTGCCGTCCGAATCCGGCCTGCCGCCGCTGCCGAATTTCTCGATCAACCTGCATCTGCCGAGGCACGGCGTCGGCCCGGCGGCGCAAGCGTTCGCACGGCACATACGCGACGGGCTGGCGCGCCGGCCGCAGGCGGCTTGAGGGACTTCTCAGAACCTGGTTTCTCTCCTCCACGAACGTGGAGGAGAGGAAAAGAAGCGTTTACTTCCAGGTCCTGCGCCGCTCGAGCTCGGCGTCGGATGGCTCCCCCGTGACAAAGGAACCGGTCTTGATTTCGCCGGCGCGCTCGTAGATCGCCATGATGACGCCGGTGCTGGAAGTCTGCGAGCGGGTCAGCTTGAAGGCAGCCGGCATCGCGTCATCGCCGAACAGCCGCTTGCCCTTGCCCAGCAACAGCGGGAAGATCATCAGCCGAATCTCGTCGATCAGCCCGTTGGCGAGCAAGGTCTGGATCAGATTGGCCGATCCCTGGATGAGCAGGTCAGGTCCATCTTCCTGTTTGAGGCGGCGCAACGCCGGGACGATATCAGGCCCAAGCGATTGCGTGTTCTGCCAGGTGAGCGAGTCCGGACGATGCGTCGCCACATATTTGTTCGCAGGGTTGAAGGCATCCGCGATCGGATCTTTCTGATACGGCCAGTACGCGGCGAATATGTCGTAGGTTCTGCGGCCGAGCAAGAGGGCGAAGGGCTTGGAGAATAGTTCATCCATCGCCGCGCCCGCCACTTCGTCAAAATAGTGGAACGTCCAGCCGCCGAACTTGAAGCCGCCGACGGGATCCTCCTCCGGGCCGCCCGGCGCTTGCATGACGCCGTCGAGGCTGACGAATGTCGCCGCTATGATCTTTCTCATGGGATGCTCCTCCTGTTTCGATCCATGCCGTCAGGGCCGGACTTCAGTCCAAGGACGGATGACTGGCTGGCCGTCCGACAGGCCCTGCCGAATTTCGGTTCGTCAGCCCCGAGGCCGCGCATCGAGGCTGCGTGACGAAAACCAGACATGCTCAAAGATCGCGGTGGCGGTGCGGTCCGGCAACTTGTCCGCCGTCAGCCAGATCGAGCGGCTGCGCGCGGCCTGGTCGCGCGTCGGGATTTTTGCCGCGGGGCTTGCAATCGACGCGCCGGAGCAAGGGATGAACCAGGAGCGCATGAAAGGGTCGCAGGCAAAACCTTTTTCGGTGCGGGTCACCAGAACGGCCAGGGGAACGCGCTCGGCCGGGCGCCACGGGAAGATCATGCGGCCGTCCGGCTTCAGCGCCTTGAGCCAGCCGGGTGGAGGTGCCGCGACGCCGGCATTGACATAGATGGCATCCGATGGCGGCAAGTCCGATGTGACGGCATCGCCAGGAATGACAGTGACATTCTCGTAGGCCGCAAGGTTTGCCTTTGCCCGCGAGGCAAGATCGGCGTCCAGTTCGAAGGCGGCAACGGTGCCACCAGGTGAAACCAACCTGGCCAGCAAAGCGGTGTAGTAGCCGGTGCCGGCGCCGATGTGAGTGACAGCCTCGCCGGGCCTGGGCGCGAGTTTCCCGATCCACATGGCGTGCAGGAACGGCTCGCCATTGTTGATGCCCTTGTCGGCATCGAGCACCACCAGCACGTTCTGGTAGATGAAGCGCGGGTCGGCGCTCGGCGTCTCGATAACGCCTTTGCCGGCGACGATCGTCCATGGGCCGGGACCGAGAAACGCCTCGCGCGGCACGGCCGCGAACACCTCTTCAAGACGCGGATCGGCGGAATGCGCCTGGGCAGCCATCAGCTTGGCATAGAAGCTTCGGGATTGGGCTATCGTCGTCATGACAGACCGAAAAATAGCGCGGGTCGCGTCTTTGTCGCGGCCGATCTCAGCCGATCCCGAATAGCGTGTCGTAGAGCAGCTTGAAGTTGAGCACCAGGATGATGGCGGCGACCACCCAGGCGAGCGCCGCAACGCCGCGCGGGATGGCAAGGCTGCCCATCTTCTTCCTGTCAGAGACGAACTGGACCAGCGGGATTACCGCGAAGGGCAGTTGCATCGACAGGATCACCTGGCTGAACACCAGCAACTGGCCGGTGCCCTTTTCGCCGTAGAGCGCGGTGACGACCACCACGGGGATGATGGCGAGGCCGCGCGTCAGCAGGCGCCGCGCCCATTGCGGAATGCGCAGGCGCAGGAAGCCTTCCATGACGATCTGGCCGGCAAGCGTGGCGGTCACCGTCGAGTTCAGGCCGGAGGCGAGCAGCGCCACGGCAAACAGGATCGAGGCGATGCTCAGGCCGAGCAGCGGCGACAGCAGTTCGAAAGCCTGGCCAATCTCGGCGACGTCCTGGTGGCCGGTGTTGTGGAAGGCGACCGCCGACACGATCAGGATCGAGGCGTTGACGAACAGGGCCAGCATCAGGGCGATGGTCGAGTCCGTCGTTGCCCATTTGATGGCGTCGCGCTTGCCCTCGTCGGTGCGTTCATAGGCGCGGGTCTGCACGATTGAGGAGTGCAGATAGAGATTGTGCGGCATGACGGTGGCGCCGATGATGCCGATGGCGATGTAGAGCATCGCCGGATTGGTGACGATTTCGGATGACGGCACGAACATCGAATGCAGGATCGTGCCGGCTGGTGGCGCGGCGACGAAGATCTGGATGGCAAAGCAGCTGAAGATGATGATCAGAAGCGCGATGACGAAGGCTTCGAGATAGCGGAAGCCCTTGTTCATCAACAAAAGCACCAGGAAGGCGTCGAGCGCGGTGAGCATGGCGCCGCCGATCAGCGGAATGCCGAACAGGAGCTGCAGCGCGATCGCGGTGCCGATCACTTCGGCGAGGTCGCAGGCGATGATGGCGAGCTCGCAGGCGATCCACAGCACGAAGTTGACCGGACGCGGGTAGTAGGCGCGGCAGGCCTGGGCGAGGTCGCGGCCGGTGGCGATGCCGAGACGCGCGGCCAGCGCCTGCAGCAGGATCGCCATCAGGTTGGACAGCATGATGATGAACAGCAGCGTGTAGCCGAACTGGGCGCCGCCGGCGAGGTCGGTCGCCCAGTTGCCCGGGTCCATATAGCCGACCGAGACCATGTAGCCCGGCCCCATGAAGGCAAACAGGCGACGGAACCAGACGCCCGAATTCGGTACGGCGATCGAGGAATTGACCTCGCGCAGGCTTGGCTGCTCATCGCCTGGCCTGTCGAACCGCCACGTTGCTCTGGCTATGGCGGTGGCGTCGGTCTCGGACATGGCGAATTCCGCTTGATGCAATGGATGATGCCTCCTATCTATGCCACAGCTCAACATTATGCAATATGCTATATTTCATTGATCATGCTTTTGTGATGCGATCGATCGTGCTCCGACGCGGCGGCGATGCGGTTGCGCCTGGGCCCGAATGCAAATAAACGCCAGGATTGTCGGGGCCCGTGCTATGAATGCGGGCCGATTCAATCTTCGGGCAGCCAAGGAGGAGCGCATATTGGCGCTGAAGAACAGACCGGTCCCGCGTGAGCCGCTGCCCGATGCCGATGTCCATTCGGAAGGGTTCCGGCAGACGCGCGAAGCGCGCCGCAGCGCGCTGGTCGAGGACTATGTCGAGTTGATCGCCGACCTGATCGAGGACGGCAACGAGGCCCGCCAGGTCGACATCGCAGCCAGGCTGGGGGTCGCTCAACCGACAGTGGCCAAGATGCTGACCAGGCTGTGTGCCGACGGGCTGGTCTCCAGAAAGCCCTATCGCGGCGTGTTCCTCACCGAAGCCGGTCGCAAGGTCGCGGAAGAGAGCCGCATTCGCCACCAGACGGTGGAGGCTTTTTTGCGTTCGCTCGGCGTCAGCGCCGAGACGGCGCGCATCGATGCCGAGGGCATAGAGCACCATGTCAGCGCCGAGACACTGGAAGCGTTCCGCAAGGCGATGACGGCGGGCTAGGGACTTTGCCAAGACGCCGGCCCCGTTTCGCCGGCGATACCATAGACATTCCACAGTCGCGGCCAGAGCAGCGAGCCATCATGCCAGCACGGCCACGGCCGCGAAAAATGCTGTGACTTGGCGCAACCATTGAGATAATTGTTCATGAGGTGGAGCCGGCCTCGCGCCGGATCGACCAGTAAATTCGCAGCGCGGGGAGTTGCCATGCTCTGGAGAGGCCGTCGTCAGAGTGACAATGTCGAGGACCAGCGCAGCAGCGGCGGCGGCGGATTTGGTGGTGGCGGACCCGGCCAGTTCCGCATTCCGATCGGCGGCAGAAGCGGCGGCGGCATGTCGATCTCGACCATCATCATCCTCGTCGTGCTCTATTTCGGCCTGAAAGCCTTCGGCATCGATCCGATCCAGGTGCTGAGCGGCGGCGGTGGAGGCCTGCTGCCTGGCGGCGGCGAGATAACGGACAACAGCGGCAGCCAGGACGGCGGCACCGGTGCGCCGGCTTCCGACGAGATGAAGCAGTTCGTGGCAACCGTGCTGGCCGAGACCGAGGACACATGGACCGGCATTTTCAAGGCCAACGGACTGACCTATGAGGACCCTAAGCTGGTGCTGTTCAGCGGGCAGATCCGCTCGGCCTGCGGCTTCGCCTTGTCGGCGGCCGGACCGTTCTATTGCCCCGGCGACCACAAGGTCTATCTCGACATGACATTCTTCCAGCAGCTGGACCAGCAGTTCGGCGCCTCGGGCGAGTTCGCGCGGGCCTATGTGATCGCGCATGAGGTCGGCCATCACGTGCAGAATCTGACCGGCATCATGTCCAAATTCAACCAGATGCGGCAAAGCATGGGCGAGGCCGAAGCCAACCAGATGTCGGTGCGCGTCGAGCTTCAGGCCGACTGCTTCGCCGGCGTCTGGGCGCATTATACGGCGCAGAAGGGCATATTGGAGCAAGGCGATATGGAAAGCGCGCTCAATGCCGCCAGGCAGATCGGCGACGATACGCTGCAGAAGAAAATGCAGGGCTATGTAGTGCCGGAAAGCTTCAACCACGGCACGTCGGCGCAGCGGCAGACCTGGCTGGCGCGCGGCTACAAGAGCGGCAAGCTTTCCGACTGCGATACGTTCAACAACCCGATCTGAGCATCCGGTTCTTTCACGGGTGACCTGACGGCAAGGATGTCGTCAGGGGGTGTCAGGATGCGAACGTCCTGCTTGTTCCCTCATTGTTCCTGATGGCGGGCTCGCCTATAAGTGCCTCCGCCTGCGCGCCAGGCGCCGGGAAGGAGCAGACGAAACCATGATCGATCCCAAAACCGCCAAGCGGGGGCTTGCGCTCGTCTTCACGACGCTGCTCCTCGACATCATCGGATTCGGCATCATCATGCCGGTGCTGCCGGCCTATCTGCAAGAATTGACCGGCGTCGGCGTCTCGGAGGCGGCGATCGAGGGCGGATGGCTGTTCTTCGTCTATGCGGCCATGCAGTTCTTCTTCGCGCCCATCATGGGCGGGTTGAGCGACCGGTTCGGCCGGCGGCCGATCCTTCTCGCCTCCGTGCTGGCGTTTTCCATCGACAATCTGATCTGCGCCATAGCCTGGTCCTACCCGATGCTGTTCATCGGGCGCGTGCTGGCCGGCATTTCAGGCGCCAGCTATTCGACCACATCAGCCTTCATCGCCGACATCTCGAACGATGAGAACCGGGCCAAGAATTTCGGCCTGCTCGGCATCGCCTTCGGCGTCGGCTTCGTCATCGGGCCGGTCCTTGGCGGGCTGCTCGGCACCTTCGGGCCGCGCGTGCCGTTTTATTTCGCCGCCGGACTTGCCTTTGTGAACTTCCTGATCGCGCTGTTCCTGCTGCCCGAAACGCTCGATGAAAAGCACCGCCGGCGCTTCGAGTGGAAGCGCGCCAACCCAGTCGGCA
Source organism: Mesorhizobium sp. B2-4-1 (assembly GCF_006442185.1). Lineage (NCBI taxonomy): Bacteria > Pseudomonadati > Pseudomonadota > Alphaproteobacteria > Hyphomicrobiales > Phyllobacteriaceae > Mesorhizobium > Mesorhizobium sp. B2-4-1. The sequence goes on along the minus strand of NZ_VFVN01000004.1, from coordinate 35,780 downwards.
CGCTTCTGCAGATGCGCCAATATCAAGGCATTGGCTGGATCGGGCTCGTCTTCTTCCTGATGACGCTCGGCCACATGATGTATCCGGCGGTCTGGTCGTTCGTCTCCAACTATCGCTATGGCTGGAACGAGCAGCAGATCGGTTTTTCGCTCGGCGCTTTCGGCCTGTGCGGAGCCATCGTCATGGCAACGGTGCTGCCACGCATCATTCCCAGGCTTGGCGAGTGGAGGACGGCGGTGATCGGTCTGGCGTTCACGGCGCTCAGTGCTTTCGGCTACGCCTTCGCGACGCTGCGGTGATCGTCGTCGGCTGCCTGGAAGCGCTGGCCGACCCGCCGCTCAGGAGCCTCGCCGCCGCCAAGGTGCCGCCTTCGGCGCAGGGTGAATTACAAGGCGCGATGACGTCGATCTTCTCGATCACATCGATCGTCACGCCGCTGCTCTATACCGCGATTTTTTCCTGGTTCACCGGGCCAAGCGCGCCAGTGACCTTCGGCGGTGCGCCTTACCTGGTTGGCGCGGTTTTCCTAGTGCTGGCGCTCGTTGTCTTCGTTACGAAAGTGGCGAGGCCTGCGGCACTCGGAACCGTCACCAAAGGCGTCGCGGAAGATGGGGCACGAATATGAGGATCTGTCGGAACTAAGCCCGTTCGGCCAGCAGTTCCTCGCCGCGCTTTTCGCGGATCAGGTTGACGAAGCGGCGGAACAGATAATGCGAATCCTGCGGGCCGGGCGAGGCCTCGGGGTGGTGCTGGACCGAGAATACCGGCCGGCCTGTCAGCGCGATGCCGCAATTCGAGCCGTCGAACAGCGAGACATGGGTTTCCTCGACGCCTGACGGCAGCGAGTCGGCGTCGACGGCAAAGCCGTGGTTCATCGAGACGATCTCGACCTTGCCTGTAGTGTGGTCCTTGACCGGATGGTTGGCGCCGTGATGGCCCTGATGCATCTTGGCGGTCTTGCCGCCCAGCGCCAGCGCCAGCATCTGGTGGCCGAGGCAGATACCGAACACCGGAATCTCGGTCCTGAGCAGGTCCTGGATGACCGGCACGGCGTAGGCGCCGGTGGCTTCAGGGTCGCCGGGGCCGTTGGACAGGAAGATGCCGTCCGGCTGCATGGCGAGGATTTCCTCGGCGCCGGTCTTGGCCGGAACCACGGTCACCTTGGCACCAAGCCCCGCAAGCAGGCGCAGGATGTTGCGCTTGACGCCATAGTCGATGGCGACGACATGCATGGAGGGCTCGTCCTGTTCGCCAAAGCCCTCGTCCCACACCCAAGGCGTCTCGCGCCACACCGAGGACTGGCCTGACGTGACCTCCTTGGCGAGGTCGAGGCCGATCAGGCCGGACCACGCGGCGGCGCGGCGTTTCAGGTCGTCGAGTTCGAAGACGCCGTCGGTCGCATGCGCGATAACGGCGTTGGGCATGCCCTTTTCGCGGATCAACGCGGTCAACGCGCGGGTGTCGATGCCCGAGAGGGCGACGATGCCGCGCTTCTTCAGCCATTGATCGAGATGGCCGGCAGCGCGGTAGTTGGAGGGATTGGTGACATCGGCCTTGAACACGGCGCCGACGGCACCGGCGCGAGCAGCCGGATTGAGGTCCTCGACGTCTTCGCCGTTGGTGCCGATATTACCGACATGCGGGAAGGTGAAGGTGACGATCTGGCCGGCATAGGACGGATCGGTCAGGATCTCCTGATAGCCGGTAAGCGCGGTGTTGAAGCAGACCTCGGCGACCGCCGAACCCGTTGCGCCGAGACCGCGACCCTCAATGACGGTGCCGTCGGCCAGCACCAGCAATGCCGTCGGTTTCTCGGTGGCCCAAGCGGGGGTGGACGCGGTGTCGGCCATGGCGGCACTCCTATCAGGCCGCGCGCTTCAAACAGGCCCGGCGGGCTATTTGCGCGGCAAACGGCGCGGAGCGGCGAATTCGCTGCCTCCACGCACTCAAGCTTCAGTTCATGCAAGGCCCAGTACATAGGGGAAGGGGGCAGGTCGGTCAATGATGATGGGAAATGCCGCTACGATTTATTTCATTGAGCAATATCATAGGCTTGCCTCGACATATCAGGGTTTGCGTTGGTCCGCACCGGGCGCTATTGTCCGCGCCGACCGAAGGAGAGAGCACGATGCGCGCAAAAATCGCCGAATCCCTGAAGAGCGCGATGAAGGCGCAGGACAAGCACCGGCTGCCGACATTGCGGCTGATCCAAGCCGCCATCCACGATCGCGATATCGCCAATCGCGGTGCCGGCAAGGAACCGGCCAGCGACGAGGAGATCCTGCAGATCCTGGCCAAGATGGTGAAGCAGCGCGAAGAATCGGCCAAGGCCTTCGAAGACGGCAAGCGTCCGGAACTGGCCGCGCAGGAGCGCAGCGAGATGGAGATCATCCGCGATTTCCTGCCGACGCAGCTCGACGATGCCGCCATCACCGCCGCGGCGCGCGAGGCGATCGCGGCGACCGGTGCCGCCAGCCAGAAAGACATGGGCAAGGTGATCGCGGCGCTTAAGCAGAAATATGCCGGCCAGATGGATTTCGGCAAGGCAAGCGGCATCGTCAAGGGACTGCTGCAGTAGCCGGCGCGACCGTCGGTGCTTGCCTGCCCTATGGAACAACCTTCTGGGGCTCCAACGCGTGGCGCAATGCCGGCGCCTCCTGCTGGATATGATCCCACAAACGGTTGGCGACCGGCCCGTGGGGACGGTCGCGGCGGCGCGCCACCACCAGTTCGTCGGTGCGGCCCGGCATATGAGGGCCGGCGATGGACCGCAGGCGTCCATCACGCAGCTCCTCATCGATCAGGAAGCGTGGCAGGTGGCCCCAGCCGAGGCCCTGCAGGATGATCTCCTTCTTCATGCCCTGGTCGGCGACCAGGCATTGCGGCGCGCCTTCGACCATGAAGTAATCTTGTTGCGGTGAATGGCGGGCAGTGTCGCGCATCACGCATTGGGTGAGCGCCTGCATCTGGTCGGGTGTGATCGGCGGCTCGATGCGCTCCGGCAGAAAGCCCGGTGCCACCACGGGAATGAACGGCACCTTGCACAAGTCGATCCATTCCACCCGCGCATCGCCCTTGTCGATCCAGTGCAGGACCAGATCGGCCTCGTCGTCGAAAAGACGCTCCCAAGGGCCGCCGACGGCCTCGAAGTGCAGGTGCAGACGCGTGCCGGGACATTGCGCGAAGAACCGCCCGAGCAGGCCCAGCACCTGCGGTCGTGGGCAGAGGTCGCCGATCACCACATGAATTTCGCTTTCTTCGCCCATCGAGAGCTGGGCGGCATGCACGCGCAGGCCTTCCAGTTCGCGCAGCAGCGATTGCGCCCGGCGGTGGAACGACAGCCCGGCCTCGGTCGGGCGCACGCGATAGCCGCTGCGGTCCAGGAGAACGAGGTCGAGCTGCCGTTCCAGCTTGGCGACAGCGGCGAATACAGCCGGGTGTGAACGATGCAACAGGGCCGCCGCCGGCTGAAAGCCGCCGGTGCGGATCACGGCGTCGAAGCACTGCAGGTCGTGCAAGGTGAAGTCAGCCATGTCAGCTTTGATTACAGAGATTGTCCTGACTTTGTAATATCAACAAAACAACGACATGGCTACGCTCTGTCTCATTCAACCCTTCCAGAAGGATCTTTCATCATGAATGAGGCGAATTTCGTAACTGTTGGCGATGGCACGCGCATCGCCTACCGCTTCGACGGCGATGCGGCAAACCCGGTGCTGATGCTGTCGAACTCCATCGGCACCACACTGCATATGTGGGATGGACAGGTCGGCGAGCTGTCCAGGCATTTCCATCTTCTGCGCTATGATTTTCGCGGCCATGGCGGATCGAGCGTGCCGGCCGGCGCCTATTCGCTCGATCGGCTCGGCGGCGACGTGATCGAGCTGCTCGACGCGCTCGGCCTTGGCCGCGTGCATTTCCTCGGCCTGTCGCTGGGCGGCTTCGTCGGGCAATGGCTCGGCATCCACGCGCCGGAGCGGATCGACCGGCTGATCCTGAGCAACACCTCGTCGCATCTCGGACCGGCAAGCTATTTCGACGATCGCATTGCCGCCGTCCGGCAGGCGTCCGATATGGCAGATACCGCCGAAACGTTCCTCAACAACTGGTTCCCGGCAAAAATGGTGGCGGCCAACGAGCCCTTCATCGAGGAATTTCGCGCCATGCTGCTCACCATCGACCGACAAGGCCTGGCGGGCCTCTTTGCGGCGGTGCGCGACGCCGACCTTCGCCGCACCGTGGCGCTGATCTCGCGGCCGACGCTGGTGATCGCCGGCGAGCACGACACGGTGACGGCGGCCAGCCACAGCGAACTGATCGCCGCGGCGGTGCCCGGCGCGAAGCTGGTCGTCCTGCCGGCGGTTCACCTGTCGAATGTCGAATATCCATCCGGTTTCATGCAGGCGGTGTTCGATTTTCTGCGCTGAGGGATGCGATCCCGTAGACCCCGCATCCCCGGAGCCGGGACGGACCTCACGGCTCCTTGCAGATCGGCACCGGCTGCGGCGGCGGTGCCGGGTGGTCCTTCCTGTATTGGGCAATGATCGGCTCGAGCGTCTTTCGCGGCCAGAATTTCGGCGTGCCGATTTCCTTCAGGCAGGATGCGTTCCAATAGGGGCCAGCGTCCGACAGCGAACGGCCCGCCGCCACGATTTGCGCAACGGCGGCGATGTCGCGCGATTCAGGGTAGATGTAGAGCGTAGTCGGATTGTCCTTCACCATCGGGATGATCTGCCGCGCATCCGCCGCCGACCAACTGGTGCAGCCATTGCTGCGGCCGCCGGCATAATCCACCAGTTTGCCGAACGGCACGTAGCCGTCATGGTCGGCATGCGAGCTGGCCGGGTCTTTGCGAAGACACATTCCCTTCAGCACTTCCGCCGGATGCCCGCCGATCACGCGCTGCCTGGCGTTCGCGGCCTCGCCCTCGCCATCGAACTGCACGAAGGTACGCATGAAAGCCACGTCCTGCTTCGCTGCGGTGCGATAGTAGCCCTTGAACGAGGTTTTCGCCTCGCCGGTCATATAGGCGCCGCCGGCGGTCAGTGACGAATCCAGCGCATTGCCGAAGTTCTTCGCGCAGCGCTTGCCATTGGCGAAATCTGCGACGCCCTTCAGATTCCGGCCGCTGCCGTGGCCCGCCGAAACGGCGCGAAACGCCTGGCTGGCCTCGCAGATGATGTAATAACGGTGACCCAGTTTGTTGTTGCCCAGATCGCTAGGGCGCGTCGCATCCATGGCGAAGTAGCAGGGATTGTTAACGGCTCCTGCGCCGACTTTCTTCAGGTAAAGCGCTCGGGCCCGCTCCAGGACCACAGTTGAGATCTGGCCATCACCTTCGCCGACATGGGCCTGCAGCCAGGCCGGAATGGCCGAGGGCGCGGCAAAGGACCGTGCCGTCAAAGCGACGACAACGAGGAAGAGGCTGGCGACGACACCCAGCGGGATAGATCTCAACCGCACCAGACCCGTTCTCCTGTCGAAGCGTTTGTGTTTTGGCGGTGAATCACCCCGGCACGATCATAAATCGGCTTACGCCGGCCGGCGAAACACATCTTGTTCAGCATTCCCGGCACGTATGCGCGTTTTCGACCCGCCAGCATTAGGGTATTGTCTGATTCCGGCGCGCCCACGCCTCCTCCCTCCGTCGGGAAAGCATCATTCATGCGGGGCAATCCGATCATCGAACCGACTGTTCGAGCACCAGGCATAAGGAGGGGTTGCGAAGACTGCTCGCACCAGGAGGTTTGCGATGATTGCGCCCATTTACAATCTGAAGCGTCAAGCCAGGCTGTTGTCCCGCGAGGAGAAGATTCCGCTCCATCAGGCGCTTGACCGTATTGCAGCCCGCGAAGGTTTTGCGAGTTGGAGTCTGCTTGCGGCCAAGGCAGCCGAGACGACGGCCGCCGGCAGGCTGTTCTCGCGGCTGATGCCCGGCGACCTGGTTCTGGTCGGTGCGCGACCAGGCCACGGCAAGACGCTGATGAGCCTCGAACTCGCGGTCGAAGCCATGAAGCGTGGCCATCGCGGCGTGTTCTTCTCGTTGGAATACACGCATCGCGATGTGCTGGACCGGTTTCGCGCCATCGGGGCGGACCCCGCCCAGTTCGACCGATTGTTCGCGTTCGACACTTCCGATGGCATCAGCGCCGACTACATCGTCGAGGTGTTGGGATCGGCGGCGCGCGGGACGCTCGCTGTCATCGACTATCTGCAACTGCTCGACCAGAAACGGGACAATCCGGAGCTGATGGATCAGGTCCGCACGCTGAAAGCTTTTGCGCGTGACACGGGCGTGATCCTGGTCTTCATCTCGCAGATCGACCGCTCCTACGATCCGTCGACGAAGCCGCTTCCCGATCTGAATGACGTTCGGCTGCCGAACCCGTTGGATCTGTCGCTGTTCAGCAAGGCATGTTTCCTCAACAGGGGCGCGATCCGGTTCCAGCCCGCTTGAGCGTTCCAGTGGCCATCGCTATGCCTGCTTGCTTGCAAGGAAGCATGGATCATGATCGAAATCATCAAGCCCGGGCTCAAGCATCTGGCGTCCTACAAGGCTGCGCTCGAGCGCGGCTGGTCGCCCGACAATGTACGGCTCATGGAGGCAGCTCGCGAGCAGCTTGCCGCAATCGAGGAGGATCCGGCGGCGTTCCTGGCCAGCCTCGATGATCCCGAGGCCAAGGGGCCGCCGATCACCTTGCCTGACGGCAGACAGGTCCCGCGCCTGCCGGGCTTCAGGCGCTGGATGTGGGACGGCGAGACGTCAGGCTCGATCGGCCTGCGCTGGCAGAAGGGCACGTCGGCGCTGCCGCCGCACGTGCTTGGCCATATCGGCTACGCCGTGGTGCCGTGGAAACAGCGACGCGGCTACGCGACGGAAGCGCTGCGGCTTATGCTGGATGAGGCGAGGGCGGTCGGCCTGGCTCATGTCGACATCACCGCAAAACCTGGCAATCCGGCCTCGCACAAAGTGATCCTGGCCAACGGCGGCAGACTGGTCGAACGTTTCCTCGAAGATGCCGCCTATGGCGGAGCGGAGAGCCTGCGGTTCCGCATCGATCTGTAATGCGTTGGAGCTGCGCAGCCGCTGGGCGAGACATGACTGTTCATCGCGTCGTGCTTGCGCCGGTGGACGCCCGGATCAGGCATGATCGGTGGTGGATGTCCTGACGCGGATAATCTACTCAGCCGCTGCCGTCAGCGGTGGCGTGGCGTTGCTGCGCCACTCCCAGATGTGCGAGGCGAGCGCCACCGCGACTGCGACGAGCATCGCCACAGCGCCAAGCAGCGGCAGGCTGCGATAACCGTAACCGCCATTGAGCATGGCGGCACCGAGCGATGCCGCGAGCGCTATACCGATATTGAAGCCGGATGGGATCAGCGAGGAGGCCAGGTTCGAGGCATCCGCAGTCCAGGACAGGATGCGGGTCTGGATCGGCGTACCGATGGCAAAGTTGAGGCCGCCCCAGATGACGATCGCCACGACCATCGGCACGGGATAGGGGCTGACGGCATAGATCACCGCAAGCGTCACCGCCTGCAGGGCCAGCATGGTGATCAGCGAGGGCATCAGCTTCCAGTCGGCTAGCCTGCCGCCGAGGAAGACGCCAAGCGTGGCGCCGACGCCATTGAGCAAGAGCACCCAGGGCACCAGGTTCTCGTCGAGGCCGGTGATCTCAAGCAATGTCGGGGTGATGTAGGTGAACAGGCCGAACTGGCCGATCATCAGCATCAGCATCAGGATCAGCGAGGTCCAGACCTGCTGGCGGGCAAGCACGCGGACCTCGCGGGCGAGGCCGGCGGGTTTGGCCTGATAGCCTGCGGTGCGCGGCAAAAGGGCTGCCATGGCAAGCGTGGCCGCCACGCCCAATGCGCACATAACCCAGAAGGTCGCGCGCCAGCCCCAGATGTTGCCGATGGCAGTGCCCGCTGGCACGCCGATCACGTTGGAGACAGTGAGGCCCGACAGGATGACGGCCACCGCCATGCCGCGCTGGTCCCCGCGCACCAGCCCGACCGCAACCACCATGGCGACGCCGAAATAAGCGCCATGCGCGACTGCGACGGCAATGCGCAGAAGCAGCATCGAGGTGAAGTCGGGCGCCAGCGCGCAGGCCGCCTGACCGATGGTGAAGGCGACCGCGAGGCCGAGCAGCAAGGTTTTGCGCGGCAAGGACTTGGTGGCAAGTGCCAGAAGCGGACCGCCGATGGCGATGCCGCAGGCATAGCCGGAGACGAGATAGCCCGATGTCGGAACCGAAACGCCAAGCCCTTGCGCCACCTGCGGCAGCACGCCGGCGATGACGAATTCGGTGGTGCCGAAAGCGAAGGCAGCGATGAACAGGGCGATGAGCGGAAGCGACATGGCGGGAATTAAATCCTCGAATGCAGGCCTCAAACCACGGATGCGCGCTGCCGGCAATCCAGAAATTTTTGTCGCCGCTTTAGCTTTTCTTGATCTCCGGGTTCAAAATCTTGACCCCGGGTTCAGAACGGGGTCTTGCGTCCATAAGGAACCTTCAGCCATGCCCGCTCATGAAAATAATAGAGCAGCGACTTGGTGAAGACTTCTGTCACGCCGATGGCGGCCGCCAGCTTGACGCTTCCGGTCACCACCAGCGAGATGATCATCGTATCGATGGTGCCGGTCACGCGCCACGAAAGCGCCTTGGCGAAACTGCGCGAATGGGTGTCCATCGATCTCCTCCGAAAGCTTTGGCTGATATGCCTAGCCCGAGCGATGGAAACGCGGCAATGGCAATTTTGCCGCCGAAGGACCGACGCCATGCAATTCTGCCGCAATACAATTTTTTCGACAGAGTGCGGCGCTCTTCCTTCTGCCCTTGTTTGTTGGGAGGTGGCGTCGCAAAGCGAGGTGGGATGAGGTGTCTCAAAGAAGGGAGAGATGTCGTTGATCAGCTCGCCTTCAACCTGGATCCGCCGAGGAGGCCGCGTTCTTCCAGCACGGGATAGGCCATAGATGCCAGCAGCGAGTTGATCTGTTTGAGATCGCGGATGGTGTCGAGGTGGATCGAACTGGTCTCGACGCTTTTGGCAGTGCCTTCGCGCAGCCGCAGGAAATGGCTGGCGCTGGTCTCTTTTTCGGCGTCGCGCAGCCGTTCCTTCTCCAGCACCAATTGGCGAGCCGTCTCGGCATCGCGCGACACCAGCACGTTGAAGGCAAGCCGCGCATTGGCGAGCACCGAAGCGTGGAAGGCGCACAGCTCGCTCCAACCCTCGTCGGTGAATTCCAGTCCACGGTCGAACTTCTTCTTCACATGTACCAGCATGTTGCGCACGATGATGTCGCCGACCTGCTCCAGCTTGACGCAGGCGCCGATCAGTTCCTGGCAGCGCAACGCCTCGTCCTCGGTCAGCGGGTTCTTGGTGACCTTGGCGAGGTAGAGCTTGATCGCCGCGTGCTTGCGGTCGACGCGGTCGTCAAGGGCGGCCAGCGCCTTGATCTTGTCGGCATCGGCGCTCTCGTAGAGCTCGATGATGCGCTTGAGCATGATCTCGACCGTCTCGCAGACCCGCACCACCTCGCGGGTGGCATTGGCCAGCGCCTGGCTCGGCACGTCGAGCGCGCTTTCGTTGAGCGCCGAGAGTTCGACGACGTCGAGCGTGGCGGCTGGCGTCTTGGTGCCGAGCGCCACGATCTTCTCCGAGGCTCGGTAGACGAGACCCGCCAGCGGCAGGCCGGCGAGCAGGATCAGCACGTTGAACAGGATGTGGGCATTGACGATCTGGTCCGCTGCCGTCGCGCCAAGGAACGCGAAATGCGGCCTGAAGATCATGACCAGGATCAGCATGACCAGCGAGCCAAGCCCGCGCATCAAGAGGTTGCCGATCGGCACGACGCGCACTTCGGGGCCGGAGGAGCGGGTCAGCATGGGCGCGATGATCGACGAACCGAGATTGACGCCCAGGATGAGGACGACGCCGAGTTCGGGCGTGATCAGGCCGCGGCCCGCCAGCGTCGCCATCAACAGGACCGCGGCGATGCTCGACTGGAACAGCCAGGTGATCAGCGCCGCCAGTAGATAGGCGGTGATGGAATCGCCGGAGAAGTAATTGATGATGACCGGCATCAACTGGCTGTTGCGCAGCGGCTCGGATGCCTGACCGATCATTTCCAGCGACAGGATCAAAAGGCCGATGCCGACCAGGATGCGACCGGTCTGGCGCCAGTCGCGCCGCTCGGTGGCCATGAACATGACCGTGCCGGTGATCAGGCAAAGCGGCACCAGCAGCGTGAGATCGAAGGTGAGCAGCTTGACCACGAGAGCCGAACCGATCTCGGCGCCGCGGACGGCCAGTTGCCCGGCCGCGCCCGAGACAATGCCGGAGCCGGCGAAGGAGCCGACCAGCAGCGTGACGGCGGTGGAGCTCTGCAGCGCTATAGCGAGGCCGGTGCCGGCCAGCACCGCCATGACAGGATTGCGCATGGTGGCGCGCAGCTTGTGGCGCAGCACGTCGCCATAGGCGCGCTCGACGCCGGTCTTCACCATGCGCGTGGCAAACAGCATCAGCGCCACGGCGCCGGCCAGATGCAGGAGAACCACGGAGCCGCTCATTGCGGCGCACCGATACGGACAAGGCCGGCGACACGGGCAGCGCGGCGGTCGGGAGAAAGAGGAGGGGTGCGAATCATGATCATGACGTTGGCCGATAATAGCTCGAATATTTTAGCCGGATAATAAAAATTTGTCGATTTCAAGGGCTCTCCGCGCGCGACGGGGCGTGTCGGAGAATGGACGGATGCCGAAATGGTTGCATGAGCCTCGCCGCCTTGACGCGGCGGATCGGCCGGTGCTGCCGCCCGCCCTTCGCCCGGAATTTGCGAGGATGTTCAACCAATCGGCCTAAAGCTTCGGATTCATTACGGAATTGTAATGCTCATGTTCAGTTTCGGTTCATTCTTCGACGGCTATTTCTGCGGCATCGACAACCAAGGAGATTCCTTCATGAAGCGCATTGTTCTTTCCGGTCTTGCTTTCTCGATGCTGGCCGCCACGTCCCTGACGGGCCAGGCCGCACCGCTCAATGCGCCGGTCGCGCCGCAGTCGAACTATACCAATGTCGATTGGCAGAAGCCCACCAACCGGGATGTCAGGAAGCGCGTCATCCAGAAGCGCGTTATCCAGAAGCGTATCATTCAAAAGAAGGTCGTCGTGAAGCGGAACAACTGGCGCAATGGCCAGAAATATTCCGGCTGGCGGCAGCATCAGCCGGTCCGCGATTATGGTCGCTACGGCCTGCATCGTCCTGGCCGTGGCCAGGAATGGATCCGCGTCGGCAACGACTATGTGCTGGTCGGCGCCCTCTCCGGCATCATCTTTGGCGCCATCGCCGCGCAGTAAAGTCCCGATAGTGCCAGACTGGAGGAAGGGCGGCCCGCAACGGCCGCCTTTCCTTTTGCCCTGTGGAAACCGGGCATCGTCAGCATTAGGGGTCGCCGGACTTCGCGGGCATGATTATATGGGGGATAAACGAGTTCCCCGATGCGCTTTCCGCCCGCCTTCCTCGACGAGATACGCGACCGCGTGCCGATTTCGCAGGTCATCGGCCAGCGCGTCGCCTGGGATCGCAAGAAGACCAATGCGTCGCGCGGCGACTATTGGGCCTGCTGCCCGTTTCATGGCGAGAAGAGCCCGTCCTTCCATTGCGAGGACAAGAAGGGCCGCTATCATTGTTTCGGCTGCTCGGTCTCGGGCGATCACTTCAAGTTCCTGACCGAACTTGACGGACTGAGCTTTCCCGAGGCGGTCGAGAAGATCGCAGACATGGCCGGCGTGCCGATGCCGGTTCGCGACATGCAGGAGGAGCGGCGCGAGAAGGAACGCGCCAGCCTTACCGACGTCATGGAAATGGCGACTGCCTTTTTCCAGGAGCGGCTACAGGGCGCGGAGGGCGCCAAGGCCCGTGCGTATCTGCGCGACCGCGGACTGACGCCCGCGACGCAGCATGCTTTCCGGCTGGGCTATGCGCCCGACAGCCGCAATGCGCTGAAGGAGCATCTGGCCGCAAAGGGCGTGCCGAAGGCTGATATCGAGGCCTGTGGGCTGGTGCGCCATGGCGACGACATTCCGGTCTCCTATGACTGGTTCCGCGACCGCATCATGTTCCCGATTCCGGATTCGCGTGGCAAGATCATCGCTTTCGGTGGGCGAGCGCTGGCGCCGGATGCGCTCGCCAAATACATGAACTCGCCCGATACCGAGCTCTTCCACAAGGGCAACGTGCTCTACAATTTCGCCCGCGCGCGAAAAGCGCTGGCCAAGGGCGGCACGGTCATCGCCGTCGAAGGCTATATGGATGTCATCGCATTGGCGCAGGCCGGCTTCGAGAATGTCGTCGCGCCACTCGGCACGGCGCTTACCGAAAACCAGCTCGAACTGTTGTGGCGTATGGCCGCCGAGCCGGTGCTGTGCTTCGACGGCGACAAGGCCGGGCTGAAGGCCGCATGGCGGGCCGCCGACATGGTGCTGCCCGTAGTCCAAGCCGGGCGCACGGCGCGTTTCGCGCTGCTGCCGGAAGGCAAGGATCCCGACGACCTGGTCAAGGCGGAGGGGCCGGATGCCTTCCGCGCCGTGCTGGCGGAAGCGCGTCCTCTTGCCGATCTGTTATGGATGCGCGAGACGGCGGGCGGCGTCTTCGACACGCCGGAGCGGCGGGCCGAACTGGAGAAGCGGCTGCGCGAACTGACCAGCCGCATCCGTGATGAAAGCCTGCGATATCACTACCAGCAGGAGATGCGCGAGCGCGTGCTGAGCTTCTTCGGTTCTCAGCGCGCAACGCGGCAAGGTCGTCCGGACTGGAAACCGGGGCAGGGCAAGGCGCCCGCTCCCGGCGGACAATTCGCTAAAGCCGGCGGTGGTCGCATCGCCATCACGGAAAGTCTCGGCCAGTCGGCACTGGTCAAGCGCGGCAACGAAGGAATGTCGGTGCGCGAAGCGACGATCATCGTGGCACTGGTCAACCACCCGGCGCTGATCGACGAGAATTTCGCCCATGTCGAGTTCCTTGATCTCGCCAACCCCGAGCTGAGGCGGCTGCACGGTGCCATCCTCGACGCGATGGCACATGACATGGCCAATGACCGCCACGCCGTGGTGGCGACGATCGAGCGCGCCGGCTGCGCCGAGATCTGGGAGCGTGCCGTCGGCCTGATCAGGCGGGCGCGGCAGTGGCCGGCGCTGGAGACGGCAGCGCTCGAGGATGCCCGCGACGCTCTGAACCAGGCGCTGCACTTGCAGCGTAGCGCGCGCACCTTACATAAGGAGCTGAAACAGGCGGAAGCGGCGATGGATGCGGATCCTTCGGACGAGAATTTCCGCCATCTGATCGAAATTCAAGCGCAATTTCGGGATGTTCAAGCGACGGAAGCGCTGATCGAAGGTTTCGGTGTTTCGTCGGGCAGGGCTGGTCGGGCCTGAAGCATGGTTCCGAAAAGCGGGACCCGGTTTTCGGGAACGATCATACTCCAGCAGAAGAAAGGCGGAGCTCATTTCGGCCCGAGGGTTGGGACGGGCTCATGCCAGCAAGTGCAGGAATGACGGCGTTGTCATGGATCTTCTAGAGCCGGACCGCGCTAAGTCGGGTAATTGATTCGCTTTTTTCATGCGAATCATGCGAGAGGCGCTTGACCTTCCGGCAGAATGGCGGAATCAGGACGATTCGAAACGTTAACCCGCACCCGCGTCGACGGGAAAAGCAGCGATGTGAGGTCTTGGTCACTGGACAGGCAGCCAGCCTGCCACAGATATCAGGGTTAATCTGGACTTAATGCATGTCGCCCAAAAATGGAAACCGGTTTTGGGCGACGACAGGGCACCAACAAAGAGATGATGCAGTTATTGGCCCGGTGAAGCGCGTTGCAAAAGCGAGCCCAGCCGATTTGACCGGTCCGACAGCTTGCGCGGCCTCGATGTCGGGCCGCTAGGAGAAGATAAAGACTATGGCGACAAAGGAAAAGGAAGAGGTCGAGACCGAACGCGAAGGCGCCACCGATGGCCCTCTGCTCGACCTTTCCGATGATGCTGTCAAGAAGATGATCAAGGCCGCCAAGAAGCGCGGCTATGTCACCATGGACGAGCTGAATTCGGTGCTGCCCTCCGAGGAAGTGACCTCCGAGCAGATCGAGGACACGATGGCGATGCTGTCCGACATGGGCATCAACGTCGTCGAGGACGACGAGCAGGGCGAAGAGGCCGAGGCCGGCGACACCGCGGCGGATGCCGAGGAAGACGCCAACGAGCTGGCCGAGCAGACCGGCACCGCCGTCGCCGCCACAACCACGAAGAAAGAGCCGACCGACCGCACCGACGATCCGGTGCGCATGTACCTGCGCGAAATGGGTTCGGTCGAGTTGTTGTCGCGCGAGGGCGAAATCGCCATCGCCAAGCGCATCGAGGCCGGCCGCGAGACGATGATCGCGGGCCTGTGCGAAAGCCCGCTGACCTTCCAGGCCATCATCATCTGGCGCGACGAGCTCAACGAATCCAAGATCCTGCTGCGTGAGATCATCGACCTCGAAGCCACCTATGCCGGCCCCGAGGCCAAGCAGGCGCCGGTGGTGGAGCGCGTCGAGGAAGCGCCCAAGGTCGAGGAAAAGCCGCGCCGCGGACGCGACGATGAAGACGACATCACCAATGTCGGCGCCGACACGCGCGGCATCGGAGATGACGACGAGGAGGACGAGGACGAGGCCAGCCTGTCGCTGGCGGCAATGGAAGCCGAGCTGCGCCCGCAGGTCATGGAAACGCTCGACGTCATCGCCGACACCTACAAGAAGCTGCGCAAGCTGCAGGATCAGCAGGTCGAGAACCGGCTGGCCGCGGCCGGCACGCTGTCGCCCAGTCAGGACCGCCGCTTGAAGGAGCTGAAGGATCAGCTCATCAAGGCGGTGAAGTCGCTGTCGCTCAACACGGCGCGCATCGAGGCGCTCGTCGAGCAGCTCTACGACATCAACAAGCGCCTGGTGCAGAACGAGGGCAAGCTTCTGCGTCTCGCCGAAAGCTATGGCGTGCGCCGCGAGGAGTTCCTGAAGGAATATCAGGGCTCCGAGCTCGACCCGAACTGGACGCGCTCAATTGCCAATCTGACCTCGCGCGGCTGGAAGGAGTTCACCAAGAACGAGAAGGACGCGATCAGGGACCTGCGCGCCGAGATCCAGAATCTGGCCACGGAAACGGCCATCTCGATCCTGGAATTCCGCAAGATCGTCAACCAGGTGCAGAAGGGCGAGCGCGAAGCGGCTATCGCCAAGAAGGAAATGGTCGAGGCCAATCTGCGCCTCGTAATCTCCATCGCCAAGAAATACACCAATCGCGGCCTGCAGTTCCTTGACCTGATCCAGGAAGGCAATATCGGCCTTATGAAGGCCGTCGACAAATTCGAGTATCGCCGCGGCTACAAGTTCTCGACCTACGCGACATGGTGGATCAGGCAGGCGATCACGCGTTCGATCGCCGACCAGGCGCGCACCATCCGCATTCCGGTGCACATGATCGAGACGATCAACAAGATCGTGCGCACCTCGCGCCAGATGCTGCACGAGATCGGCCGCGAGCCGACGCCGGAGGAACTGGCCGAGAAGCTCGCAATGCCGCTCGAAAAAGTGCGCAAGGTGCTGAAGATCGCCAAGGAGCCGATCTCGCTCGAAACGCCGGTCGGCGACGAGGAGGATTCGCATCTGGGCGACTTCATCGAGGACAAGATGGCGATCCTGCCGATCGACGCGGCGATCCAGGCCAATCTGCGCGAGACCACCACGCGCGTGCTCGCCTCGCTGACGCCGCGCGAGGAGCGTGTGCTGCGCATGCGCTTCGGCATCGGCATGAACACCGACCATACGCTCGAGGAAGTCGGCCAGCAGTTCTCGGTCACCCGCGAGCGTATCCGCCAGATCGAAGCCAAGGCGTTGCGCAAGCTCAAGCACCCGAGCCGCTCGCGCAAGCTTAGAAGCTTCCTGGATAGCTGAGGCCTACCGATTGTGAAGAGATCAAGGGCGCCCATCGTGGCGCCCTTTTTCTTTGGCGCTCGCCATTGCGGCACGCGCCCTTAGGGAGGATAATTTCGTGTCGGATGCATTTTTCTGGGCGACAGCCCGGGAAGCCCGCCCCGGTCGAGGCCGTGTCGACATCGCCATGGCCTGAGCACCGTGCTCCGTGGCCCCGGAGGAGGCGTGCCATGACGACTTACATCATGCTGATGAACTGGACCGAGCAGGGCGCGAAGAACGTGCGCGAATCCCCCAAGCGCCTCGATGCCGCCAAGACGCAGCTGGGCGAGATGGGGGGATCGTTCAAGTCGTTCTACCTGACCATGGGCGAATTCGACATGGTGGCGGTGGTCGAAGCGCCCGACGATGCGGTGCTGGCGCGTTTCGCGCTGATGCTGGCCGCGGGCGGCAACGTCAAGTCACGGACCCTGAAGGCTTTCCCGGAGCTTGCTTACCGCGAGATCATCTCGTCGCTTGGATGATGCAAATCGGGACGTTCCGGAGCCGATGAGCAGGTGCCGGCTCGACGGCGCCTTGCGGCAAGACGGTGCGCTCCATCGTGATAGAGTGCAGCCAGCGGAGATCGCGATGAAGAAAGTTTCGATATTGGCTATCAGCCTTGCCGCGTGGTCGTCGATGCCGATCGATGCCCACACTGCCCCGCAAAAACCGGTCGGCATGTCCAATCCCGCATCGGTCCATTGCGGAGAGATCGGCGGGCGCCTGGTGATCAAGAAGGACAAGGCTGGCAATGAATATGGATTTTGCCGCTTGCCCAATCGGCGGCTGTGCGAAGAGTGGGAGCTGTTTCGCGACAACAAATGCGTCGGGCCGAAGACGGTGATGGGCCTGAAGTGATCGACAGCAGAACCAGGCCCTTGCTGACCGTCTGGTACAACACGCGCTGCCCGGTCTGTGATGCCGGAATTGCCAGGCAGAAGCGGCGGCTGATCGAGGCGATCAAGGCCGGGCGGATCGAATTTCGCGACATCAATCATGAACCGGAAGCCTTGGCCGGATTTGGCGCTTCGCTGGAAGACATCCGCCGCCGGCTGCACGCGACCGATGCTCAGGGCAGGCTGCTGGTCGGCGCCGATGTCGCCATCGCCGTGTGGGCGCTGACGCCGGGCGAGGGCTGGCTGGCAAAGCTGCTCGGCAACGCCCTTACGCTACCGCTCGCTCGCTTCGGCTACGACCGCTTCGCCGACCTGCTCTATGCCTGGAACCGGCGCAACGGCCGCTGGTAGCGCCGGCTACTCCAATCATGATGAACGCATGTTCGCGCGCGACCGACGGGTCGGCGTCCGACAGATGCTGTTCGCTTCCGGCCCGATACATCGTAAGATATATCTTGACTCCACGCTGGCGTGTGCCTAGCTAAGATATGTCGTAAGATATAACTCAAGGAGCAATCAATGCACGGACACAATCATTTTGGCGATCGCGCCGAGCGCGTCTTCATGCACATGGCCGGCAAATTTGGCGGCAGAGGCGGGGGCGGCGGCTTTGGCCCGTTCGGCCATGGCAGGGGCGGCGGACGCGGCGGCCCGGGCGACATGTTCCGCGCCGGGCGCATGCTGGCCGACGGAGACCTCAAGCTGATCACGCTGTCGCTGCTGGCCGAGGCGCCACGCCATGGTTATGACATCATCAAGGCCTTGGAGGAGCGCACCAGCGGCATCTACAGCCCGAGCCCGGGCGTGGTCTACCCGACGCTGACCTTCCTGGAAGAGGCAGGCTATGCCGTGTCCTCGAGCGAAGGCAACAAGAAGGTGTTTTCCATCACCGAGGCCGGGCAGGCGCATCTTGCCGACAACCGTGAGATGATCGAGGGCGTGCTAGACCATCTCGAGCGCTTCGGCCGCAAGATGGCCAAGGCGCGCGACTGGTTCGGCTGGAATGACGATAGCGAGGACCGGCGCGGCGGCCGAGGCGGCCGTTCGGAAAAGCGCGACGAATTCCGTGCGCTGCGCCACCGGCTGCGCGCCGCGCTGAGCGACATCGTCGATGCGCCGGCGGACAAGCAGGCCGCGGCGATGAGCATCCTCGAAGACGCCGCCGCCGCGCTCGAAGCGCTGTCGCGCAAATAGCCGGCTTCGGTCCAACCGGCACGGCCCTTGCCCGTTCAAGCAAGGAGCGATAGTGAAATTCATCCTGCGCCACATTATGTGGTGCGGGATGAATGCTGTTGGAGGAAGCCCGATGTCTTTTCTGAAGCGTCTTTTCGGCGGTGGCGGTGATGAAGCGGCCGAGCCAAAGAGCGCCGCACCGGCCAAGCAGGTGGAGCACAAGGGTTTCACGATCAGCGCCACGCCCTACAAGGCCGATGGCCAGTACCAGACCTGCGGCGTCGTCTCCAAGGACGTCGACGGCGTCCTGAAGGAACACAGATTCATCCGCGCCGATCGCTTCGCCGGGTTGGACGACGCCGTCGACATCTCGATCAAGAAGGGCATCCAGCTCGTCGACGAGCAGGGCGAGCGGATGTTCGGGTAGACCGCCGACGAACGGCTCAAGAATTCCAGAGATCCGAGGGCCGGTCCAGATATGGGCCGGCCCTTTCGTTTGCTCCGCTATGCCGGCTGCAACGCTCTGCGCGGCAGTGGCGGGAAGGCGATGGCGATGCCCGCCGCACCCAGCCCGATGAGGGCCGAACCGATGAACAGCCAATGGTAGTTGGCGTAGGCGTCGAACACCATGCCGCCGGCGAGCGGGCCGAGCGCCATGCCGAGGCTGGACAGCATGGTGGCGGCGCCGAACACGGTGCCCAGGATGCGCTGGCCGAAATATTCGCGCGCCAGCACTGCGTAGAGGGGCATGACGCCGCCATAGGTGGCGCCGAAGACGACGGCCAGCATGTAGAACTGGCCGAGCTGACTGATCGAGAGATAGGCGGCGATCACCACGGCCTGGATCAACAAGCCGGCGATCAGCACCGGCTTGACGCCAAGCCTGTCGGCGAGCACGCCATAGAGCAGACGCCCGCCAAGCCCGGCAAGGCCCTCGACGCTGTAGATCGAGACGGCGGCCATGGGTGCCACGCCGCACAGCATGGCATAGCTGACCATGTGGAAAATCGGCCCCGAATGCGCCGCGCAACAGGCGAAGAAGGTCAGCCCCAGCACGATGAATTGCGGCGAGCGCAGCGCTTGGCCGACGCTCAGGCCGGCGCCCTCGGCAACCGGCGAGGAGCCAGTGTCGGTCACGACAGGCTTCGGTGGCTGGCGCACCAGAAGCACCGCCGGCAGGAGCAGCACCCAAGCCATGATGCCGATGTCGAACATGGCGGTGCGCCATTCATAGGCCGAGATCAGCCAGCGGGCGAAGGGCGAGATCGTCATCGGCGCGACGCCCATGCCGGCCGAGACCAGCGACACGGCAAGGCCGCGATTGGTGTCGAACCAGCCTGTTGTAAGCGCGATCATCGGTGCGAAGAAGGCGCTGGCCGCGAGCCCGACGAGCACGCCAAAGGTGATCTGGAAGGTGACAAGCGAGCCCGCACGGCTGGCCAGCACCAACGCCAGGCCGAGGAGCACCGCGCCGACCGTGACGACGATGCGGGCGCCGAAGCGGTCCGACAGCGCGCCCCAGGCGAAGCCGCCAAGGCCCATGACCAGGAAATTGAGCGTCATCGCGCTCGATATGCCGGCGCGTGACCAACCGGTATCGAGCGCCATCGGCTCGAGGAAGATCGCCAGCGAAAACATCGTGCCGATGGCGACACAGGACATCAGCGCGCCGGCCGCGACAATGACCCAACGATAGGAAAGGTTCATGGTTTTCTCCCATGCCGTAAGGCATTTGTTGTGCGGCACGGCCTGACTTGGCCTGCCGCTTGCGTCCGAAGGACGCCGGCGCCGGCACCAATCCTACAATCCGGTTGCATTTTTTATCCAGTCTGAGATGAGGCCATTTCCCGGCGCCTAGATCGGCAGTTCCGATGTGTATTTGATGGTCTGGCTGGGAACGTCGGTCTTGACGTTCTGCACGCCCTTGATGCGGCTGAGATGTTCCGACTGGAAGCGGCGGTAGTCGTCGATGCCGGCCGCCACCACGCGCACCATGGCGTCGCAGTCGCCGAGCATCAGATAACATTCCATCACCTGCGGCAGCTTGGCCACTTCGGTGGCGAAATGCTCGATCGTGTCTTCGTCCTGCGCTTTCAGCCAGATGCGGGTGAAGAAGGTCAGGCCCTTGCCGATGCGGGCCGGATTGAGCACTGCGACGTAGCGGTCGATGACGCCGGCCTCCTCCAGGAGCTTGACGCGGCGCAGGCACGGGGACGGCGACAGGCCGACTTCAGCGGCCAGCTCATTGTTGGCCATGCGCCCATCGCGCTGCAGCGCCCGCAGGATGCGCCTGTCGATCTCGTCAAGTTTCATGGCTCTAAATTCCGTTTCTCTGGTGATTAATGGTACAAGATGCCAAAATTTGATGAAAGACAACAATCTTCGCAACCAAATTGCGAGGCCTGGCGGCTATGGTCGCCCTGACATCAGCGACATCCAACGGAACCGGCAGAGGCGGCCGCGCGGCGCGGCCGGAGGAAGATCATGAGCATTGCGAGATCGGCGGCGGGCGGCGGATTGAACTCCGAGTTCCGGCGGGGCGTGGCCTCCTGCGCGCCCGTGCTGTTCGGCACCATCCCTTATGCGCTGGTGCTTGGTGCACAGGCCACACAGAGAGGGCTCAGCACCGCAGAACTGTCGCTGCTGACGGGACTGAACTTCGCTGGCGGCTCGGAATTCGCGGCGATCCAGCTGTGGACGTCGCCGCCGCATGTCCTGCTCATCGTCGCCATCACCTTCCTGGTCAACAGC
The DNA here is from genome assembly GCF_006442185.1 of Mesorhizobium sp. B2-4-1. NCBI lineage: Bacteria > Pseudomonadati > Pseudomonadota > Alphaproteobacteria > Hyphomicrobiales > Phyllobacteriaceae > Mesorhizobium > Mesorhizobium sp. B2-4-1. The sequence continues at coordinate 14,954 of NZ_VFVN01000004.1, read as the reverse complement.
CGCCATCTCCTGATGGGGGCGGCACTGGCGCCGTTCCTGCGCGACCTGCCGCGGCGCAAGGCGTTTTCCGCGCTGTTCTTCATGTGCGACGAAAGCTGGGCGCTCGGCCTGGCCGACGCCAAACGGCGCGCCGCCGACGGCGTCGCGCCGGCCTTCAGCCGGCGCTACTATATGGGCGCGGCACTGGCGATGTACCTGACCTGGGTGGCCTTCACCATAATTGGCGCCTTGCTCGGCCCGGTGCTGGGCGACGCCGAGACCTACGGCTTCGACATGGCGTTCGCGGCCGTCTTCCTGGTACTGCTGCGCGGCATGTGGAAGGATGTTGCCGCTGCGCGGCCGTGGCTGGTCAGTCTGATCATCGCGGCGCTGACCTACCTTTTCGTTCCCGGCGCCTGGTATGTAGCGGCGGGCGCGCTGGCGGGGCTGGTCTCGGCCTGGCTGTTGTGGAGGGATGAGGCATGATCGACGCGCAGACGCTTCTCACCATCGTGCTGATGGCCGGTGTCACGTACCTCAGCCGCGTCGGCGGCTATGTCGTGCTGCGCAATCGGGTGCTCAGCGCGCGGGCAACGGCCGTGATGGAGGCGGCGCCCGGCTGCGTGCTGATCTCGGTGATCGCGCCTGCCTTCGTCTCGAAAAACCCGGCCGATCTTCTGGCTCTGGCCGTCACGCTGATTGCCGCCACGCGATTTTCGATGCTGCCGACCGTGCTGATCGGGGTCGCTTCGGCGGGACTGCTGCGGCACATCATTGGATAGGCCAAAAAAGGCAGGCGCGGGCGCCTGCCTTCGATCTGGTTGGCAATCAGAGCTTTTACGCGGCTGCCGCGACATCCCGGCTGGCAGCCACCACGGCGTCGACCTTGGCGGTTGCCTTGGCGAGCGCTTCGCTGACTGCGTCAGGACCCTTGGCGACGCCTTCGATGCGGATGACGTCGACGTCGGTCATGCCGATGAAGCCGAGCACCGAGCGCAAATAAGGAACGGCGTGATCGAACTGCACAGCCGCGCCTTCCGAGTAGATGCCGCCGGATGCCAGCACGATATAGACCTTCTTGCCGGTGACGAGGCCTTTGGGGCCATTTTCGCCGTAAGCAAAGGTTTTGCCGGATCGGGCGACATGGTCGACCCAGGACTTCAGCGTCGAGGAGATGTTGAAGTTGATGAAGCCGGTGGCCAGGATCACCGTGTCGGCGGCAAACAGTTCGTCGAGCACGGCATCCGAGACCCCGACCACTTCGGCCTGACGCGGCGTGCGGGCTTCGGCAGGGGTGTATATGCCGGTCGCATAGTCGGTATCGATATGCGGCAGCGGGTTGGCGACGAGGTCGCGCACGACAAGCGTGTTCGACGGGTCGGCGGCGAGCAGCTTCTGAGCGAATTCGGTGGCGATACGGGTCGAGTGCGAGGCCGCGCCGCGCGGGCTCGACGTGACGAGAAGAATGGACATGGTGGGTCTCTCCAGTGGAATTGGATTGTCCCGCTACATATGGGCTTTCGATCCATCAGATAAACTGGTATATTTTCTATACGATCCATCCATTAATTAGATACAATAATGCAACCCAACCCGACACTCGACCAGCTTCAGATCCTCGTGGCCGTTGCCGACACCGGCAGTTTTTCCGCCGCCGGCCGCAAGCTCAACCGGGCGCAATCCGTCATCAGCTACGGCATCGCCAATCTCGAGGCGCAACTCGGGCTGAAGCTGTTCGAGCGCGAGGGCACGCGAGAGCCGCAGCTGACCGAGATCGGTCGGGCGATGCTGGAAGACGCGCGGCGGATGATCAGCGTGCTGCACCGCATACGCTCGCGCGTCGATGGTCACCATCGGGGGCTGGAGGCGGAAGTCGCGCTGTCGGTGGATGCGGCGCTGCCTTCGCCAGTGCTGGTGCGGGTGCTCAAGGCGTTCGAGGCGCAATTTCCGACCGTGATGCTGCGCCTGCACATCGGCACACTCGGCGTAATCCCCGACCATGTTGTCGGTGGCCAGGCCGATCTCGGCATTGGCGGCCTGCTGGGCGATGTCGACGTCCACCTGGTGGGCATAGGCTTCATGTCGATAGTGCTGGCGGCCGCGCCCACCCACCCGCTGGCGCTGCTGCCCAAACCGGTCGCGATCGAGGACGCGCGCGAACACACACAACTCGTCGTCACCGACCAGTCCGAGCGTACCAAGGGGCGCGATTTTGGCGTCTTCGCCTACCGAACCTGGCGACTGACGGACCTGCGCACCAAACATATGTTGATGCGTGAGGGGCTGGGCTGGGGCGGGCTGCCGCGTTGGCTGATCGCTGACGATCTGGCTACCGGCCGTCTCGTGGAACTCGACCTCGAGCCTTTCAGGGAGGTGCGTTCGCCGCTTTATGCCATGCACCGCGCCGACCGCAGCCCGAAGCCGGCGGCGGCCTGGCTGATCGACCAGTTCAAGCGCCAACTTGGCTGCTTCAACGAGTTCGAGCCGGGCGAGGCGCCCGACGAAGAGCCGGAAATTTCCAGCGCACAGATTTGATTCCAACCTTTGCCCTGGATCTCATCGGCGGGAAGCCTCGGATCACGCGCGGGACAACCCATCGATCAGTGCCGTGAGAACGGTGCGGTAGTCTTCGGCCGAACCGCCCGCCTCAATGGCAAGTGCCGCGCGGTCGAAGGCGGCGGCGAGCAGGGCGGTCGTCGCTTCGGCCGGAAGCTTCTTTATGGTCCGCGCCCGCATCGCCGCGACCAGCCCTTCGCGCAGCGAGCGATTGCCATGGCGGTTGTCGATGGCGTCCATTTCGGCGCGGCCGAGCACGGCCGGGCCGTCGAGCAGCAGGAGCCGCGTGCGGCCGGGCGCGCGCATGGCGGCAAGATAGGCGTCGGAGCCGGCAATGAGCGCGTCGCGGGCATTGAGCGAAGGCGGCGCTGCGCCCTCGATCTCCCGCGCCACCGCCTGAGCCTCCTGCTCGACGACGGCGCCGAACAGCGCCTGCTTGTCGGAGAAGTGGTGGTAGAGCGCGCCGCGCGTCACGCCGGCCGCGGCGACGATCTCTGGTGTGCCGGTCTCGGCGTAGGATTTTTCGATGAACAGTTTTCGCGCCGCGGCGATCAGATCGGCGCGTGTCGCCTCGGTGCGGTCACGGTTCGAACGGCGCGCTGATCTCTGTTGCATACATGCAGCCTGTATGTTAATTCAATTTACATGCAGACTGTATGTTGCTTGACGGGAGAAGGAAAGATGAAGACGACCAGCTATTATCCGGTGCTGATGACCGGGGACGTTGCCGGCACAGCGGCGTTCTATGTCGAACATTTCGCCTTCCGGCCGCTGTTTACGAGCGACTGGTACGTGCATCTGCAATCGGTGGAGAGCAAGCGCGTCAATCTCGGTATCGTGCAAGGCGACCATGAGACGATCCCGGAAGAGGGACGGGGTCGGAGCTCGGGCCTGCTGATCAACTTCGAAGTCCGTGATCCCGATGCGGTCTATGAGCGGATCACAGCCGCCGGCCTGCCCATCCTTCGGTCCCTGCGCGACGAGCCTTTTGGCCAGCGCCATTTCATCACCAGGGATCCCAACGGCGTCCTGATCGATGTCATCAAGCCGATCCCGCCAAGCGAGGAATTCCTGGCACAGTATGCGCAGGGTGCAGTGAGCGCCTGAGTGGAAACCCTCAACCAGCCCTTGCCACTGGCGTCACTGTCACCTGGCTGACGCCGGTGCGGCGCACCACCGTGCACCGCGTCTCGCGGCCGATCCGCTCGGCGTCGAGCAAACGCACCAGGTCGTCGACGCCGGTGACCGGTCGGCCGTCTATCGCGGCGACGATATCGCCTTCCCTGAGGCCGGCCTTGGCCGCAGGGCCCTCCTTCTCGACGCCGCGCAGCCGAACCGCGGTCTTGCTCGATACTTGTGACAGAAGGGCTGCGCGACGGGGCAGGTTGACGGTGTCGGCCGACACCCCGATGAAGGCGCGACGGACGCGGCCGAAACGGATGATCTCCGAAATGACGAAATTGGCGGTGTTGGAGGCGACGGCAAAGGCAATGCCTTGCGCACCATGGATCATGGCGGTGTTGACGCCGATCACCTCGCCCGCCGAGGATACCAACGGTCCGCCGGAATTGCCGGGGTTGAGCGCGGCGTCGGTCTGGATGACGTCGTCGATCAGCCGCCCGGTGGAAGCGCGCATCGAGCGGCCGAGCGCCGAGACGACGCCCGAGGTGACGGTCCATTCGAAGCCGAGCGGGTTGCCGATGGCTATGGCGATCTGGCCGCGCCGCAGGCGCTTGGAATCGCCCAGCGGCGCGACATCGGCAAAGCTGCCGTCGGCGCGCACCAGCGCGATGTCGGTGTCGGCGTCGCGGCCGAGCACGCGGCCTTCGCTGGAGGCGCCGTCGGGCATCGATACGCGCACCGTTCTGGCATCGCCGACGACGTGGAAGTTGGTGACGACGAGCCCATCATGCGCAATGACGAAGCCCGACCCATGCCCGCCCTGGCCACCGATGCGCTCGATGCGGCAGACGGCCGGGCCGATGCGGTCGACAGCATCGGCCACCGTCGTCGAGTAGGCGTCGAGCAGCGCGGCGTCGGATTGGAATTTGGCGGCAGCAACGGCCATTGGCAGGCTCCATGTTTTCAGGCGCAACGATGACTATATGTGCGGAGCGGCTTCATCCGCCGCGACCTGACCAGATGGCCAGTCGCCCGGCCGACTAGCCGTCAGGCGAGTATCTCCAAGCGCGCTGCCGCGCGATATCTGGGGCATGGATGAACCCAGGAGACTGTTATGAGCGAATTCAATCTAAGTGCCTTTTCGGAAGCCATTGCCGATCTGGCAGCCAAGGCGGCACCGGCGACCGCGAGCTTCACCACCCACAATCATCGCACAGCGAGCGCTTTCCATTGGCGCGACGGCTACTTCGTTGCCGCCGAGGAAGCCGTCGAGGCCGGCGAGGAGATCGAGCTGACGCTGGCTTCGGGCGAGACGGTGAAGGCCGATCTTGTCGGCCGCGATCCCTCGACCGGCGTCGCCCTGCTCAAGCCGGCCGGTGCTACCAATGCCGAGCCGTTGGCCAGGGCGGATGCGGTGCGGCCCGGCAACATTGCCGTCGCCATCGGCAACAGCCGGGGTTCGGCGTTGGCAGTTTCAGGCTCGGTCGGCGAAGTCGGCCCGGCCTGGCGCTCAATGCGCGGCGGCACCATCGACCGGCGCATCAACCTGGCGGTGGGCGCCGGCGGCCGTTTCGAGGGCGGCCCGGTGCTCGATGCCAAGGGCGCGCTGATCGGCATGCTGTTGTTCGGGCCGCGCGGCCGCGCGCTGGTCATGCCTTACGAGACGATCGAGCGGGCGGTCGCGACGCTGCGCGAAAAAGGCCATGTCGCCCGCGGCTATCTCGGCGCCGGCTTGCATCCGATCCGCGACGGCGAGGCCCGCGGCGCCATCGTCATGAGCCTTGATGACAACGGTCCGGCCAAGGCCGCCGGCCTTTCCCTCGGCGACATCATCGTCGCCTGGAACGGCGAGGCGGTGAGCGGCCCGCGCGAGCTGATCCGCAGGCTCGGGCCCGACAGCGCCGGAGCTTCGGTTACGCTCGGTGTCGTGCGCGGCGGAGAACAGCGCGACGTGGCGCTGACGGTCGGCGAAAAGCCGCTCAGCTGAGAGGATTGATGGACGCGATCGCGACAGGCGAGATGACGCAAAGCGGCACCGGCGAGCGGCAGCTGGTCGTGCTGGTCGCGCTCGGTGATGCCGCGCGCGCCGAGCGGCTGTCCGCGTCGCTTGCCGCGACCGACGATCTGCTGCCGGTGACGCCGGGCAGCAGCGAAGCGGTTGATGTCGCCATCGTCGACGAGACCGCCGGCCCCACGGGTGCGGGAACAGGGAAGGGCGACGCCGTTCCCGCCGCGACCGCGCGGGTGCTGTTGTCTTCGCAGGCCGGCCTGGCACGGCCGCAGGGGCAGGTGTTCGCCGTGCTGCCGACGGCGGCGGATGCAATGCTGATTGCGGCCGCCGCCAGGCTGGCGGCGGCCGGCTACCGCGTCTTTGGCGACAGCGGATCCGTTCCTGGCCGCCGCGATGATTTCCACGGCGGCGATATTGGCGGCGACGGCCTTTTCGACGAGGAGCATCCCGACGAGCATGCCGCCCGCCCGGCGCTGTCGCCGCGAGAAGCGGAAGTGCTGGCGCTGCTGGCCGAGGGCGCCCCCAACAAGGTAATCGCGCGGCGGCTCGACATTTCCGTGCATACGGCGAAGTTCCACGTCGCAGCGATCCTGATCAAGCTCGGCGCCGCCAACCGAACGGATGCCATCGCCATTGCCATGCGGCAGGGGCTGGTGTTGGTCTGAGGTGACGTCTCAGCCGGAATTTGACGATCATCGCCAACGAATGGACCCTCCGCAGCGTCAGCATGGCCTGCCGCCGCAAGCTCTTGTATCCGGGACCGCCACAGGCAAGGATCGCGCCACCGGACAATGCAAGCGGAGGAAAAATGTCGCTCAAGGGAAAGACGCTGTTCATCTCCGGCGGGTCGCGCGGCATCGGGCTGGCGATCGCCTTGCGCGCCGCGCGCGACGGCGCCAATGTGACGATCGCGGCCAAGACCGCCGAGCCACATCCGAAACTGCCGGGCACGATCTACACCGCCGCTGAAGAGATCGAGCAAGCCGGCGGCAAGGCGCTGCCGGTCCTGTGCGACATTCGCGAGGAGGCGCAAGTGGCCGAAGCGGTGTCGAAGACGGTCGAAAAATTCGGCGGCATCGATATCTGTGTCAACAATGCCAGCGCCATCCAGCTCACCGGGACCCTGGAAACCGACATGAAGCGTTACGACCTGATGCACCAGATCAACACGCGCGGCACGTTTCTCGTTTCCAAAATGTGCATTCCGCACCTGAAGTTGGCCGGGAATCCTCATATCCTGAATCTGGCGCCGCCGCTCGACATGAAGGCCAAGTGGTTCAAGAACCATGTCGCCTACACCATGGCCAAGTTCGGCATGTCCATGTGCACGCTGGGCATGAGCGCGGAGTTCGCCAAGGACGGCATCGCGGTCAATTCGCTGTGGCCGATCTCGACCATCGATACCGCGGCGGTGCGCAATCTTCTGGGCGGCGCGACGGTGGCCGCGATGAGCCGTTCGCCCGAAATCATGGCCGATGCCGCGCATGCCATCTTCATGCGGCCATCACGCGAAGCGACCGGCAATTTCTACATCGACGAGGAAGTGCTGCGCGCCGAGGGGATCAGCGATTTTTCGGTGTATGCGCCGGGTGCGGCCGGGCCGCTGGCCGGCGACTTTTTTGTCCCGGACGAGGTGTTTGCCAATTCCGACACGAAGATCAGGACGGCTTTCTAAGCTGTCTCGAGGCGCAATTCCGGATGAAACTCGGTTTCAGATTTTCCTGGAGTTGCTCTGAGCAAAAAGCCCCGCCGGAGAGGGCCGGCGGGGCTCAGTGCGTCCCGCTGGAGTCGGGACGGGGCAGGGAACGCCCGATCCTGAATCTGGGGTAGGCCACCTCGCGATTCAATGAGCGGGATCTAACGCCAGGACAATTCTTGTTGAACTTGGGGCCGTTGCCCGCGATCTCGCCCATCCCGGTTTAGCCGGGATGGGCCTTTTACCGATCCGATTCCAGAAGCCTGCTCAAGCGTCTGGAAATGCAGACATTTGATGGATCATGATCTTTTCCGAAAGCCGGTTTCCAGCTTTCCCGACCATGGTCAGTTGTTGCTCGCCACCGGCGCCACCAGCGAGGTGATGCGGCGGATGGCGACACGCCGGTTCTCGCGGTTGGGGCCTGAGGTGTCGACCTTCAGATATTCCTCGCCATAGCCCTGCGTGGTCAGGTTTTCAGGCGGTATGCCGAAGGCGTTGGTCAGCGCTTCGGCCACCGCTTCGGCGCGGCGGTCCGACAGAGCGAGGTTCGCCTCCGGTGTGCCGACAGCGTCGGTGTGGCCTTCGATCAGGAAAGTCTCGGCCGGGTTTTTCTTCAACAGCTTCTCCATGGCCGTGGCGACACCCTCGAGCTTCTGCACCTCGGCATCGGAGATCGAGGAAGAGCCGAATTCGAAGTTCAGCGTGTCAAGATCGATGCGCCGGGCAATGTCGCGCACCCGTGCGGAACGCTTGACCTCGTTGATCGAATAGAGGCGCTGCACCTTCTCCACCGGCGGTTGCTCGAGGAAGGTGTAGTAGTCGTCCGGGCTTTCGACCTCTTCGGAGTCAAGGATGTAGTCCCGGCGCGGAATGGTCAGCCGCATCGGTGGTAGGTCGTCGCCCGGATCGCGCCAATCGTTATCGTCGTCGTAGCTTCGTTCGTCGACATAGCTCAACACATACTCATGACCGTCGGGCATGATGCGCGACCGCTGGATGATGTCGCCGTAGCGGTTGCGGATGGTGACGATCTGCACGCCGTTGTCGCGCTCGACTGTCTCGCGCGTGCGGCCTTGCGACAGATCCTCATAGTAGACATCCTTGGCGCCGCGGGTCAGGCGCGGCCGGTCACTGCTCTGAACGTATGTCTGATCGTTGAGCTGAATGATGACGCGATCGCCGATCTCCTTGAGCACGTCGACACCCTTCGGGCGGCGGCGGTCGCGGATGTTCTCGTCCGGTGCGCGCTCGAGGCGTTTGCCCTTCTCCTCGGTAACCGGGACGATTTTTTCCGGTTTGATCTCCTGCTGAGCAGCTCTATCGTCGGTCGGGGGCGGACCCTGGTCGACGGGAGCGACCGCGGGTTGGCGGCCCTGAGCACCGCCCTGCCGGGCGTTTTGCCCACCATTCTGCTGCTCGCCGTTTTGCTGCTCGCCATTCTGGTTGGCGGGGTTCCTGCTGGCCTGGCCGTTCTCGCCGCGGCCGCGGCGTCTGGCATCCTTCTGGCTGTCGAGAATGGGGGCAGCGTTCTTGTCGGCGGACGTCTCGGCCTGCTCGGGGTTTTGCCCCTGGACAGGCGCGGCCTTGCCGGCACTGGGCTGTTCACCCGTGGCCGGCTGCTCGCCCGTTGCAGGCTGCCTGCCGGTTTGCTGTTGTTCGCCATTGGCCGGCTGCTGTTCGCCATTGGCCGGCTGCTCGCTAGCCGGTTGTCTGGCGTTCTTTTTCCTCTTGTCTTGGGGTTGTTCGCCCTGGGCTGCCGGCCTCTCGCCTGAGGGTGCCGGTTCTGCCTTGGGTGCTTCTGCGGCAGGTGCTTCCTTCGGTGTCGGCACGGCGCTGGGCTCGGCCTGCTGCTCCTGTTTGCGCTTCTTGCGCTGGTTGTCGTTGGCAGGTTCCGTTTGGCCCGCCGGTGCCTGTTCGGTCTGCTGTTGTTGGTCGCGCTTCTTCCTGCGCGGCTGCTGTTCCTCGGTGGCGGGTGCTGCCTCACCGGCTGGCGCCTGCTCGGTCTGCTGCTGCTGGTCGCGCTTCTTCCTGCGCGGCTGCTGTTCCTCGACAGCGGGCGCGGCTTCACCGGCGGGCGCCTGCTCGACCTGCTGCTGGTCGCGCTTCTTCCTGCGTGGCTGTTGTTCCTCGGCAGCTGGTGCGGCCTGCTGCGCGGGGGCTTGTTCGGTCTGCTGTTGCTGATCGCGCTTCTTCCTGCGCGGTTGTTGTTCCTCGACGGCGGGCGCGGCTTCACCAGCGGGCGCCTGCTCGACCTGCTGCTGATCGCGCTTCTTCCTGCGTGGCTGTTGTTCCTCGGCGGCTGGCGCGGGCTGCTGTGCGGGTGCCTGTTCGGTCTGCTGTTGTTGCTGATCGCGCTTCTTCTTGCGTAGCAGTTCCTGATCGCTCTGCTGTGCATCGTCAGTCTGGGTGTCCTGGGCCAGGACCAGCGGCATTGCGCTGTCTCGCATGGGGCCGAACGCGGCACTTCCCTGAAGCGGGGATGCGCCCAACGGCGCGGATGCCATCAGCAGGCCGAGTGCGGTGCCTGCCAGAATCCGTGGTTGGCGTTTCATCGAAATTCTCCTTGTGGGGTCCCATCCTTGCCGAAACCGATTTTAACGAAATTGGTTCCGGCGGCTCATGGTTAGGGACCGTACGGGGCGATTGGCCGGCCTTTTGAAGGCAACTTCATGTCTTTCGACGGGGGTGCCGCCCCATTCCAGCCTTTGCCCTGCTTGACCTTCGCGGCGGCTGGGGCCACATGCCGGAGATGGAAACGCCGTTCTGGAAAACAAAGACGCTGGAAGCAATGAGCCCGGCCGAGTGGGAATCGCTCTGCGACGGCTGCGGCAAATGCTGCCTGTCGAAGCTCGAGGACGAGGATACTGGCGACATCTACTGGACCAGCGTCGGCTGCCGCCTGTTCGACGCGCAGACATGCCGCTGTTCGGACTATCACAACCGGCTGGCGCGCGTTCCCGATTGCGTCGGGCTGACGCCGCAAAATGTACGCACCATCAGTTGGCTGCCCAGCACCTGCGCCTACCGGCTGGTCGCGGAGGGGCGCGATCTCTACTGGTGGCACCGTCTGGTGTCGGGCAGTGCCGAGACGGTGCATGAAGCCGGCATGTCGATGCGCGGCCGGGTCAAGGCCAGCGAGACGGACCTGGCCGAGCCGGAGGATTATTTCGACTATATGCTCGATGACGAGCCATAGCTCGCATCGGGATGACGAGCCATAGCGCGCATCGGGATGACGAGCCATAGCTCGCATCGGGATGACGAGCCCTGAGGCCGGTGTCCGCAAGGGCGCGCAGGAACCAGGAACCATGCGAGACGTTTGGGGCACATTGTTGGAAAACCGGCAGAAGCTTCCTTTTTCCGCCACATGAACCGCGGATGAACGGCGGGTTCGTAAATAGTTCAGACAGGCGGGTGCATTCTCCCATCATCGATTTCAAGAGGACGGGCGAGAGCCCGCAACAAGGAGAGAAGACCATGTTCAACACGGTGAAAACGGCAGCCCTTTCGGCCCTCGTCGGCCTCGGTACGCTGGCGGCCGTTCCCGCCCATGCCGACAGCCTTTACCTGGGCTTCGGCAACAACAACGATCCGCGCTTCGGCGTCTATGCCGGGGATGACGGCTATCGCCACCGCCGTGATGAACGCCGCGACGACTGGCGCCGCGGCTGTTCGCCCGACTGGGCCCTGAACAAGGCCGAACGCATGGGGCTGCACCGTGCCCGCATCGTCGACGTCAGCCGCCGCACGGTCAAGGTGATGGGCCGCCAGTATGGCGACCGCGTCGTCATCGTGTTCGCCAACGAGCGTGGTTGCCCTATCATCAACCGCTGAGCCTCTTAAGGCGCGACCTTCTGCGAGGGTTGGTAGCGACATGATCCTCTGCGGGATCAGTCGCAGACACCACCCTCTGCGAAGATCCGTCTGGAGACATGATCCTTTCAGGATCAGTCTGGAGACACGACCTTCTGCGAAGGTCGGTCTGGAGTAGTGGAGCCGCTTTCCTTCGGGAAGAATGCGGCTCAAAAAACCCGCGGGAGCGATCCCGCGGGTTTTTCATGCACCACGGCGGACGGTTCAGGGTCGGGCTCGGCCATGGACCATCGAAGACGCTTATTTCAGTTCGAAGGTAACGGTGACCTGGACATTGTAGGCGTTCTCGCCGGCCTGCACCGGAGCAGCACCGACGGCCGCGTCGAAGGCCTTGGCGTTGATCGGCATCGGTGGCGGCGCGATGTTCTGGTCAGTGATTTCGATCACCCGGCCTATACTGACGCCGGCTGCTTCCGCCAGCGTCTTGGCCTTGGCCATGGCATCGGCCACCGCCTTTTTGCGCGCTTCGGTGACGGTGGCAGCCGGATTGTCGTTGGTGAAGACGATGCCGCCGCCCTGGTTGACGCCCAGCGACACCGCCTTGTCGAGGATCTCACCGGTCTTGTCGACGTCGCGCACGCGCACCGACAGTGTGTTGGTTACCTGGTAAGCAATCAATTCGGCCTCCTGGCCGCCGTCGGGCTTGTTTGTGTAGTTATAGCGCGGATTGATCTGGATGCCCGCGGTCTGGAGGTCGCGGTCCTTGATGCCGGCCGACTTCATCGCGGCGATCACGGCCGCCATGGCGTCGTTGTTGGCATCCAGTGCGGCGCGCGCCGTCTTGGCTTCGCGCATGACGCTGAGCGTCAGGACCGCCAGGTCGGGCGCTACGGTCGCCGCCCCTTCGCCCGAAACCACGATACGGGGCGGTGTCGGCGACTCAGCGGCCGCGGCCAGCGTCGGAAAGGCGATGGCGGCGGCGAGTGCGAGGGGCAAAAGAGGTCTGGTCATGAAATCTCCTCGGGTAAGCATATCCACGCCCAGCGGGCGCACGCGGCTCCTTATGGCGCGATTATGGGCTGATTTGGACGATTGTGACCAGCGGTCCCGGAAAGCCTTGTGCCGCGATGCGAAAAACATTAATCCAGCCCGCGTGGGGCCTGTAGCTCAATGGTTAGAGCCGGCGGCTCATAACCGCTTGGTTGGGGGTTCGAGTCCCTCCGGGCCCACCATTATCGTTATTTATAGTGCGTTAAATGGTGGCTCGCCACGAGGTTGGCCAACAGGTTTCGCCAAGCAATGGTTTGCGCGTTACCAGCCTTACGACTCGGTCCATGCCCTGCACAGCCAAACGCACCTGCGACGCTTCCCGGGAATAGAGTTCGGCATGGTCGATATCGTCATGGCCGAGAACGTCCATCATCTGCCTGGTGGATGCTTCCGCCTCGGCGAGATAAACCCCGAGTGACTTCCTCAAACCGTGCAGTGTAAGGCCCTTCGGCAATCCGGCGAGAGCGAGGTACGGAACGTCCCGGACCACGAGGTGCAATGTGTCGATCCTCAGGGCGTAGCCCTTTTCAAGCAGTCGGCGGATGTCGTCGTTATGACTGGCCAGTTCGATTAACACTGAAGACCATTCCTTCCTTGACCTTCACGCTGCCACCCGGAGCCAGGATGCCTTCCGGCTTGTGACCGTCGCCGCGGGTGTAAGTTACCGAGTAGGTGATCTCGGGTGCTGCGGATAATCGGGATAAGCTAGTGTCACCACCTCGGCGTAGGTGATGGTGTCCTTCTTCGGGACCTCGTAGGGGCTGCCGTCAACAATGATGGTGACGGTCTTGTCCTTGCCCTTTTCGTTCTCCTGGGTCTGCATTTTAGGATATCCTTGTGTTGAAGCCGCTAACCGCGCGGCGGGAAGGGATCGTTGCCGTAAGAGTTCGAGTCGCGGATCTGCCCGTTGGGGCGATGGATCACCACCTCGCTGTGCTGGTTGATGGCGATGTCTCTTGCCGAGGCGACCGCACCGGCTTGGGTCGGATGAAGCGAAGTGGCGCGGTTATTGCCGGCGCCGAGCACCGCCCACTGACCGTCGCGAGGTACGACATGCTGATTTTTGCCCATGAAAGTCTCCGTTAAGGTTCGTTTGTCCGTCGGCAGGCAGCAGCGGTGCGCCATCATGTGCTCGGAAACGCTTTGGTGGCGCTGCCACAGGAGAATCGTCGCGAATTATCTGATCAGTCGTGGCGAGTCCGCGCCGCCGCGGCATCGGAGACGCGCAAGGTCGGGTGTGTGAGGCGGATGTTCGGCTTGCGCCGGGTTTTGTGCAGTCCTGCATTTGAATACGTGCTTTGCCTGCACCAGCCGCCCATCAGGGTGCGGAACTGAGCCAATTCATGAAACCTTGCTGGAAGCGCCGAGGCACTTCGGCCTCTGGCACGTTCCACGAATTGAGAGACGCTTGCCTGCTTCGGGTCACTGCACGAGCATGCTCGCATCGGTATGGAGGTCCGATCGACCAGCCGGGCATACTACCAACCGGTGCTAGGGATAGCGTCCAAAAAAGCGCCTAAGTTCGAAGTGCTACTGCATCTCTCCACTTCCGCGACTATGTGAGAAGGATTCAATCTCCTCCAAGTCAATCCTGCCATCGCCGTTCTCGTCGACGACGTCAAATATCCTCCCGATCACATCCTGGATCTCGCTCTGCGAAAGTGCTCCATCGCCGTCGGCGTCCATTATCGCAAACATTATTTTCATCCTGGCCGCGTGCATCATGCGAGGCCCCATGCGATCAGGCTTTCGAGCTATCCTGTCCCCATCGTGCGGCCCTTGCCCTATGTCCCGGTGCCAATCTTGCCGATGCGGAAGCCTTTCTTCGGGGCCGCGATCTCCCTGCAGCTTGTCCTGTAACATCTCGTCCATCATCTGCCGCATCATCTCACGCGTCTGGTCTTCTGTCTGTTTGTTAGGGCCTGGCAGTGGTGTGGATCCAGACTGCTGCGGCGGCGGCTTAAGCTCCGGTGTCCCACTCGTCTGGGCCAGCGCCGGCAAGCTTAACATGACCAAAGCAGCGGCAGCTGCCGTCGTCCCACATTGTACTTTCATCGGATTTTCCTTCCTTGAATGGCCATGCCAAACTTCGGCATCACGGCCAAACTTGCTCCTCAGACTTTGGTTCCGGATGCAAGCTGCACAATAGAAGCTCAAATCGTGAGGTTCGGCAGCTGAAGTACGATGCAGCGATGTCGAGCGACAACATCTTCGGTCATTTGATGGGCCGCCTCGCTCACGGCTGCGGGGTACTCACCGTTTGGCGGGCGCCGACGACGCAAACCGCCGCCGAACTGGAAGCGATTGCATCTTCACACGGCTGGACGCCCGAACCCGTGTTGAGGAACTGTCGGCTTCGGAGACTGTCAGTGGCGCGGCCATCAGACGATTTCCAGACTGCCGACCTTCGCTTGGGTGAGACGCGTAAAGGCTATCGAACGCGCAATCGAGGAACACAAACCACGGTGATCGTTGCTGCCGAAATGGTGAGATAGAGAATGCTCGCAGGCTGCTCCTAAAAAAGATGATCGAACGCCGCTTGGAATGGAACATGCGCTCCCACCACTGCTTGGCGCTCCGCCGGCATGCATTGTAGAGCTTGGCACAACGGGAACCTGCGTTGCAGTCGAAAGTTCTTGATGATGGCAACTCGCCCGATCACGAGCGTGCTCACCTCAATTGGCACGTTGACCTCTCGGCCGGCAGCATTCCTGGTGCTGCTGGCTT
>NZ_VFVN01000031.1:0-1051 GCF_006442185.1 Mesorhizobium sp. B2-4-1 | reverse complement strand
TAGAGCATTTCCTATTTTGGGAGAATCGTAGGATTCCCAAAACCGGATGTTTGTGATTCAAGATGCTGGCTGGATTGGAGGCCAGCATCTGATGACGCGAGCGCTTTCAAATGATCTTCGTGAGCGTGCAGTAGCGGCAGTTGTCGACGGGGAGACCTGCCGTGCGGTTGCCTCGCGCTTTGGCGTTGCGGTTTCCTCTGTGGTGAAGTGGTCGCAGCGTTACCGTGCCACCGGCTCGGTGGCGCCGGGCAAGATGGGCGGACACCGTAAGCGCGTTCTGGAGCCCCATCGGGCTTTCATTGTGGAGCGGATCAATCAGACCTCTGAACTGACGCTGCATCGGCTGAAGGACGAGTTGGATGCGCGCGGGATCAAGGTCTCGCACAATACGGTGTGGCTGTTCTTGAGGCGCGAGGGCCTGAGCTTCAAAAAAAACGCTGTTCGCCCTTGAGCAGGCACGCGCCGATATTGCCCGCAGGCGTCAGCGATGGCGATCCTGGCAGACCGGCCTCGATCCGCAGTGCCTGGTCTTCATCGATGAGACCTGGATCAAGACCAACATGGCTCCGCTGCGCGGTTGGGGGCCGAAGGGCAAGCGGCTGCGCGGCCTGGCTCCGCACGGCCACTGGCGCACGCTGACCTTCCTCGGCGCACTGCGCTGGGATCGGCTCACAGCGCCTTGCGTCTTCGACGGCCCGATCAACGGCCAATGCTTCCGGGCCTATGTCGAGCAGCAGCTCATCACGGTGCTGAAGCCCGGCGATATTGTCGTCATGGATAATCTGGGAAGTCATAAGTCGGCGGCCATCAGGCAGATGATCAAAGCTGCCGGCGCCAGGCTTTGGTACCTGCCGCCCTATTCCCCGGACCTCAATCCGATCGAGCAGGCCTTCGCCAAGATCAAACACTGGATGCGCCAAGCTCAGAAACGTACAATCGAGGACACTTGGCGCCACATCGGCCACCTCGTCGAAACAATCGAGGCAGCCGAATGCAGGAACTACTTCGAAAACGCAGGCTACGCTTCCGTCAAGATATGAAACGCTCTAGC
>NZ_VFVN01000030.1:0-1144 GCF_006442185.1 Mesorhizobium sp. B2-4-1 | reverse complement strand
ATCATGGATCCGTATGGCAACGATGCCGCCGTCGCGGCGCTGGCCAAGGCCGGGCTGACGGCCTTTGCGATGGAATTCATGCCGCGCATCACGCGCGCCCAGTCGATGGACGTCTTGTCCTCGCAGGCTAACCTTGCCGGCTACCAGGCGGTGATCGACGGCGCTGCCGAATATGACCGGGCGCTGCCGATGATGATGACGGCGGCCGGCACTGTTCCTGCCGCCAAGGTGTTCATCATGGGCGTCGGCGTTGCCGGCCTGCAGGCGATCGCCACAGCGCGCCGGCTCGGCGCGGTCGTCACCGCGACCGATGTGCGCCCCGCCGCCAAGGAACAGGTCGCCTCGCTTGGCGCAAAGTTCCTCGCCGTCGAGGACGAAGAGTTCAAGGCGGCCGAGACCGCCGGCGGCTACGCCAAGGAGATGTCCAGGGAATACCAGGCCAAGCAGGCGGCGCTGACCGCCGAGCACATCGCCAAGCAGGACATCGTCATCACCACGGCGCTGATCCCCGGCCGCCCGGCGCCGAGGCTGGTGTCGGCTGACATGGTCGCCTCGATGAAGCCTGGTTCGGTGATCGTCGATCTTGCTGTGGAGCGCGGCGGCAATGTCGAGGGCGCTGTGCCTGGCAAGGTCGTGACGACGGCCAACGGCGTCAAGATCGTCGGCCATCTCAACGTGCCGGGCCGCGTCGCGGCCTCCGCTTCGCTGCTCTACGCCAGGAACCTTTTTGCTTTCCTCGAGACCCTGGTCGACAAGGCGACGAAGACGCTTGCCATCAACCGCGATGACGACCTGGTCAAGGCGACCATGCTGACCGACGGCGGCAAGATCGTCCATCCGGCCTTCGCCAAGGCCGACCAGCAGCCGCCAAAGGGCCAATATATCGAACCGCCGGCGATCCCGGCCAGCACAATGGTCGCTGATGCTTCGGCGCCCAAGAAAGCCGCGCCCAGGAAAGCTGCCGCATCCAAGCCCTCGCCGCCCAAGTCGCCCCCGCCGCCCAAGTCGCCCTCGCCAAAGTCGCCCTCGCCCAAGCCGAAAGGGACCGCGTGATGGACCAGACCTTGCAGAAAGCCCTCGACCAGCTCGACCAGGCAAGTGCTGCCGTCCGGCTGGCGGTGCAGAACCTGGCAAATGCTCCCGG